>NZ_JBGGWE010000019.1:0-114281 GCF_041321095.1 Fibrella arboris | reverse complement strand
TTCTGTTGCGCTGCTAAGGCCAATGGGTCCTGATAAGCAGCGTAACAGAAGACCGGGCGGCGTTCCGCGAAGACAGAGGACTGACTAACTCTTTTATTTATGACTTCTCCTGAAATACGCCGCCAGTTTTTGGATTTCTTCCGCTCAAAGCAACATTTGATTGTGGCTTCGGCGCCGCTCGTTGCCAAAAATGACCCGACCCTGATGTTCAACAACTCAGGCATGGCTCAGTTCAAAGATTTTTTCCTCGGCAACGGCACGCCCCCTGCCAAACGCGTCGCCGACACCCAGAAATGCCTGCGCGTATCGGGTAAACACAATGATCTTGAGGATGTTGGCTTCGATACGTATCACCACACGATGTTCGAAATGCTGGGCAACTGGTCATTTGGTGATTACTTCAAAAAAGACGCGCTCGAATGGTCGTGGGAACTGCTGACGAAGGTCTACAAACTGCCCACCGATCGCATCTACGTGTCTGTATTCCAGGGCGATGAAAAGGATGGCGTACCGTTTGACCAGGAGTCGTGGGACCTTTGGAAAGGCATCATCGGCGATGAATCGCGCATTATTCTCGGAAATAAGAAGGACAACTTCTGGGAAATGGGCGAAACCGGCCCCTGTGGTCCCTGCTCGGAAATTCATATCGACCTGCGTTCGCCGGCAGAGGTAGCCGAGAAATCGGGGAAAGAACTGGTCAACGCCGATCACCCGCAGGTGGTCGAGATCTGGAACAACGTGTTTATGCAGTTCAACCGCAAAGCCGACGGCTCGCTGGAAGAACTGCCCGCCCGCCACGTCGATACCGGCATGGGCTTTGAGCGGTTGTGCATGGCCATTCAGGGCAAACAATCGAACTACGATACCGACGTGTTCTCGGGTACCATCAACCTGATCGAGCAACTGTCGGGACGTACCTACACCGGCAAGATGGAAAAATCGGACGTCGCCATGCGCGTGATCGCCGACCACATCCGGGCCGTGTCGTTTGCCATCGGCGACGGGCTGGTGCCGAGCAACGCCAAAGCTGGGTACGTTATCCGCCGTATTCTGCGCCGCGCCATTCGCTACGGCTATTCGTACCTGGGCTTCACCGAGCCGTTTATGACCAAGCTCGTGCCCCTGCTGGCCGATCAGTTTGCCGACGTGTTCCCCGAACTGAAAGCCCAGCAGGACTTCGTCGCCACGGTCATCCGTGAAGAAGAAATTTCCTTCCTCCGCACACTGGGCACTGGTTTGACGCGCCTCGACCAGATCATTAACCAGTTGGGAACGGCCAAAATCATTTCGGGCGAAACCGTTTTCGAACTGAACGATACCTTCGGTTTCCCCGCCGATTTGACCGCCCTGATCGCTCGCGAAAAAGGCCTGGAGATCGACGAAGCCGGTTTCCAGAAAGCCTTGCAGGAGCAGAAGGCCCGTTCGCGGAAAGATGCCTCGTCATCGACTGGCGACTGGGTTGACTTACAGGACGTAGACAAGATCGAGTTCGTCGGTTACGACGAAACTGAAGCGTATGCGCAGGTAGTAAAATACCGTCGGGTGCAGAACAAGCAGGGAACGCAGGTGCAGGTGGTGCTTGACCGCACGCCATTCTATGCCGAATCGGGTGGACAGATTGGCGACACCGGTACGCTGGAGCTGTTCCAGGGCAACGTACCCAAGGCAACGTTGCGCGTGCTGGACACCCGCAAGGAAAACGACCTCAGCATTCACCTCGTGGCCGACCGTCCCGATATGGATGATCTGTTGCAATCGGCTGATCTGGTATTCGCCAAAATCGACACGCACCGCCGTGAACTGACCGAAGACAACCACTCGGCTACGCACCTGCTGCACTCGGCCCTGCGCGAAGTGCTGGGGACACACGTGGCACAGAAAGGCTCGTATGTGGGGCCCGACGCACTCCGGTTCGACTTCAGCCACTTCGGCAAAATGACCGACGAGGAAATCAGCCGCGTGGAAACGATCGTCAACGAGAAAATCCGCCAGAATATCCCGCTCGACGAAAAACGGAACGTACCCATCGAACAAGCCAAAGCCCTGGGTGCCACGGCCCTGTTCGGTGAGAAATACGGCGATTTCGTCCGCGTCATCACGTTTGATCCTAGCTATTCCGTCGAACTCTGCGGCGGTACCCACGTACCCGCAACGGGTCAGATCGGCCTGTTCAAACTAACGTCGGAAGGCTCGGTGTCAACCGGTATCCGTCGGATCGAAGCCAAAACGTCGGAAGGTGCGCTGGCTTTGCTGAACGAGCAGGAGGCGATTATCAATGAGTTGAAGGAGCTGCTGAAAGCGCCCAAAGACGTAGTGAAAGCGGTGCAGTCGATCCTCGATGAGCGCAACACCCTGTTGAAGAAAGTGGAGGCGCTGGAAAACGAAAAAGTGCAGCAGATCAAGGAAGAATTATTGGGTAAAGTGTTGACCGTGAATGGCCACAGCGTTGTGGTTGAGCGCGTGAACGTACCCAACGCCGACGCCCTGAAACAACTCGCCTACGACCTGAAAGCCAAAGTAGACAACCTGGCTGTGGTGCTGGGCGCTGACATCAACGGCAAGCCACAACTTGCCGTGATGCTGCCCGACAGCCTCATCAGCGGTCGTGGCCTCAACGCCGGTCAGGTCGTGAAAGACCTTGCCAAAAACATCAAAGGCGGCGGCGGCGGTCAGCCCTTCTTCGCTACTGCCGGTGGCTCCGACGCCTCCGGCCTCGACGCTGCCCTGGCCCAAGGCCGCGAGTTACTGGGGTAGCGCTAGCTAGACGAACTAGCCCCGTTGGGGCGGCATGTCAATAGCATACGTACCCAAGTGCATACCACGAAAGCCCCAATGGGGCGATATGTTTGAGTTTGTTAACTTTACATGTCGCCCCGTTGGGGCTTTGTCGTTACTGACCGACATTATGCTATTGACATGCCGCCCTGATGGGGCTGCTAAGTGATAGCCTGCACTGTAACAATGACTTTATTTTAAAGCCGTTAGGTCTCAAAAAGACTTCTCATGGAGTAGTAGTCTTGATAGGTAGAGTTGGTTTGTTACACCCCTTTGTCCGTAAAGAGGTTTAGTATAAAAACAGAAACTGTCATGCGCGCAATACTACGAACGGTTTTCTTACTGATCTGGAGTGTTTTCCTGCCTGGCTGCGGGACTGATTACTCCGTTACGCCCGACAAAGCGCCACCTGAGCAGAAACCACAACCCGAAAAAGAACCGGAGAAAACGCTGAAGGGCTATCGCATCAAACGGATCGTTTACGAAGGCGACTGGGCTACAGGAGCCACCACCGAGTTTACCTACGGCAGCAACGGAAAAGTAAAGCAGGCTACCTACGTTGGGCATGATGTTGGTCGCGGGGCACCAAAAGGATTGTTCGCCTACAACGCCAGCAACCAGCTTTTAACCTATGTCTATCAGTATCCGTACGTTGATAGTCAGGGTATTTCGGGTGAGCGCACGGTTTTTAGCTATAGTCCTCAGGCCAGCGGACCCGGTCAGCCGACGGCAGAGATCCTCTTTGCACAAACCGATTTTGTT
Organism: Fibrella arboris; assembly: GCF_041321095.1. Classification (NCBI taxonomy): domain Bacteria; kingdom Pseudomonadati; phylum Bacteroidota; class Cytophagia; order Cytophagales; family Spirosomataceae; genus Fibrella; species Fibrella arboris. The sequence continues at coordinate 110,744 of NZ_JBGGWE010000019.1, read as the reverse complement.
AAGTCAGATGGTACGTATCAGTTACTAAAACACACCACGTCAACGCTAGTCAACGGCCTGGTGAGCACGGTACGGACCGAAGCCACCACCGTGGGGTCAACGGCTACCACCGATCAGTATACGATCGAGTCTGGAAATTTAACGGGCATAAGGGCAGTCAGTGGACCGGATCAATACGAAACCTTCACGTTTGACGATAAGCCTAATCCGTTTTTCGGGCTGTTTGGTCCCGATGTTACGCCCGTCCGTCGCTACAGCCGCAACAACGTAACAGAAGCCACGGTCAGGTATTCCAGCGGTAGCGTACGAACATACACAATCCGGTATACATACAACGAGCAGGGATTGCCGATTATAGCGCAAACGTCCAATACCTCGTCCCGCTTATTGTTCGAGTATGAAGCCTACTGAGCGGTTATCCCTTCAGTTAGGCAACGTACTCGTAGTCATCAGGCCGGAAGCACCAAGGCCTACTTCTCCAGCAAACTGAACGTACCTGACGGGGAATTGAACGTATATTGCCGGGGCACACCCGTGGCCAGTTCGACTTGTTCGATACCCTTTGGGCTAATGCCTTCCAGGCGCATCATCAGGGAGCGTAGGCTATTACCATGCGCTACCACCAACACATTCTCATTGGCTTGTAGATGCGGCAAAATAGTTGCCTCGAAAAAGGGCACAACCCGGTTGTAGGTGTCGGCCAGGCTTTCGCCGCCAGGCGGCTGATCGGCGTAGCCACGCCGCCAGTGGAATAGTTGTTCGGCCCCAAATCGAGCTTCAACGTCGGTCTTGTTCATGCCCTGCAACTCGCCATACATGCGTTCGTTGAGCGCCTCGCTGCGTTCCAGCGGTAGGGTAGTCTGCCCTGTTTCCTGGAGAATAATAGCCATCGTTTCAATAGCCCGCTGGAGCACCGACGTGTAGCCAATCTGAAATAGATCCCCCTTCAACAGGGCCCCTGCCTGCCGGGCTTCATGCCGACCCAGATCGGTTAAGGGCGTATCGACCGTGCCGGTAAACCGGTTTTCCAGGTTCCACTGCGACTGGCCGTGGCGGACAATGACGAGAAGAGGCATAAAAGCGAATTACCTGATGGTGCTTATACTACAGTAAGGAGCCGTGAAGTGTTTCGACGTGGCGCCATCAGTTGCAATTACCGTCGATATGCAGCAGCGTTTGTCGAAGCTGGTCAATGGCTTCGTCCGAAAGTCCTTCCAGCGCGGCACGCCGGTTTTGTGCGATGATGGGGGCAACGGCTTCAATGAGTGCTTCGCCTTTGGCTGTAATCTGACGATCAACCCGCCGCCGGTCCTGTTTACTGGCTGTCTGTGTAATCAACTGCTTCTTAACCAGTAGATTAATGATGCGGGCGATCGATGCCTGATCCTTGAACACGCGGTCGCCAATCTCGTGCTGCCCCAGCGTTGGCGACTCCTGAATCACGTTCAGTACCAGCCACTGGTCGATGGTGATATCTACCCCCGCCCGGTCGATGTTGTTCTGGGCAAACTGCCGGTAGCGTTTAATTGCTTTTTCGAGGGTGTAAAAAATGACTCTGTTTAGCATCGTGCTCCGGTAGAAGTGAGTTTGCGTTTGCAAGTTTAACGGGAAATGTGGATTGCTGATGTGTTTGGCTTCGTGCTCCAGACCCTTCGACCAGGCCGGTTCGTCATCGCGATCCCCGACAGGAGCAGGGCCCGCACGCCAAGCAAAGAACTACCTGTTCAACTGCCAGCTCAGGTGCATTCCTTCACCGCTCATCCCGTAAATCGGTCAATTGAACATTGTATGATTGACTATTCAATGATATATCATATAATTTAGCGAATGAAGCAACGCACCTATAACGCTTCCACTCTTTAAGAAGAATAAGCTTTCCGATACGCTTAAACCATTCTCTGATTTCCCGGCGCTATGAAAAAACGTCTCCTTTGTTCCATACTGGCTAGCCTCCTCACGCTGGCTGGATTAACCTGTAACGCCCAGATTCAGGGTACTTTGATAACAGAGAGTGGCCAACCCATTGAGTTTGCTACCGTAACGCTGCACCGGGCCGCCGATTCGGTAGTTGTGAAAGCTGACTTTTCTGATGCGATGGGACAGTTTCAGTTGCCGATGCCGAAAGCAGGTCAATACCGGGTGTCGGCGTCGCAGGTGGGATACGAACGTACCTGGTCGGGCGTCATTGCGGTAGCAACCGATGGCGTAACGCTGACTGCGATGGTGCTTAAACCCAGTCAGGGAACTACGCTGAATGAGGTAAAAGTCGTTGGCCAAAAGCCGCTCTACGAACGTTTAGCCGACCGAACCGTGGTGAACGTAGAAGGCAGCACACTGGCCGCCGGTAATACATCGCTTGATGTTCTGGCGCGTTCGCCGGGCGTCACGATCGACAATAACGATAACCTGGCTTTGCGCGGTCGGCAAAACGTGCTGGTGCTCATCGACGGACGCCGCCAGCCGATGAGTGGCTCTGAACTGGCCGATTACCTCAAAAATCTGCCCGCCGACCAGTTGAAAAGTATTGAACTGATCACCAACCCACCTGCCAAATATGACGCGCAGGGTACGGCGGGCATTATTTCGATCAACCTCAAAAAAGACCAGCGGCAGGGTACAAACGGCACTGTACAGGCTAGTTACGGCCGTAGCCAATACGACAAATACACGGCCGGTGTAACACTCAACAACCGGCGGAAACTGGTTTCGGGCGCTTCTCTGAACCTGTTCGGTTCATACACCTATGCCAACCGGGCTGGGGTCGCCTTGCTGGATATTCACCGTGATTTCTTTTCTGTAGGCCCAAATCGCCGGCAGCTTTTTACGGGCAGCAGCGACCAGGTAAACCGGGTGCTCTACAAATCGCTGTCGCACACGGCGCGGGCCGGACTGGATTATACACCCTCGAAACGGACGGTGCTGGGTGTGGTAGTGAGTGGGCAGCATAGCCAAACGCCTAACCAGCTGGGCCTGAATCAGACGAGTTTGTTCGATGCCAACGGACGGATCGTGGATACGTATGATGCCCGGAACATCCGCAATTTCGTGTCGCCCAATGGCGGCATCAACCTCAATGTGAAACACACGTTTGCCGACTCAACCAATGCGCCTGAACTGACTGCCGATGTTGACTATGCTCGCTACAAGACAAGCCGGTTGCAGGAGTTAAGCACGATTTATCAGCTAACCGGCCGCTCAGGTACGTTGCTCAACGGCGATCAGCAGGGCGATCTGAGCATCCTGTCGGCAAAAACAGATTACACGCAGCCGCTGGCGCACGGAGCCCGGTTAGAAGCCGGAGCTAAATTCAGCCGGGTGTCGTCGGATAATGACGTGGTATTTCGCCTGACAGAAGGGTCGCTGACAACGGTTGATCCCAACCGAACCAACCGGTTTCGTTACGATGAAACCATTCTGGCCGGGTACGTTAACTGGAACAGAACCTTCGTCAAAACGAACCTGCAAGTAGGGCTGCGTGCCGAACAAACGCTGGCGCGCGGTGTGCAGTCGGTGGGCAATGACAGCTTTACCCGGCAGTATGCTCAATTGTTTCCGAGTGCTGCCATCAAGCAAACGCTGAGCAAGAACCATGAGTTGGTCCTGACGCTGAGCCGACGCATTAACCGGCCTTCCTACAACCAGTTGAACCCCTTCCGGACGATCATTGACCCCACTACGTCGGGAGCGGGAAACCCGAATCTGCGCCCTGAAACGAGTTATAATCTCGAACTGACCCATACGTTCAACGGCAAATACACTACTGGCCTTAGCTATAGCCGAACAGCGTCGCCTATGATTGGCGTAGTGCAGCCAGAAACCGACTCGACGGTGATCTCTACCAGCGTCAACCTCGACCGGCAGGATTATTTTGCGCTAACGCTGACTGCGCCGGTGCAGCCCGCCAAGTGGTGGCAGATGTATAACAACGTGGTGGTGTATTACGCCCGGTTTGTCGGTAGTCTGGCCGGCACCGCATTAGACAAAGGACGCCCGGCGCTGAATATCAGCAGCAATCATACGTTCACGTTCGGCAAGGGTTGGTCGGGCGAGTTGAACGGGACCCTGCAATCAGGCGAGCAGTATGGCTTTTTACGGGTGCAGCCTAACGGGCAGGTAACGGTCGGTCTGCAAAAAGCCGTGTGGGACCGTAAAGGAACGTTCCGCCTGAACGTAGCTGATGTATTTTTTACGCGGACGGTCAATGCTGTGTCGTCGTATGACAACTACGTGGAGCGATTCTATCAACGGCAGGATTCGCGCGTGGCCACCTTATCCTTCTCGTATCGGTTTGGCAATGATAAAGTAGCCCCGACGCGCCGGCGTACGGGCGGCGCTGAAGACGAAAAGCGGCGAGCGGGATAGGGGAAATAGCATTGAGTAGCCATTTCGGTATGCTGGAACAGGTGCACCGGAATGACTACTCAATGACAGGAACAAACTGGCAGCGCAGCGACTAGCTACCGACGCGAAGCGACCGACGTTTTTTCTTTCGCGGCTACCCGCCAGATGCGGTTACCTGAGTCGTCGGTAACGAGCAGTGACCCATCGGGCAGGACGAACGTACCTACGGGGCGCCCGTGTACATCCTGATCGTCGTTTTTCGCGATAAATCCGGTCAGGAAATCTTCCGGTTTGCCGGGTTTACCATTCGTAAACGGAACGAAAACAACCTTATAGCCGGCTAGTTCAGAGCGGTTCCAGGAGCCATGCTGACCAATGAACGCGCCGTTCTGATACCTGGCCGGAAAGCCGTGCGCGGCCCCGGTTTTGGCGTCGTAAAAGGCCAGGCCGAGCGAAGCCGTATGAGCACCCAGCGGCACGTCGGGAACAATAGCTTTGGCCACCGACGATGGGCTTTCACCAGCCCGGCGAGGGTCTTCGATTTTACCATAATAGCTGTAGGGCCAGCCGTAGAAACCACCTTCCTGCACGCTGGTCATGTAATCGGGAACGAGGCCGTCGCCGAGCTCATCACGCTCATTGACCGCGGCGTACAGTTTGTTCGTGCCCGGCTGCCAGTCGATGCCAACGGGGTTGCGCAAGCCACTGGCATATACGCGCTCGCCCGTACCATCGGGGTTGATCTCCAGAATGTTGGCCCGGCGTGCTTCATGGTCAATGCCATGTTCGGCCACGTTACTGCCTGATCCAACCGAGACGTAAATCTTTTTGCCATCGGGACTTGCCAGCAGGTTCCGGGTCCAGTGGTTGTTGTAGCCACCAGCGGGTAGTTTCAGAATGGTGTCGGGCTTGGTGCTGGCCGAAACGGTGAGCTTCGTTTGGCCGGTTCTGTAGGGAAAACGAAGCAACGCGTCGGTATTGGCAACGTAGAAATGGTCGCCGAGCACCAGCATCCCGAAGGGCTGATTAAGGCCCGTCAGAAAGACAGAGCGCTGATCGGGTTTACCATCGCCGTTGGTGTCACGGAACAGCGTAACGCGGTTGGCACTTTCATCGAATCGTTGCGAACCGGCCTGCCCCGATACAGAGGCCGCTGTTTTCTTCACACCTGTCTTCTCGGTGTTCGCTTCCGACACAAACACATCGCCATTCGGCGCTACATAGGCCCAACGTGGGTTGACGAGGTCCCGGGCATATTCGGTCACCACAAAGCCTTCCGGGGCAGTAGGCATCTGACCGTCGGCCCAGCCAATGACTTTACTGAATTTAGTAGATGACTTACTGGCGTAAGGGGCAGGTAATTCCAGGGGGCCAATAGCGGTTTCGACCGTTGCGGCCTGCCCATCTGATTTTTTCTTGTCGTTGGAGGAACAGCCGACAAGCACGACGCTGCCGACAAGCAGCAGGTTAACGAATTTTGCGATCATGATGCGTTGAGTAGTTGTTGTTCAGGTCGATAACGAACGCTGAGTATACCTATAACTGGCTGTATTTTGATTTGGTTATCGGTTACCCGCTTATGCTTCCGTTATTCGTGGTCGCGCTGAAAATCCAGGTACGTTGTGAAATGGATACGAACCGAATGCGGTTTGGTAGATAACCTCTTTTTATGCCAGACAACCCGATGACAACAGATCCGCTTTTTATGCGCCGTGCGCTCGAACTGGCCCAGCACGGACGAGGTACCGTTAGCCCAAACCCGATGGTTGGCTGCGTGATTGTTCATGACCGGGGAAGCAAACCTACGGGGCGAATAGTGAGCGAAGGCTGGCATCAGCAGTACGGCGGGCCGCACGCCGAGGTAAACGCCATTCGGGCTGTATCGCCTGAAGATGACGGTTTGCTGCCCGAATCGACTGCTTATGTTACGCTGGAACCGTGCTCGCATTACGGAAAAACGCCCCCCTGCGCTGATTTGCTCATCGCTAAAAAAGTGGGCCGCGTAGTCTGTTGTAACGACGACCCGAATCCGCTGGTATCGGGGCAGGGATTCGCCAAACTTCGCGCGGCCGGTGTCGACGTCATCACCGGTTTACTGGCTGAGGAGGGGCGTAGGCTGAACGCACGATTCTTTACCTTTTTCGAGCAAAAAAGGCCCTACATTATCCTGAAATGGGCCGAAACGGCCGATGGATTTATAGGTGGGGCAGGAGCCACGCCCGTTGCCATCAGCGGCCCACTGGCGGGTAGGCTGGTGCACCGCTGGCGCAGTGAAGAAGACGCCATTCTGGTAGGCACCACCACCGCCCGCAGCGATAATCCACGCCTGAACGTGCGCCACTGGCCGGGTTCGTCGCCCGTTCGTATCGTTCTCGACCGGGCGTTGGCATTACCCGCCCATCTGAACCTGTTTGATGGGGCACAGCCAACGCGGGTATACTATGATCGGGCTGATATCGTACCCAAGAGCCGGGTCAACCTGACTTATGCGCAGGCCAGTTCGCTACCCGTCATGCTCACCGATCTGCATCAACAGCGCATGCAGTCGGTGCTGGTCGAAGGCGGGGCGCAAACATTAACCTCGTTTCTGGAGGCTGAGTTATGGGACGAAATTCGGCTGTTTCGTAGCGCTGCTTCGCTCCATGCTGGCGTCCGTGCGCCGCAGGTACGTGGCCATCTGGTTGACCAGCAGCAGGTAGGCGACGATGTATTGCTGGTGTATCGGCGGTGATTGGTGTATGGCATCATGCTGGTGCGTATGGCTTCGCGCTGTAGGTCGCTTCGACTACGCGTCCCGGCTGCCGTTGTCGCTTGCCACAGGCAAGCGACAACGGCAACTTAAGTGGGCTTGTCACCTTGAGCGGAGTCGAAACGGTCCGCCGCTGCGGGGCCATGCGTCAGCAACACACTAGTATAAACGTATCGTAAAGCATTATTGTGCAGAACTACACCAGCAGTTCACCAGCTACCCAAACGCCCTGCTGCATCAATCCCTGATCGAGCCGAACCAGATTGGCAACGTAGCCAGGGGAAAGGCAACCAATCTGATCACCCAGGCCAATAACATTGGCGGGTGTGACGGTCGCCATGCGGAGGGCATCAATCAGCGGCAAGCCTACCGTCTGCACGCAGAAGCGCACACAGTCGAGCACGGTGATGGCTGTTCCGGCCAGCGTTCCCTGTTCATTGACGTACCGTCCGTGAAGGGGCGATCCGGGCTCGCCTGTGCCGGGTTCGAAATGAACCACGAAGGTTTCCAGCGCAAACTCAGCACGGGGGGGATTGGCAAACAGGGCGTCGGAGATCAGGAATAGTCGGTCGGGCCCGAGCTGCCGGTGGGCTAGGCGGATGGCCGCAGGAGCACAGTGGTAGCCGTCGGTGACCATACTGCTGATCACGGTCGGGTGGTCAAAAATAGCACCAACCGTGCCGGGCTCGCGGCTTTCAAAGCCCCGCATGGCGTTGTACAGGTGCGTGGCGAGCAGACAGCGATCGGTGTCGGCACCATCGCCAAAGGCATCCATCGCCTGCTGATACGTGGCATTGCTGTGCCCCAGCGACAGCAACGTACCTGATGCCTTCGCCAAGCCATACAGCAACGTCAGTTGCTCTGGTGACAGCCTTTCGGGAGCCAGCGTCAGAATGCTGATGGCATCGGCATGGTGGCTGAAAAGGGTTTCCAGTTCACCTTCGGCCGGAACCCGCACATACTTCTCCCGATGTGCCCCCTTCTTCACGGGGTTGAAATAAGGCCCTTCCAGGTGAATGCCGGGTACGTTCAGCGGCATTTCATCGCGCACCACCCGCACTGCCGACATGGCCTGTTGCATCTCGGCCAGGTGGGTCGAATGCAGTGTCGGTAACAGCGTCGTGGTGCCGTTGAGCGCGTGGCTTTTCCAGATGTGCCGAACGGTTTCGGGCGTAGGGGCAGCGTTCAGAAATTCTGTTGCTCCGCCGTAGAGTTGCAGATCAATCAGGCCCGGCACCAGGTAATCGCCCTGCAGGTCAATGATGTCGGCGTCGTTTCCTGGCGGCAAATCAGGCCCAATGGCTTCGATATGGCCGTTTTCGACCCGGACGCTGGTGTGTGGCAGAAATGAATCGCCGGTAAAAACGGTGGCGTTGATGAATAACATACGGTAGTGAGTCGCTTAGCGTTGAACAGACGTCAGCACAGCTGGGCCAGCCATCAGGCTACCAAATTGTTGTTTGAACGTGTCCATATGCGGCATGGCGGCGTGCGCGGCCAGCCCGGCTTCATCGTCCCACAGTTCGTGCATGATGAGCTGGTCTGGATTATCTGTGCTAACGTACAGCTCGTACAGCTGGCAGGCGGCTTCGGCCCGTACCTGCGGAATAAGATCGAGAAAAGCAGCTTTAAGCTGGGCACCCAAACCAGGTTTGGCGGTGATAGTGGCAAATACGAGAAGAGACATTTTTTAGTTTCAGGTTTCAAGTTTCAGGTTTCAAGTTTCAAGTTTCAGGTTTCAGGTTTCAAGTTTCAAGTGGCGTTGCATGGATACGAAGCGCTAACTAGCGACGCTACTTGAAACTTGAAACCTGAAACCTGAAACTTTAAACCTGAAACCTGAAACTAAGCACTTCCTACTGCCAAATTGACCAGGCCTTTTCGGCTTGTAGCACCAGCATCTGATAACCGTTCATGACGGTGGCGCCTTGCTGACGTCCCCGGCGCATAAACTCTGTTTCGGCGGGGTTGTACACCAGATCGTAGAGCCAGTGCTCATTCGTCAACTGGTCGTAAGGTAGCTCAGGGGCGGCGGCCACATTGGGGAACGTACCTACCGGTGAACAATTGATAAGGAGTTGATAGTCAGCAATGACCGCGGGTACGTCGGCATAGGTCAGGCCGCCGGGCGAAGGGGTGCGCGACACCATTTTATACGCGATGCCCAGGTCGATCAGGGCGGCTACAACGGCTTTGGAGGCGCCACCCGTGCCCAGCACCAGCGCGTTGGCAGGCAGGATCGACAGCACATCCGGGTCGTCTGACTGCTCGCGAACCGTATCGCCAACCCAGTCTGTCAACGATTGTCGGAAACCGTAATAATCGGAGTTGAAGCCCGTTTTGGTGCCGTCAGCTTCGAGGCGGATCACATTCACCGCCCCAACCTTCTCGGCAGACGCGTCGAGGCGGTCGAGAAAAGGCAATACGTGGGTCTTGTGGGGAATGGTCACGTTCAGGCCACGCAGACCGGGCAGCTTAAGTAATTCCGGTAATGCTACCTGAACGTCAGGCATATCGAACAAATCGTAGCGGGCATTTGTAATACCTTCGCGGGTAAACTTCTCGGTGAAGTACGTTTGGGAGAACGAATGAGTGAGCGGATGCCCGATGAGTCCGTAGCGTGTCATGCCCGCAAAGGTAATGGCAATGATCGATGCGCTTGAGCAAATGACCGGTTTGTCATTGGCGTTTGTTAGATTGCCCCGGTCCCTGTATCTTTAGTAAACCATTCGGCCTGCTGGTGGCCCGTTAATAACCACGCTCTTTGTACGTGTATTGTATCGTCGACGTTGAAACGACCGGGGGCGTGAAAGGCCCCTCTCGCCTTACTGAAATAGCCCTGATTCGTCACGACGGGCACCAGATCGTCGACGAGTTTCAGACGCTGCTCAACCCGGGTCATCCCATTCCACCGTTTATTAGCCAGTTAACCCGCATCACCGATGAGATGGTGGCCGATGCCCCAACTTTTGATCAGGTAGCCGACCGGGTCCATGAGATCACCGAAGGCGCCATTTTCGTGGCCCATAACGTGCTGTTCGATTTTGGCTTTCTGCAAAAGGAAATGAACTGGGTCGACCGGGAGTTTCTGCGCCGGACACTCTGCACCGTGCGCCTGAGCCGCAAAATACTGCCGGGTTACCCGTCGTACAGTCTTGGTAAATTGTGCCGTTCGCTCGAGATTCCGCTTCAGGGACGGCACCGGGCCTACGGCGATGCCGCCGCCACCGTCAAACTCTTCGAAATGCTGCTTCGCCACGACCGTCACGGGCATATTCCCCGCCCAAAGCCGGCGATGATTTTATAAGTTTACTGTTTTCAGTTTACTGTCTTCCGTTGCGCTGCTAAGGAGCCAGATGGTGGTGTTGCAGCGCAACAGAAGACAGTAAACTGAAAACAGTAAACAGCCTTCCGCCATTTCGGGTTAGACAGAGGTGCTTAGTAGGCGCAGTGATACAACCTGTCTGTTATGAAACAACTTGGAATCGGCGTGATCGGTATGGGTGGCTTTGGCCTCTTTGCCGTTCAGCAATTTTTACAACACCCCAATACGCGGCTGGTGGCCATTGCCGGATCGAAGCGCGAAGAAGCGATCCGCACGGCCGAACGGTTTGGCGCCGAACAACTTGCCACCCTCGATGAGCTGGTGCAGCACCCCGACGTTGACATTGTATACATTGCTACGCCACCCTTCATGCATTTCGACCAGGCGATGCTGGCGCTGGACGCGGGCAAGCATGTCATCTGCGAGAAACCGCTGGCAACAGATCCTGAACAGGGTAAACAGATGCTGGCCAAAGCAAAGGAAAAAGGCCTGCTCATGGTCACGAACCTGATGCAACGCTACAATCCGCTGTTTGCCCGCGTAAAAAAGCTGATCGACGACAAATTACTGGGCGATTTCCTGCACGGTTATTTCGAGAATTACGCAGGCGATGAAGGCCTTAGCCCCGAACACTGGTTCTGGGACCGCCGTAAATCGGGTGGTATTTTTATCGAACATGCCGTTCACTTTTTCGATCTCTTTGCCGGTTGGCTGGGCGAAGGTGAAGTGGTAGCGTCGCAGGTCTCGAAACGACCCAATAGCCACGACATTGAAGACCAGGTGCAGGCAACGGTGCGCTATGGTTCTGAGCAGAGCAGTTACCAGTTTGTTAATTTTTACCACGGGTTCACCCAAACGGGGCGGATGGACCGGCAGGAAATGCGGCTCGTTTTCGAGCGCGGCGACATCACGCTGCACGAATGGGTGCCTACGCGACTGGTGCTGCGCTGCGTGGCCGATGAAGCCACCACAAAGGCCCTGATGGACCTTTTCCCCGGCGCTCAGCTCAACGTCACGGCCAACATCGATTCATCGAAACCCATCGGCGGACGGCATAAGACCTTCCACGCCTACCAGCAGATCGAACTGAAATTTGGTTTCGAGATCGAGAAGCAGCACCGTTACAGCGAATTAGTACGGCTCATGTTCCGCGATCAGGTGGCGGCTATACAGGAGCCCGGCGTTCACCGGATCATATCGGAAGAAAACGGCCTGACTAGCCTGGAAACGGCTTTTGCTGCCGACCAGATGGCCCGGAACTAACTGATCAATTATCAATACTCCATGAGCAAAGGCGCCGCTGAGAAACGCATTCTAGCGGCGCCTTTGCTCATGGAGTATTGATAATTGATGGGTGAAAACTAGTCACTCCTAACTGATTGTTTACCTTTGCTGCTCCATCCTAATTGCTGGTCAACGTATGCTTGCAGAACCTGTTCTACCTGACGCCGCGTTTAGTGGCCCTGTTCAGTCAGCTATTACTTATGAGAAGATTCCCACTCACATTTACGCTGATGCCAAAGCCGCTTCCCGGGCTGTAGCGCACGAAATTGCTGATCTGATTCGTCAGAAACAGAAAGAAAAGAAGCCCTGTATCCTGGGTCTTGCCACGGGCTCTTCGCCTAAAACCGTGTATGCCGAACTGATTCGGATGCACCGGGAAGAAGGACTAAGCTTTCATAACGTGGTGTCGTTTAATCTCGACGAATATTTCCCGATGGAGCCCGACTCGCTGCAAAGCTACTGGCGCTTCATGCGGGAGCAGCTGTTCGATCACGTCGATATTCCCGAAGGAAACTACCACGTACCCGACGGAACACTACGCGCCGACAAGGTGGCTGAATTTGCCAAACAGTATGATCAGCAGATTGCCGAGGCGGGCGGGCTGGACTTTCAGTTGCTGGGGATCGGTGGCAACGGGCATATCGGGTTCAACGAACCGGGCTCACTCGTCAACTCACACACCCGCCTGATGATGCTTGACCACTCGACGCGGGCCGCTGCATCGGTGGATTTTGGCGGGTTATCACGTACCCCGCGCAAAGCCATCACAATGGGCGTTGCCAGTATTCTGGCGGCCAAACGGGTGGTGCTGCTGGCCTGGGGTGAACGCAAAGCACCGGTTATTCGGGGCGCGGTAGAAGGCACGGTAACGGAAACCAACCCGGCCTCGTACCTGCAAACGCATCCGAACGCGCTGTTCGTTATTGATACCGCCGCTGCGTCGGAGTTGACCCGGATGAAAACGCCCTGGCTGGTCGATTCGGTGGTGTGGGATAATCCGATGAAGAAGAAGGCGGTAACGTACCTGTCGTTGACGCTCGAGAAACCGATCCTGAAACTGACCGACCGCGATTACAACGATAACGGGGTGAGTGACCTGCTGGCGCAGTACGGACAAGCCTACGATATCAACATCGACGTGTTTAATCAGCTTCAGCACACCATTACGGGCTGGCCCGGGGGCAAACCCAACGCGGATGACACCAACCGGCCCGAACGCGCCTTGCCTGCCCAAAAGCGTTGTCTGCTGTTCAGCCCGCACCCCGATGATGACATCATCTCGATGGGCGGCACGTTCCAGCGGCTGGTCGATCAGGGGCACGAAGTACACGTGGGGTACCAGACTTCTGGTAACATTGCCGTAGCCGATGACGAAGCCCTGCGGTTCGCCGATTATGTGGTCGATTTCAATACCCGATTCGGTATCAAGAGCCCCGACGCTACGCGTATTTTCCAGGATGCAGCCGCGTATCTGCGAACCAAGAAAGATTCCGAAATGGATACCGACGAGGTACGTCAGGTGAAGGGGCTGATCCGCATGGGTGAGGCCAAGTCGACCTGCCGGTTCGTGGGTATTCCGGTTGAGCACGCGCACTTCATGAACCTGCCGTTCTACGAAACGGGCAAGGTCGAGAAGAAGCCGCTCAGCGAAGAAGACATCCGTATCACGATGGAGTTGATCGAGACCATCAAGCCCCATCAGATCTACGCTGCCGGTGACCTGGCCGATCCGCACGGAACGCACAAGGTTTGTCTGGATGCGGTGCTGGAGGCCGTTAAGCGCCTGTCGCACAAGAACTTCATGAAAGACTGCTGGGTCTGGCTCTACCGGGGTGCCTGGGCCGAGTGGGATATTCACGAAATTGAAATGGCCGTACCCATGTCGCCCGACCAGGTGACGAAAAAGCGGCTTGGCATCTTCAAGCACCAGTCGCAGAAAGACGGCGTGGTGTACCAGGGTACCGACTCACGGGAGTTCTGGCAACGGGCCGAAGAGCGTAACCGCGCCACGGCTGGCCTCTACAACCGCCTCGGCCTGGCCGAATACGAAGCCATGGAGGCCTTCGTGCGCTGGAAGGGGTAGCGGTGATTAACGTGCTTGTGTTGTCGCTGTAGCGCGAAGCCACACCGCACGAAGCAACTTACGCACAAGTATTTATTTTAACGAGGTATGGTATACGGCCAGTCTGGCGTATGGCATACCTCGTTCTGCGTAAACAGCTTCCTGGCTAGTCTGACTACGCCTGCCTCGGCCGACTCCATTCGACCCGCAGGCGCTTGTTGCCCTGAACCCGATAGTCCTGATACTGTTTGGTTTCTTCGAGTGGTTTGATGGGCTGGTTGTCGGCGTCGTCTTCATCGATGAGCTGAACCTGGGGCAGTTCCCGGCCCTTAGCCAGCAAGCGAACCCGACACTGGTAATCGGCCGTACCTGCCAGGCGGATGACAACGTACCCAGCGTTCTTGTCTTCTCCCTGATAGTCAGCATGGTAGATGGGATAGTCTGAGAAGATAATGACGGGCACCTGCTCAAAGCGTTTGTAGGCATAGGTGGTCATGATATAGGCCAGCGCACCACCATACACCTCCTGGCCAACCGCTCCCGCCTGTTTCCAGCCCGTCGAGATGTCTTCCAGCGGAATAGGTAGCGCCCGAATAATCCGCCCTTCACGCGGTTCCTGACAGACCATGTCGACCGGTAATTCGGCGGGGTAGTAATAACGGCCCCGGTGCAACAGATACTTCATGTATTCAGAGTAGAAAAGCCGAACAGGGTCAGGTACGTCCTGGCCTACTTCCTTTAAATAACTGAGCATCGTGGCCATAATTTCGGCTTCTTCGTAGGCAGCCAGGTAGGGCGCATTTTTCAGTGGTGCCACGCCCATGAACGTGCTGATCGACTGGCCAAACCCGAAATTGCATTCCCACACCCACATACGGGCAATGACGTTGGCGATGCTCAGGCGGCTGAGGTCGAAGTAGAGGCGGTTGCCCGTGAGTTTCCAGAGTTTCGCCAGCGTAAGCGAACTCATGATGGTGATATTCGTCTGGTAAAGTAATTCAAAGCCTTTGCCCCGAAGCCGTTCGGCAGAGGTTGTCGCTTCGTCCAGGTAGCGTGGATCTTTCGTCAGTTCATACGCCTGAAGCATCACATGGGTGTAGAGACCGGCCACATCCAGTTCGCCGCCCTTTCCTTCGGCCGTTTCGGCTTTAATGACTTCCAGCGTGTGGATATCGTAAAAGACAGGCCAGTTGTAGCCGAAATGGTGAGCCGCCCTGATCACAAACTCAAGTGAGTTGAACAGCAGGTCTTTCGCCTCCAGGTTGCCCATTTCAGCCAGCCTGCCCAGGTTCATCAGCGTATGAAGCAGGTACCACGAGTCTATTTTGTTGGGGTCCTGCTCTTCGCTGCGGTTGTCTTCCGTAAACGTACCTGCGGGGAGCCAGCGCATGATGACCTCCTGCCTGGCGTCGTAAAAAGTGGGTATGTTTTGTTTGAGGCTATCGGCCAGCGGCACCGGTTTCCCCAGCCATTCCTGATACTCCCAGAGCGGCACCAGAATGGCCAGTTGAACCATACTTTCGGGCGGTTTATTCATTGCGTCGACGTAGGCGTTGAGGTAATACTGGCGTTGGATAATGCGCCCGCAGTTGGGCGATTCGGTCAGTGCCTCGATGGTTCGTTCGGCGGCTTTGGGCCAATTGTAATAGGCCGTATCCGTTTTAGGAAGCTGCGTATAGATCGAGGCCATGGCCGCCAAAAACTGGTCAGAAGCCTCAAATTCGCTCTGCGGCACCGAGTCGATCAGGCAAATGAAGGCGTCCGACAAACAGATTTCCTGCCCGGCTGGTAATGGCTGTTCGGATGTAGGCAGCGCGAAGCCGATTTCCGGCCATTGGGTACTTACCGTGTCAGATGGTTCTGTTTTCGTAAGCTGGCAATAGTCGTTGAGGGCGGTGAAATTCTGGAAATAGAGCAGTGAACCGGCCATCGGCTTCACCACCGACAGGTAAACGAGCCCCGACGTTGGACCATTCTGCGTCACATAAACCATACCCTCCGTGGTGGCCGGGCTAAAGGTCTCGTCCAGCACATACAGGTCGCGCGGGAGTGCCTGAATAGTAAACGACTGGGCGGGTTTCAACCAGGTGGTGTAATGCAGCAGCGACGGGTTGTTGTTGGCCAGTGCGAGGCTGACCCGGAACGTACCCAGCGATCCCTGTATCTCGTACTCTATGCCGGCGCCTTTCTGTTTTCTGACTTTGTAGCCCTGTAGTGTCTGCGGGTCAAAACAGGTGCGTATGGCCAGCCAGCCCGAGGGCATGGCCTGGTGAAGTAGCCAGAACGAATTGGCTGTCAAACAGACCTGTAGCGTTCCCTGCGTGGCGAGTGGCACGTCGGTTCGATCGGTAGCCTGAGTTAGTTGCGTGTCA
Source organism: Fibrella arboris (assembly GCF_041321095.1). NCBI lineage: Bacteria > Pseudomonadati > Bacteroidota > Cytophagia > Cytophagales > Spirosomataceae > Fibrella > Fibrella arboris. Next base: position 94,611 of record NZ_JBGGWE010000019.1, on the reverse strand, counting down.
AGTCCCGCTACCCACTGCGAGGTATCGGCTAGTTTGGTAAAAGGCTGCCAGTAGTCCGGGCTGTTATAGGGCTTATTCCGCATGATTAACTGGTCAGTTCTCGCTGACGTAGAGTTTGTCTTTAGTTACTTCGCCCGACACGACACCGACGTCGTGCTTGATTGGGTCAATCCATGTATTCGAGGGCCTATTCTGTTCCGTTACACTTGCTGGTAACTGTTCAGCCGACCATAACGCCGTGCATGAATAAGGGAATGGTACCGTACAACGAAGTGATCATCCGTCAGGCTATTCATTATCGAGGCGATCTACTGAGCGCCACGGCTAAAGATTGACTTGATGATTTTGTGAAAGCTAGTCGGGGCGGCACCAGGAGACTGTAACACTACCTGGAAGGCGTTTCACTAAGTCGGAATATGGTTTTGTGAGAAAGACCTGGTAGCCGTATTGACCGCAAAATGATAAAATTGTTAAACGTGAGGCTGGTCTGGCACACTGCCAGATAACCCGCTAGTTTTGTCAGAGATAGTTGGTCAACACCGGCATATGGATACTAGACGTGAGTTTCTGAAAAAGGCGGCCTTACTGGCGGGTGGCGCTGGTTGGCCAGATGGTTTTTTAGCATCCATCCAGAAAGCGCTGGCGATAGCTCCAGCGCCGGGCAGTACCTACCTCGACGCCGAACACGTGGTCATTCTCATGCAGGAAAACCGCTCGTTCGATCACTGCTACGGCGCTCTGCGGGGCGTCAGGGGGTTCAATGATCCGCGTGCCATTGAACTGCCCAACAAAAACCGGGTTTGGCTACAGACGAACAAAGCAGGCGAAACCTTTGCGCCTTTCAGGCTGAACCTGCACGGTACCAAGGCTACCTGGATGAGCTCTCTGCCCCATTCCTGGGCTAACCAGGTCGACGCACGCAACGAGGGTAAGTTCGATCGGTGGCTCGACGTAAAGAAATCCGGCCAGGCAGCTTATGCTCATATGCCCCTCACGATGGGGTACTACGACCGGCAGGACATTCCTTTTTATTATGCCCTGGCCGATGCCTTCACCATATGCGATCAGAATTTCTGCTCCTCGCTTACGGGTACCACGCCCAACCGCTCTTATCTGTGGAGTGGCACCATTCGCGAAGCGGCCACCGCCCCGGCCCGCGTTCGTAATGAAGAGCTGGATTACGATAGACTGGCCAGCTGGACAACCTTTCCCGAACGACTGGAAGAAAACGGCATCTCCTGGCGGGTCTATCAGAACGAGATCAATCTGTCGAGCGGCCTGACGGGCGACGCAGAGGCCTGGCTGTCCAATTTTAGCGATAATCCACTGGAGTGGTTCGCCCAGTACAACGTCAAATTCGCGGCCAGTTATCAACGCTTCCGCGCCGACCAGCTCGGTACGCTTCCCGGTGAAATTGCTTCGCTGGAGCAGCAGTTACCCACATTGGCAGACAACACCCCCGAAGGCAAATCGCTTCGAAAGACTGTGCAGCAAAAGAAAGAACTGCTACAGACACTGAAGGAGGACGATACGCTGTGGCACCCTGACAAGCTGGCCAGCCTGACCGACCGGCAGAAGGCACTGCATCAAAAAGCCTTTACCACCAACGCGTCAGATCCGCACTACCGGGAGCTGACCCGGTTTGCGTATCAGGATGGCGAGGTCGCACGGGAGATGGTCATTCCGAAAGGGGATGTGCTGCACCAGTTCCGGGCGGATGTACAAACGGGTCAGTTACCAACCGTGTCGTGGGTGGTAGCGCCCGAAAACTTCTCGGACCATCCCGGCGCGCCCTGGTACGGCGCCTGGTATATGTCGGAAATGATAGATAGTCTGACCCAGAATCCAGCGGTCTGGCAAAAGACAATTTTCATTCTGGCCTACGACGAAAATGACGGGTATTTTGACCATGTTCCGCCGTTCGTTCCCCCACACCCCAATCAGCCGGAGACGGGTAAAACATCTCCGGGTATTGATACGCTGGATGAACACGTTAGCCTCGAACAGGAGTTGGCCCGGCCGGTGAAAGACCCTGAAGAGGGGGCCAGAGCCAGTGCGATCGGGTTAGGCTATCGGGTGCCGTTAGTGATCGCGTCGCCCTGGAGCCGGGGTGGGTACGTTAATTCCGAAGTGTTCGATCATACGTCGATTCTACAGTTTCTGGAGGGCTTTTTAAGCCAGAAATCAGGCAAGTCTATCCGCGAAACCAACATCAGCACCTGGCGCCGAACGGTGTGTGGCGACCTGACATCGGTGTTCCGGCCATACCGGGGCGAGGCCATCGACCTACCATCTTTCGTGCCTAAAGCCTCCTTTATTGCGGGAATTCATCAGGCGAAGTTCAAGGACGTACCCAGCAACTTTCGGGCATTGCACCCAGATGAAATTGCCCTCATTAATCAGCAACCCGCCTCGTCGGCGCTGATGGCTCAGCAGGAGGCTGGGCTTCGGCCTGCCTGCGCGTTACCGTATCAATTACGGGTAGATGGCCGACTGGATCCGGGTACGCATCAGTTTCATATCACGTTTATGGCCCAAACCGATCGGTTTGGTGCGGCATCGGCCGGGTCGCCATTCATGGTTTATGACATGGCCGATCATTCAGTGCGCAACTATGCGGTGGCGCCCGGTGATCGATTGAGTGATGCGTGGACTTTACCCGCCGGGGGAGCGTATCATCTGCGGGTTTACGGGCCTAACGGTTTTTTTCGGGAATTCCGGGCCAATGCCGCCAGGCCAACCATACTGGTTGAGTGCCATGACGTAGTGAACACACGTACCCGATCAACAGAACTGGTCATCCGGGTAACGAATATGGCTCCGAAACCCATTACCCTTGAACTGCTTCCCCAGGCCTACAAACAGCCGACGAAACGGCTTACGCTGGGTGCAGCAGGCACCCAAACCAGCTCGTCGATGACTCGCTTTGCCCTCGGCGCCAGTTTTGGCTGGTACGATGTCAGCGTCCGGGTGGTGGGCGATTCGTCATTCGACCAGCGTTATGCGGGCAGAGTTGAAACCGGAGCCGATAGTTTTAGTGACCCCGTAATGGCCCGGGTAAGTTAGGCTGCACGTTCAGGCTGGTGTTATGGGTACAGCAGGTACTGCTTCCGCATCTTTTTGTAAGTCGATAAACCCGGCTCCCAGCTTTTTCTGATCTCAGACTCGGACACACCGGCGATGATCTGTTTTTTTAGATTTTCGGTGCCGGCCAGCTTGTTGATATCGCCCATCTGTTTGCTCTGGCTGCGGTCGAAAAACCGCTCTTTATCCGGGTAAGCCTTATACATGTCCATCAGCCAGCCCAGATTGATCTGCTTCGACCTGCGGAGTTTGCTCGTGTCGTATTTCCGCAGATCCAGGCCGTAGCATTCCATATCCTGATGCAGCGGCGTTTCGCTCATCCCTTTCAGGCTGACGGGTTTGAATGAGAACGCATATTTCCCTTTGAGCGCCGGAGCACCCAGCACCGTGAATGGCATATACGTACCCCGTCCCTGGCTGACGATCGTGCCTTCGAATAAGCAGATACTCGGATAGAGCAGGATCGATTGCTGGGTGTTGAGGTTTGGCGAGGGCAGCACAGGCAGCGTATACGCTTTGTCGTGGTCGTAGTGCGCCACCTTTACAATCTTAAGCCTGCATTTTGCTTTATTGGGTAGCCAGCCTTCACCGTTGGCCATTTGGGCAAACTCGGCCATGGTCATGCCGTGGGTGATGGGAATAGGATGCATGCCGATGCCCGAATACAGGTGATCTTCCAGCATAGGGCCGTCAACGACGTACCCATTGGGATTGGGCCGGTCCAGAATCAGCAGTTCTTTGTTGTTGGCCGCGCAGGCCTCCATCACGTGCGTCAGCGTGTTGATGTAGGTGTAAAAACGGCAGCCAACATCCTGAATGTCGAAGACCAGCACGTCGATGTCGGCCAATTGGGCGGCGGTCGGCTTGTTATTCTTCCCATACAGTGAAATGACCGGTACACCCGTTTTAGCGTCTACTTCGTCGGATACCTTCGCGCCATTGCTGGCATTGCCCCGAAACCCGTGTTCGGGCCCGAAGATGCGGACTACCTTAACGCCCCGGCTCAACAGGCTATCGACGCTGGGCCTGCTGCCAATGATCGATGTCTGGTTCACAACCATACCGACCCGTTTCCCCATCAGATAAGGCACGTACTGGTTGGTCTGATCAGCGCCAGTCAGGATCGAATCAGTCGGTTTAGCGGCAAATGGAGTTGTTCGACAGGCCGGCAATAAGACGCAGCCGATGAGCAGGCAGCCGGTGAGCAGCAGCGGTAATGTGTTGAGGCGAGGGTTCATGAAGCAGACAGGTACGTTCAGATTGGCAAATTAGCCAGAGAATCGAGAAGTAAGCGCTAAGCAACAAGAATGGCTCTGCCGAAGTACCCATCTGGTGCCTCAGCAGAGCCATTCTTGTTGCTTACCCGCAGATGTGGATCACGGATGAATAGTGCTATCCGTATCTCACGTTAAGACAGCGGTCCTGAGAAGCTGATCAGGGCAGTAGCCAGGTTGGTCAGGTCTTTGCCGAACGGACCGTCGGGGTTACTGTTAGCGTATTCCTGTACTGTACCGGCCAGTTCGCGGAGAAGGCGCTCGGCACTACGCATATCATCCGTGTTCAGCGCATCGCGAAGCTGGGCCAGTGGTGCTTCAATCCATTGCGTGCTTACATCAGCGCGTACAACCGTGATCCAGTCTTCTACCATGGTGGCACCCTGTTCGGGTGTGGCCGCAACGGCGCCACCGGCCAGGGTTTCCAGCGTGTCGATAAACATCTTCTGCGCCCGGTCCCCTGGATTGTAGAGGTCGTAGATCGTGCCGGCATCGGTTTGATTTTCAGCCAGCTGGCTATCGTCGCCAACGCGATTGAGGTCTGTTGCAAACGAACGCAGCGAGTCTGCCAGGCTAGTCAGGTCGTCGCTGAAGCTGGGTTCGGCTTCGCGGGCGAGCAATTGGGTTTGGCCAGCCAGCGTGGTGAGGAGGTGCTTCACCCGGTGGTTATCGGGCGATGGATTTAATAATTCGTCGTAGAGATCGGTCAATTGCTGGCGGACTTCCTCGGTACCATCGGTATTTTTGAGAGTCGATTGCCAGTCTTTGATCAGATCGGCACCACTCGACGGTTGAGCGTCGGCTTTAGAAAGTGCCTGTAGCGTGTTGTGCAGAATTGTCTGCGGATATGCCTGGGCCATGAGTTTGGTTCGTTGCGTACTGGATTGTGTACTGAACGAACCAATACCAGCGCTGAATGTTCGGTCAACTAATTCTACAGACTCTATAGTTTTTAAAAGATGCCGAAACACATTCAAAAATGGCTCATCCGGATTGGCCTCAATTTTTTGGGCCTTTTGTTTTCACTGGGCCTGCTTTATGTAGCTGCCGTGGTGGTGGTGCTGATCATCAGCACACGGGCGGTGGCGAAGGATCCGCTTTTCGGTATCCTGAATCTGGAAACGCTGGCGGTATTAGTGGGCTCAATAGTAGCTGTTGTACTTGTTTTTCGGTGCATGGGTAACCTATATACGTTAGTCACCACACCACCGAAACCAGAATGATCCGCCTAAAAAAGGGCTGGAACGTCAGGTACGTTCCAGCCCTTTTTTAGGCGCCAACTACCCTGTTAGTGTGTATCGGCTATGACTTCGCGAATATCGGAGATGATCTTGTTGGCCAGGTAATCGGCCGTCGACAGCGTATCTGATTCAGAATAGATGCGGATGATCGGCTCGGTATTCGACTTGCGCAGGTGAACCCACTCTTTGTCGAATTCGATCTTCACACCGTCGATCGTATTGACCGGGTTCTTGGCGTACTTGGCCCGAATGCGTTCCAGGACTGCGTCGACATCGATATCGGGGGTGAGTTCGATCTTATTCTTGGAGATGTAATAGTTTGGGTACGTCCGGCGAAGCATTGAGGCCGACTTGCCGAATTTGGCTAAGTGGCTCAGAAATAGAGCAATGCCCACCAGTGCGTCGCGGCCATAATGCAGCTCCGGGAAAATGATACCCCCATTGCCTTCGCCACCAATCAGCGCTCCCTGTGCTTTCATCATCTCAACCACGTTGACCTCACCCACGGCCGAAGCCACATGCTGTCCGCCATGCTTTTGGGTTATATCGCGCAGGGCTACCGTGCTCGACAAGTTGGAAACCGTATTTTTCGACGCTCCTTCCGGGCTGTTTTTCAGCACGTAATCGGCTACGGCCACCAGCGTATATTCTTCGCCGAAAGGGGTGCCGTCTTCGCAGATGAGCGCCAGCCGGTCAACGTCGGGGTCAACCACAATACCCAGATCCTGGTTATCGCGTTTCGTCACGTTGATGATATCGGTCAGGTTTTCGGGAAGGGGCTCCGGGTTATGGGCGAAAAGGCCGGTTGGCTCACAATGTAGTTTGGTGATGTGTTCAACGCCCAATGCATTGAGCAGCATCGGCACGGCTAGTCCGCCGGTTGAATTGACCGCGTCGACAACGACACGGAAATTACGTTTGGCAATGGCGTCGCGGTCAACCAGCGGCAGGGCCAGAATCGCATCAATGTGTTTTTGCAGCCAGGTAGTCTCGTTTGCCGAATCGATTTTGTACTGGCCGAGTTTCTTGACGTCGGCAAAGGTGAAGGCTTCGCTATCGGCCAGCGCCAGCACGGCTGCCCCATCATCACCAGAGATAAACTCGCCCGTTTCGTTGAGCAGCTTCAGGGCATTCCACTGGATAGGGTTGTGGCTGGCTGTCAGAATGATGCCGCCAATGGCATTGGTGCCAGGAACGGCCAGTTCGACCGTTGGCGTGGTTGACAGGCCCAGGTCCAGTACGTCGATACCCAGCCCTTGCAGCGTAGCGGCCACCAGTTGCGAAACCATTGGCCCCGACAGGCGACCATCGCGGCCGATCACTACCGTATGCGAACCTTTTGGGGTGGCTTGCCGTGACAGGAGCCACTGGCCGAAAGCCGCTGTAAATTTGACTACATCGAGGGGGGTAAGGCCTTCGCCCGAAGGTCCGCCGATGGTTCCCCGGATGCCCGAGATCGATTTAATTAAAGCCACGTGATTGGGTCTGGTAAACAGTTTGAAAGCTGTTTATCGGGTAGGTTCGTCAAACCGGAATGCTATTCCAAAACCTACCTGATAAACTACTTTTCTCTGCTGCAAAGATAATTTGACCCGGTGCCAAACCCTATCTGTTCATCGGCAAAGACCAACTATTTATTAAAACGTACGTCGCCGTAAGTAGCTACTACTTTAATGCTGGGTCCGTCGCCGTTGCCTACCTTCCCAACATACTGTCTGGAGCGTGTTGTGCGGGCGGGTGCCGTTATTGACACGCCCGTTATCGTACGCGCCGACGTAGCAGGCTGGGGCTGGGTGAGCAGTTGCAGATTGGGCAGTGTCGGGTAGGTGAATCCGCCGTGAGTGACTGTCACGTCGAAATCGCAGTTGGGGGTCGACTGCATGGGCAGAGCTACGGTGGAATAGCTGGCTTCTACGTCGATTTTGTCGGCGGCGGCCCCAATTCGTTGCACCCGAAATTGCCTGGCATAGTCCATCTTGAATTTCCCCGACTGCCGCACGGCACCGATCAGGGCATCGGTGTAGCTGGTGCGTACATCGACTTTATTGGTTTCGCCGATATTCAGCTTACCATACGTTTGCTGAATAGAGAGCACATTACCGGAGTTGATGTCGAGGTCACCGAACGACATGACCACGCTGCCATTCTGTACGTCGCGAAAAGACACGTTACCAAACGAGGCCTTGATCTTGTTGGTCGGGTTGTTCAGCGTGGCCCCATATACATTTCCAAAACTTGATTCAACCGTGAGTGGTGCCCAAAAATCGGGGATGGTCGTGTTGCCGAAACTGTTTTTGATGGCCAGTTTATTGGCTTTAGGCATCGAAATGCGGTAATGCACCTGCAAAAAATTACGCCGGTCTCCTTTCTTCCAGCCTCCATCGAAGCCATTGGAAATTACGGTTTTGATATGGTATGTGTCGCCATCCTGCCGCTCATCGATCCTGACTGCGTTCAGCGCTTTACTGGCCCGGTCGGCGTTTTGTGACGAAGAAATAACGACAATCTGAATACGGAATTCATTCCGATCCCAAAGCGACACGCTGACGTCGCCGAAATGATTGTCGATAGACAGCGCGTCTTTGCTATCGACCATGATCGATTTCAGTATGGTGCGGGTAAGTTCTGTTCGGTCGTCGGTCGTTTCCATCGGCTCAAACAGAGCCGGTGGGGCAAAGCCAACAGCCGGGAGCGGGGTCGTCTGGGCCACAGCGGCCGGGTACTCATCGGGCGACTGGGCAAACGCCTGGGCAGCCAGCAGGCAGGCCGCCATAAAGACGATGTATGGATTAAACAGGTTCATTGGTCGTTTGTTGTTTAATGCGTTGTATAACACGCAGTTGTTCATTCAGCAGGTCGATCTGGAGCTGTAGGTTCTGAATCATGGCCTGAATCAGCACTTCCTGATTGGGGGTATTGGGTAGTTCTTTCTTCAGCCCTTTATAACTGGCTTCCAGCCGGTCGAGATCCTGAGCAAACTGCCCGTACAGATCGGGATTACTTTCGGTGAGCTGCTGCAACTCGGTCCGTTTGGTCTCAATCAGGCTGGAATACTGCGCTACTTCTTTGGCATAGGTAGGGCTAAAGGCCACCACATCGGCTTGTTTGGTTGGCGCGTACCGGTCATTGATCCACCACAGGCTACCGGCCAGTAGCAGCAGCGCAATAGAGGCCGCCCATGTCCAGTAGGAGCGGGTCCAGGTATCTCCATACCGGGTACTTCCATACCGGATACCTCCATACCGGGTACCTCCATACCGGGTACGTTGCCGATGCACGGCCTGAAAAGGGCGGGCTGTTTTGTCGGGGTTGGCCTGATCGGGTAACTGGTCTGCAATTTGCTCCCACAAACCAGCCGAGGGGCCGTCCTGCTCAAAAGCGTCGCGGTTGTCGCGGATGAATTTCTCGAGGGACATAGGTTAATGAGTGAACGAGTAAAAGAGCGGTCCGCCGCGGCGGCGAAAGTCGCCCCCAATCAAGTCAGTGTGCTCGTGCAGCGCAGCACTTTCGCCGCCGCGGCGGACCGCTCTTTCGCCATTCACTCTTTAGTTAAGTGTTCAACTAGTTTTCGTTTGGCCCGGAGGTATTGCGAGCGGGAGGTTGATTCCCCGATGCATAATACCTGACCGATCTCTTCATGGTCGTAGCCTTCAAACAGATGCAGCGTCAGCACCACGCGGTATCCTTCGGGCAGTTTCTGGATGGCGCGACGCACCCGCTCCACGTCCCAGTTCAGGCTTTCTTCATCGATTCCCCCGCCCGTAGTGTCGGGAGCGTCGAATCCGTCGCCCAGTTCGTCGGTGCTGACCAGGGCCAGCCGCCGACTACGCAAATGACCAATGGCCCGGTTCACCACAATCTGCTTCAGCCACGCGCCGAAGGTACTTTCTGCGCGAAACTTGCCAAGATTGCTGAATGCGTCGAGGAACGCTTCCTGCAACACATCTTCGGCTTCGGCGTCGTGCCCTACAATCCGCAGACAGACGTTATACATCGCTTTAGCGTAGCGGTTGTATAGCTCATACTGCGCCCGTCGGTCGCCCGATTTCGAGCGATCAACCAGGTCGGAGATCAGGGCGGGGTTTAGGTACGTCGCCAACAGGTCTAGGCCGCCGGTGCGTGAGCAACCGGGTTTAGGTCATCAATCGGGGTAAAGACGTAGGAAGAGTCAGGTACGTTGCACGGAACAGGTAACAATTATCAGTTAACAGCTATCAACGTACCCAGCTACCCGAACAACAGGCAGCGTTTCATGTAGCTGGGTACGTTACCGGAGCGCCGGCCGAACCATTGTAACGATTTCGTTTTCGATAAACCTCGCTGATTCAAGATAGAATCAACGCACTCCAGAACTGTATGTATCTACACCCTTGTAACCACTGACTCGAATAGTAACTTTCATTGTCGAACAAATCAATAAAATCATTGTAAATGACAAAAATTAATTTGTTACTTGTGATAGAATTAAAGAAAAATAAATCACCGATAATTAAAGCTGAGTAATACTCAAAAACCCAAGGATAATATGCTTACGTATAAATAGCTGTTATCTATCTGTGATGCCATTATTTATGGAGTTGTCAGTTGTAATGGTGGTCATTAAGCGTCATTTTTTCGACCGATGCATGAATTGATCTCAAACACTCTGTATCGAACCTTTCATTCCTGATTTAGAAGAATTGAAATAAAACTTTAACTAGTTAACCTCTCTCAAGCCAAATGAAAAAACGTAAAATTAGATATCAGAAAACTCGCAAGTTTACAGCAGTACTAGTTGCTTGCTTGCTCACACTTACTCAATTTTGTTACGCTGGTAATATTGCCATTGATGATTCCACTACATATAAACTGTTTAGTCGAAAGATTCAATTACAGGCATCTATAGGTGCAGCCAGTACTAATTTTTCATACCCATCAATTGGCTACGATAATAAATACCTTCATTTTATTCATGCAGACCTTTATCTAATCAAAAAGGTGAGCATTAGATCAGATATTAGTTTGGGCTTGGGGTATGAGCCTATCGGTTTTATACTTGATTCACACTTACCCACTGGGGAGTCTTCGCACACTAAGTTTCGTCTATTTTATGGAAATGTACACATGCTATATGGCTATCAATTATCTAAGCTAGGTAAGCATATTGATGTTAGAGCGTTGACCGGCATTTTTGGAGGTCGATTAATCGATAACGACGTTTTATCGTTGGTACAACCCGATAATATACTTTATCGAAGCAAGAACACCACAACCTATACTTCTTGGAACGCTGGAGTCTCCTTAGGCATTTCTGGGTCCAAGCAAATTGCTCGTAAATGTGCTTTAGGCCTGAAAATTATGTATCACATAGGAATTAGCAATACTCTCAGTAGAGAGTCAATATCCCGTGGTGGTATAGATCGGTACACGCGATCCATTGGCTTATCAACATTTATTAATTTTTAACATAAATCTCTCCAACGATGAAAACTTTTTTTACCCCCGCTCTTACTTATTTATTGGTCATGGTATCAATGATGGTCGAAGCCCAGTTTACACCGAATACACCTATCTGTCCGGGAACAACGGTGTCATATAATATCACCTCGTCAGTGTTTGCCTCTAAACCTCTTAATTGGACAGTAGTAGGTGGGGTATTCACTACGAACAACTCTACTACAGTGAATAATACTAGTTCTTCCCAAGTCATAAAGTGGAACAACAACATCACTACTGGGTCTTTCATAGTAAAACTTATCACAGACGGTACTAGTCAGACATTTACTGTTAGTGCGACACCAATTACTCAACCTTACAGCGTGGATAATATTGTTATTCCATGCGGTACCGCTGGTAACGTGCAAACTATCGTTAAAATTATAAGATCTGGTGACGACGGTACGCCAGCTCAGAGTATTATTGCAGATGGTCGCAATTTTGTCTTACCTACGGGTATGCAATACGTTTCTAATACATATCTGGGTGATGTTGAAGAATTTAATCAATTTTACCAACGGTACCGAGTAACATTTTCTGTTAATGGAACTGTTTCCGGTCAAGCTACATTTAAGAGTTTCTTCAGCTGCTCAACTGATCCTAATTCAACTGGAATATTGAGTAGTACTGTCATTCCCTTTTCCGTTATTAGATCATCCGGGTATGAAAATATTTCCCTTTCGGGAGCAAATCAGGGTTGTTTTGGACAATCTGGAAGCTACACACTTCAAAATGCGCCTTCTGGTATTTCAACCACCTGGTCGGCCACCGGTCCATTATCGTTGGCCAGCAGTTCATCGGCAGAAGCAGTAGTAAACTATGGTAATACTATCGGGATTGGCAATGTGGTTGTTAATATTTCAAATGCCTGTAGCCTAACGGCTGTTAAGCAACTAACCGTGGGAGTTGGTATCCCTTATGTGGACAATGTATACTATGATGGTTTACCCAATAGAGGTCCCATGCCCGCTGCCGGTGGGAGTACCCACTACGTTGGGGTGAGCGCCTTCAACTCTCCCTCTGCTACCTACTCGCTGGGTGTTACCAACAATTCCGGCAATATCAACGTGAGCCTGTACGGGGTCAATGGAGGTAACGCCGAGATTTATGTATCGGGTACCGTGGGGAATAGTGCCATCAACTATGTGGCAACTAACGTTTGTGGCAGCTCGTCGGGCGCACAAATCGTTTACATTCCCTACAGTTATCGAGCCGGGCCAAACCCGGCTAAAGAATCTGTCGTTGTCGCCTTTACAGACACCAAGTATCAACAGGCGTTGCCAGATCAAATTGATATAGTGTCAGAGAAGACGATGAAAGCTGTCCGATCAATCAATGTCAGTGAAATAGTTAAAACTGGCGGCTTTCAGGAAGGCAATAAAATCGCGTTCGATATTCAGGATCTACCCCGTGGTGTCTACTACCTGAAGGTGATTAACCCACGTCAGGAAAAAGAAAAGCAGATTGACATGACGCGTCTCTACTTTGAGTAACAGTGCTTTGTTTACTAAGAATACTAGGTGATTCATGCGTGTTTATTTACACATGAACCACCTAGTATTTAGTCGTTCTTCGCCAGCCCCGCCTTATACACGGCCACTACGCGTTGACGGGCGAAGGCGTGGTCGATCATGGGAGCGGGGTAATCCAGACTGTTGAATTCGGGCACCCAGCGGCGGATGTATTCGCCTTTCGGGTCGAATTTTTCGGCCTGGGCGGTGGGGTTGAAGACGCGGAAATAAGGCGCGGCGTCGGTACCGGAGCCAGCAGCCCACTGCCAGCCGCCGTTATTGGCCGAGAGGTCGAAGTCGCGGAGCTTTTGGGCGAAATACGCTTCGCCAATTCGCCAGTCGATGAGCAGGTGTTTGATGCAGAAGCTGGCCACGACCATCCGTACCCGGTTATGCATCCAGCCCGTTTCGTTCAACTGGCGCATGCCGGCATCAACCAGCGGATAGCCGGTTGTGCCGGTTTGCCAGCGTTCAATGTCTTCGGGTCGGTTCAGGAACTTGATGTTGTCGTATTCACGGCGGAACGCGTGGTGCTCAACGTGCGGGAAATGGTCGAGCACCTGGAAATAGAAGTCGCGCCAGCATAACTCGCTCAGGAAGGTGGGGCTGGTTTCCTGTGCCTGCCGGGCCAGATCGCGGATACTGATGGTGCCAAACCTGAGGTGGATACCCAGTTCGCTGGTGCCCCGCTCGGCCGGATAATCGCGCATTTTCTGGTAAGCGGCCAGGAGTTCAGCCGAAACCGTTGGCTTCGGATAGTTCTCGCCCAGCGGCTCGAAGCCCATATCATCGAGCGTAACAACGGGCGTGGGGAGCGTTTGGTGAAGCCGGTCGAAATACTTCTCGGTAGGGTAGGCTTTGAGGTAGAATGGATCGGCCAGTTTGCTTAGCCAGTTGCGGCTGTAGGGGCCAAAAACGGTATAGGGTTTTCCGGTGCCGGTTAGCACCTCGTCGCGGTCGAAAATAGCCTGGTCTTTATAGCTGTGAAAACCCACGCCGACCGTTTGCAGGTACGTGTCAATCTCAGCGTCGCGGCCTTTGGCGTAGGTCTCGTAGTCGTAATTGGTGAATACATTCGAGAGGGTGTATTCGGCGGTCAGCTCCCTGAATATATCCAGCGGATGTCCGTAGCGAATCAATAAGGAGGAGCCCATGCGCTGCAGTTCGTCCTGCATTTTCAGCACCTGTTTGTAGATAAATTCCACGCGCCGGTCGCGCTTATCGTCGAGGTGATCCAGAATGTCCTTATCGAAAATGAAGAGGGGCAATACGGGCCGACCGGCTTTCAGGGCGTAGTACAGGGCGGCGTTGTCGTGCAGGCGCAGATCGCGCCGGTGCCACATGATGGCGATGGGAGTTTCATGTTTCATGTTTCAAGTGTCAAGGGCGTTGCTCGTACACGAAAGGCATGTTGGCAACGCACCTGATACACTGAAACTTGAAACATGAAACGTCTGGTTTCTGTTACCACCATTTCTCGTAGCCTTCTGTTGGTTTAAAGGCTGATCTGGGCTCGAAGTGCTGCCAGATGATAGATGATACGTTCCGAAGCAGCGTAGAACCTTCGTTGGTGCGGGCCCAGCTTTCGTCTTTCTGGTTTTTGGTCATCACGCAGTAGACGTACTCGCCGTGGGGCGCATGTACCAGCATCACTTCCGAGCGCGACTGGTTGACGGCCCCGTTTTTGGTGGCCACTTTTACGGTGGCGGGAAGTTGCGAGAGACCATCATCATCCCAGAACTGACGGCCCAGATTCCGGTACATACGGTCGCTGGCGGCGGGGCTAACAGCTTTGCCATCGCGGATGTACGTGAGCAGGCTGGCCAGTTCGCGGGGCGTGGTCTGCCCCCAGCCGTAGCGTGTTCTGAAGGGTTCGCGGCCCGGTGTGCGCGAGTTTACCCGTGTTTGCGGAAAACCATTGGCATCGAGCCAGGCATTGATGGCCGTTCCGCCGCCCGCCAGCTTCTGGCACCACAGGCTGCCGGTATTGTCGGAAACGGTTTCCATCAGCATCACCACTTCGCTCAGCGGCAGTTTGGCCCCGTCTTTCAGCGACCCCACAATGCCGTCGTCGTAGTGCAGCGAATCGCGGTAAACCACTTCCTGCTGGTAGCTGATGCTGCCTTTCTGGATCTGATCAAAAAGACCGATCATGATCGGAATTTTGATGGTGCTGGCCGTCGGGAAGGTGGTGTCTGCCTGAATGGCCACCGTTTTTCCGGTTTTTAAGTGGTGAACATAGATGCCCACTTCACCATGAAAGCCACTCAGGGCCCTGGTCAGTTTTTGCGTTAGGCGCGCATCTGTTTTACCTGGATTTACCTGGGCAGACGTACCAAAGGAAACGGCTAGACAAGCTAGAAAGAGCGAAAATCGGGCGGGTAGAGGTATGGGCATGTCGATGATTCGTTAGCGATGCTGGCGATGAACGGGAAGAAGAGGTAAAATACAGCGTTTATTATAAAATAGGGATATCGGTAAACCCCTGCATAGCAGTAGACTGAGCTATCCTACTCAGGAGAGTACAGGACGGAAATAGGAAGGGGTTTAAGCACTTTTGTATAACTCATTGAATAAATACAATCCTATGTTGCTTAAATACCTCTTTACATGCGAAACGCTACTCAGTTAACCAAGCTGCTTCTGCTCATCAGCGTTTTGCTGATGAGCATAGGGGCTACGGCCCAAACGATCACTGGAACAGTGACCTCGGCCGAAAATAACGAAACGCTACCGGGCGTGAACGTCGTTCAGAAAGGAACGATCAATGGGTCTGTTACCGATGCAAAAGGTGAATACAGCGTCCGAATCAATACCGCCAAGCCCGCTGTGTTGACTTTCTCGTCGATTGGCTACGTAACAAAAGAGATCACGGTTACCAATCAGACAAGCGTTTCTGTAAAACTGGACGTCGACGATCGGTCGCTCAACGAAGTGGTTGTGATCGGTTACGGCACGGCCAAGAAAGCCGACGTGACCGGGGCCGTTGCGTCGTTCGATGTGAAGACCATCGACCAGCGGCCCATCCTGCGCGTCGATCAGGCGCTGGTTGGCCAGATGGCGGGTGTGCAGGTGAAGCAGACTAGTGGTGCGCTGGGCAAAGGATTCAGCGTGCAGGTACGTGGTAGCGGCTCCATCACGGCTGGCAATGAACCCCTTTACGTGATCGACGGATTTCCGCTGGCCACCGCCGCCCCCAACGGGTCGGGTAACTTCGCGACGGGTAACCCCCTCGATAACATCAACCCGAATGACATTGAGTCGATTCAGGTGCTGAAAGATGCGGCCTCGGCGGCTATTTACGGCTCACGCGCCGCCAATGGTGTGGTGCTGATCACGACCAAACGCGGGAAGCTGGGACGCGGCACCATCTCGATCAACACGTACGCCGGCTTTATGGAACGTACCCGGAAGCTCGATATGCTCAGTGCGGATGAGTGGGTTGCCCGTGCCACCGAGATGATCAATGCGGCCTGGGTAGCATCGGCACCGGGCCGGACGGCCTCCCAGACCAATGAACAACGCCGGTTATTGCTGGGCCTGCCCGCCGGTCAGGTGAACACAGGCCTGATGACGGATGATCGCTGGGCGATGCCGGGCCATCCGGGTTTGAACTACATCGACTGGCAGGAGCAGGCATTCCGGAAAGGCATTGTGCAGAACCATCAGATTTCGGCCAGTGGCGGTACCGACAAGGTGAATTATTACGTGTCGGGCAACTACGTGAACCAGCAGGGTATGGTGATCAACACCAACTACACGGCCTATTCGGCCCGGGCCAACGTGGAAGTAAAAGCGAGCAACAAGCTGAAACTCGGTTTGAATCTGGCCCCAACCTATTCAGTCAATAACGATCCGGGTGTGGAAGGGAAAGATAATATCCTGCACCAGATGGTGAGCATGACGCCGGTGCAGGAAGATACGATGGGCGTGTATCCCAATGTGGGCAACAACGGGCAGTACCGCTGGAGTACCTCGACCAACAGCCCGATTGGCAAGCTCCAGTATGCCATCGGCGAAACGAAACGGTTCCGTACGCTCGGCTCTATTTTTGCCGACTACCAGATTCTGCCCGGCCTGACGTTCCGCACGACGGTCAACCTCGATAACACCGACAACGCGTCGAAGTCATACAACCCGTACAGTATTGCCAGCACCCTGGCTACGCGGCAGGCGCAGCTCACGTTGCTCACCAGTGGCGGCTTCAGCACCTACCGGAAGCGCACGTTTGTGAACGAGAACACGCTCTCGTATACCACCACCATCGCCGACAAGCACAACCTGTCGCTGTTGGGTGGATACTCGTATAACTCGGGTAAAATAGAAACGTCGGCGCTCAGTTCGAACGGTGGGTTCAGCAGCAATGTCATCACGACGCTTAATGCCGCCAACGGGGTAACTGGGAATACCACGGAAGCGCAGAACGTACTGATCTCGTACTTTGGCCGGGCACAATACAATTATGGTGAGAAGTACCTGTTCTCGGCCAGCCTTCGCCGCGACGGGTCATCCCGCTTTGGGGCGAACACCCGCTGGGGCCTGTTCCCGTCAGCATCGGTGGGCTGGCGTATTTCGGAAGAGTCGTTCATGAAAGGCATCAAGCCGATCAACGACCTGAAACTGCGCGCCAGCTTCGGGACCGCCGGCAATTACAACATCGGTGACTACAGCACCCTGCCTGTACTAGCAACGGCCAACTACACGTTCAACGGCACCAACGCCATTGGGCAGGCACCCGGCGGCGTAACCAACCCCGACTTAACCTGGGAAACGTCTGAAACCACCGATTTTGGCTTCGACGCCTCCCTGCTGAACAACCGCCTGTCGCTGACCTTCGACGTATACAACAAACTGAATAAAGGACTGCTTTTGAACGTACCCATCCCAACGGCCACCGGCTTTGGCTCCTACCTGAGCAATGCGGGTAGCGTACGGAACCAGGGCTGGGAAGTGGAAGTGAGCAGCCGGAACACGACGGGCGCGTTGAAATGGAACACCTCGGTAAACTTCAGCCATTACTCCAACAAAGTGGTGGCCCTGGCCAATGGACAGAACCAACTGCTGATTCCATCGTCGTTCGATATTTCGCACTCGCTGTTGCGGGTTGGCGAACCGCTCTACAGCATCTACGTGGTGAAACAGACCGGCATCCTCTCGCAGGCAGACATCGACGGCAAGGCAGCCCTGAACGGCACCGAAACGGTGGGTGACCCGAAATATTTCGATGCCAACGGTGACGGCGTGATCGACGCGAATGACCGGGTAATTGTTGGCCACCCCAACCCCGATTTCGTTTGGGGTATTACCAACAGCTTCCGTTACAAAGGCTTCGACCTGACGGTGCTGGTGCAGGGCCAGAATGGCGGCTCCATCTATTCATTGCTGGGCCGGGCGCTGGGCCGTACCGGGCAGGGATTCACCGACAACGCCCTGGGTACCTATCGCGATCGCTGGTTCTCGCCCGAAAATCCGGGAGCGGGTATCGTCAGCAAAGCGTACTCGACCTTTGGCCGCATCAAAAACACGGACTGGCTGTATTCGTCTGATTATGTGCGCGTTCGGAACATCACGCTGGGTTATGACCTGAAAACGTTTGTGAAAGCACCGCAACTCCAGGGGGCTCGCCTCTACGTAACGGCCGAAAATTTCTTTGGCTATGATAAGTACAAAGGCGGGTTCAACCCCGAAGCCACCAACACCGACCTGAGCGGTAGCAGTTCGTACCCCGAAGCGGGCGACTATGGCGGATTGCCGCTGCCCCGCTCAATCGTTGTCGGATTGAATGTCACGTTTTAACCAGCCTTAAGACCATGAAAAATATAGCACTCGCCTGTCTGGCGCTGACCTCATTGGTGCTGGTATCCTGCACCGACGATTTAACCCAAATTCCTATTTCGGCCGCGACCACGTCGACGTTCTATTCGCAGACCAACGACTTTTTGCAGGCCAGTAACGCGGTATACAGCGACCTGCGGGGCTATCCCGACCGGCAGCTGAACCTGTCGGAAACGCGCTCGGATAACCTGTACGCCGTGTCGGATGGCGGCGTGCGCGACTGGGAGGGCATCAACAGCTTCCAGAAAAGTATCGCGGCCAATCCGTACGTATCAGAAGCCTGGACGACCAATTTTAACGGTATTTTCCGGGCCAACACCCTGCTCGATCAGTTGCAGAAAAACGGGAAGGTGATTTCAGATGCCAACTTGCGGACTCGCCTGGAGGCTGAAGCCAAATTCCTGCGGGCTTTTTTCTACTTCGATCTGGTTCGTTTCTTCGGTAAGGTGCCCATCATTGACCGCCCCGTTACGGCCAACGAAGCCATCGAGATTCCGCGTAGTCCGGTGAAAGATGTGTATGCGCTGATCCTGTCTGACCTGACGTTTGCCGCTACGAACCTGCCCGAAACGTATGCCGCCGCTGATAAGGGCCGGGCCACGCGCTATGCCGCCAAAGCGGCGCTGGCCCTGGTGTATATGACCCGGTCGGGACCGACCTACGACATTGACGGCCCCGGTTTAGGCGTCAGCGAATGGTCACTGGCGCTGACGAACCTGAACGACATCATCACGAGTGGGAAGTATTCGTCAGTATCGTCGTACACGAGCATTTTCTCGTACACAAACGAGAATAATTCGGAAGTGATCTTTGATGTTCAGTATGCCAACGGACTGACCCCGATTGTGGGGGCTACGTTTCCCTGGGTGCTGGTGCCCGATACCTGGTTCCAGGCCAACGGAAAAGGCACGCAGGGCGGGCTGACCATCCGGCCGGCAGCCTTGGATCTGGTGAATTCGTACACCGCCACCGATGTGCGCAAAGCCTTCTCGATCCAGAGCGGGTATACGTTCAATGGCGTGGCCGAAACCCGGCCGTTCATCAAGAAATACGTTGACCTGGCCAGAGTGCCGACCAACAACCGCGTCGACTGGCCCATCAACTTCATTGTGTACCGCTACACCGATATCCTGATGCTGAAGGCCGAGTGTATTCTGCGGGGCGGCAGCGGGGGTACGCAGGCCGATGTCGATGCCATCGTGAATCAGGTACGTACCCGGGCCGGTCTGCCCGCCATCACCAACGTAACCTTTGCCCAGTTGTTGCAGGAACGCCGGAAAGAGCTGATTGGTGAAGGATCGCGCTGGCATGACCTGGTGCGCAGTGGTCTGATCGAGACCATCATGCCTGCCTGGATCGCTACGGAAGACGTTCAAAAACAGATGCAGCCGTTCCAGAAGAACTACATCCTCTACCCGGTGCCGCAGGCTGAATTAGACGCCAAGCCCGGTTTGTACACGCAGAACCCGGGCTATTGATAGGGTAATGGCCTGAGTGTGTAAAATGGGTAATTGGGTAACTGATTGATTGAGTGTAGATCGATCGTATAACCAATTACCCATTTACCCATTTAATTTACAGGACAAACTTATTTCTAATGATTGGCTCACCTTTCCAACAACAATTTGTCGACGCCGAAGCCATTGCCTGGGAAACCGTTGGCGAGGGCGTACGCCGGAAAATACTGACCTACGATGCCAACCTGATGATGGTCGTGGTCGACTTTGAACAGGGCGGCGTTGGGGCCATGCACCAGCATTACCATACCCAGATCAGCTATGTGAAAAGCGGTGCATTCACCATCACGATCGGTGAGGAAGAACGCGTATTAAGGGCGGGTGATGCGTATTACATTCCGCCCAATGTGCTGCACGGAGCCGTATGCCAGGAGGCCGGCACGCTGGTCGACGTGTTTACGCCCATGCGCGAAGATTTCGTTTAAAAGTAATTAGTTTAGTTTCAACACAGAGGAACGGAGGTGTCACAGAGCACACAGAGTTATATAGTGAGCAACATAAAAAGACTCTGTGTGCTCTGTGACACCTCCGTTCCTCTGTGTTGGAGAAATAAACGTACCCAATGAAAGCAGCCTATCAGCACACTACCCGCATCCTTGTCGCGCTCGATTGTATCATCTTCGGGTTCGATGGGGAAACGCTGAAATTGCTGCTGATCAAGCGGAACTTTGAGCCCGAATCTGGGAAGTGGTCGCTAATGGGCGGCTTCCTGAATGACGGTGAGGACCTGGAAGTGGCCGCAGACCGAATTCTATATAACCTCACCGGACTGCACAACAATTACCTGGAGCAGCTACAAACGTTCGGCACCGTTCATCGCGACCCCGTTGAGCGTACAATTTCGGTCGTTTATTACTCCCTGGTCAACATCGCCGATCAGGATGTGACGGCCATTCAGTCGCATAATGCGTCGTGGATCAGCCTGGAAAGTAAGCCGCCCCTCATTTTCGACCACGATCAGATGGTCAACGTAGCCCTTCAGCGGTTGCGTTACAAAGCGGCGCTTCACCCAATTGGGTTTGAATTGCTGCCACAAAAATTCACCGTGCCGCAGTTGCAGAAACTCTACGAAGCGATCTACGATACGCAACTCGATCGCCGCAACTTCAGCCGCAAGATTATGGCCACCGACCTGCTGCTCAGTACCGGCGAAAAGGATACCAACTCGGTGACCAAAAAGGCGCAGCTCTACAGCCTGAATACCGAAAAATACCAGAAATACCTCGACGGGTATTACACCTTCCTGCCCGAACTGGCTGAACTCACCGCCCGCTGATTTTCGTCTTTCCCGCCAGTGGCCCAACCGCGCTTATAGCAGGCTGATTCCGTATGGGTTACACCTAGGCAAATGGCTACGTGTAGCCGCTGGTGAGCTAACAAAACTTGCTTATGCTGCCCCATCAATTGCGTAGCAGGGCAGCGTCGGTAACTGCTTATCCCCAAAGCCCGGGCTTCCTTACGTGCCGTATAAAACGGCCTCTCTGGCTGCCTCCAGAGCGGAGGCGCACCATCTTACGACGAGTTAGCTGGCGACTGCAACCCGCTGGAGCCGCTAAGAGCGACTACCTACCGCCGCCTTGTAAAACCGCTTTAGCCTGTAGACCAGCCTTAGGGGCGTACCATAAACGTTCCTTTTGGTGATAACAGGCGATTCTTGGCAGGCACAGCAGGTTAAAATAGTATGAAAGAGATCGTTAAAACGGTAGCGCAAGAAACAAGTAAGATTTAGCAAAATACAGTCAAATCAAAAGGTAAAGGACTAATAGACATCCGAATAGTTCTAAATATAGGCTAGCTTTTTACCAATGATGACTTTATTTTATCATTAACTAGTTTTTAATATAATAGCATTTTAGGTTTGAATTGTAGAATTAAATTGATAGGTCCGATAGAGGATCTATGAAAGCGGCTAGTGCCCTTATTTCCCTCAACTGTTCCTTTCATCCTAATAAAAATCTCTTCAATTATGAAAAAACCAGTACAATCTGAGCGAGTGAGTGCAGTGGTCAGGCTTGCCTTGATGCCCATTGCATTTACTATTGCGCTCGACGTGTCTGCCGCGCTACCCAGCGTGGATCGACCGCTACCTAACCCAGTCAAACGGGTACCAGCTGGTGCACTCAGCTCTATAAAGGATATTACGGTTTCGGGTGTTGTTAGCGACGATAAAGGCGAAGGCTTACCCGGCGTAAACGTGGTTATCAAAGGCACTACGAAAGGGGCAACCACCGACGCGCAGGGTCAGTTTTCGATCAACGTACCTGACGCAAACACGGTGCTGGTGGTGTCGTTTGTAGGGTACAAATCGCAGGAAGTCACGGTTGGTAGCCAGACCCGGCTCAACATAAAACTGATTGCTGATGAGCAGGCGCTTGATGAGGTCGTTGTGGTTGGGTACGGCACCCAGTCGCGGGGAACGGTGACGGGGTCGGTGGCGGCCGTTAAATCGGAAGATATTCTGCGGACACCGGCCGTAACCACGTCGAGCGCGCTGGTAGGTCGGGTGCCCGGTATCACAGCCCGGCAAACAGACGCCCGGCCCGGCGGAGCGACCAGCATCCAGATTCGGAACATGGGTACGCCGCTGTACGTCATCGATGGGATCGTGGCCGATGCGGGGCAGTTCAACAACCTCGGCATCAACGACGTCGAGAATATCTCGATTCTGAAAGATGGTTCGGCCGCTATCTATGGCCTGCGGGCCGCCAACGGGGTTGTGCTCGTGACGACCAAGAAGGGGAAGGCGGGGCAGAAACCCGTCATCAGCCTGTCGGGTTACCAGGGCTGGCAGAACTTCACCCGCTACCCTCGTCCGGCCAACGCGTATCAGCACGTCCGTGGACTGGCTGAGTCGGATCAGAACCGGGGAATTGCCACGACGATCACGCCCGCCGAGCTGGAAAAATGGCGCGTGGGGACCGAGAAGGGCTACCAGAGCTTCGACTATTACAACATGGTCATGCGGCCCAACGTACCCCAGACGTACCTGAACGGGAGCGTATCGGGTGGGTCCGACAATGTATCGTATTACGTATCGGCCAGCCACCTGAATCAGGATGCGTTGATCAAGGATTTCAACTTCCAGCGGAGCAACTTCCAGGCGAACGTAGAAGCGGGCCTGAGCAAGAAACTCCGAATCGGTACGCAGATCAGCGGGCGGATCGAGAATCGCTTTCAGACGGGTGTACCGGGGCTTGACGATTACTTCAACCCCTTCCTGAGTATCTTCTCGATGTGGCCCACCGAGCGGCCCTATGCCAACGATAACCCGAATTATATTGCCCAGACGCACAACGTGAACGTGAATCCGGCCACCTACAAAAAGGAAATCACCGGTACCATCAGCGAACTCTGGCGGGCGGCCAAGGCCAACTTCACGGCTCAGTATGATTTCGATTTTGGCCTTGCCCTGAAAGGGACGTACTCGTATAACTTCACCAATTTCGATTTCGACGGGTTCGAGTACACCTACGACGCCTACACCTACGATGCCAAAACGGATACGTACAACGTGGTGCCGGGTGGCGGTAACCAGAACCCCTGGCGCGAACGCCGCAAGCGGAACATCGTTGACCGGTTCGGGCAACTGCAGGCGACCTACAACAAGCAGTTTGGCGATCACGGCCTGGCGACGGTACTGGCCTACGAACGCTACGATACCGACAACAAATACCTGGTGGTGCACACCGTTCCGCCCAACAACTACATTCCGCTCCAGTCGTTTGCCAACCAGGATCTGCTGATCGATGAATGGAACGTGACAGCGCGGGCGGGCTACATTGGCCGGATCAACTACAACTACAAGCAGCGCTATCTGGTTGAGGCGCTGGGTCGGTACGATGGGTCGTTCCTGTTTGCACCGGGCCGTCGGTACGGTTTCTTTCCTGGTGCGTCGCTCGGCTGGCGGGCGTCTGAAGAAGACTTCTTTAAAAACAGCGGTGTTGGCAAGGTGGTCAGCGAATTGAAACTGCGCGCCAGCTACGGCCGGACGGGTAGTGACCTGATCAACGATAACTTCATCGTGGCGCCCTACAGCTACCTGCCCGGCTACAACTTCCTGCAGGGTAGCGCGATCTTCAACGGCACGTATGTGATTGGTGTTCAGCCGCGTGGCCTGCCGATCACTACGCTCTCGTGGATCAACAACGTATCAACGAACGTGGGGATCGACTTTGGTCTGTTCAACGGACGGCTGTCAGGTACGTTCGACGTGTTTGAGCGGAAACGGACGGGTCTACCAGCGTCGCAGTATGACGTGCTGCTGCCCAGCGAAGTGGGCTACACGCTGCCAAACGCCAACCTGAACTCCGATGTCATTCGTGGTCTGGAAGGTGCCGTGAATTATAGCGGCAAAGTGGGTGAGTTGAGCTATACCGTTGGCGTCAATGCCACATTGGCCCGCCTGCGCAGCCTGGATATTTACAAACCACGCTTTGGTAACTCATGGGACGAATACCGCAACTCGGCCGTTGACCGTTGGGCGAACATCAACTGGGGGTATCAGGTGGAAGGCCGGTTCCAGTCGCAACAGCAGATCGACGACTACAAGGTTGACAACGACGGGCAGGGTAACCGCACCCAACTGCCGGGCGATTTTATCTACAAAGACGTGAACGGCGATGGGCTGATCACCAGCCTCGACGAACGCCCGATCGGGTACGCCGAAGGGGCCACGCCCTATGTCAACTACGCCTTCAACGGTACGCTGGGCTACAAAGGCTTCACGCTTCGTGTCGACGTGGTGGGCGCTAGCCTGCAAACGTTCCGGCGCGAGGTGGAGCAGAAAATTCCGTTCCAGAACAACGGTACGTCGCCGGCCTACATCCTCGAAGACCGCTGGCACCACGCTGATCCGTTCAACGCCGATAGCCCCTGGATTGCCGGCACGTACCCAGCCGTTCGGAAAGACAGCCCAAGCCACGTGAACTACAGCCGCCGCTCTGATTTCTGGGTGACCAACGTGCAGTATCTGCGCCTGCGGAACCTCGAAATCGGCTACAACATTCCCAAAACCTTCCTGGGTAAACTGGGCGTGTCGGCCATGCGGGTATACGTAAATGGCACGAACCTGATCTCGTTCGACAACCTGAAAGCCATCGAAGTAGACCCCGAAATCTCGTCAAATGGGGCGCTGGTGTATCCGCCACAGCGGTTGTATAACGCCGGTTTCGCCCTCAGTTTTTAATCGACAAAAGGATATCAACGATGAATCGTTTTCATAAACTACTGACAATCGGGTTACTGGCGCTTAGCTCAACGGCCTGCCAGGAGGACTTCCTGGAGCGTCAGCCACCCAATATTATTCTCGAAAGCCAGGTCTGGAATGATCCCAAGCTGATCACGAGCCTGCTGGCCAACTATTACGACCGGCTCCCTGCCCATACGCAGATCGATAACGGCTGGGATCAGTTCGCGGCATATGATGAGGCCATGTGGTCGGGGAACAACGACGGCCCGAACAACATTGTCAACTACGGCTTTGAGCGTTGGCGGCTGTGGGACTATGGCCTGATCCGCGACATCAACCTGGCGCTCGAAAGCATTGAAGCGAAGAGCACATCCCTCACTACGGCGCAAAAAGCGCAGTTTTCGGCTGAGTTCCGGTTTTTGCGAGCCTACATGTATTTTGAACTGGTGAAGCGGATGGGCGGCGTGCCGATCATCACCAAACAGCTCATCTACGACTTCAGCGGTAACCCAACGTCGCTGCAATTCCCGCGCAACAAAGAATCGGAAGTGTACGATTTTGTGGCCAGCGAACTCGACGCGATCAAGAATGACCTGGGCAATGCAGGTAGCAATACACGCGCTAACAGGTACACGGCGATGGCGTTGAAAAGCCGCGCGATGCTCTACGCGGGTTCCATTGCGAAATACAATAACCTGTTGGGTGCACCGATTCAAACGGCGGGGGGCGAAGTAGGTATTCCGGCCAACCGCGCTACCGAATATTACACCAAGGCGCTGGAAGCAGCCAAGGAAGTGATTACCGGGCCGTATTCGCTCTACCGGGCCAATGCCAACCTGGGCGAGAATTTCTACGAGGCGATTACCAAAAAGCTGAACAACAACGAAGTGATTCTGGCGAAAGACTTCCTGGTAACCAAAGACAAGCGGCATAGCTTCAGCTACGACAACATTGCCCGCAACATCCGTGAAGACAACCTGTCGTCGTCGAACATCACGCCAACGTTGAATCTGGTTGAGGATTATGAGTATCTGGATGGTACGTCGGGCGAATTGAAAACGCGGACGGCCAATGACCAGGATTATATCTACTACGATAACCTGAGCGGTCCGTTTGCCAATAAAGATGCCCGCCTCTACGGCACGGTTATTTACCCCGGCACGACGTTCAAGGGGCTGGAGGTACAGATTCAGGCGGGCGTAGCGGTCTGGAATGGCAGCAGCTACCAGCTGGTAGAAGGCAATACGCTGGGTGCAACCTACACCGACGGGAAATTGCTGACGGGTAGTTCAGGCCCGCAACGGTCGCAGACAGAAGTATCGAACTCCGGTTTCTACCTGCGCAAATACATCGATCCGGCTCCGCTGTCGAGCACCCGTGGTATTCGCAGCGATATGTGGTGGGTACGTTTCCGGCTGGGCGAAGTGCTGCTCAATGCAGCAGAAGCGGCGTTTGAACTAGGACAGACTGCCGACGCACTGACCTACGTAAACCGGATTCGGGAACGCGCTGGTTTTCCTGCCAACAGCCTGACGTCGCTGACGCTGGCCCGCTTGCAGAACGAACGCCGGGTAGAACTGGCTTTTGAAGACCACCGCGTGTGGGACCTGAAACGCTGGCGTATTGCGCATCTGGTGTGGGACGGTAACACGGCCAACCCCGACGCCATGCTGACAGCGCTGTACCCCTACCGCGTGGTTCGTCCCGGCAGTGCTCAGGATGGCAAATACATCTTTATCAAGATGGTCGCGCCTCGGTTCCGGGCTCCGCGTCTGTTCCAGTTCGGTAACTATTATTCGTCTATCGATCAGGCTGTTATCAATAATAATCCGAAGATTGTTCGCAATCCTTTCCAGTAAGCAGTAACCATGAAAGCACTCCTTTTCAGTCTGTTGGCGGGCACCGTGTTGCTGGCCAGCTGCGCAAAAGATAACTACGAGCCCCCCAAGTCGACCCTGACCGGGCGGGTCATTTACGACAACCAGCCGATTGGCGTTCGCACCAATGGTGTTCAGCTTGAACTATGGCAACGGGGCTATCAGCTGTTTACCAAAATTCCCGTTCAGGTGTCGCAGGAGGGTACGTTCTCAGCGGCCCTGTTCGACGGTGACTACAAGCTGGTTCGCCTGCGGGGGAACGGTCCCTGGGTCGATAACACCGACACGATCAACGTATCGGTGCGGGGTGCCGCCACCATCGACGTGCCCGTGCAACCGTATTTCGTGATTCGCAACCCAACGATCCAGCGCAGTGGAACTAGCCTGACGGGTTCCTTGACGGTAGGGCAGGTCGTGACTGGCCGGGCCATTGAACGGGTGACGATGTATGTCGGCACTACACAATTTGTGGATGTGACGAATAACGTTGGCTCGGCCAGCCTGACCGGAACGGCCCTGGCCGATCTGAGTAAGGCGTTGTCGGTGCCGCTCACGTTGCCTGCTGCCGTATCGAGCCGGCCCTATTTCTATGCGCGAATTGGGGTTAAAACCGTTGGCGTCGCTGAGCTGATTTATTCGCCGGTGCAGAAAATTACGTTGTAAGAACGCCATGCACATGAACCGGGTAACAGAGTAGGTCTACTCCGCTGCCCGGTTTATTCATGTGCGGTGTGTTGTTTATTGCTTCGCGCGCTAGGCCCTTCGACCGCAGCGGCGGACCGCGCGAAGCAACACTCACGCAACAGCAATACAGCACATCACAAAGCGTCGCAAACCCACCTCCCAACCACAATTTGCCTATGAATCGCTTTACCAAAGCCGCCAGTTTACTCGTACTGACAGCTAGCCTTTCGCACGCCCAACCTGCGCCAACTCACGTTGTTCGCGTGAATGTGGCGCAACCCGTAGCCGACATTCAACCGACGATGTGGGGCGTTTTTTTTGAAGATATCAACTTCGGGGCCGATGGTGGCATTTATGCTGAGCTGGTCAAGAACCGCTCATTCGAGTTTTTTAAGCCGCTGATGGGCTGGACCGTGCGGGGCAAAAAGCGTACAGAGGGCGATATCCTGGTACAGAACCGGGCCGAGTCAGGTACGTCGTCGCAACCAGGCGATAGCAACCCGCGCTACATCCGGGTTACGACCAACGGGGCTAGCCGGGGTGATCTGGAGATGATCAACGAAGGGTTTCGGGGCATGGGTATCAAGAGTGGCCTTCGCTACGATTTCGCCCTGATGTACCGGGTGCAGTCGGGCAATGTGACCGTTCACGCCGATCTGCTCGATGCCAAAGGTCAGTCGATTGGGTCAGGTACGTTGCTGCCTGAAAAAGCCGATGGACAATGGCACAAGCAGCAGGTGAGTTTTACATCGACCGCTACGGAGCCCAAGGGTAAATTGAACGTCTGGTTTGAAGGCACCGGCGTGGTTGACCTCGATATGATTTCGCTCTTCCCCGAAGACACCTGGAAAGGCCGCCCCGGTGGTATGCGGGCCGATATGGTGCAGATGCTGGGCGACATGAAGCCCGGTTTCGTGCGGTTTCCCGGCGGTTGTATCGTGGAAGGACATGACCTGACGCAGCGGTACCAGTGGAAAAAAACGCTGGGTGCCCCCGAAGATCGGCAACTGGTCATTAATCGCTGGAATTTCGAGTTTGGTCACCGCCCTGCGCCCGACTATTTTCAGACCTTCGGGTTGGGCTTCCTCGAATATTTTCAACTCTGCGAAGACATCGGTGCCGAGCCACTGCCGATCCTGAACTGCGGTATGGCCTGCCAGTTCAACACCGCCGAACTGGTGCCGCTGGATCAGCTCGACCCCTACGTGCAGGATGCCATCGACCTGATCGAGTTTGCCAACGCTGACGTCAATACGAAGTGGGGGAAAGTGCGCGCTGATCTGGGTCATCCGAAACCATTCAACCTCAAAATGATGGGTGTGGGCAACGAAAACTGGGGGCCGCAGTACATCGAGCGACTGGCCGTTTTCCAGAAAGCCATCAAAGCAAAATACCCGAATTTTCGGCTGGTGTGCAGTTCTGGCACCGATCCAGATGGTGAACGATTCGACTTCCTGAATGGAAAACTCAGAGCCATGAACGCCGACCTGATCGACGAACATTACTACCGTCGGCCCGAGTGGTTCCTGCAACATGTGAAGCGCTACGACACGTACCCACGCAACGGCGCAAAGATCTTTGCGGGGGAATGGGCCGCGCAGAGCGACAAAACCGTGAGTGTCAACAACAAGAACAACTGGCTCTGCGCCCTCAATGAAGCCGCCTTCATGACGGGTCTGGAGCGGAACGCCGCCGTGGTGCACATGGCCTCCTACGCCCCCTTGTTCGCCAATGCCGATGCCTGGCAGTGGACGCCCGATCTGATCTGGGTCGACAACCTGCGGGTATACGGAACGCCGAACTACTACGTTCAGAAGCTCTATTCGCTAAATAAAGGCACCCATGTATTGGGCATGACGCAGAATAACGAACCGCTGGCTGGCCAGGATAGTCTCTACGCTTCAGCCGCCTGGGATAAAGCAGCGGGTGAGATCATTCTGAAAGTCGCCAACGTATCCGATAAAGCGCAGGTGCGTCAGATTCAGCTCGATGGCACCAAAAAGCTGGACGCACAAGGGAAGCTATTCCTGCTGAAAAACGACAACCTGAACGCGGTGAATTCCTTCGAGAACGCCACGAACGTCAGCCCGGTCGAGCAGGCGATTGCCGTTGATGTGAAGAAGAAAAACGTAACCATGACGTTGGGGCCGAAATCATTCTCGGTGGTGCGTATCAAGGCAACGCTGTAGGTGGAAATAGCATTGGGTGGATGGTGACTTCTTTTGTCATTCCTCCTTACGTCGGGATGCTAAAAAAATACATTTTCGTTGTCGCTTGCCTGTGGCGAGTGACTCTTACCTGTATGGCCTCCGGCCCGATGGTTGACCTTCACCAGTATTAACTGAACTTTCGTTTCATTAGCTACCAACGGGCCGGAGGCCCTACAGGTAAGGGTCACTCGCCACAGGCGAGCGACAACAATACGTTAACCTCAACGCCTATGCTCAACAAATACGCAATCGTTCTACTCGCAATACTGGCCGGGAACGTACCCAGCTACGCGCAGGGGCCGGGCCCAACTTCAGGCACCAGCATTACTACCCACGACCCGAGCACCGTCCAGAAAGAGAATGGCCGCTACTGGTACTTCGCTACGGGAAACGGCATTCAGGTGGTTAGCTCACCGGATCTCAAAACCTGGAACCTAGAGAAGCCAATTTTCGAGCGGGGCACGTGGCCGAAATGGATCGATACCACGGTGACGAATTTCAAAGGTCATTTCTGGGCACCCGATTGCATCCGAATGAACGGCAAATACTACCTGTACTACTCCTGCTCATCGTTTGGCGCACCCACCTCGGCCATCGGCGTCGCTACGTCGCCCACCCTCGACCCTCAGTCGCCAGACTACCGATGGGACGATCAGGGCATGGTGGTCAAATCGAAAGTGCGCGCCGACGTCAACGCCATCGATCCCGGCCTGATGCGCGACACCGATGGCCGGGTCTATTTCGTCTACGGCTCATTCCACGGTGGCATCGGGGCGGCTGAGATCGACACCCTTACCGGGAAAACTAAAACTCCGGTAAAGCGCGTGGCCGGTGGGCGTGAGTCAGATTGGGAAGCCGCTACGCTGATCAAGGAGGGCCGTTATTATTATTTGTTTGTTAATAACGGCTTGTGTTGCAAAGGGTTGAATAGCACGTACTACATTGTGGTTGGCCGGTCAGAAAACCCGCTTGGGCCATTTCTGGATCAAACCGGCCGGGATTTGACCGCCGGTGGAGGCACCATCGTATTGCGTACCGACGGGAAATACATTGGCCCCGGTCACGTTGGTTTGCTTCGCGAAGGGGGAAAGAACATCGTGTCGATTCACTATTACGATGCCGAGGATAAAGGCCGTTCAAAACTGGCGTTCCGACAGCTCAAATTCCGAAAAGGCTGGCCAATTCTGGAAGAATAATTGACTGAAGCGTATCGTGGCTAAAGTGAACAAGTGTAATATTGTGTCAAATTGACACTTTTAGCGGAATAGACATTCTTTACACCTTTTGCTGCCGTAAATTGTGTAGAAAATACACGTTGCAGTTAGAAGGGTAGATTGGGGTTCTTTGGTGAGTGCAAGTCGTGAGCTGAAGATGTTAGAGAATCCTAAACGTGAAGTAAAACAGTTTTTTGTCATCCCGCCTTTGGTCGGGATGACAAAAAGATTACCCCCTAAACTCGTTCAGAACGAATAAACAATACTATGAAGAGTCAGTACGTCATTGGCGTCGATTTTGGTACCGATTCGGTACGGGCGTTACTAGTCAATGCTCAAACAGGGGAGGCTGCTGGCACACACGTGCATGAATATGCCCGCTGGAAACAGGGACTATACTGCAATCCCGCCCAGTCGCAATTCCGTCAGCATCCGCTCGATTACCTCGAAGGGCTGGAGGCAAGTATCAACGGGGCATTAGCCAATGCGCCCGCTGAGGTACGTTCGCAAGTGGTTGGAATAGCTATCGATACAACCGGTTCAACGCCCGTTGCGGTCGATAAAACTGGCCTGCCGCTGGCGCTGCGGCCCGATTTTGAGGGGAATCCCAACGGTATGTTCATTCTCTGGAAAGACCATACGGCCAATGCTGAAGCCGAGGAAATCAATAACCTGGCTCATCACTGGGACACTGATTATACCAAGTACGTTGGCGGTATTTATTCGTCGGAGTGGTATTGGGCCAAGATGCTGCGGACACTTCGGGTCGACGAGCAGGTACGTGAACACGCTTTTTCGTGGGTCGAACATTGCGACTGGGTATCGGCCGTGCTGACGGGCAACACCGATCCGCTGACGTTGCGCCGGTCGCGTTGCGCGGCGGGGCACAAGGCGCTCTGGCATAGCGAATTTGACGGTCTGCCTTCTGATGAATTCCTGACCAGACTAGATCCCCTGCTATCCGGTTTGCGTGATCGCCTGTTTACCGACACCTACACAGCCGACGAAGCGATGGGTAACCTCTCGGCTGAATGGGCTGAGAAACTCGGCCTCTCCACCGACGTGGTCATTGGCGTGGGGGCTTTCGATGCGCACATGGGTGCGGTAGGGGCCGAGATTGAACCGTACACCTTCGTCCGGATCATGGGTACGTCGACCTGCGATATTCTCATGGCACCGAATGAAGAAATAGGCCATCGGCTCATCCGGGGTATCTGCGGCCAGGTCGATGGCTCTGTGGCACCGGGTATGCTGGGTATGGAAGCGGGGCAGTCGGCCTTTGGTGACCTCTACGCCTGGTTTGCCCGCCTGCTCACCGGCCCGGTTCGCGATCTGCTGGGTACCGAAGCCGCCGACACGATGATGAGCAAACTGATTCCGCACCTCTCGGAACAGGCCGCTCAACTACCCGTCACCCCGAACGACATCATTGCCCTCGACTGGATCAACGGCCGCCGCACGCCCGACGCCAACCACACGCTGAAAGCGGCTATTTCGGGCCTGAATCTGGGGACCGACGCCGCGCAGGTATTCAAAGCGCTGGTAGAAGCCACGGCTTTCGGCTCGCGCAGCATTGTCGATCGGTTCATTGATGAAGGAGTCCCCATCAAAAAAGTGATTGCCATTGGTGGCGTGGCCAAAAAATCGCCGTTTGTGATGCAGACGCTGGCCGATGTGCTGAACAAACCCATTCAGGTGGCGCAGGCTGATCAGGCCTGTGCGCTTGGTGCTGCCATGTGTGCGGCGGTAGCGGCGGGCGTACATCCCTCGTTGGCTGAAGCGCAACAGGCGATGGGCTCCGGTTTCGATGCCTCGTATTCACCCCGTCCTGAACAGGTGGCTGTGTACGAAACGCTGTATCAGAAGTATCTGAAACTTGGCGCTTTCGTAGAGAACGTATCTGGCGCGAAGGCATTGGCTGAAGCAGTGTAGGTGCGTAAGCAACCTACAGCACCAAGCAGCATCAGCGCGTCAGCAATACATACGCACGCGTAAGCAACCTACAGCGCCAAGCCACCAACGTACCCACAACACAATATTTTTCATTCTACAATACTCATTATCAATGCCTAATCTAAAACAGTTCGAAATTTGGTTCGTTACGGGTAGCCAGCATCTATACGGCGAAGAAACCCTGCGGCAGGTAGATGCCCACTCGCAGGTGATCGCCGAATTTTTCGACAAAGCCGATGCCATGCCGGTGCGGGTCGTGTTCAAACCCGTGGTGAAAACGCCCGACGAGATTTATGCCCTTTGTCAGGAAGCCAACGTAGCGCCAAACTGCGTAGGGATCGTGACCTGGATGCACACGTTCTCGCCCGCCAAGATGTGGATTCGCGGGCTGACGGTGCTGAAAAAGCCGTTGCTGCACTTGCACACGCAATTCAACCGGGATATTCCGTGGGGCGAGATCGACATGGATTTCATGAACCTCAACCAGTCGGCGCATGGCGACCGGGAATTTGGGTTCATCATGTCGCGTATGCGCCTCAACCGCAAAATCGTAGTTGGTTTCTGGCAGGAAGAAGCCGTTGTGCAGAAAATCGCCTCCTGGACGCGGGTAGCCGTGGGCGTTCACGAACTGAAGACCCTGAAGATCGTTCGTTTCGGCGACAATATGCGGCAGGTGGCCGTGACCGATGGCGATAAAGTAGCCGCCGAAATGACTTTCGGTATGTCGGTCAACACGCACGGCATTGGGGATCTGGTGGCGGTGATCAACCAGGTGACCGACGCCGAGGTTGACCAGCTGGTGACGGAATATACCGACAGCTACACGCTGATGAACTCGCTGCTGAAAGGCGGTGCCCAGCACGAATCACTGCGCGATGCGGCTAAGATTGAAATTGGCATGCGGGCGTTTTTACAGGATGGTGGCTATGGTGCCTACACCGATACGTTCGAGGACCTGCACGGCATGAAGCAACTGCCCGGTATCCCGTCGCAGCGATTGATGGCCGAGGGTTACGGTTTCGGTGGCGAAGGCGACTGGAAAACGTCGGCGATGGTACGTGTGATGAAAGTGATGGCGGCCGGTTTGCCAGGTGGTAACTCGTTCATGGAAGATTATACCTACCATTTCGACCCGTCGAATCCGCTGGTGTTGGGCTCACACATGCTCGAAATCTGCCCCAGCATTGCCGTGGGCAAGCCTACCTGCGAGATTCACCCACTCGGGATCGGCGGTAAAGCTGACCCGGTTCGACTGGTGTTCAACGCCCCGGCTGGCCCCGCCATCAACGTATCGCTGATCGATATGGGCAACCGGTTCCGGCTGCTGGTGAACGAAGTCGATGCCGTCGCTGTGACCGAAGCCCTGCCCAAACTGCCCGTTGCCCGCGCCCTCTGGAAACCCAAACCCGACATGGCCACGGGTTGCGCCGCCTGGATTCTGGCCGGTGGAGCCCACCACACGGTCTTCAGCCAAAACCTGACCACCGACCAGATCGAAGACTTCGCCGACATCTTCGGCGTAGAACTCGTTGTGATCGATGGCAGCACGAACCTGCGTCAATTGAAAAACGAACTCCGCTGGAGCGAAAGCTATTACCGGTAAGTACGCTGCTTTTTGCTGTAGGCTTCGTGCCGGAATGGCTTCGCTAGTGGAAGGGCCGCGCGGCAGCAATACGCTAACAACTACGCAGTAAGCAACGTACCTACAACCAAGCCACTTTCCTTCTCCTCATGAAAAAACAACTCCTGACCATTCCCTTAGCCTGTCTGTCTTTACTGGCGGCGGCGCAGAATAAGGTGACGATCAATGCCGGTGACGGCAAGACGATCATCAATAAACACATCTATGGCCACTTCGCCGAGCACCTCGGCCGTTGCATCTACGATGGCTTCTACGTAGGCGAGAACAACAAGACGATCCCGAACAAGAACGGGGTACGTCTTGACGTGGTTGATGCGCTGAGGAAGATGAAAATTCCGAACCTGCGCTGGCCGGGCGGGTGCTTTGCCGATACCTACCACTGGAAAGACGGCATTGGTCCCAAAGCCAAACGCCCGTCGATTGTGAATACCTGGTGGGGTGGCGTAACGGAGAACAACAGCTTCGGTACGCACGACTTCCTGAACATGTGCGAACTGCTGGGCACCGAGCCGTACCTGGCTGGAAACGTCGGGAGCGGCACGGTGCAGGATCTGACCGAGTGGGTGCAGTATGTCAACTTCGAGAAGAACAGCCCCATGTCGAACCTGCGGCAGCAGAACGGCCGCGCAACGCCCTGGAACGTGAAATACTGGGGCGTTGGCAACGAAGCCTGGGGCTGTGGCGGTAACATGAAACCCGAGTATTACGCCAACGTGTACCGGCAGTACAGCACCTTCATGAACCCGCAGGTGGGCAAGGAAAAAATCTTCCGCATTGCCTCGGGCGCCAGCTCCGACGATTTCAACTGGACAGAGACGCTGATGAAGAATATTCCGATCAATATGGTCGAGGGGGTGGCCATGCACCACTACTCGACATTTGGCTGGGACCCCGGCGTGAAAGGATCTGCTACCGATTTTACTGAAGCACAGTATTTCCGTACCATGCAACAGGCGCTGAAAATGGATGAATACATCCAGAAACACTCGGCTATCATGGACAAGTATGATCCGCAGAAAAAAGTAGCGCTGGTGGTCGACGAGTGGGGCGCGTGGTACGAAGTAGAGCCGGGCACCAATCCGGGTTTCCTATACCAGCAGAACACCATGCGCGACGCAATTCTGGCCGGGGCTACGCTCAATATTTTCCATAACCATGCCGACCGGGTACGGATGGCGAACCTGGCGCAGGCCATCAACGTGCTGCAATCGGTGATTCTGACGAAAGGGGAGAAGATCATTCTGACGCCGACATATCACGTGCTGGAAATGTACAACGTTCACCAGGATGCCACACTGTTACCTGTTGACCTGAAAACGGACGACTATGAAGTGGGTAAAGACAAACTGCCCGCCGTGTCTGCTTCAGCCTCGCGCGACAAAGCGGGTAAAGTACACATATCGCTGGTGAACCTGAACCCGAACAAGTCGCAGGAAGTAACGGTGAACCTGAAAGGCATGACCGCCAAAACCGTAACAGGCCGTCTGCTGACGTCGGCTAAAGTGCAGGACCACAACACCTTCGATAGCCCGGCGAAAGTAAAGCCCGCTGTTTTCAATGGTGCCAAACTGAACGGCGACGAACTGACGGTGACCCTGCCAGCGGTGTCGGTAGTTGTGTTAGAAATGTAAAAAGAGGGAGGAAGGGAGGAAGGGAGAAAAGGAGGAATGGAGGAAAGGGCTGCTTTCGCACGGTAAGCTACGCGTGAAAGCAGCCCCTTCTTCCCCTTTTTCCCTTTCCTCCATTCCTCCCTTCCTCCTTTCCTTCCTCCCTTTCCTCCCCTTCCTCCCTTATGTATAAATCCCTGCAAGAAGAATGTTACGAGGCCAATATGCAGCTCCCGAAGCTGGGGTTGGTGCTCTTTACGTTTGGCAACGTGAGCGCGGTCGATCGGGACCGGGCCGTGTTTGCCATCAAGCCAAGCGGTGTTGACTATGCCAAACTAACCCCCGCCGACATTGTGATCTGCGATTACGACGCGAAGGTGGTGGCAGGTACGTTCCGGCCGTCGTCAGATACGAAAACGCATGCCCTGCTCTACAAAACATGGGATGATATCGGCGGTATTGTACACACGCACAGCACCTACGCCGTAGCCTGGGCACAGGCCGGGATGGATATTCCGATTTTCGGCACCACCCACGCCGACCACACCCACCGCGACATTCCCTGCGCTCCGGCCCTGACCGATGAAATGATCCAGGGTGATTATGAATACGAAACGGGGAATCAGATTTTCGGTGTGTTTGCCGATAAAGGGCTAAACCACAAGGAGATGGAGATGGTGCTGCTGCAGAACCACGGGCCGTTTACGTGGGGGAAAACGGCCGAAAAAGCCGTTTACAATGCGGCTGTTCTGGAAGAACTGGCTCGCATGGCGTACCTCACGCTCCAGATTAATCCCAACACCCCCCGCCTGAAGGACACGCTTTGCCAGAAACACTACCAGCGCAAGCACGGCGCCAATGCCTATTACGGGCAGGGATGTTAGCTAGGGTTGTTGAGGATTGAGTTTGTGCAATTGCTTCGCGTGCGGGCCCTGAGCCTGTCGGGGATCGCGGCGGCGAACCGGCCTGGTCGAAGGGCCCGCACGCGAAGCAATTGCCGCAACTATTCCCCTATTCGCTCGATAGCCATCCGGCGAATCAAGCCGTTTTCGATAGTATAGACATGGTAGACCGTCTCATCAATAAGGATGGTGCCGCTCAGGTCTTTGATGAACTGATGAACTTCCGTTCGCACCCGGCCATCGTCATCAACGGTAAACGAAAGTGGCTCAACGTGTGGGTTGATGAGGGTCCACTGTCGAGTCCAATAGGCGCGGATGCCCTGATGCCCGTAGACATAGCCGCCTTCCATGCCATTCGGCCATTCAACATCCGGTTGCATCAGTGCTAAAGCCCCGTCGATGTGGCGCTGATTAAAATTAAGGTAAGCCTCCTTTAGGAGTTGTTCGTGTGCTTGCATCTGTCTTCGGTGGAAACCGTTAAAGGAAAGCCCAAAAATCTGGGCAATCAGCAATATTGCTTGTCAGCCTGAATTGAGATTTTGTCGGTTTAAACTAATGCTGACGTTGCAACGGAATTGATTGTTCATGGGTCTATTTCATCAGCAACCTGGTGCCCTATGAAAAATAGCTATACACTTCTTTTTTTGTTGACTACTTCTACGTTATTA
Source organism: Fibrella arboris (assembly GCF_041321095.1). Classification (NCBI taxonomy): domain Bacteria; kingdom Pseudomonadati; phylum Bacteroidota; class Cytophagia; order Cytophagales; family Spirosomataceae; genus Fibrella; species Fibrella arboris. Next base: position 56,729 of record NZ_JBGGWE010000019.1, on the reverse strand, counting down.
GCCCAAACTCCCACACGTCCTCAGGTATACGTGCGGGCGGGAGTAGGCACTAGCCTGGTGAACTCGACTGGACAGGGCGTAGTCATGCTGAGCCAGCAGTTTCAATACGAAACAGATTTACTGCTAACAGGAACTGGCAATGCATTGAGCTTAATGACACCTACTGTAGGTGCTGGTTTCTCAATTGATATGAATAAGCATTTTACCATTGGTGCTGAATTGAACGTGGAACAAAAAGGCGCACGGGCAACTACTGATAGGCTTGTTACCTATTGCACTGGCGGTAATTGTGGAATTGTCTACCATCCTCCAACGTCAATTCCTGCCGTAGGTCAGGCAACCACTCGCTTGACGTACCTGACCTTGCCCATTTTGGCCAGTTACCGCTTAGGCAAAATTTCACTATTGGGCGGGCCCTGCCTGAACCTGAAACTGGCCGAGCGCCAGAAAGGCAACTACCAATTTTTAGTGAATAATGCTTACAACTCCATCACTTATTTTGATATGCAGTCCAGCCAGTTTAACACGTTTCACTTTGGACTTATAACAGGCCTTGCCTATGCGCTGACTCATCGTTTTAGGGTTGACCTCCGTTATAGCCGAAGTCTGGCGCGATCTGCCTCCAGCAATAACGTACCTCTGCCATCGCTTAGCCAAACGGCACAAGTGAGCCTGCGCTATACTATAAACGACTGGCCATGAGTATTTTGTAAGTCATACAAAGACTAGACGTATGACGTGAAAATTTATAAGCCAATTCCTCCCAGCGCCGCTACCGTTTCTTTTACAGCGGCGGCATTAGTGGTGGGCGTGTAGTTGAACGCGGTGTTGAACTTGGCGGAGTCGAAAAAGTAGTCGCGGTCGTACTGGTAACGCATTTCATACATCTCTTTCAGGATGGGCACAAACAAACCCAGTGTCCAGAGGCCCCAGCCTGGTAGTACCTGAACGCCTGCCGGTGCGGTTGATGTGGGCATTTCCTGCGTAAACAGGTTAGCCCATTCCTGGCCGGTTGGTGGTATCGGATCGACGGGGAGGTTCCAAATCTGGTTGTAGGCCGTGGCGGCGTTACCCAGCATAACCGTGCCGAGGCCCAGGTCGGGCGTATAGCCGGTCGAGTGTATTCGATTAGCATCGCAAAACCACTGGGCCTTTTTGCCTTTCACCAGGTTATCATAGATCAGGTTCATGGTGATGCTGGTTTGCCGGCTCGTTGGTCCGAAAAAGTCGGGAGCACGGGCAATGATGGCGTCAAGCTTGCCTTTCTCAACGGCTTCCAGCACATACCGGTCAACCGCCGCCCGGACGTCCCCTTTTTGGCTACAAGGGCTCATCGGCGACGACTCCGTGATGTGTCTGACGTTATCACCACCAATGGCGTAGATGTTGTCGAAGAAGACCAGTTTGCACTGATGTTGGCTACACGCGTCGACCACGTTTTTGATCAATGTCGGCCACTTTTCCTGCCAGAGTTTGGTCTTGTATTCGTAGCCAACGGTCAGGTAGGCGACATCGCTGCCTTCAACGGCCTTCAGCACCTGCGCCGGGTCGTCCAGATTGGCAGGAAAGAGTATGTCGGCATCGTTGACTTTTTTTGGAGTCCGGCTCACGAGCCGGATTGTATCGGTGTAGTTGGTAAGGGCTTTAGCCACTTCAATGCCGATAGCTCCACCGGCGCCTAGAATTGTTTGCATATAACTGCGGTTTTAGGAACGTACCTGACTGATTGGCAGGTACGTGCTTTGTAGCGCAAGCTAGAGAAAACCGCTTATTACCAATACACGTATTTAGTTAGTAGTCTGTATTTTGCTTATGAACCTCGATCAATTCACCGCCTCGTTGCAGGACAAAACACCCCCTGCCGATCTAAACCCAATTCTGACAGCGCTCTGGCATGATGCCCGGGGCGAATGGGCGGCGGCTCACAACATTGCTCAGTTACAGGAAGGGACACCTTCATACGATCACCTTCATGCCTATTTACACCGGAAAGAAGGTGATGCTTTCAACGCCGGTTACTGGTACCGCCGCGCTGGCAAACCCGTTTTCAAAGGAAGTTTACGGGATGAATGGCAGGACCTGGTCGGGACGTACCTGTGAGAGGTAGCGCCGAGGCCCGAGCTTCAGTAGGCACATAACTATTTCACTACCAAAGCCCGAGCTTCGGCGCTACATCCCAGCCACAAAAAAGGCCGCTCCCAGAAGGGAACGGCCTGCGTTCGTCGATGAATTAGTAATATCGTTAGTCCAGAATTTCTTCTGTCAATAAGTCGTCTACATGAACCAGTGGTAGTCCCCAGGCATCGGCAACGCCTTTATACACCACTTTGCCTTCAACCACGTTGAGGCCCACTTTCAACTCGGCATTGTCGCGGCAGGCTTTCAACCAGCCTTTATTGGCCAACTGAAGCGCATATGGAAGCGTAGCATTCGTCAGGGCAAGCGTGCTGGTGTACGGAACCGCGCCGGGCATATTGGCAACGCAATAGTGTACAACGTCGTCGATGATGAACGTCGGGTTCTCGTGGGTAGTGGGGCGGCACGTTTCAATGCAACCACCCTGATCAACGGCCACGTCGACCAGCACGGTGCCGGGCCGCATCAGTTTCAGCATATCGCGGGTGATCAGGTGCGGGGCTTTTGCGCCTGGGATCAGCACGGCGCCAATGATCAGATCAGCCGTTTTGATTTCTTCCCGAATGCTGTATTCGTTCGACATCATCGTGTCGACGTTGGCCGGCATCACGTCGGCCAGGTAACGCAGCCGGGGCAGGCTAACATCCATCAGCGTCACGTGTGCACCCAGGCCTGCTGCCATGCGGGCTGCCTGTGTACCTACGATACCACCACCCAGAACAAGCACTTTTGCTGGTTTCACGCCGGGTACGCCACCCAACAGGATACCGCGGCCCTGCTGTGGTTTTTCGAGGTATTTGGCCCCTTCCTGAATCGCCATCCGCCCGGCAACTTCCGACATCGGAACCAGCAACGGCAGGCTGCGGTCCGTTTTTTCAACGGTTTCGTAAGCCAGGCAAACGGCCCCTTTTTCGATCATCGCGTGCGTCAGTTCTTCCGACGAAGCGAAATGGAAATAGGTGAACAACAGTTGGTTCTCCTTGATCAGCGGGTACTCCTGCGCAATCGGCTCCTTAACCTTGATAATCATCTCGGCAATGCCGTAGACTTCATCAATGGTTGGCAACATGATTGCACCAGCCCCGATGTATTCGTCATCGTTGAAGCCGCTACCCACCCCGGCGTTGACCTGCACATAGATCGTATGCCCATGCTTACGCAGTTCGGCTACACCCGCCGGCGTTAAAGCCACGCGGTTCTCGTTGTTCTTGATCTCTTTAGGGACGCCAATGACCATGCGGTTTCTGAAGTTGAGAGTGCTCTGTGTTAATACTTACAAAACTAAAAAATCAACTACTGTTTTCTAGTATTAGTTATTTATTTGGGAAATTTCACTTATATATGGTGCTTTATTAGGATAATATTCTTTCTGACCCTTGTTTTGACATTCCCGACTATTCATTTTTCCGTTCGCCGACTTCATATGGAGCTTGATAAGATTGACCGGGCCATTCTGACCCAGTTACAAGCTGATGCACGACTGACTATTCAGGAAATAGGACAGCGCATCAGTTTATCGAAAACACCTGTTCATGAACGGATCAAACGGCTGGAACGGGAGGGCGTGATTGACCGGTACGTTACCGTGCTCGACAAACGGAAAATCGGTAATCCGCTGACCGTTTTCTGTCAGATTACCCTCGATAAGCAGACTGCCGATACGTTTGCGGGGTTCGATCGGGCCGTTCTTGATCTGCCCGAAGTGCTGAGCTGCCACCTGGTGTCGGGTACGTTCGATTACCTGATCCATGTTATTGTGCCTGATATGGATGCCTACAACCAGTTTTACCGTGAACGGCTGTCGGTCATTGTCGGCATTGTGCATATCAGCAGTTTTTTCGTCATGGCCGAGATAAAAAGCACCACGGCCATTCCGATCTGATGGCCGTGATACGTAGTAAAATAGACTAATTCGGGGAATGGCTATTATCCTATGGAGGAAATGGATCGTTGGATAACATTCTACAGTAGGCTATATACTAGATGTATACGTTTGTCGTACTTGCAGTTGACAGGGGCTGTATGGATCGGCCCACTCATTCATCTACGTTATACTTCTTTTCATGAAAACTTCTCCATGGCGGCTTCACGCCTTCTGGCTGGTTTTTGGGCTGTTGGCCTTCTTTGCAGCTTGTAAAAATCCGGGTCCTGAGCCAACGCCCACGCCTGTAGTGCCAACGGTAACGAGCATCGATCCGGCATCTGCGCCGGTGGGCAGTACCATTGCCATCAACGGAACAAATTTCAGCACAACGCCCGGCAGCAACACCGTTAGTATTGGTGGCGTTGTCGCCACTGTCGTATCGGCCTCAGCGACGCGGCTGGTGGTTACGGTACCTACAGGTGCCCAAAGCGGGGCTATTGCAGTAACGGTAGGCGGCACTACGGTGCAAAGCACTACTTCGTTCACAGTATCGCCCAAGCCTTTGAAACCGGTAGTTGAACTATCGGGCACTCTATTCCGCAACCGCAACCTGTCGAAAGATACGATCTATCTGCTGCGGGGTTTTGTCTACGTGGCCGCCAATTATACCATGACTATTCAGGCGGGTACGGTGATCAAAGGAGGCAGTGCAGACCTTGACCCAACCGGGCAGAGTAACGCAGGTACGTTGGTGGTCGAGCGGCTGGGTAAGCTGATTGCCAACGGCACCGCTACCGAGCCGATCATATTTACATCGAATAAACCGGCTGGGCAGCGTTTTCCCGGCGATTGGGGCGGTGTAGTGTTGATTGGTAAATCGCCCACCAACCGGCCGGGGGCAACCCTCTACTTTGGTGGCGTTCGGGGTAATGCCGAGACCTATAACGAACCGGAAGATAATAGCGGCTCGCTGCAATACGTACGGATCGAGTATGCCGGCACAGGGCAGCGCGGCACGCCGAATGGTAAACTGGCTGGCCTGACGCTCATCGGCGTCGGCACGGGTACGGTGATCAACCACGTGCAGGTGACCCAGAGCAGCGGCGACGCCTTTGGCTGGTTTGGTGGTACTGTACCTGCTAAATACCTGGTTGCCAATCGCACTACCGACGACGACTGGAGCACCGATTGGGGCTATACGGGCCAGGTACAGTTTGGTGTGGCCCTGCGCGATGCCACCGTGGCCGACCCATCGGGTAGCAATGGTTTTGAGTCGCAGAATTACGATCCGGGCGAAAACGCCGACGGCACACCACTGACCCGTCAGAATGGATTACCACAAACGGCCCCGGTTTTTGCCAACATGAGCAATTTCGGCACCAGCACCACGCCTACGGCCATCTCGGCGGCCAATGCCTTGACGGGCTATTACCAGTCGGGTATTTATTTGCGCCGCAATACGGGGATTAGCCTTTACAACTCGCTGGTTTACGGCTACCCGGAAGGGATTCGTATTGAAGGTACCCTGGCGGGCATTGGCACCAGTCTGACTAGCACGGCCGGCATTATTGACCTGCGCGGCAACGTGTTTGCCAACACACTATCGCCGGTTGTAGGTGGTGCGGCCATCACCGATGCTGTAGCAAACACGTACCTGACCACGGCGGCGCGCCAGAACCAGATCGTTAGCTCAGGCGACATCGGCGCACTGATGCTCAACTCGGCGAACTTCAGTACGTCGGCTCCCAACTTCCTGCCGCAGACGGGCTCAACCCTGTTAGGCGGCGCGGTGACCGGTGGCAAACTGACCGGCTCGTTCTTTACACAAACAACCTACCGGGGTGCGTTCGGCGCTGATAACTGGATCGCTGGCTGGACGAATTTCAATCCGCAAAACACGGATTACGACCGGTAGGGTTAAAAGGTTCTACTATCAAAAAAGGCTCTCCGCTTACGTGGAGGGCCTTTTTTGATTATATCTGCTGTTGTTGCTTTCGCCTAGTCGAAGGGCTAGGCGAAAGCAACAACAGCCCGTATCAACCCGCGCCTACTTCTTCGTCGGCTTGGCGCTCATGTAGAAGGTGAGCTTGCCGCCTTTCAGCAGGTCTTCGTGGGTAATAACCGGCTGAGACAGCGTTGCTCCGTTGAAGACTACCTTCGAGACGTACACGTTCTTGTCGCTCTGATTCAGGGCCTCGATCGTTAGCGTCTGCCCATTCTCCAGCGTTAGTTTGGCGCTTTTAACCAGTGGGCTACCCAGCGAATAATCCGTCGAGCCCGGTGCTACGGGATAAAAACCCATGGCCGAAAACAGGTACCAGGCACTCATCTGTCCGCAGTCGTCGTTACCGCCCAGGCCGTCGGGTGTCGGTTTGTATTGCATGCGGAGAATCTGCCGAATACGTTCCTGGGTGCGCCAGGGTTGCCCGGCCCAGTTATAGAGGTAGGCAATGTGGTGGGCGGGTTCGTTGCCGTGGATGTAGCCGCCAATGATGCCCTCGCGGGTGATATCTTCCGTTTCGGCGAAAAACTTGTCGGGCAGGTGCATGGCGAACAAGGTATCCAGCCGGGCGGCAAATTTTCTGGGGCCGCCCATCGTCGCTACCAAAGCCGTTGGATTCTGTGGAACGAAGAAGCTGAAGTTCCACGAATTGCCTTCAATGAAGCCCTGTCCGTCGGTACTGAATACGTCGAATGCCGGTTTGAATGAACCATCGGCCAGGCGCGGACGCATGAAGCCGATAGCCGCATCATAGACATTTTTCCAGTTCTCTGAGCGTTTCAGGTACGTGGCATACACAGCCTGCCGGTTCAGTTTCTTCGCCAGTTGGGCAATGCACCAGTCGTCGTAGGCATATTCGAGCGTATTCGACACCGACGTGCCATTGGCCGTTGCCGGTATGTAGCCCCGATCAATGTATTCGCCGATGCCTTCATAACTCCGGTGATTCGACGTGGCAATACAGGCGTCGAGGGCCTGATTCGGGTCGCCTTTAAACACGCCTTTAACCACCGCGTCGGCCAGCACCGAGACGCTGTGGTAGCCGCTCATGCACCAGTTGTCGTTGGCGTAGTGCGACCAGACCGGTAGCATGTTCAACGTACTCTGCTCATAATGTTTCAGCATCGACTGCACCATGTCGTTGTTTCGGGCGGGCTGCATCAGGTTGAAGAAAGGGTGCAGTGCGCGGTATGTATCCCAGAGCGAAAAGGTGGTGTAATTGGTAAAACCGCTGGCCTGATGCACGCCCTGATCCAGCCCTTTATACTGGCCATTGACGTCCATGTAGGTAGTCGGGTTGATGAAGGCGTGGTACATGGCGGTGTAGAAATTCACCTTGTCATCCTCGGCCGCGTCGATCTGAATCTTGTTCAGTTCCCCATTCCAGGCGGCCTGTGCCTTGTTTTTTACCTGCTCAAAATTCCAGTGAGGAATCTCGGCCTGCATGTTGGCCAGCGCGTTTTCCTGACTAACCGGCGAGAGTGCCATTTTCAGTTTAACCTGCTCGCCTTCGTTCGTATCGAAGTCGAAATACATACGGACCCGCTTGCCGGCAATCTCGGGGAAGTTGCGCGTCTGATCAAATTTGCGCCAGAAACCCCGATACACCTGCGCCTTGTCCAGGTTTTTCTGGCCGTAGGCTTTAAACGGCTTCGAGAACGACAGGGCGAAATAAACCGTTCGGGTGCGTGCCCAGCCGTTGGTTTGCCGGTAGCCCGTGATCAGCGTGTCGTTCACCACCCGCACAAACGTCCAGACGGTTTTGTCGTCGTAATTGTAGATACCCGCGGCCAGGTCCAGGATGATGTGCGACTGGTCGGATTTGGGAAACGTATACTGATGAAAACCTACCCGGTCAGAAGCCGTTAGTTCGGCCATAATGTTGTGGTCGTCGAGTTTGACCTTATAGTAACCGGCCTGCGCCACTTCATTCGCGTGTGAAAAAGCCGACCGGTAGCCCGTTTTCGAATCGTTGGCCACGCCGGGGTTGAGCTGCAACGTACCCTGGGTGGGCATGATCAGGAAGTCGCCGAGGTCTGAATGGCCGGTGCCGCTGAAATGGGTGTGGCTGAAACCCACAATGGTCTTGTCTTCGTACTTGTAACCCGCGCAGTAGCGGTACACATCGCCATTGTATTTTCCATTAACATCGTACGGGAGCGTATCGGAATCGGGGCTAAGCTGAACGGAGCCGAACGGCGTGGTGGCTCCCGGGTACGTATGCCCCATTTTCTCGGTGCCAATCAGCGGATGCACGTAGGGGACCAGATTCTGTTGAGCGAAAGAGAGCAGGCACAAACCCTGCAAGAGAAAAAGACAGCATAACTTGATCATGTTTCAAGGTATGCTCATTTGCCGAATCTGCGGCTTGACAGGACACAAAAAGTGTCAAATGGCTCAAGAAAAGGCTATTTACCTTCGTAAACGAAGACGTAGCGCAGGCCCAATGTCTGGTTGACTGAACTACTGATTAACCCATCGGGACCAGTGTATTGATGGCTATACGTATAGCTCGCTTGTGGCTGGCTATTGGCACTGGTCTGCATCAACACGATGTTTCCCCTGGCATCCCGCTCCGTTTTGGTGGCTACCTGCCTACTAAACTGACTTGAACATGCGGCGCTTGGCGGACAAACCAGCCAGACCGAATCGACGCGAGTGGTCTGCTTTGTATCGGCGGAAAAAACCTGTCGGGTCGAATCGGTTGGATAAGCTGTATTGCAGGAGCAAAGGGCGTTATAATAACTTAAGGATGTGGCGCTGGTCAATGCCTTCCCGGTGTACTGATAGGTTGTGTGGTTGTTCAGGTTGAGCGGATAAAACGAAACCCTCGATTGTCGGGATACCGACGCCAGCAGCCCGTTGGTATAAGCATATTCCGTGAGGCTCGTTGGCGCTTCTGATCCGCTGGTGGCCAGGTTGGAGACGGCCTCCCGAAGCAATTGCGAGTCGGTGCCGTAGGTGTATGAAATGACCCGGCTGACAATGCCGCCGGGTTGCCCTTCTATGAAAATCCGTGAGGCCAGTAAGCCCACCGGGTTGTACTGACATGTAGATTTGGCTACCAGGCTACTGTCTTTGTACACGTTTATTTCTTTGAGTCGCTGCGTGGCCGATGCGGGGATGGGCGCGGCAAATTGCCTATATAGATCTGCCAGGGCAGGTAAGCTCACAGTGCTGCTGACCAACGTTGGTGTGTTGCTGACCGGCGCTGTTACTGGGTCCGGTGTGTTGACAATGCGGGTAACTACCGGATCAACAGATTTCTGACAGGCGACAAAAAGCAGAAACAGGAACAAGGCAGAAGCGTGGAGCGATTTCATGATACAGGTTGGCCGATTACGTTGAGTTAATAACTAAACGGTGCCCGTTGCCCGAGTTGGTCAGCGCTACCGCACTTATTCGCTTAGTTACTTATCATACGGCACACCAAGCAAGTTTCAGGTGGCAATCACCTGACCATGCGTTTGTTTCATTACCGTTCGTAGGGCAGGTTTTACGGCGCCAAAGACAGCTACGGCCGCTTCGCTTAACCATGATTGGCCAAAGAGTTGCTGCACGGTGCGCCCCACCCAAAGCCGCCGACTGAACAGCGCCGACCAGTTGGTTTGGTAGGTACGTTCCAGGTCAGCGCGGGTGAGTTCATTCCGTAAAAAACGGTTGGCCAGCCCACTAGCCAGTTTGGCACCATGAATAGCCATTGCCATGCCGTTTCCGCAAAGCGGCGTAATTAAGCCGGCCGCATCGCCCACCATCAGTATATGATTGTCAACGGCCTGTTTCGGCGCGAACGATATTTCGTTGATCACCTCGGGCCGGTCGTACAGGAACGTACCTGACTCGAAAACAGCCCGTAGATGCGGATTCTGGTGCAAGATGGCTTTCTCCATGGCTGGAATGGTGCCGTGCGTTCGCAGGTTGGCGCGGGTGGTCAGGTAACAGAGGCAATACTTGTTCTCTTCAATGGCCGACATGCCGCAGTAACCATCCGGGAAATTATGGAGGGCAATAACGTCTTTGGGAAAGTCGACGCCAGTAATGTGGTACTTCACGCCAACGAAAGGGGATGGGCGCTGCATAAAAGCCCGATCGAGCGTTTTGTCGAGCTTCGATCGTTTGCCGAACGTACCCAGCACGAGCCGGGCCGCTAGTGTATGGCCGTTGGCCAGCGTAACCGTAAACTGGTCATTACCGAACAGGACGGCATCTACACGGTGGCCAAGCCGGAAATCGACGCCTGCTGCCAGACCAAGCTGGTACAACTGATGGTCGAGCACGTACCTGGAAACACCAAACCCACCCAGGTCGAGCGGGGCTGTCAGTAACTTTCCTGACGGAGCCGACAGCCAGAAATCGGTGATCCGGGCGGCACCGAGGCTATCCAGATCAACACCCAGTGATTCGAGGTACGGGCGCACCTCGTTGGAAACGTATTCGCCGCAGACTTTATGGAACGGGTAGGTCTTTCGCTCAATCAGCGTAACAGTAAAGCCCGCCCGCGCCAGTTCAATCGAGCTGATTAAGCCGGCCAATCCGCCGCCGATGATAATTACGTCCTGCATACACATGTATAAACCGGTATTTTCGCCACAGAGTTATACCGCTTGTCGTATCTTCTCTGCGCAACTCCGTGTTCGTGCTGTGTAACTCTGTAGTGAAAACTTACTTTTGCTTTATGCCGACCACTATCCAGACACTTTCTGCCGACTGGCAACGCCAGTACCCAACGTACCTGGCTGACTATCAGTCAGGTAAAATTAGCTACGTACCTAATCTGCTGCCGCAAACAGCCGTACAGTTTTCGGTCTATCAAACGCTCGATATTCTGCAAAAAAGACTCGGTACCGATATGATGCGGAAGGCGCTCGACCCGCAGCAGCATGTGGCCTCGCCGGTATTGGGGCAGCAGCATGGAGCCTGGCTGAAGCAAAGCCGGATGGTGGGCATCAATGTGCGTACCATCGGTTCGTTCTGGAATGTGATCAACTACATACTGACCTTGCCCGCCTGCCACGACAGCATTCACCTGCTGCCCATCTGGGAGCCGGGCGTAGTGGGAAGCCTCTACGGCATGGTGAGCTGGCAGATCAACCCCGAATTTTATAGCGTCGATCTGGCCCGGTTCATTCCCACGCTCGATACCGTCGATAAGCAGTTGAAAGTGGTCGTGAACCTGATCCATGCCATGGGCCGCACCGTGGGCATGGACGTGATCCCGCATACGGATCGGTTCTCGGAAATGGCGCTGGTGCACCCGGCCCTGTTCGAGTGGGTACACCGCGATGGGCACCGGCTAGTCGATCATTCCGAGAACGTGTACCGGCATGTGGAAGAGGTCATCTGGCAGTTTCTGCAGCAACACGGCAGCGCTGATAACAGCCCGATCACGTACTCGAAGAGTGTCTTCTTCTCGACCCGGATTCCGCTGCTGACCGACCAGCAGCGACACCTGATTCTCTTCGGTCGCCCCGGCGATTACAGCGGTCGGCTGCAACGTCGCCTCGATCTCATCAAACACCTGACGGCGCAGGGCTTCGAAACGCTGCCCATGACCATGGCCCCACCCTACCGGGGCCTGCACATCGTGCCCGATGATTTCGTGACCGATGAGTTCGGGCAGGTGTGGTATCAGTACAGCTTCAACCAGCCGCAGCCATTCTCGCGGGTGTTCGGCCCACTGGCGCGGTACAAATTCTACCACAGCCACAACGATAACCGCGACTGGCAGCTCGATTTCGACCGGCCCAACCAGCCAGCCTGGGAGTATATATGCCAGCACGTTCACGCTTGCCAGCAACAGTTCGGCTTCGACTTCATGCGTGGCGACATGGCCCACGTGCAACTTCGCCCAGACGGTGTGCCCGCCACACCCGACGCGTATTACGATCCCCTACGCACCATCAAGCACTACGTACAGGCCAAGGGAACGCCGCATTTCGCCTTCTTCGCCGAGACCTTCCTGGCCCCACCCGATACCATGGCCTATGGCAACGAAGCCGATCACCTCGAAGCGATCGACGCCGACACTACGCTGGGTGATCTGCAATCGATGGTAGTTGGCTCAGGTACGTTCAACGAGCAGCTTGGCACGTACCTGGCACTGGCCGAAACCCGACAATTTGCGCCCAATTTCACGGTCATGACCGCCGATAAAGACGACCCGCGCTTCGATGCATTTTACCGGACCGGTAACCTGTTCCGGTATTTCATCAGCCTGTTCCTGCCTGAATTGCCCAGCTACGTCGGGCTTGGGTTCGAGATCCGTAACCAGCACGGCAAGCGGGGCGCCAACGAAGAGTATACTAAGCTCTACGTATTCCGTATTTCGGATGAAGCGCAACCCGACAAGGTGACCCACGGCCCGTTCGTATGGGGCCAGAACGCCGGGCAGTTCGTTGCCATTGGCCGGATGCGCGCCTTTGCCGAACAGATCTGGAAAGATATTGCTGGCCAGCCAGTAACCTGGAAACAAAGGCCAGACAAAGACGCTGTGGCCGGAACAGCCCTGGCGTGGCAGGTTGGTGACACGTACCTGTTCACGGCCGCCGTCGGTGACGTTGAATCGCCGGCAGGGCAGGGAATGCTGATTTTTGAAGAAAGCGGTTGCCAGATCTACAAAGTTGGTTAATCACTGGGGCCGGTTGGTTGATTTGTAGCGGCGGCCCCTCGCGTCAGCAACAAACCGCCTCCATACCCATCAACCAGCCAATCTAACCTAACCTTATTTCAAGCGTCAGGAACAGAGCCTGATGCGATTTTGTTAATTTTGTACGATACGTTCTTAAACCGTAGCGAGCCGTTTTGTCGTTACACTCGCTTTCACCGGCAATTGCCAACCAATCATGAGCAAAGAAGTTGAACTCTTAGAGAGCATTACCAACGCTGAGTACAAGTACGGGTTTGAAACCCTGATTGAAGCGGATGAAGCTCCCAAAGGGCTGAACGATGATATTATTCGCTTTATATCGGCCAAGAAAAACGAGCCCGAATGGCTGTTGGAATGGCGTCTGAATGCGTTCCGGCTGTGGCAGACAATGGAAGAGCCCCATTGGCCCAATGTCAAATACCCCAGGATTGACTATCAGGATATTATCTATTATTCAGCCCCGAAGCAGCAGAAAACAGTTGGCTCGCTCGATGAGATCGACCCTGAACTGCGCCGGACGTTCGAGCGGTTGGGTATCTCGCTATCAGAACAGAAGCGCCTGTCGGGCGTGGTAGACGAACCCGTTGATGCCAATGGCAACCCCATTGAGCGCCCACGTGTAGCGGTCGATGCCGTTATGGACTCGATTTCGGTAGCCACGACCTTCAAGAAGGAACTGGCTGAGAAAGGCATTATTTTCTCGTCTATCTCTGAAGCTGTTCACGATCACCCTGAGCTGGTAAAGAAATACCTGGGCTCGGTTATTCCACCCAAAGACAATTACTTCGCGGCCCTGAACGCGGCTGTGTTCACCGACGGTTCGTTCTGTTATATTCCAAAAGGCGTTCGTTGCCCAATGGAGTTGTCAACTTATTTCCGCATCAACGCAGCCGGTACCGGTCAGTTCGAGCGGACGTTGATCGTCGCCGATGAAGGCTCATACGTAAGTTATCTGGAAGGCTGTACGGCCCCCATGCGTGACGAGAATCAATTGCATGCCGCCTGCGTAGAACTGATCGCCCATGATAACGCCGAGATTAAATACTCGACCGTTCAGAACTGGTATCCCGGTGATAAAAATGGGCTGGGTGGTGTCTACAACTTCGTGACCAAGCGCGGTATCTGCGAAGCGAACGCCAAAATATCCTGGACGCAGGTTGAAACGGGTTCATCGATCACCTGGAAATACCCGTCGGTTATTCTGAAAGGCGATAATTCGATCGGTGAGTTCTATTCGGTAGCGGTGACCAACAATATGCAGCAGGCCGATACGGGCACCAAAATGGTGCACATCGGTAAGAATACGAAGAGCCGGATTGTGTCGAAAGGTATCTCGGCTGGTAAGAGCCAGAACTCATACCGTGGACTGGTCGAAGTAATGAAACGCGCCGATAACGCCCGGAATTTCTCACAGTGCGACTCGCTGTTGCTTGGTGACAAATGTGGGGCGCACACGTTCCCGTACATTGAAGTAAAAAACCAGTCGGCCACGGTTGAGCATGAAGCCACCACGTCGAAAATCGGTGAGGATCAGCTTTTCTATTGCAACCAGCGCGGTATTCCAACCGAGCAGGCTGTAGCCCTGATCATCAACGGATACGCTAAAGAAGTCCTGAACCAACTCCCGATGGAGTTCGCCGTTGAAGCCCAGAAATTGCTCGAAATCAGCCTCGAAGGTTCTGTAGGGTAATGTTCAGACTAGTCGAGTTAAGGAGCCCCCGCATAAAGAGCAGGGGCTTTTTTTTGTAGAAAAGTGTTATCTTAGTTACAGATAAGGAGTAAACTGTATGACTGTAGAACGCACACAAAATGAGGTAATTGTACATTTATCGGCGGCGATAAATGTAGAAGAATTGCAGCGTATACTAAATTACCTGACCTACAAAGACGCAACCGCCAGTAGCGAGGCAACCCAGGAAGAGGTTGATCAGATAAGCAGTGAGTTCAATAGAGGACGGTGGTCTGCCAGCGGGAAAAAGGTTGTTAAGTGAGAATAGTGGTCGATACGAATATCGTTTTTAGAGCCATTTTAAACTCAAATGGTAGGATTGGCGATTTACTTTTCAATACTGACGATTCTATTTCATTCTACAGTTGCGAATACTTGCAAACAGAGTTGACTCGTCATAAAGGGAAACTGTTGAAAGCAGCCAGAAAGATGACAGAATCCGGCTAAACACCTCCATTTCGTTGGTGTTTAGCCGGATTCAATTTATCAATGAGAATCTTATTGCGGAAGAATTTTGGCAGGAAGCCCAAGAGTTAGTCGCTGATATTGATGATGCCGAATTTGTAGCACTCACTATACAACTTGGGGCTTCGCTATGGACAGGCGATAAACCCCTCTACACTGGTTTACAGGAGAGGGGTTTTGCAAACGTGCTTACTACTGATATGCTTTGGCAACTGACGCTTGGCAGTTAAATGCGGCCTTAACAACGTCTACAACCCCCGTTCAATACCCATTTCCAGGCCGCGCAGTTCGGCCAGGCCACGTAGGCGACCAATGGCGGTGTAGCCTGGGTTGGTTCGTTTGGTTGGGTTCAGGTCATCGAGCATACGGTGGCCGTGGTCGGGGCGGAACGGTAGACGTAGATCCGGGCGACCTTCTTCCCGTCGCCGTTTCTGTTCAAGCAACAGGTTTTTCATCACACCATACATGTCAACATCACCGGCCAGGTGATCGGCTTCGTGGAAATTGCCGTCAGCATCGCGTTGGGTGGCTCGCAGGTGAACGAAGTTGATACGGTTGCCCAGGCGTTCAACCATACCGGGCAGGTCATTGTCGGCACGAACGCCATAGCTGCCCGTACAGAAACACAGGCCGTTATGCTTGCTCTCGTAGGCCGCCAGCAGTTGCCGGGCATCTGCTTCCGTACTCACTACGCGGGGCAGGCCAAGAATCGGGAACGGCGGATCGTCGGGGTGAATGGCCAGCAGGATACCGGCATCTTCGGCCACCGGCGTAACGGCTTTCAGGAACGAGTATAGATTGGTGCGTAGGGCCGCTTCGTCTACATTGTCGTAGGTGGTCAGCACATCGGCGAAGGCTTCGAGGGTGAAGCTTTCTTCGCTGCCCGGTAGGCCGGCAATGATGTTGCGGGTCAGTTTCTGCACGGCCGCTTCATCGGCCCCATCCAGCCAGTTTTTAGCCCGGCTCAGTTGCTGGGCTGAATAGGTTTTATCGGCCCCCGGCCGCTTTAGAATATACACCTCGAATGCACAGAACTCGGTCATGTCGAACCGGAGCGCCCGTGATCCGTCGGGTAATGGATAGTCGAGGTCGGTGCGTGTCCAGTCGAGCACAGGCATGAAATTGTAGCAGACCGTATCGATGCCGCACTGCGCCAGATTGACCAGGCATTCTTTATAATTCTCGATGTACTGCCTGTAATTCCCTGACGCTTTCTTGATGTCTTCGTGAATGGGTACGCTCTCAACTACCGACCAGGTCAGGCCAGCCTGTTCGATCTCATCTTTCCGTTGCTGAATCTCGGCTACTGTCCAGACCTGTCCGTTGGGAATATGATGCAGCGCCGATACGATGCCAGTGGCCCCGGCCTGCCGTACATCGGATAAACTAACGGGATCTTTGGGCCCAAACCAGCGCCATGTTTGTTCTAATGCCATGCTAAAAAGTTGTTCAAGAACTATAAAAGTCACCTCGAAAGGGAGTAGCTGTATCGCCCGGCCAACAACTGACCGATACCAGCACCAGCTACGGGTATGGAAACACCTGCCACAAACTGCCCTGACAGGAGCAGGTACATCGCGTGGCCACTTGTTGCGCGTGATACACGTATACGATCATTAAGGAAAGACCATACAGGCAATACTTACCCGATTAGTCACCTGCTTTCCTGGAGTTGCCCATTGCCAACCTGGCCTAAATGGGTGAATTTGAATCCTTTATTGTATTTAAGGCCGTAGCCCATCATCCGGTCCATGGCCGAATGGCCGAACAGGATAATACCCGTCAGCAGGAGGTAACTGTTCCCGGAAAGAAGCCCGGCGATACCAATCAGAATGGGGGTTGCTTTGTGGTGCACCAGGTTATACATGAAGGCGCCAGCGGTATTAGTCAGAAGGTACCCAAGCATACTAACGTCGGGAACCAGCAACAGAGCAGGGTAGAGCCACCAGGCAAAAGGGAGTTTGGTGAACAGGACGATTGATAAGGCGAATTGCGCCGCTTCTTCGAGCTTCAGTAGCGTTTTCATGTAGATGAGGCCATAACAGCCCTGGTTTGATTACGCCACAAAGTTGCCGTAAGCCCGGCAGTCGACTCGTTAACAAAAGATAAGGAATAGCGGCAGGATGCGTGGACTACGAAATACCCACAGGCAAGAATTGGTTTCCACTGACAGATAATGATTTCATAACGTACCCAGTCGGTCAACGTACCAGCGCAGCACCGTACTTTGCCAGCATGGCCTGGATCGCTCTTTTGCTGGCTGCTGCCTGTCAGACCGCCTGGACGTATTCGCTGAAATACGCTGATTTCAACGCGCTATTACACCTGCGTATCACGCCACCAGTCCTTATTCCGGTGTTGATCAACATAGCGTCGGGACTGGCCAATGTGTTTTTCCTGAATATGGCGTTCAGGTACGTTCCGCTTGCTACCGCTTTTGGCATCTGGACCGCCGGTACGCTGGTGTTCATCAAACTGGCCGACGTGCTGATTTTAAAAGCTCCGTGGTCATTCGCCGAGCTATTTTTCGTTGGGCTGCTGACCGTAGCCATCATCGGCCTTAAGCTGTCGGAACCGAAGTAAAGAAGGGATCAGTGAAAGTGGTAACGGAGAGAAGTCTGTAAGTTTGCAGGGCACACTTTCACAAGTCGCTCATTCACTCTTTGACTATGCAAACTGACGATCCCCGCCAATTTCCAATAGGCCGCTGGTCGGGCCAAACTGAGTTCACTGCCGACGAACTGCGTACCCGCATTCAACAACTCCGCGAACTGCCAGCGCAGTACCGGCAAGTAACCGAATCACTTTCTGATGCAGAACTGGCACGTACCTACCGCCCCGGTAGCTGGACGGTGCGGCAAGTGGTACACCACGTTGCGGATACGCACCAGTGGCATTATTTCCGAATTAAACACGCGCTAACGCTACCTGACATTGCGCCGGGGATGTTCAGCAACGTAAATGACTGGGCGGGCCAACCCGACGGGCACAATATGCCAGTAGCTCCGTCGCTGTCTATTCTGGAGGGGCTACACGAGCGGCTGGCTTATTGCTACGAACAGTTGCCGGAAGCTGATTGGCAAAGGGCCTACTACCATCCATTCCGACAAATTAACGTGTCGTTGGCGCAGGCGATCGATATGGTTGTCTGGCACGCGCAACACCATCTGGCGCATATCAGATTGGCGTTGAAATAAGTTTACTGTCTTCAGTTTACTGTTGCTCCGCTAATAAACCTTATGGTTGGCTGGCGGAGCAACCGTAAACTGAAGACAGTAAACAGTTTTTTATTCCACCACCACACCCATTGCGCAGAACTTGTCGATGCGGCTGTCGATGCGTTGTTCGGGCGTCATGGTGTTTAATTCGGCCAACGTATCGAGGATGGTTTTTTTCAGAATGTCAGCCATGGCGGCGTGGTCGTGATGAGCACCGCCCAGTGGTTCGTCGATGATTCCGTCGACGAGATGGAAGGATTCCATGTCGGCGGCGGTGAGCTTCAGCGCTTCGGCGGCCTGCTCTTTATAGTTCCAGCTACGCCACAGGATCGACGAGCACGATTCCGGTGAAATAACAGAATACCAGGTGTTTTCGAGCATCAGCACCCGGTCGCCAATGGCAATACCCAGGGCACCGCCCGATGCTCCTTCGCCGATGATGATGCAGATCACCGGCACCTTCAGCATAAACATCTCTTTCAGATTGCGGGCAATGGCTTCACCCTGTCCGCGCTCTTCGGCCTCGAGACCCGGAAACGCACCCGGCGTATCGATCAGCGTGACGATGGGCCGGTTGAATTTCTCGGCCAGCTTCATCAGGCGTAATGCCTTGCGATACCCTTCGGGATTGGCCATGCCGAAGTTCCGCTGCTGCCGTTGTTTCGTGTTCCGGCCTTTTTGCTGACCAATGATCATGACCGTCTGCCCCGGTCGGGATGCCGCATCACCGTCGCCATGGGTGATTTCGGCAAAACCACCGACCATCGCCGGGTCATCGCGCACGGTCCGGTCGCCGTGGAGTTCGATGAACTGATCGCACATCCGCTCAATGTAGTCGAGGGTATAGGGGCGATCCGGGTGACGCGATAACTGCACCCGCTGCCAGCGCGTGAGGTTCTGGAACAAATCGTGCCGAAGCCGGTCGATGCTTTGTTCGAGCGTCTGTACTGCCTCTGAAACGTCGATTTTGCTGGTCTCGGCCAGCCGTTTCATCTCATCGAGCCGGCCCTCCAGGTCGGCAATAGGCTTCTCAAAGTCGAGGTAGGTTTTCATCTTTGAAGTTTACAGTTTGCTGTTTACTGTTGCACTGCTCCTGATCAAAGTTCTTATAAGCAGCGCAACTGTAAACAGCAAACTGTAAACTGGTTTAAAGTTCGTACGTCTGGCCTTTGGCGGGAATCTGCACGTTCGTGTACCCTGCCTCGGCTAGTGTTTCTTTAAAGGATTCCATGCTACTGGCTTCGCCATGTACCAGGAAAATGTTTTTCAAGGTTTCGGGCGATTGCATCTGCACGAAATTGAGCAAATCATTACGGTCACCGTGCCCGCTGAATACATCGATCTTTTCGATGTTGGCCAGCACTTGCTTCTCTTCGCCTTTGATGGTCAACGTGGGTTGCCCGTTCAGCAAGCGCCAGCCCAGGGTACCTTCGGCGCAGTAGCCGATCAGCAGGATCGTGCAATACGGGTTGCCAATGTTGGCGGCTACGTGGTACTCAACACGCCCGCCCTGTACCATGCCCGACGAGGAGATGATAATGCACGGTTCATTGTAATCAGACACCGCCTTGCTGGCTTTGCTCGATTCCAGAAACTCGAAATTCTCGAAGTCGAACAGGGTTTCGTTCTCGTCGAAGAAATCGCGGGCCTCCTTGCTTAGCTGGCGGATATGCTTGGCGTACACCTTGGTGCTTTCGAACCCCATCGGGCTATCTGAGAACACTTTGATCGGCTGGAAGCCACGCTGTGTATAGAGGCGGTTAAGCGTATACAGCAGCGACTGGGTACGTCCCACGGAGAAGGTTGGAATGATCAGCCGGCCCGGAATGTCGATGCAGGTACGTTTGATCACGTCGGCCAGGGCATCCTCGGGTGATTCGGTGTCGTTATGAAGCCGATTCCCGTAGGTCGATTCACAAATCAGGTAGTCGACGGGCGGAACCGTGGCGGGATCAACCAGCAAGGGGTAGTTCTTCCGGCCAATATCACCCGAGAAACAGATGCTTTTCTTTTGGCCATTCTCAAATACATCGACCACGATATGCGCGGCACCAAGCAGGTGACCCGCCGGGAAGAACGTGACGCTGCATGATTCGGTAAGGCGGAATTTGCGGCCAAACTGAAGCGCTACCACACTGTCCATGCTTTCGCGGACCTGCTTATCGAGAAACAGTTCTTTCTGAAGTTTCACCTGCTTGTCGAGGACTTTCTTCTTTTTGCTGCCGCTCAGTTCATTGATCTTTCGCTGGTTGAGCGAGGCGGCATCTTTCAGCAGAATGTCGGTGAGCGCGAAGGTGGCTTCAGTACACAGGATCTGACCTTCGTAGCCTTCGCGGTAGAGGTTGGGCAGGTTGCCCGAATGGTCAATATGGGCGTGCGTGAGCAGCACGACATTGATACTGGAGGCTTCAAATGGAAAGAAACCAGTATTGACGGATTGTTCAACGGGGGGAGTTTGTCCGTTCGAGCGCTCCAGATCAGAACCACAATCGATCAGAATGCGGTAATCGTCCTCTAATTCCAGCAGGTACATACTGCCCGTTACCTGCTGGGCGGCTCCCCAAAATGTTAATTTCATGCGTGGTATTTACCGTATTAGTATGTCAACGCCGGCTCGTTCAGGCAGTACGTTTCCTCATCAGAGGCCGCGTGCCGGGCCGACTCGATTAGTCATCGGGCGGTTAAAAAGGGCTTTTCTATAACGCAGATACGGTATGCTGAATTCCCTTAGCTTTGCAAAGCTACAAAAAAGGCCTGAACAGCCTAACCCCCGCCTCGTGCCTATCTACCCCGCCTTGTCCTTACTTCATGGCTCTGTTCGCCGTATCTTAATCGTCTGGATGCTGGCCGCTGGTATGCTGCCGGCGCTAGCGCAGGGGCAGCTTTCACCGCAGCCTTCATTGCAGCTCTCTCCCGACTCGGCTGCGTTACAGCGCCTGCGTACCTGGGCCATTTCCTTACAGACCGGTCCACTGGCCAGCAACGGTATCGTAGCGCTATCGGTGAGGCGGGTGCATGATGGGAAAGTGCTATTCGGGCAGAATGATGTCACTAGTCTGTCAACGGCATCGACATTAAAGCTGGTTTCTACGGCAACGGCCCTGGCCACGTTGGGTGGCGCCTATTCATACACAACCACGCTGGAGTACGACGGCGTGATCAAAGACAGTACGTTGCAGGGCAATTTATACCTGCGCGGCACCGGCGACCCATCGTTGGGGAGTGGTCGGTTTGCCGGTTACCCGGCCTGGTCGGCACTGTTGAAAGATATAGCAGGGCGGGTGCGGCAGGCAGGAATTCGGCGCATCGACGGAGCCGTGCTGGGCGATGCCAGCTTCTTCAATGATCAGCCTGTTCCCGACAGCTGGCCCTTCAGTGACCTGGGAAATTATTATGGTGCGGGCCTGTTTGGCCTTAATTTTAATGAGAACCTCTACCGGGTTTATTTCAAATCCGGGCCAGCGCCTGGCGCCCCGGCTCCGGTAGTACGGACCGACCCGGCCATGCCGTTCCTGGCGTTTACGAATCAGGTAACTATCGGTCCGGCTAATTCCGGCGACGAGGTAAACATTTATGGGGCACCTTTTCAGCAGGCAGCCACCCTGGCAGGCACCATTCCGGCCAACAGCAATGAGTTTGCCGTAAAAGGAGCTATACCCGACCCGGCATTCTTTACGGCCTATGCCATCACTGAACAACTCCGCCGCGATAGCATTCGGGTAACGGGTAGCGCGGCGGCGTATAGGCTGGGTACGTTGCTGTCAGGCACGTATTCAACAAGCGCAATGGGAGCAGGTATTGGCAATAAACCACTGGGCAACAAAACAATAGCCCGAACAGAAATTGCCAGGTACGTATCGCCGCCCCTGAGTGATTTGGTACGCGAAACCAATTTTCAGAGCATTAACCTCTATGCTGAAGCCCTGATGCGGTCGGCTGCCCGGCAACTAAAGCAGGCGCCTACCAGCTGGCCCGAATCGATCTCGGCGATCACTGGTTTCTGGAAAAGCAAAGGCCTTGATCTGGCCGGCTTCAGGCCCCGCGACGGCAGTGGCCTGTCAACAACGGGGAGTATGTCTACCGACAACCTCACGGCTATTCTGGCAGCCATGACCCGTGAAGGCGCCTATCCGGCGTTTTATGCCAGCATTCCCGTAGTGGGGCAAACGGGTACGGTACGCGGGCTGGCGAAAAACACAAAGGCGGCGGGCAATGTGCGGGCTAAAAGCGGCACTATCGAGGGGGTACGGGCCTACGCAGGCTATTTCACGGCTACCGACGGCACATTGATGTGTTTTTCGTTGATGATCAACAAATACGCCGAAGGGAAATACGCGGCCCTCACGCCGCAGATCGAACGCCTGTTTGTGCTGCTGGTATCCCTGTAGCCTCGATAATCAGCCTGTTATCCGGTTATGGTCTCAGCTGGTTCGGTGCCACTGACTGCCAGTGTACGCTGAATTTCTGGTAAGGTAATGATGAAGGTAGTGCCGATGCCTTCCTGGCTGCGAGCGGTGATGGACCCGTGATGATAGGCCACTACGCGTTTGCAGATAGCCAGCCCAATGCCGGTGCCCTCATACTGCGCTTTTGCATGCAGCCGCTGGAATACATCAAAAATTCGATCGAGGTATTTTTCGTTAAACCCGATGCCGTTATCCGTAACGGTCAACTGGTAGTAAGGTTGGCTGGTCAATACACCTGGGTCAGCTTCCTCATCGATCCGATCGGCCGAAATACTGATAACAGGCACTGTGTCGGGTTTTGTGTATTTCAGGGCGTTGCCAATCAGGTTGTTGAAGAGCTGGTCCAACTGCGAGGGAACAGCATCCAGCACAGGCATAGGACCGATCGTGATCGAAGCGCCAGACGTGCGGATGGGCACTTCCAGATCCAGCAGGACCCGATCAAGGACGTCGCCAACAGACACGCGCTGAAAGGCATCGGGTTGGTTTTTCAGCCGCGAAAACGTCAGCAGATCACGGATCAGCTTCGACATGCGATCGGCCGAAGTAAGCATTTTACTCAGATAGAGTCGGCCATCGCTTTCTACCATTGGGGCATAATGCTGGTTGAGCAGATCGCCAAACGTTTGGATCTTACGCAGTGGTTCCTGCATGTCGTGACTGGCCACAAAAGCAAAGCGTTCCAGTTCCTGGTTCGAGATTTCAAGTTGCTGAATCTTGCCCTGTAACTGGTTTTCGTATTGCCTCAGTTGAAGTTCGTTCACCATCCGGCGATGCAGTTCACGATCGAGCAGGTTGTACGAGATCAGTAAGACCGCGAAGGTGAGCAGCGACAGCGCAAAAATGAGGACCAACGTATTCTGAAATGATCGGTGTGCGTTTGAGCTTCGCAATTTCATAAAAGCCTGTTCGCGGTCGATCATTTTGGCTGCCTGCTGCCGAATGTGATCCATACGCATTTTACCAACCAGCAGGTACGACTGGCGTATGGATTCGGCGGCCCGGGGATTAAGTCTGATCTGCCTGCTCGATATCTCAATTTTGGCATCAATCAATCGGCTCAGCGTATCGGTTGCCCGTTGCTGTTGCGGGTTGTCGTTGACCAGCGCCCGTAGTCTTGTTAATTCAGGGTGAATTTTCGGTAATGCCTGGAGACACGGATCCAGGAAGATCGTTTTCCGGGTAATCAGATAACCCCGCGTACCAGTTTCAATGTCTTTGGTGAGCGACAAAATATCTTCCAGCGTGTTGATGACCTCAAACGTATGGGATAACCGTTCGTTATCTTGTTTGGTCCGGATATAGCTATAGAAGGAGAGCGCAAACCCCACACTGATCAGTATAATCGCCAGCAGAAAGCTTAACGCGATCCGGCGATTAACACGGTCTGGAGATAGGGCTGGAAACAAGCGCATTTAACTGACGTATAGAGGTGATTATACAACGCTCGATTTGCCCGTTTGTTGATAACCCGTTGGCTAGACGGCATCAATTCGCTCAATCATCAGGTTATGGTTCGTGTAAATGCATACGTCAGCGGCAATATGCAGGCTTTCAGTGACCATATCGGCAGCGGTGAGGTGCGCCGCGTGTTTTTTGAGCGCCAACGCAGCCGACTGGGCATAGACACCGCCCGAGCCAATGGCCGCCACATCCATATCGGGCTCGAGCACATCGCCCGTACCTGAAATAATGAGCAAATCATCCTGTGAAGCGACGATCATCATGGCTTCCAGTTTACGTAGAAAGCGGTCGGTGCGCCAGTCCTTCGCCAGCTCAATAGCCGCCCGACGCAGGTTGTTATTATAGTTGCTGAGTTTCTCTTCAAAACGCTCGATCAGCGTAAACGCGTCGGCCGTTGAGCCGGCAAAACCCGCCAGCACTTTACCGCCAGCCAGCCGACGTATCTTCTTAACGTTGCTTTTCGCAACAGTATTACCCATGGTAGCCTGTCCATCGGCACCCAGAGCAACCTGGCCGTTGTGGCGGATACCCACAACGGTAGTAGCATGAATGGTCATCGACTCTATTTTATGTTCGTTGAGTGTACAGTTTTAACCAGCGCTTGGTTCATTGCCGTCAAGTCAGGTAATGAATGGCGAAGCGCTGATAGGCTACCCGCTCCCCCAAACGGACTGCCCACACCGTATCCCCTGCGGGTACGGTACGCACAAAAATAGCTAGTAAGCCGAACGGTAGTGCCGCTCACTGAACACCCAGCCGACAGCTGAACAGGCTGTGAGGTGGTTTGCAGGCGGCCAATGCTACTTTATATTAAAATAGTTAAAAAATATAACCTATAGGTGATATAGTTTTTTCTCAGTTATTTACATTTGCACAACCACGTGCACTTAGTAAATACACCGTAACTATGTATCGTCTCAACGGGCTGATTCAGCTCAAAAACCGCCTGATCAGCAGACAGGCCCTGTCGCTTGCTGGTGCGGCCAGCTCCGCGCTGAAACCACCGGCAACACCCCTACTGACAGTCGATCCGTATACCAGTATCTGGGCCTTTGGTGATGAACTGACCGAGCAGCCTACCCGCCACTGGACCGGGCGCCCCCATGAGCTAAACGGCCTGATCCGGGTCGATGGCCGGGTTTTTCGGTTTATGGGTCGGCCCACATTCGTTGGAAATACCGTCATGAAAGGGGGCCAGCGTGCCCCGTATGTCGCTCGGTACCAGACCGAAAAGCCCGGCACCGATGACTGGATGCACCCTGAGTTTGACGATAGCCAATGGTTGACCGGCGAAGCGCCGTTTGGATCACGCCCCACCGACCGCACCCGTTGGGCAGATCAAAACATATGGGTACGGCGCGAGCTAGTCCTCGACCGTGTACCTGCCGGGCGGTTGCTGGTCAGTGCCGCTTACAACGATGCATACGAGTTGTTTATCAATGGCGAACGGGTAACGGGGGCGCGGGGCGTAGCGCCTAATTATGACCTGACAACAGTTGATCGGCCAATGGCCGACCTGCTTCGGCCGGGCCGGAACGTGATTGCCTTTCACAGTCAGAATTTTTCCGGGCCGGGTTTCGTCGACCTGAGCCTGTTGCAGGAGCGGACAATGGATTTTCTGACCGCTAATCAAACAGATAGACAATTGTCGGCCACGCAATCGATGTACACGTTTGAAGCGGGGGGCGTTGGCCTGACGGTCACTTTTATGGCTCCGCTGCTGCTCAATAACCTTGATGTATTGTCGAGGCCAGTACAGTATATCACGTATCAGGTACGTTCCATAGACGGGCATCCGCACACGGTAGAGCTGTATCAGGACGCGGCGTCTGACATTGCCGTCGATCATCCCGGACAGCCAGTGACCTGGCGCCGTGGCCGAACCGAAGCGGGCCGGTCTGGCCAGAAGCCCGTGCTGAACTGGTTACGGGTAGGCACGGCAGAACAGGCTATTCTGGCCAAAAAAGGCGATAATGTACGTATCGACTGGGGGAATCTGTATGTAGCTGCCCCTGCTCCCCCCGAGGGCGACAGCTGTAGCACCAGCCACCGGATCGGCACCTTGGCGGGCTCAATGAATCAGTTTGAGCGCGAGGGTGCCGTATCTGACATTCGGATTGGGGGCCGGGCTACTATCGTTACCGGGAACGCCGTTGTGCTGGCCACGTCATTTGATGTGGGGACGGTGTCTACTGAGGTAGTAGAACGGCATCTGCTAATTGGCTACGACGATGTGAAGTCGATCGAGTACGTGGGCACCCCGCTGAATGCCTGGTGGCGGCGCTATGGCAATACAACCATGGAACAGGCCCTGCAAGACGCTGAAACAGACTACCAGACGTTGCGAGCCACCTGTTCGAGCTTCGACAGCCAACTCTACAACGATGCCGTTAAAGCCGGCGGGACCGCTTATGCCGATCTGTGCGTACTTGCCTACCGGCAGGCGGTGTCAGCGCATAAACTAGTGGCTGCGTCGACCGGTGGGCAACATTCAATGCAACCGCTTTTCTTCTCCAAAGAGAATTTTTCCAATGGGTCTATCGGTACAGTCGATGTCACCTATCCGTCGGCACCGCTTTTCCTGAAATACAATCCAACGCTGCTGAAGGGGATGATGGAACCCATCTTCGACTATTCGGAAAGCGGCCGCTGGACCAAACCATTTGCGGCACACGATGTCGGGACGTACCCGGTTGCCAATGGGCAGACCTACCACGAAGATATGCCGGTTGAAGAGTGTGGCAATATGCTTATTCTGACTGCCGCTCTGGCGCATGTAGAGGGAAACGCCAGCTACGCCCGTCGCCACTGGCAAACCCTGACAACCTGGGTAACGTACCTGAAAGAGCACGGTTTCGACCCGACGAACCAACTCTGTACCGATGATTTTGCGGGGCATCTGGCGCGCAATGCCAACCTCAGTGTTAAAGCGATCATGGCTATTGCCAGCTATGGCTATCTGGCCGGTAAACTGGGCGATCGGGAGGCCGAAACGGAACACCTGACGCTGGCTAAACGATTCGCTAAAGAATGGATGGTACTGGCGAAAGATCCTGCCGGCGACCACTACACCTTAGCCTTTGGTGCCCCCGGAACCTGGAGTCAGAAGTATAATTTAGTGTGGGATAAACTGCTGGGGCTCAATATTTTTCCGGAAGAAGTGGCCCGGCAGGAGTTGGCCTATTATCTGACAAAGCAGCAACCATTTGGCCTACCGCTCGATAGCCGGCGTACCTATACCAAATCAGACTGGATTGTTTGGACGGCCACACTGTCTGATGAACCAGCTGAATTTGAGGCCCTGATTAGCCCGATTCTACGCTTTGTCAACGAAAGCCCGCAACGGGTACCCCTGAACGACTGGCACGAAACTACTAACGGACACAAGGTTGGTTTTCAGGCTCGGTCGGTGGTGGGGGGCTATTTTATCAAGATGCTGGTGAGCGAACCAACCCCGCTGCCGTCTGCATAACCAGATCGGTAGCACCGACATTGCCCACCACATACCTACGGCAAACAGCCCCGGCGTGCGCGCGTGCCGGGGCGTTTGTGTATAGGTGGGTCAGGGCGGCGGTTAATTCATCGGCCGAACGTACCTGAAACGCACCGCCCTGCCGAACCAGATCAACTGCCTCCTGAAATTTCTGGTGGTTGGGGCCGAACAGCAGGGGCAGGCCAAACGTAGCGGCTTCGAGGCAGTTATGCAGGCCTTTGCCAAACGCGCCGCCAATGTAGGCAAGGCTACCATATTGATAGAGCGACGTGAGCATGCCGATGTTGTCGATGAATAGATACCGGACTTCTTCCGCAACGGCCGTACCTGCTTCAAGCGCGGAAAAGCGTACCGACGGGGCCGTCAGCAAGGTTCGCCAGCCTTCAATGGCAGCGTCATGAATTTCGTGGGGCGCAATAAGCACCCGCAGGGGTTGGGTAAACGCGTTCAGTACCGGGATCAGCACGGCCATATCGGCCGCCCAGGCACTACCTATCACCAGCGTTGGCCAGTTGCCTGCAAACGAAGCTGCTTCGGGGATGGCCCGCTTGGTGGCCGCCACCTGCGCTACCCGGTCGAAACGGGTATCGCCAGCCAGTGTAACGGGCAAAATGCCAATGGATGCCAGCAACGACACCGATTCCTGATTCTGCACCAGTATGTGATCGAAACAGGTCAGGATATTCCGGTAGAACTGGCCATATGGTTTGAAAAACAACTGGTTGGGGCGGAAGATCGCCGATACCGAAAGGGTAGGTACGTTGCCGGCGCGCAGCGCGTGGAGGTAGTGGTGCCAAAATTCGTACTTGATAAAGAAAGCGATGGACGGACGGACCTGCTCTAGCCAGTCGCGGGCATTAGTGGCCGTATCGGCGGGTAGGTACGTTACCACATCAGCCCCGGCATAGTTTTTTCGCACCTCGTAGCCCGACGGGGAAAAGAAAGAAACAACTACCTGGTAGGCTGGGTACGTTGCCCGGAACGCGTCGATCACGGGCCGACCCTGCTCGAACTCGCCCAGCGAGGCTGCATGGAACCAGGCGACGGGCCGGGTTAGATCAAGTGGCTTATCGACAAAGGGGGTCCGCCAATTTTTTCGGCCCTGAACTAATAGACGCGCCTTCCGATTGACTGGAGCGGCCAGCCGGATAAGCACCGAATACAGAAAAATGAGCAGGTTATATAAGAAGGCCATTGGTTGTGAGTAAGCGGCACAGTAGTGGTTGTCAGCGTGTTGCGGGTCATGAATTGGTCATCCAATGGTAGCCGTAGTAAAATAACAGTGAATGATAATGAATGACCGGTTCATGACGCGCCACACGCTGACCTTGACTTTAATGCATGGTGACCAGTTCCAGGCTGCGCCAGACAATGTCGCCCATGGTACGGCAGCCATCGAAACGGGTTGTGCCATAGTGCCTGTTCAGGGAGTCGATGAGTTGGGTTACGTTTTCTTCCGGCGCGATCAGATCGAACCGCATGGCGGCCATCAGGTCGCCAATCCGGGTTTGTTCAACACGAAGTCGACCGGCCATCAGCGACCGTTCTTCGATCTGGTACTGACGAACACTTTCGGGGGTTAAAACACTGGTTCCCAAGTCGATGATTGGCTGGTTCTGCCGGTAATACTGCGGCATATACACTGACTTACGCCCCTCGTACGACTGCTGATCGAAGTCGATAGCCCGAATCCGGTAATAAACTTCATCGAAATCGGGGGTCACATCGATCACGAAATTGCTGGAATGCATATCGCCCAGCAGCCGCACAAAGCACCGTTCGTTGAACTTGACAAACTCCTTACATAAACGGACGGGGTTCAGGCCTTCCTCATTGATGCGCTGTTCAAAGAACATATCGCCAGGAATGCCCGCAATATGTTCTTCGATAAGCGTCTGCCCGCTTGTGAGGTAACTGATGCGGTTAGGCGATAGAATGTGCTCTAGCTCAAGCCCGTAGATACGGGAGGCATCGGCATTTTTGATGTAGAAATAGTCGAAGTTATCGTTGACCAGATTCCGCACCCGCACCCGAAACGGTGACGTATTGCCATAGCAACACAGATCTACCCGGTCGATGGTCAGGTGCCCCGTTACCGACATATCGCCGTCGGCTTTCAGGATGGCGTAGATGTGTTTCAGCGCGGTCAGTATTTCATTGGCTTCCGATGCCGGGTAGTAGACCGTTTCCCAAAGCGTATCGCGGTTCCGGTTGTCGAACAGCGCCGCTGAGTTGTCGTACCGAAGCAGATCGGTGTATTGAATAGGCAGGTTGTGCTCACGGTTATACTGTGTCAGGTACGTCCGCAGGGTCGACCTGATTGGATAAACCAGCTTTTTCCGAGTGATGATAGGCATAATTGGATCGGGCGACGTTTCTAATAACTGAGGCCACCCCGGTAAAATCAATGCCCGAAGGTAAGGTGCAAAGGCAACACTAGATAAATCCGTATATTTCGACAATGATCTCTAAACAGGAACTACGTCGAATTGCTACCGCTCGTTTAAAGGATGCTGAGATACTGTTAGCCGCAAATCGGTATGACGGAGCCAGTTATTTAAGTGGATATGCTGTTGAAATCGGGTTGAAATTACGCATCTGCCGAACGTTAAAATGGCAGGGTTTCCCAGAAACGAATAGCGAATTTCAAGGATTACAAAGTTTGAAAGTACATGACTTTGAAGTGCTTTTGCGATTCTCAGGTGTTGAAGGAAAAATTAAATCGGGCTATCTAACAGAGTGGTCGGCTGTAAAACAGTGGAAGCCTGAACTTCGTTACGCCATAGCAGGAAGTGCTAATGCCGCTTCAGCCCGGACAATGATAGTAGCTGCCAAAAAGATACTGCAAATACTATGAGGTCGCTGATAGAAAAACTCGGAAAATTGTTCGTTGCTATTGAACAGGAACAGGACGAAGAATTTGTGCTTTTCGCTTTTGTCTTGCCGGAAGAAGCTATTGCTTGGGACTTGTTAGCCGCTGCTAAATGGATTGACAAGGACAAGCAGGCAGCTCTTCGTTACATCGCAGAGAAAGTACAAAGTAGTCTTACCGAACAAGAATTACGTGATGTGTCAGGTGTATTGCTCTTTAATACGAATGATTTTGAAGACGAGACCACGACCATCAGGAGTGAAACTGGATGGGTCGAAAATGAAACAGAATTTTATGGACGAAAAATTCAGAAAGGTTATCTGTTTGCTGGTCCTGTCTCTGATTTCCAAGTTTTTGTTAATAGGAATTGATTAACTGGTCGCTTGGAAAGTCATACCCTGACCAATGATTGACACGCCCCGTCTGACCCTCATTCCGCTGACCCTCGATCAGGTACGTCTGCACATTGCCGGTGGTACGCTGCTGGAAGATGAACTGGGCGCCCGGCCTGGGCACCGCGAGGTGGCAGAGCCACTGCGGAGTATCATTCAGGCCTTCACCATTCCATTTTTGCAGAACCCCGCCCGTCAGCCCATTTATGATACCATCTGGGTAGCCCTCGACCGGGAATTGAATCAGTTTGTGGCCGATATAAAGTTTAAAGGGGCGCCCGATGAAGAGCAAACCGTAGAACTGGGTTATGGCACGTACCCGGCCTTTCAGCGACGCGGCTACATGACCGAGATCGTTGGCGGTCTGACGGCCTGGGCACTGGCGCAGCCAGGTATTGATCGGGTAACGGCCGAGACCGCCTTAACCAACGTAGCATCGCAGGCCGTGCTGCTGACTAATCAGTTTAATCCCTTCGAGCAGGATCAATATGTGCGCTGGTGGGAGAAAACACGATAAAGGGCAACCTGGCGCACCGTACCTTGCGGCTGATCTGCTTATTACGCTCATGCATTACGTCTTTCTTGTTCTCGCTTTCCTTACGGGCATTGCCATCTCTATCCAGGCCGGGGTCAATTCTAACCTGCGACTGGCCTTGACTAATCCGCTGCTGGCGTCACTTATTTCGTTCGGAACTGGCTTTTTCACGCTGTTGATGGTGCATCTGAGCACCGGTGGGATGGTGCCGCCAATGGCTACACTTCGGTCACTGGCGTGGTGGAAATGGACAGGGGGCGTCATTGGGGCCGTGTACGTAACCACCGTCATCTTGTCTGTACCCAAGATTGGGACGGCTAATCTGGTGAGCCTAAGTGTGGCCGGGCAATTGCTGGCGGCTGTGGTGCTCGATCATTATGGCCTGCTTGGCTTCACGCAACATCCGGCTAATGGCTGGCGCCTGCTTGGTATCGGCCTGATTTTGGCCGGTGTTTGGCTGGTGGTGAAAAACTGAATATTGGCGTTTTACGTTTATATAAATGACGATTTATAACGAACCCCATGAAACTTATCATCAGTAGCCTTACGGCCATTGCTATACTCATTTCGCTGGCTTGCCAGACCAACTCCGCTGCCAAACAGACCAACGCGCTGTATGAGCAGGGGCAAACGCCACCGGGTGGCAAACGGGTTGTTAAAACCAATGCCGAGTGGAAGAAGATCCTGACGCCCGACCAATACGCCGTTTTGCGCGAACACGGAACAGAACGCGCCGGAACCAGCCCCTTACTGAACGTACATGAAGATGGTACGTTCTATTGCGCGGCCTGTAAAAACCCGCTGTTTGCCGAGAAAACAAAGTTCGAGTCGGGCACGGGGTGGCCTAGTTTCTACGAGCCGATCGCTAAAAACGCGGTGAAAGTAGCTAAAGACAACAGCTATGGTATGGAGCGCGATGAAGTGCTTTGCTCTGTTTGCGACGGTCACCTGGGACACGTATTCAATGATGGACCTAAGCCCACTGGCCTGCGCTATTGCATGAATGGTGTGGCCATGACGTTTCAGAAGAAATAAGTATTTAGTTTCAGGTTTCAGGTTTCAAGTTTCAAGTAGCTCCGCTCTTGAAGCATTGTTTCCCAAGCGGAGCTACTTGAAACTTGAAACTTGAAACTTGAAACTTGAAACCTGAAACTTGTCACCTGAAACTTGAAAGCCCTCCAACCAATCTGGAAACAGGTTGGTTGGAGGGCTTTTTCACTAAAATAGGGCTTGTTTGCGTTATCTTTGCTCATCGTTGGCCGAGCGTTTAGCGGTCAGTTAGCCCTGTCAGTACCAATCGTTGATGTATGAGTGAAGAGATGAACCGGCTTCGGTCGGTTAGGCACGCGTTTGGCGAATTCCGGCAACGGATACGAAGCCGTCGGAAGCAGTTAGGCAGCCACGTTGTTCGCCTTGTTGGCGAGGAGCGCGTAGAAACCTGGAAAGATAAATTGATGGCCCGGCGCGAGCAGTTTCGGGCTTTTGTGCATCAGTACATTGATCCCGACAGTTGGTACTACCCGTATGTCCGTGGTTTAGCGAAGTACAGCCTGTTCTTGCTGCTTTTCCTGATTGGGTACGTCTTTGTGTTACAAACAAACTTCCTCTACCTCACTGGCGCCATGCCAAGTGTAGAGGATCTGCGCAATCCCAAACTGAATCAGGCCTCAGAGATTTATTCGCTCGATGGCCAGATGATTGCCAAGTTCTACGCAGAGAACCGGACGCCCATTGAGTACGAAAACATTCCAAAGCACCTGATTCAGGCCCTGATCGCTACAGAAGATGCCCGTTTTTACGATCATGGCGGTATTGACCCGCGGGCGATCGGGCGCGTGGTCTTTAGCCTGGGCAGCGAAGGGGGCGGCTCAACCATTACGCAGCAACTGGCTAAAAATCTGTTCAAAACCCGCCGACGTACCACCGACGGGTTGCTCAACCGGGTGCCATTTGTGCGAAAAGTAATTTACAAGTCGAAGGAGTGGCTGATGGCGCTGACGCTGGAGCGGAATTTCACGAAAGAAGAAATTCTGAAGTATTATTTCAACACGGTCGATTTCGGCCAGAATTCGTTTGGGTTGAAAACAGCCGCTAAAACCTTCTTCAATAAAGCCCCCGACAGCCTGAACGTGCAGGAGGGGGCTGTGCTGGTTGGTTTGCAGAAAGCGACTACGTACTATAACCCGCTGAAAAATCCCAAGAATTCACTGGCGCGCCGCAATATTGTTTTGGGCCAGATGGCTAAATACAAGTACCTGACGAAAACCCAGGCCGATTCGATCAGTGATTTACCGCTCAAAACAGACTACACGCCTGAAAATCCGTATGCCGGCCCGGCCAGTTACCTGAAAAACGCGGTAGTCGATTTTGTGACCGAATGGGGCGACCGAAACGGGTACAACCTGTATACCGATGGCCTGAAAATTCATACCACCATCGACTCGCGCATGCAGAAGTATGCGGAAGAAGCCGTGCAGGAGCGGATGAAGAAACTACAGAAGACCTTCAACAATCACTGGCGCGACCGCAACCCCTGGACCGATGAGAATGGCGAAGAACTGCCTGGCTTTATCGACTCAGTGGCTCGTCGGACTGAACGGTACAAGGGCCTGGTGAAACGTTTTCAGCTGTACCCCGACTCGGTCGATTACTACATGAAAGTCAAAAAGCAGCGCATGAAAGTCTTCGACTGGGAAGGGCCTCGCTGGACCAACATGACGCCCTATGACTCGATAGCCTATTATAAAAAGTTTCTGCAAGCAGGTATGGTAGCCATGGACCCGCATACGGGTTTCATACGGGCCTGGGTAGGTGGGCTCAACTACGATTATTTCAAATATGACCATGTGAAGCAGGGGAAACGACAGCCGGGGTCGACCTTCAAACCGTTCGTATACGCAACGGCTATTGATGATACGGCTTTCAACATGACGCCCTGCGACCGGATCCGTGACCAGCCTTTCCGCAAACCATACACCGAGAATGGCGAAGAAAAAGTGTGGGAGCCTAAAAACTCGTCGGGCGGCTTTTCGTACTCGAATATGACGCTACGCCGGGCGCTGGCCCGCTCGGTCAACTCCATTACGGCCCAGTTGACGGATATGGTTGGCCCCGAGCGGGTCGTGGAATACGCGCATAAGCTGGGGATCACCAGCAAACTGGCGGCAGTGCCATCGGTAGGGCTCGGTTCATCTGAT
Organism: Fibrella arboris; assembly: GCF_041321095.1. Lineage (NCBI taxonomy): Bacteria > Pseudomonadati > Bacteroidota > Cytophagia > Cytophagales > Spirosomataceae > Fibrella > Fibrella arboris. The sequence goes on along the minus strand of NZ_JBGGWE010000019.1, from coordinate 22,250 downwards.
GTATCGCTGTATGAACTGGTGGCCTCATACTGCACCTTCGTGAATGAAGGGCAGTACACAAAACCCATGATCGTGCAACGTATTGAAGACCGGAACGGTACGGAGATCGAGTCATTCAAGCAGGAACGTCGGCCGGCGATCAGCCCAGAATCAGCTTATCTGATGCTGTATATGCTCCAGGGCGGTTTGCAGGAACGCGGTGGTACGTCGCAGAACCTGTGGTCGTTCGATCTGTTCAAACGCAACCACCAAATGGGCGGCAAAACGGGCACAACATCCAACAACTCGGATGGCTGGTTCGTAGGTGTGTCTGACAAACTGGTGGTCGGTGCCTGGGTTGGTGGCGATGACCGAAGCATCCACTTCCGATCAACGGACCTGGGCGAAGGGGCCAAAACGGCATTGCCACTGGTAGGCGGGTTCCTCGAAAAAGTGTATGCCGATCCACGGTTTCGCGATTTGCAGGGGCCATTCCCCAAAGCAACGGTCGATATTCAGAAGCAGTATCAAGACTGTGCTTCTGATTACGACGATCTTGAAGGGGCCGGCGAGGAACCATCAGATTCAACTGGCGGTGCCGATAGTGGTGCCGACTCGCTGTTTGTTCCACCACCTGTTGTGGTGCCCGAACCTGCCGATACAACTGGCACTCCAAGACCGTAGGCTAGGGGTTTATATACTGGTTTGATCTTTGGCGTTTAGTACTTGAGCCCACAGCCTATCGCTGAGGTTCAGGTACTAAACGCCCTATTTTTATGAACAGCCAGCCAAATAAAGACCTTCGTAACGTACCTACCGGCATGGAAAATGATCCCAATGCCGATGAACAGGTGATTGACCAAACCAACCAGGAAACAACGAACGTACCTGACGATATAAATCCATCCGGCCTGGAAAAGCCTACGGCTGAAGAAGGAACCACACCGGGCGATGACCTGGCAAATGCCCTGGCTTATGCCCTGGATGGGAGCGGTGTCGGTATGGCAGGTGCACCACCAGCAGCCCCGCCTGTCGGTGACCCGCAGAAAGTGACCAGCGAAGGCATCACCGGTGCTGGACTGGACGACGAAGCAGAGGGCCTGGACGAGGGCAAGGCCTAGGCCAGCGATGGTTTCACCGCCGTATTGCGATCAAAAACACGTTGCCGAACGCGCTCAATCCGTTCACCTACCAATCGATTGAGCGTGTAGGCTACGCCAATCGAAAGTACCAAGGCATATAGGTTGACATAGGCGCCGCCGATTTGCCAGGACATGAGCGATTCCACCACCAGAAAATGGACGATATATAAGGGGTACGACAATTCGCCAATCTTCGCGTCGATTCGGCTGTGTTTGGTGTACAGGAAAATGAAGGGCAGACAAACGGCCACTACTACCCGATAGCTACCCGATGAAAAACTGCCGGGTACACCAAGCTGGGTGAGTTGCTGATGAATGAGACCGAAGAAACAGGTATAGACCAGCGTCAGCCCAACGGCTAATGGGCATAACCAGCTTGGTAACTGCTGGTTTTTGAGCGTACGATACCCTCTATACGCCAAGGCACCGGCCACAAAGTACAACAGTTCGGATGGGAAGAAACGGTAGCTCCAGGCCATAGAATCGAGGTGGGCGAAGTGGCGTAAAGCTAAGCGTATGGCCACCGAGAGCACCATGACCAGCACCAACACCCAACTGCGCCGACGCACCAGAAAAGGAGCGATGAGGTAAAAGGTCAGTTCCAGGCTGACCGTCCAGGTTGGTTGTAGCAGCAGCAGGCTATTCAGGTTAACCGGTGATTGATTGAAGTTGTCGGTAAACGCCAATGTACCTGTGGCAGGATCGATGGTCAGGAAGCTAAGCCAGTCCTGGCCAATCAGCGTCAGGTTGGTAAAGGCAAGAAGCGCAATTGTTGGCACCGACAATTGATCGTAGTTGTCTCGTAGCGCCCGAAAAAATTCCAGCTCCCGATGGCCGGTAGTCACGCCGAGTGCAATTCCCATCAGCAGGGTCAGGCTGATAACCACGTAATAGACAGGTAATAAACGCAGGATGCGGTTTGTCAGAAAGAGCCGATAAGCATGCGGTTGCGAGACGTATTTCTCGTTAAGGATCAAGGCCATGTAGAAGCCTGAGATGATATAGAACGTTTGCACGGCCAGACTGCCACCTATGGTCGGAAAACCAGGTAACTGGCCTGCATGAACAAACACGACCATCGCTGCAAGTAAAAATCGAAGTAGCCCCATAACGTGCCACGATTAACATTGAGAGTCGCTAATATATCCATTTACGCCATTCAAACAACTTCTTTATACTGCATCCGGTAGAGGTTTGCGTAAAAGCCTTCGTGCTGTAACAATTGTTCGTGGGTGCCCTGTTCTTTTATTTCGCCTTTGTCGACAACAATGATCTGATTGGCTTTCTGGATGGTACTCAGGCGGTGGGCAATAACGATGGCTGTGCGGCCCTTCATCAGCTTGCTGATCGCTTCCTGAATCATTTCTTCCGTCTCGGTATCGACCGATGATGTGGCTTCGTCGAGCACAATGATTCGTGGATTCTGGACCATAGCCCGGACAAATGAAATAAGCTGCCGTTGCCCAACTGATAGCGTGGCCCCACGCTCCTGCACATTATAGGCATAATTGCCCGGCAACTGCATAATGAAGTCATGAACGCCTACCAGTTTGGCCGCTTCAACAATCTGCTCCCGACTAATGGTTGGGTCGCCCAGCGTAATGTTGGTCTCAATAGTATCGGAAAATAAAAAGACATCCTGAAGCACAACGCCGATCTGACGGCGCAGGGCGGCCAATTCGTACGCATGAACATCGTGCCCGTCGATGGTGATTTTCCCCCGGTTGATATCGTAGAACCGGCTCAATAAGTTAATAATCGAGGATTTGCCTGCCCCGGTAGCCCCAACAAAAGCCACTGTTTCACCAGTACGTACCTGAAACGAAATGTCTTTCAGCACGTAATTGTCATCATTGTACGCAAACCATACATGATCAAATGAGACATCGCCTTTCAGATTTGCAGGGGCATAGGTGCCCTCATTGACCGTGTAATCAGTACTGTCCAGCAGGGTTAGTATTCGATCGGCGCTGACAATACCCATCTGTAGCGTATTGAACCGATCAGCCAGCATTCGGATGGGCCGGAAAAACAGGTTGATGAACATCACAAAGGCAGTGACCGTACCAAACGTTACCTGTTCATTCAATATCTCGCGGGCACCATACCAAACAACGAGCCCCGTACCGGCCGCCGCCAGAATATCGGCCACGGGGAAATAGATGGAATAGTACCAGATAGATCGAATATTGGCGTTGCGATGCACCTGATTGATAGCCCGAAACTTTTGCGCTTCGATGTGTTCACTATTAAAGATCTGAACGATGTTCATCCCCGTAATGTGTTCCTGCACGAACGCATTCAGGTTGGCCACGGCCGTACGTACCTCGTTGAAGGAGGCCTTGATCTTCTCCTTGAACACATAGGTGCTGAATAGCATCAGCGGTACCATCGATAGGCTGATACTGGCCAACCGCCAGTCGGTGTAGAACATAACACCGATGATCAGCACAAGCTGAAGAATATCACCGGCAATAGCCGCCATACCTTCGGTGAAGACATCGGCCAGCGTTTCAATATCAGAAATAGTGCGGGTTACCAGCCGCCCAATCGGTGTGTTGTCGAAGAACTTTAGCCGAAGGCCAAGAATTTTATTGTACAGCTGCACCCGTATGTCGCGAATGACGTGCTGCCCCATCCAGCCAGAAAGGTAGGCGTTGGCAAATTGAATGAATGCCTGAATGACCAGTACGCCTACCATCAGGCTCAGCATAACGGTTAAACCCCAGTAGTCAGAACTGGCAATCTGGGTGTCGATAGTGCGCCGGATGAGCAGCGGGGTAACAGGGGCCAACAGCGCTCCTAGAAGAATAACGCCCACTAATACATAAAAACGGCCCTGGTAGGGTCTCACAAAGGCATACAGGCGTTTTAGGATCGCTATATCAAATAGCCGCCCGGCGGCCGGCGCATCGGCGCTTTTCTTTTCGTCGCTCACTGGAAAAAAATTTCGACAGAACAGGTCATTCGTCTCACCACTAACAGCAATATTGAGTTATCAAGTTCAGGAAACTAATTCTCCCTGATGATCATGATAGACTGGATACTGGGTGCATGTGTAGGGCTTGGCCTGGCTGCCTGTTGCGGCTTTCGGATTTTCGTGCCTATGCTGGTCGCTGCACTGGGCACAAAATTAGGCCTGATCGGGACTATGCCGGGCTACGAATTTATTGGAAGCTGGTCAGCAATCATTGGGTTATCTATTGCCACTGCCTTCGAACTGGGTGCGTATTACGTACCCTGGCTGGATAATGCGCTTGATACGATTGCTATGCCCGTAGCTATTGTGGCGGGTACGTTGCTGTCGACATCTTTTTTGCGAGTCAACGACGAGATGACCCGCTGGGCAATGAGTCTGATGCTGGGTGGCGGCGCCGCCGGTTTAATTCAGGCTGGTACCAGTCTGCTGAGGCTTGGCTCTGTTACAACAACAGGTGGCCTGGCTAATCCGATTGTAGCGACGGGCGAGAATGCCGCTTCGCTGATCCTGTCTATTCTGACCGTGTTATTACCCCTTTTCGCCTTTGCGCTGATTGCCTGTCTACTGATCTTCTTTATGGTTCGCCTGGTAACACGCCGCCGCTTACGCTTTACAAAAGCCAACACAGCAAAACCAGGCAATCCCCTCGATCAGTTTCCACGGAGCAGCAACGGCAGGCATTGACTTGTTGATGGCCCTGCCTCGTTAACTTTTAGACCTGCCTGGAGTTAATGTTGAGACAATAAACTCAATAGGTATGGAAACCAACCCAAACGAATACGAGGCAGGCGTTGATCAGAATCAGGGCGTCGTGGGCACAATGGCTCGCAATCAGCAGCAGGACGAAACAGCAGCCGAACGTACCGAAGTCCCGCAGTTAGACCCTAATCTGATGACCAGCCAATCTGAAAATGATGAGGCCATACCAGATGCAACAGCCATTGGCGAGCAGACGTACCTGGACGATAAGGACCCTGTGGACTGAGAGTGAGAGGATAATTTTTTGTGGGCCATTAAATCAAAATAAATGCCCTGTCGATTTGGCCAATGGGAAGGTAAAAAAGCCCTGAGAAGCCCTGGTAACCAATAAAATTGGGTTTTTCCTAGATGAATTCCCTTGGCCATTGGATAATTCGCAGAACAACTACTAGGAGGAGCCGTCGAAATTAGGTATTTTTGCAGTCTGTCATTTTGCCTTATCTCTGCTTTAGTGGAGTTGCCAAAATGTTTTGACCGTCAACAAATACGTTACATTTTGATAAAAACCGTAGGATTCTCTGCTCTGATGACGTTGGCTAAGCCAGCCGATGTCTCCACGCTGATCGATCGGGCCATGCCCTTCGACACTAGCCGACAAGCTGATAACTCGGTGGCGATTTCCAGTCGATTAAATACGCCCCTCATGTTGAACGCCGACACGACCCGTCGGTTTGTTCCTATCTATTTTTGTGGTGAAGCAGTGCCGATTGACAATGCGTATGTGTCGCGTCAGTGGATGCGTACCTTAATGCAGTGCCAGGCACAGCGCGAAGAGCTGTATAGCATTCGGAAACGTGCGGCTATCTTTTTCCCAATCATTGACCCTGTCTTACGTCGCTACGACATCCCGTCTGATTTCCGGTACATTCCGCTGGCCGAGAGTGCCCTCGTTAATGATTGCGTGTCGCCGAAAGGAGCTTCTGGTTATTGGCAGATGATGCCCCAAACGGCCCGCGAACTGGGGCTGATCGTCAACGGCGACATTGATGAGCGCTATGACCTGGCCAAGTCAACCGTGGCTGTTTGCCGATTGCTTCGCGATCTGCACCATGAACTGGGCTCCTGGGCGCTGGTTGCCGCCGCCTACAACGGAGGAATTGGCCATATACAGCGAAGCATGATTCAGCAACGGGAAAATAATTATTTCAGCCTGAAGCTGTACCGCGAAACCAGCACGTACCTATACCGGGTACTTGCCTACAAAGAACTGCTGACCAATCCGCATCAGTATAAAATGCTGCTGTCGAGCGACGTGATCAATTACCTGACGCGACCTCTGCCTGGCCGCTTGAAGGGATTGCCCGGAACCAAAAACTCGTCGGTTGTAGCCATTGGTGAGGATAATGAACTGGCCGATATCGACAAAATCAATCCTGCCTGGGGGCCGCGCGTTGGAGAATCCTTTCTGAATGCACCCTCACTGGCCGAGATACTGCTGGCTGCTGCCAGCTACGCCAGTGCCGACCCAATCACGGGTTCCACCGATTTAACGCGTGAGCAGAAAGGGCAGCCCGTACCGAAACTATTGGGATTGATGGTGTTACGGTTCAGGCGCCCCCGTTTTCTGCGTCAGACGCCGGGTACCGGCCGGCGGCCGCGTCATCGCTGGGAATGGGTGTAACCGGCTCAGGTTTCAGGTTGTTTCAAGTTAGGGGCTTTGTTTATTAACCAGTAGGTTGGTAGGCAAAGCCCCTAAACTTGAAACAACCTGAAACTTGAGACTTTTTTCAGCTAATTTTGATGCTTCGTTGTTGATACGTTGAATCTCCCCGATTGTATATGGCAGAATTAATCCGCATGCCCAAAATGAGCGACACCATGACTGAAGGTGTGATCGCAGAGTGGCATAAAAAAGTAGGCGATACCGTGAAATCGGGTGATGTGCTGGCTGAAGTCGAAACCGACAAGGCAACCATGGATCTCGAAGCCTATGATGAAGGTACATTGCTCTTTATTGGTGTAGAAAAAGGTCAGGCTGTACCGATTGATGGCGTTATTGCCGTGATTGGCCAGCAAGGCGAAGATTTTCAGGCGCTGCTATCCGGTAATTCGGGCGGAAGCGTTGAGGTAGCCCCTGCGCCTACAGCAGAGGCCACGGTGAAACCCACTGATAACCCGGCCCCCAAAAATGCGGACCAATCGCAGGTGAATACCAACATGGCTGATCCTAAAGCTGTGTCGGCGGCCCCCGCCGAAGCTGTAAATGCCACGGTGATCCGCATGCCGAAAATGAGTGACACCATGACGGAAGGCACCATTGTGGCGTGGCATAAGAAAGAAGGTGATACCGTGAAATCGGGTGATGTGCTGGCTGAGGTCGAAACCGACAAAGCAACCATGGATCTCGAGGCTTACGAAGAAGGAACGCTCCTCTACGTTGGTGTTAAAGAAGGTGAATCGGTCGCTGTCGACGCCGTTATTGCAGTTGTAGGCGAAAAGGGCGCTAACTTCAAAGTGCTGATCGACGGTACTGGTGGTGGCGCCGCTCCCGCCGAACCAGCCCCTGCCAACGTACCTGCGGCGACAGAATCACCGGCCCAGCCAGCTGCGTCGACAGACAACGGGCATGAAGCAAATGGTCGGGTTAAAGCCTCACCATTGGCCAAGGCAATTGCCGAGCAGAAAGGTATCGACCTGCAACAGATTCAGGGCACCGGGCCTGACGGTCGCATTATTAAGGCCGACGTAGAATCGTTCAATCCCCAGGCTGCCCCTGCCAAACCCGCCGCGCAGCCACAAGCCGCTCCAGCACCTGCCCCTGCTGCGGCGCCCGCTCCGGCTGCTCAGCCTGCCCCAGCACCCGCCGGAGACTATGAGGACGTCCCTGTTAGCCAGATGCGGAAAACGATTGCCCGTCGTCTGAGCGAAAGCCTGTTCACCGCGCCACACTTTTACCTCACCATGGAAATCAACATGGATAAGGCAATGGCATTACGTGGGCAGGTGAATGCAGTGGCTACTGCCAAAATATCATTTAATGATTTCGTGATCAAAGCATCGGCGCTGGCGCTGAAACAACACCCGAACGTGAACTCGTCATGGTTGGGCGATAAGATCCGGAAGTATGGTTACGTGAACATTGGCGTGGCCGTAGCGGTCGATGAAGGACTGCTGGTGCCGGTAGTTCGTAATGCCGATCAGAAAACACTGTCAACGATTGCTGGTGAGGTGAAAACACTGGCCGGTAAGGCAAAAGATAAGAAACTACAGCCTAAAGAATGGGAGGGAAGCACTTTCTCGATTTCTAACCTGGGTATGTTTGGTATCGACGAGTTTACGGCCATCATCAACCCACCCGACTCATGCATTCTGGCCGTTGGGGCCATCAAGCAAACCGTAGTTTTCGATGGTGAAACACCGAAGCCTACCAATGTAATGAAGGTGACGCTCTCTTGCGACCACCGCGTAGTTGATGGCGCAACAGGCGCTGCTTTCCTGCAAACGCTGAAAGGTTTCCTGGAAGACCCTATGAAAATGCTTGTCTAGTCAACTGGCCAGTCATAAAAAGAGCGCCCCGAATAATTCGGGGCGCTCTTTTTATGACTGGGTAATAAGCTGATGCCTCGCCAACGTACCCGGTTTTGCCAATTATAGAAGGTCAGTGATACGACGGCCATCACGGCCGGTAACAGCGTTTTGAAACTCGCGGCGCAACGCAGCCATACGGCGACGTGGGTGAGTTGACATGTAGACGGCCCGCATTTTCAGCAGCGATCCGATGAACAGGTAGCCGAAGAAAGACGCGATCAAAATAATGAGCGAGATCGTGTTTGAGATATTCTGGTGCAGAAAAAGAAACAGCAACGTATTCAGCAAGGACGCGCCGCAGAGAACCATTGTGGCGCCAGCGTGTGTCAGCCCATTATCGAGCAGAATATGGTGCATGTGATTCCGGTCGGCGGAGAAAGGTGATTTTCCATTCAATAGCCGAACCATGAACACCCGTAGCGTATCGAAAATGGGAACGATCAGGACGACGATGGCGATGATTGGTGCATTGAAAAAAGCGCGCGGCTCGAACCGATAAGCGGCGTTAAGATTAACAAAACGAACGGCAAAAAAGGCCAGGAAGAAGCCGATCAGTAACGAGCCGGTGTTTCCCATAAAAATCTTACTGGTCTTCGAGAAATTGAACCGCAGAAAACCAATCAACCCACCCGACAGCGCAAAGGCCATCGTAGCCATGGCGTAGTGTTCAGAGAGTAGAAACCAGCTACCAAACGTCAGACAGGCAATGGTGGCAATGCCCCCCGCCAGCCCGTCGATACCATCAATCAGGTTGATGGCATTGGTGAGCGCAATAAAGACGAAGCAGGTGAGCGCAATACTAACCACATCGGCAATGTGGTGGAAACCCATGATGCCGTATAGATAATCTAGTTTCAGGTCGCCCAGGAAAATCAAACTGGAGGCGCTCAATAATTGAAAGAGAATCTTCTTGTTCGGATCAATGCCCACCAAGTCGTCTTTCATGCCAATAAAAAACAGAATGGCTGCCCCCACGATCGACAGATTGGTGCGGTACAGATCCTGCGGGTCGTCGATAGGCCAGATGAAATAGCTGATTAGCACAGCGGCGAAGATGGCCACACCGCCAAACGTAGGGGTTGGCACTTTATGGGCGCGACGGGCGTCATCAGGGCTTTCCATCAGCGACTTCATTTCCGTGATCTTGATGATCACGGGAATTGACACTACAGCAACGAAGCTAGCTACTAAAAAAGCCATAATAGCGTGATAAAGGCCCTGTTGAAAGGCGGCCTCGCCCAGTTTCTGCTGTATATAGGCAAGTAGTAGATCAGGATTCATAATTGGTTTCGAGGCTGAATGGAAGGGTGGTGGCCGAGTACTTTACTGGTACTCAGTCTACAAAAATTGTACTTTTTATGTTAATGACAAGCTCATTCGCGTAATGTTCCGCCAGGGCTTATCGTACGGTCGGTTCGGTTCGTTGCCAGAATTGACCAATTTTTCGGAGCGGTTTTAGCCATAAAGTGAACCAGTTAGGCTTCATGTCATTCAGTTGCCAAGCCAGGCGATCTTCCCGATTAGCGCGTAGCCGATTGGCCAGACTGCTATTACTGACCCCACCCAGCCGCATCACAACGACCACCTCATTCAGATAAGCCACCTGAATCTGGTGCTTGTGAACGAAGCGCAACATGAGTTCGTAATCGGCTGCCGATCGTAAACTCGTTGTGAAATATCCGTGGCGTTGGTAAATAGTGGCACGTACAAAAAAGGTGGGATGGGGGGGCATCCAGCCGCGTAAAAAAGCACCAGGTTTGTAGTTGCCTGCCTGCCAGTAACGCTTCACACGATCGGGAGCCTCCCGTTGGGCATACACTAGATCCCCATACACGGCGTCGGCCTCCTGTTGGCTGAACGTATCCACAATCCGGCTGATGATGTCGGTATGGCGGTAGAGATCATCGGCGTTTAAAATACCGATAATGTCGCCGGTGGCCCGTTGTATACCTTTGTTCATGGCATCGTACAAGCCCCGGTCAGGTTCAGACACAAACTGACTGATCCGATCACTATAGCGGGCCACAATCTCCTGCGTGCCATCGGTCGACGCCCCATCGATGATAATGTATTCGATATGGGGATATGTTTGCCCCAGTACCGATTCGATGGCCTCTGCAATAGTCGCAGCTCCATTGAACACTACCGTAATGATCGAAACGGTCATGAGTTGATCGTGCGTTTACGGATGGCCACTGCCGGATTGCCCTGGTAAATGGTGTAGGCATCCAGCGACCGATTGGCAACCGAACCCACGGAAAGTATAGCGTGCGACCCAACCCGAATACCAGGGCAAACAGTTGCTTTGGCCCCAATCCAGGCGCCGTTTTCAAGGGTAATGGCGGCCACCTGTAAGTCGAAAGCCACGGCTTTGTAGTTATGATTACCCGTCAGTAGCATAGCTCCCTGTGAAAGACAGACATGATTGCCAATGGTTACGTGTGTCAGATTGTCAATCCATACACCTTCTCCAATCCAGACGTGATTACCTATAGATAGTAACCACGGATATTTGATATTGACGGCTGGCTTAATCATAACGCCTACGCCAACAGTGGCCCCAAAAGCACGTAATAGCTTGACCTTTAGGCCCGATGGGAGCGGCGCATACGAATTGAACAGACAGGCGTTGGTGAAGTGCCACAGCAGAATTTTCCAGCGGGAGCCGGGTTTATACCAGTCATTATTGTAGCGCGACAGGTCGGTTTGCCCGGCACTAGCGGACACCGGTTGTGAGGTCTCTTCCGTACTCATCGTTGAAATAGGCAATAATGGCGCTTTTATCGTGGCCAGCCCGGTTGTAGACCTCCATCAGTTTGGCATCAACAAGAAAACGATACCAGAGTCCCTGCAAAAAATGCCAGACAAACCCTTTCCGGCCGTCGAGAAACCCCAGCTGAACAACGTACCTGAAGAGGAAATAGATAATGGGGCGCGTAAACAAGGGTAAGGTAGCGTACCGTTCTTTCAAATACCGCTTTCGCTCTTCCTGGGTGCCAAACAAACGGGGGGCTACCCGGACCGTTTCATCGAAATTATACCGGATATTCAACAGGTCGATAACCTCCCGGGTAGCGTAATTATTATGCTTCTGTGTCCACCAGGTCAGGTTATTGAGGTTGTGGTCTACCAGGTCATGATTGAACCGGATCGTTTGGGCAGCGGTCGCTCCTCCGGGTACGTTCGGCTGATTAGCCAGCTTTATGTGCTCATCCATCCAGGTTTGTTCGCAGATACCCTGGCCCTGCCGCCATAGCCGGAGTAGCCAGATAGGGTAGTAGCCACCATGCCTGATCCAGCGATTCATGAACATAACCCGCCGTTTTACGTAAATGCCGCTTACATCAGCTGGTATTGACGCCAGACGCTGATTGATTTCTTCAGCCAGTTCGGGCAGAATGTACTCATCGGCGTCCATCCGCATGAGCCAGTCGCCCTGAAAAGGCGTATGGGCGATGCCATAGTTGAACTGAACCGCATAGGTCGACCACGGGTTCTGAACCACAACGGCTCCCATCGACCGGGCAATGGCTACGGTACGATCTGTTGAGAACGAATCGACGATGAAGATCTGATTGGTGATCGGCAGTAAACTAGCCAGACAGCGGGCAATGTGCTTTTCCTCGTTGTGAGTGAGAATAATTACGGACAAGCCGCTCATAAAAGACCGTTTAAAAAAAAGCAGGAATGCTCTTTTTGTTTGAACGTATATTAACCCATCATTTAGTTAACTTAATGGGTTACGCGTCACGTTTCCAGCGAAAATAAGTCTGCAATTTTAGCTGAAAAACCTCACTTTATGAAGTATAGCTACTCGTTCCTCCTGTTGGTGAGCGGCTCGTTGTCTGCCCTGGGGCAGTTGGGTATCGTGTTTCGGACAATCCCGCGAGACCTTCAGTTATTTCCCGGAAACGCAGCAAATCAGGCCATACTCGTCATTGAAGGCTCCGTAACCGATGCGTCGGCCAGGCGGATAACCCTCCAGATAGACCGCGTCGAAAAACTTCAGCAAGCACAACAAATAACTCTGACCGCCAGCCGGGCAGGCCGGTGTTTCAGCAGCGGCTTCAAAAACAGACAGGTCCACTGGTTGTTCCCCTGCCCTTGCTGACTCCCAAACGATATGTCATTGATCTGAAGTCCGCTGATGCCGCCCGGCAAACCCGCCGATTACGTATTGACTAAGGCGGAAAGCGTCTGCTCTGATTAATAGGGTGCCCTTACAACTGGTTGCTGTGCCTGGATGTACCTAAACCGCCAGACTGGCACCGACTGAAATGGGTGCCCCTGCGCTACGGAATGTAGAATTAATGCGGCACCCTTTCTACAGTGCCAACGACTTTGCAGGAATCACCGATCGAAACAGCCTGGTGTAGGCTAATAAAAAGCCCGTTGACTCAATTTCTGAAAGCCTTTCGACGGCGTTTAGTGGGAAATCGTTTTTCGATGGCTAATCCGGCATGTCAATTGTCCTTAGTCAACAGATCCTACTAACACTCAACGGCTATGAATCCTTACTTTACTGTCGTACTTCCCACTGCTAATCCGCCCGATCGGTTACTGACCTGTCTTCAGGCATTAGGGCAACAACAACTATCCCGCAATCAATTTGAGATCGTGGTGGTCGATGAGGCCAATAACCCGGAGACAGCCGCTCTGGTCGCTGCCTTTGTGCACAGGAGTCATATTGAAGTCCGATACCTGGCGCAACCGCGGCCGATGGGGCTGGCCGCCGCCCGGAACCGAGGGTGGCGCGCAGCCAGAGGGCAATACATTGCCTTCACCGACGACGATTGCCTGCCCCAGCCGAACTGGCTCGTTGCGGCCCAACGGATGTTTATGCGCGGAGCGCAGGTTGTAACCGGTACTGTTCGAACGGCTCGGCCCGTTCGGCAGGCCGGGTCGCAGCGCATGATGAGCCGCGTGGTGGAAACCAGCGATTTTCTGGCCGCCAACTGCTTCTGCCAGACCACCGCGCTGCAACGGGTAGGTGGTTTTGAAGAGTCGTTTAACCTCGCCTGGCGCGTTGATGCGGACCTTCAGTTTAAACTGCTCGAACTAGGCGTTCCCATCGCAAAATGCCCCGAAGCGGTAGTGATCCGGCCGTTTCGGGCTACCAATCGGTACACTGTTCTGACCAACGAACAGCAGAACCGGTACGACGCGCTACTGTATAAACGCCATCCCGATCTATTTCGGCAACGTATGCCGCGTGATGAAGTGATGGTGGCGCGTTACTATACAACCATCATCAGTATGGCGGTATCGCTGGTCGCCGCGATCGTTGGGTACGTGCCTCTGTTGCTGGCAAGTGTGGCTATGTATATAGGCTTAACGGCGTGGCTGGCAGTTGAACGTTGGCCTGCTCCGTCGGAATCAGGTACGTGGGAAGCCGCAAAAGAAGCTATGTTAACGGCTGTGGCTACCCCATTCCTGTCTGTTTTCTGGCGGCTATACGGGTCTGTTAAATACCGGGTGTTGTACTTATAAGCGGCTACCAGTCTTGACAGTTGACCAACTCACCAGACTAATGAACACCTTGCATCAGGTAGTCGATAAGCAGTCGGATACCGAAGGCGGTGGCGTTTTTCTGCTGCCCGAATTCTGAATCGGCAAAGGCCATACCCGCAATATCGAGGTGGGCCCAGGCGGGATGATTCTCGGTGAATACCTCCAGGAATTTGGCAGCGGCAATGGCGCCGTTTATGGGTTTGCCGCTGAAATTCTTTACGTCGGCTACATCAGAGGTAAGGTCATCTTTGTACGAATCCCAGAGCGGCAGGCGCCAGAGCCGTTCGCCCGTGCGTTCGCCGGCCTGCTGTAACTGCGCCGACAGTTCCTCATTTTGCGTGAATAAACCGCCCGCCTGATACCCCAGGGCGGCAATGACGTTTCCCGTAAGCGTAGCCAGGTCGATAAGTACATCGGGCTGAATGTGCCGAACCATGTGCCCCAGGCCGTCGGCGAGGATCACCCGGCCTTCAGCATCTGTATCAATGATTTCGATCGTTTTGCCGATGTACGAAGTGATCACGTCGCCGGGTTTGGTAGCCATGCCATCCACCACGTTTTCGGTAGTTGGAATAACCCCCACGATCCGCCGCGGAATGTGCAGCCGGGCGGCGGCTTCCAACGTACCCAGCACGGCGGCCGCGCCACCCATGTCGCTTTTCATCAGGTGCATGTTGGCCGATGGCTTAATGGATAGCCCGCCGGTATCGAACGTTACGCCTTTCCCGACCAATCCCACGGTAGTCCCCGTTGCAATGGCCGGATTGTAATCCAAGACAAGCAGCATGGGCGGGTTCTCACTGCCCTGCCCAACGCTTAGCAGGGCGTTGTACCCTTGCCGCGCCAGTTCGTCGTGATCCAACACGGTAACGCTATACCCATAAGAACGCCCGGAAGCCACCGCCCAATCGGCCAGCACCTGCGGCGTTTTGTAATTCGAGGGAGCATTCATCAAATCGAGCATGGCCCGCTGCGCTTCCCAGATAATGGTCGCCTTGTCAATGGCCTGCTGAATGATGTCGTGATCAGCCTCCGCAACCGTCAGGTGCAGTTCGCCCAGTGAGCTATAGAAAGGCACAGCCTCTGGTTTGCCTGTCTGGTACAGTTTCAAGTTGTAACCACCTCCCAACGTACCCAGCACGATCGCCTCTACCGTTGCTGCCGACAAGCCAGTGGCGTCGAGATGCACTGAGGTTGGAAACCTGCTCTTTTGGGCATACGTCAGTTTCCGAAGGGCCCGGAAATAATCCTGCCCCGATGGCGCTTGGCCCAGGCCCAGCAGCCAGTGCTTCTGACCACCTGGGGCGTAGAGCAGTTGTGTTTCGTGCAGATCGCCTTTGAAATCAGCCTGCGCTGCCTGCGCTATAGCGGGAAGAGACTGCCCTTTTTGTAGCGGCCAAATGGTGGCCGACGTAACCGGAATGCTGGTGTTCAGATGAATATGCATAGGTTAACCGTTGTCGTGGGCAGAAGGAAGTCATTAGCCCCTTCTGCTGACAATAAAATTGATGGTTCCGTTGATGAGTAAGGCAAAAAAGAAGGAGGCGCCGACCGAAAAAATGGGCAGGAAAAAGGCCTGTAGAAACAAAAAAGTGGTAAAACCCAGTAGCCCCATCACTATGCCGCGCAGCGTAACAATAGCCGCCCCGCTGCCCTGAAGGTAGTGAGTGAATACTGCCAGAATAGAGGTGATGATAGGGAAAGGCGTTAAAATGCCGCTCCAGGTTGGCCCCAGTACGGCAGCTAGCCCGGTAATGCCCACAACAAACAGGGTAGCCACCACCATGCGAATGGGCAGATCGAACGGTAATCGCCTGACGGCTGCTGAGGTGACTGCGGGTACCGGAAAAAAACGTAACGCCGCCAAAACGCTTCCCATGACCAGCCCGTAGCTAGTGAGTAAGCTGAGCTTAATGGCACTGAACAGCAGGGCTATCAGCACAAAAACAACATACGAGAGCAACAACGACCAAATGCCTGTAACATATGGAGCTAGTCGGGCGTAGCAGTAACAGAACCCGATCAACGACAGAATGCCGATCAGGATTCCGGGGACCGACTGAATACCAAAGCTTTTACCGTGCTCGAGAATAAGAAACAGCAGAATAGGCCCGGCTATCCAGGGCATACTGGCAATGAGTCCACCTGCTTTATGGCCCCAGCGGCGACTGACCAGCGTTACCAGGCCAATCACGACGGGCATGAGCGTAATTTTTACAAGCAGGATGTTCATGAAATCAACAGGAACGTACCTGGCTAGACGGCGACCGGTGCTTTGATAGCGGGCCAGGGGTCGTAGTTTTCTAACGTGAAGTCGGCATAGGTGAAATCAAACACCGAGGTAACGTCAGGGTTCAGGCGCATGGTTGGCAAGGGCCGGAAGGAACGCGATAACTGCGTTTCGACCTGTTCCAGGTGGTTGCTGTAGAGGTGCGTATCGCCGCCGGTCCAGATAAACTCGTGGGCTTCGTAGCCGCATTCCTGCGCCACCATCATCGTCAGTAGGGCGTAAGAGGCGATATTGAACGGAACACCCAGAAACACGTCGGCACTGCGCTGGTAAAGCTGGCAGGAGAGTTTACCATTGGCCACGTAAAATTGAATGAATGAATGGCAAGGTTGTAACGCCATTTTTTCAATATCGGCCACATTCCAGGCTGAGATAATCATGCGGCGCGAATCGGGATTTTGCTTTAACTCGGCCATTAACCATTTTAGCTGGTCAAATATCCTGACCCGTAGTAATGTGTCTGTATTGACATAGGTGAAACGCCAGCCTTTATGCTCCGTTGCTTCACCCAATAAACAAGCCCTGATCCTCTCTGCATTAAGTTGATAAAGCCGGGCAATGTGTTTCGCTCCAATACAATATGTTTCTGTTCCATCTGGACTGATAGCCAGAAAAGGAACCATGTCATGCTGATTCAGGGATTGTTCTTCTTTGCTAGCCCAATAGCATGTCGTTGGCCCATAAAAATTTGAACCCGAAAAATCTTTATCTAATGTGTACTGATCTGGGTACGTCTTCTTTAAGTTCCAGTTAGGCAAACGTTTTATGTCTTTCAGAAAATTCGAGAAAATCAGCCACCGACTGTCTACGAACACACCTTTTCCGCCGTAGTTCTTAAACCCTTCGTGTTTGTTGTCGTAGCAGCGGTTTATCATACCATACCACGTTTGTTTGACCAACTCATAATCCGGGTCACTCTGACAAGCTGGTTCACCCAGACAGGCAACGCCATCAACGGCTGGATAGTAATAATCTTCTACCAAGCCCCCCTTTAGTGCAGAGGCTACGACATTATCGACTACGAATCCCGTTGTTAAAAACTTGACAACGAAGCGGGTATGATACGATGTAGGTACGTCTTCGCGAGCAATACGGTACTCTTTTATCACCCGAAACTGACCATAGTTCTGTGACGGAAATACCTGGCCCACCAGGCCGGAATGATTCAAGCTCAGGTCGATTTCTGCAAGTAATGGATAAGGAGAAATTATTTTTGGTTCTTCGTAGGGACGAATTTGAGGCTCTATTTGCGCCAGAGATTCCCATCTGCGCCATTGTTTACCGTAGACTGGCCCCAGATTACCGTTTTCATCAGCCCATTCGTCCCAGATACTCACGCCATTGTCTTTCAGGTATTTGATGTTCGTGTCGCCTTTAATGAACCACAGCAACTCGTGAATGATCGACTTGGTATGGACCTTCTTGGTCGTTAACAACGGGAACCCTTCCTGGAGGTTGAACCGCATCTGGTAACCAAATACGCTAAGGGTTCCGGTGCCGGTACGGTCGGTTTTACGCGCACCGTTGGCCAGAATATGCCGAAGCAGGTCGTGGTATTGCTGCATGAGTAAAGCTGGATTGAGGGGGCAAAAGTACGAATTATGGAGCCTAGTCTGCCTTGTCGTACAGTAAAACGAACGGTTGCGTAATGGGGGCTTCGCCCAGGTCGTTGAAGGTGAGCCATTCACCGCCGGCAGCGTGGGTCTGTGAATACCGGCCGCCCGGCTGCGGAGTATGGCCAACCGCCTGGTTAAAACCAGTAAGCGGATCGGCCTGTAGTTCCCGCTGATCGCACCAGATTGGTCCACCCGATGGCGATAGCCCCCCCCGTTTCACGCCTACCGTAGCAATCAGATTCGTATAGGCATCTGGTGAAACGATCTTCAGGCAGTTGTTGAGCGTGGGCACCAGGTTGTCCAGCTCGAGCGCCTGCCGCGTTTTTCGTTCGTGGGCTGCCTGAAACTGGCCGACCCACCAGTTCGTGAACCCGGCGTGGCTGGCCAGCGTCTGATCGAAGCGGGAAGCGATCCGAAACAGATCAACGTTCTTCTGGAGCAGGCGGTGCCACTCTTCAGCCGCATCTTCGCGGTATCCCGACCCGATGAACATCGGATTGTTGTAGAAATAATAAAAGTCGTGGTTTCCGAGATGCAGCCTAATTTTGTCGGGATGAGCACGCTTCAGTTTGATGATCTCCCTGAAGTTGGTGTCGATCCGGCCGGTCGTCATTTCCGGGTCGTGCGTGTCCAGAAAATCGCCTAGAAAAACAATTTGATCGGCATGGTCCAACCAGGTTTTTACTATGTTCTGCCAGTACCGGCGGCCGTGAACATCTCCAATAAAAACGGCTTGTTTGTGCATTGAGACGGGTATAATCAGCCGAAAATAACATTTTTAATCCATAGTCGGTACGTAGGCATTGGCGGTCACTGGTAGCGTAACAGTTGAACGGCCGCTTAATGACCAGTCAATGACCATTTAATAGCACCCCCATGTTTCTTCTTGGACTCGATCTCGGTAGTTCGTCAGTTAAAGCCTGCTTAGTTAATGCCGATACCAACAAGGCTGTCGCCTCAGCCTTCTTCCCCGACAGTGAAATGACCATTGAGGCCCCACAGCCAGGCTTTGCCGAACAGCAGCCCGATCTGTGGTGGCACAACATGACACAGGCCATACGGGCCGTCATGAACGCGTCGGGTGCTACCGCTACCGACATTATGGCCATCGGTATTTCCTATCAAATGCACGGCCTCGTTGTTACAGACGCTCACCTGAATGTCTTGCGGCCATCGATCATCTGGTGCGACAGCCGGGCGGTGCCTTATGGGCAACGGGCATTCGACGCACTCGGCCAGGATCGGGTACTGCGCCATTTGCTGAATTCGCCGGGTAATTTCACCGCCGCTAAACTGGCCTGGGTGAAAGAGAATCAGCCCGATGTGTATGCCAGCGTCGCGCATTTCATGCTGCCGGGCGATTACCTGGCGGCTCGCCTGACGGGTGAGGTCGTGACCACGGCTTCGGGGCTCTCAGAAGGCATCCTGTGGGATTTTCTGGAGAACCGCCCTGCCGAATTTCTGATGCAGTACTACGGCTTCGATTCATCGTTGATGCCGCCCCTTCGCCCCACCTTTGGTGAGCAGGGACGACTGACCGCCGCTGCCGCCGCCGAAACCGGCCTGGCGGCTGGTACGCCAGTGACCTACCGGGCGGGTGATCAGCCCAATAATGCGATGTCGCTGAATGTCTTCGAGCCGGGTGAAATTGCCGCTACCGCCGGTACGTCGGGTGTGGTATACGGGGTGAGCGACAAGGCGCAGTATGACCCACAATCGCGGGTGAACACGTTCCTGCACGTAAACCACACGCCCGAAGCACCGCGTTATGGGGTGTTGCTTTGCGTGAATGGAACGGGTAGCCTGAACAGCTGGCTACGAAATACGCTTTTTCAGAAAACGTTGAGCTACGGAAGCATGAACGAAATGGCGCAGAAAGCACCCATTGGTGCCGATGGACTGGTCTGTCTGCCGTTTGGTAATGGGGCCGAGCGCGTACTGGAAAATCGGGATCTGGGAGCCACTTTCCAGGGCCTGAACCTGACGCGTCATGGCCTGCCCCAACTGCTACGGGCAGCGCAGGAAGGTATCGTTTTTGCGCTTTACTACGGCATACAGGTCATGGAACAGGTAGGCGTAGGGCTGAAAACCGTTCGGGCAGGTGAGGCCAACATGTTCCTCAGTCCACTTTTCGGCAGCACGTTCGCCAACCTATCGGGCGCAGCCGTTGAACTCTACAACACAGATGGGGCTCAGGGAGCTGCGCGTGGCGCCGGATTGGGTATACGCCAGTATAACAGCCGCGAAGAAGCGTTCAGCGGCTTGAGCCTGGTACGAACGCTCGACCCTGATCCACGCGTGCATCAGGCCTACCAGGAAGCGTATGCCAACTGGCTGGCCGTACTGGAGAAACAGTAGGCCCGTAGTTAGGACTACGTCTAAAAAGCCCGATCATCACTGATCGGGCTTTCTTGTGTCCAGACCTTATGGTTGTTTAGCTTCGATTCAATGTATACTCGGGTGCAGACTCTTCTAAACGCCTACAGGCAACGCGAAATGAAATTATTCTGCCGCTGCTCAATCGTTAGAGCATAATCCGGGTATATGTTCGTAAAGTGAAAAATTACCTTACTCAGCACTACTATGAAAAAGAGGCTATTTCCAGGCCACAGATGGCCAAACCGTCTGTTCTTAGCTGTCATTTCGACAGTTCTCTTATACGCTTGTAAGAACGACTTTAACCAGTGTACACCACCCGCGCCTGAGCAGAACATTATTGGTCAATGGGATTAAAATTCAACGTTTGTACTGCCAAGTGATTCTACTTTTCCGAGCGAAAAAGGAAACTATACAGGTAAAATCTCATTCGATAAATCAGGCCGAATCGATGACCCCTATCACCTATTCATATCGGGGGTACAAAACAAGGTTATTGATCAAAAGTTGTTCCGGCTTGACAAAGACACTTTAAGGATTGCCTTTGTTCATAAAACTGACACACTCTACTCAATTGCAGCACTAATCTATACCAATGAATGCAACAAAATGACAATTGGAAATTGGTCGGACGCCAAATCGCCAACTCCTTCACTGTCGCTGACATTGAGTCGCTGACATAGCAGCTGCCTTTTGCTTTACTGTAAATCAGGTATAAATAGAAATTTTTTTGCGTTAGCCACTGAAGATTTTACAAAATAATACTAGTGATTTCTAACAATTTAAACGCTCAATTTTTTATGAAACCTGTAAAATTTCTACTATCATCATTGGCCTTGGTTCTTTTATTATTTAGCCATATCTCATCTATGGCTCAGCAGCTCATTGCTGTTGGAGGGTTATACACGCAATCCGTAGAACCCGCTAAGGATATTGACTTTTTATTTGATTCGCAAAATGCGTATAGTACGTATGGTTGCGAAGTGACTTGGAAAGGTACAAATGCTGCTGGGGCAGCCGCATTGCCCGGAGGTGTTACACTTAGCGGGACAGATCATTATGTTGCCAAATTTTTAAACGTATCTGGCACTGGTTCATTGACAGCAACCCTGAGTGATTGTTTTTACTCTGCAAGTGATGGGAAAACAGTTAGTTACTCTGCGCCAATCCGCTACTTGGGACCGCTTGGAACACTATCGTTGAACAGTTCTTCGGCCAATCCACAGTCAGTTGGCTGTGGTGCTCAGACAGTCACCTTGTCCGTTGGGGCCGCTACGAACGCAACGAACTACGCCTGGGATTTGTCGAACCTACCTGGCTGGACAATAACGAGCGGCCAAAATACGAATACCATCACAGCCACCACCTCGGCAGGAACTGGCGGGACAATTCAGGTGAAGGCGACACGCAACGATGCCTCGGCAGTGGAGTCAACCAGAACCATAGCCGTGAACCGGCCAAGTCCACCGTCTGTATCGAGTACACTGTCTGGTAACGCCTAGGGTTGCTACAACCAGTCAGGGACGTACGGAATCGTAGGTACGTTGCCGAATGCTTATTCGGTCAACTGGTCTGTAACCGGCCCGCACTCGATAGCCAATACCAATGCGACCAACGTAACAGTCAATTATGGTAGCACGGCTGGCATTGGCTACATAAGTGCTTTTATAACCGACGTGTGTAGTTATACTGCCAACCCTAAATTACAGGTTGGGGTCGGCACGCCCTATGTCAGTAGCATCACGTTTGATGGTTCACCAAATTCAGGTCCGGCAGCTACGCCAAGTGGGAGTACGCACTATCTGGCTGCGTATACACCAAATTCACCGTCTACGACATGGTCAATAGGCGTGACCAATAACTCAGGTGATATCAACACAACGCTTTATGGCGTCAATGGTGGGTTTGCTGAGATCTATGTGTATGGCACCGTTGGAAATAGCGCCATTATTGATGCGTGAATTAGTCTGTAAAGAAACCTACCTCCTTCTTGCGAAAGAAAGCAGTAATGAGTTTGGGATTAGCTCGCAACTGAGCTAACAGATCAATCACCGATTTAGCCAATTGCG
>NZ_JBGGWE010000018.1:0-125939 GCF_041321095.1 Fibrella arboris | reverse complement strand
ACCCAGCCGGGTTTCCCCCGTCATCTGTACCGTGGCCACGTCGGCCACGCGTACGGGAACGCTGCTGACGGTCTTCAGTGGGATGTTCTGAATCTGCTCGACGGATTGCAAATAGCCCGTCGTTTTGATGATGTAGCCGATGCCACTCAGTTCAAACTTACGCCCCCCGGCTTCATTATTGTTAGCACGGATTGCCCCGATGACCTGCGGTACGGACAGGCCATAGTAGGTCAGCTTGTTGGGATCGAGGGTGACTTGGTACTGTTTCTGAAAACCTCCGAAGGATGCGATTTCAGCTACGCCGGGCACGTTCTGTAGGCCAAACTTGACATACCAGTCCTGCACAGCCCGCTGTTCGCCCAGGTCCATACCCGGTGCATCGAGCGTGTACCACAGGATGTGCCCAACGCCGGTTCCATCGGGGCCGAGCGTCGGCGAAACACCACCGGGCAGTAACCGGGCGGCATAGTTGAGCCGTTCCAGCACCCGTTCTCTGGCCCAATACACCTCAGTATCATCGTTAAAGATGACGTAGACGAAGCTCATGCCGAACATGGACGTACCCCGCACGTATTTCACCTGCGGCAAACCCTGTAGGTTTGTCACGAGTGGATACGTAATCTGGTCTTCAATGAGCTGCGGAGAGCGGCCCATCCACTCGGTAAAGACAATTACCTGATTCTCCGATAGGTCAGGAATCGCGTCAATTTTGCCCGTCTTTACCGAGTACACGCCCCAACCAAACAGGCCCGCTGCCAGCAGCAGCACCATGAAGCGGTTACGGAGCGAAAATTTTATCAAGCCTTCAATCATACCGATTGGCCGGTTTGTCGATCTGTTCGACCCGGCGCGTTTTAGTGTTTTACCCGTGGGCAGCCCATAAAAAAAGCCGCCTGGTCGTGGCGGCTTTAAAGAGCGAAGGGTTTCCCGGCTTATTGGGGTAACACCTCGGCTTTGTAGCCTGCCTGCTGTACGGCTGCTTTGACGGTATCGGCCGTAACCCCGGGACGTCGGACCGCTACTGTCTGCACCGTCAGTATTTTATCGGGATTCTGCGTATCGACCTGCCAGTTGCCTGCTCCAACGGATTCGTTTAAAAAAGGCGTTACCGTGGCCACGCAGCCCCCACACTTAATATTTGTTTTCAGTTTTATCGTTTCCATGACCGTTTCCAGGTTTGTCTAAATTACCCTGCAAAGGTCGCCATGGAGCGGGGCGGAGCCGTTATACAATTCCCGCACCCGCTTGCAAGATTTTACTTCGTGTAACCCCGAAGCAGATTGTACTGGTTTACCTGGGCTACCGTCAAAACCTGCTTCGCTTTCAGATGGGCATCAAGGTGCGTTAGCCGAAGTTGTCCCTGAAGCTGAGCCACCTTTTCGACCGTTACCTGCACGGCCTCGTGCTCAGCTTTATTTGATGCAAAAAGCCGGTTTAAGGCAGTTTCCTGTTCCACAATCTGCTTTCCAAGGGTTACGGCCTGCTCGTGCATGGCTTCGTAAACCGCCTTCATTCGGGTCTTCTGGTCAGTGGTCATAGCCAGTTCTTTTTCGACTTCCAGCACGTGCATCGGTCCGGGATAGCCGTTCAGTTCGGCCGCTTTGGCTAAGCCCATTCCCCGCCCATTCGTATAACCACCGACTTCCGCTTCGGATAGTGTTTTAATAGCCCTATCCGTTTCGGCCTGGTAAGGTGATTGATGGGTGCTGTGTTGCGCTGAGCTATTGAATGCCGCCAGACCCAGGCAGAAGGGAAGAAAAAGTAGGATGATGGAAGGTGCCATAGTCCAGTGAGTTTAAAGTTTGTAGTTAGTAGTCGATCGGATAGTTTCATATCCAGTCTAATGGGTTTCGATCGGTCGTATGCTGATTCCGGTAAGCAGCGGGTGTCAAACCGGTTACCTGCTTGAATTGATTAGTCAGGTAGGCCACACTGCTATACCCCAGCCGTTTGGCGATGTCGCTGATTGGAATTTCGTTATAGCTCAACAGTTCTTTGGCCCGTTCGACCCGCTGAAGTATCCAAAACTTTTCGATTGTCAGATTCTCCGTTGTGGAAAACAGATGGCTTAGGTGCGCGTAGTCCAAACCAACATGATCGGCTAAATAATCGGACAACGTCGTTCGTAACTCAGCGATGTCTCCGCTTTGGATGAGCTCGATAATCAAGGTCTTGACCTGGTTTACCACGCGGGTCGTTTTATCGGTTAATAAAGCAAACCCATGCTGTTCCAGCATTGGCGTAATCGTCGTCAGATCAGCAGGGGGCTCATCCAGCAGGACCCTACCCAACTCGACCAGCGAGACCGAATAGCCCAATCGTTCCAATTCGGTTCGTACGACCCAGATACAGCGGTCGCATACCATGTTTTTAATATAAAGTTCCTGTAGAGCCATCAGCAGTAAGTTCCCCGGAGACAACAGTCAGGTCATCTCCGGGGTGGTGTAACACTAAATTTCTTCTTTTACTGACCCACACTTCAGCATCTTGTCTCCGTAGTAGGGATTCCGTACCTCCCGGGTAGAGCTGAGCCATGAAGCACCCTTGCCCTCAGCGGCCATTGGGCAAAACTGGACAAACGTTTTGGCTGGCTTAGTGGCTTTAGCCAAGGCAATCATGCTCGTTGAAAGAGCCTCGAACTGCTCCCGTTGCGCGTCAACTTCCGTCGACTTGCTAATGGTAGCGGCTTTACTTTTCGCCGTCGCCAGGGCTTTCTTATCCGCAGCTGATAGCTTGGCGGCATCGACCTTTTCCAGAGCAGCTACCAAAGCGGTTGCGCCCGTTTTAGCTTTGGCGGCATCAGTGGCCACCAGGGCATCCTTAACAGTATAATAGGCCGTAAGAACTGGAGCGGTGGTCTGAGCCGAAGCCGCCAGGGAACTCAGGAAGAGGCCGAGAGCGGCTACTGTGAAACGAATGGTTTTCATGTTTTACCTAGAATTGATTTGGTGAAATATGTATTGATTATAAGTGGGTTGGCAACGGTTTTTGTACGCGTCTCGGTTTTCGCCTTAATTGGGGGGACGAAATGAAGTATAAGGCAAACCCCGACGAAACTGTCAGCAGACCCAATAGGGAATAGGCCCGTAGCAGACCATTGTTGAAATCATCCCGGCCTTCGTAATCCATCGTGTGCAGCATCCATAGCAAATCGAACACCCGCCAGGGATCAGTACGCACGCTTTGAACCGTCCCCAACTGAGCAGCTACATATACTGTTGAATGCGTCGGCTGCCGAAATGTGATCGCATAGGCTGGCAAGGGTTTTTCTCGGTATTCATGGTGACCATCGGTCGTCGTTAGATACTCAATCCGTTCGACTACGGATGGGCCGTTAAACCGCTGTTGAGCCAGGGCAATCGCTTCTGCCTTGGTCAACGGCCCCCGTAATTTGCCCGTCTTTGCATCCGCTAACTGCATATGCGTCATCACATGACCATTTCCATGCTGCATACGATAGCTGAGTTGATAGAGTGGCTGGTTTAGTACATCGATCATGCCCACATTCAGGACAGTATCAATACCCTTTCGCTGTAATTCCTTAAGAGGAACGGAAGGAGAAACCAGCAATTGGGAGACCGGAAAACCGGCCGTCGAGCGTTTAAGGTGGTCGCCGTGGATATTGTCGAGGTTTGACCAACTGAAATATAAACCACCCACCGTCCAGAGCAAAAACTGCACGCCAATGAACAGTCCCAGATACCGGTGGGTTTTACGAATGCGAAGGTGCCAGGTACGTTTCATTGGTCGTGTTTTCAGCGTTTATTTCATGTGCGTATGACCCGCCTGAAAGCAGTGCAAAGCACAGGCGGTCCCTTTATAGCTATCGTGCACATTGCCAATTTTTTTGCCTTTCGCGTCGAAAATGTCGCATGTATTGTCGGCCTTGTCCTTAATGGTGAACATCAGATCGCCGTTGGCATCCATGTATGTTTTGCCATCTTTGCCCATTCTTCCCATTTTCTTGCCTGTTTTCGCATCCACCAGATTGCCTTGACCATCCACGAAGGCAATATTTTTTCCGTTAGCATCCATGATCATCCGGTCTTTGGAAACGGTGCCAACGCCTTTGCCAGACCCATCCTTAATCTGCCCAGTGGCGTTAATACTCATCGGTTGTTTGTAGTTGGCCGATTGGGCGAACAATAGCGAAGGCAGGGCCACGAACAAGGCCAGAAGCAGCCTTAAGGTTTGTTTGTTTTTCATATTATTCTTTGTTTAAGCGATTAAATTGTCTTGACTGTGTTGTACGGGCCAGTATGTCAAAAGGCGAGTTGACCTGGCTGATCTGAGACATCTGCCGACCCTACCCATCGTAACGCATATTCAGGGTTAACATGAAATCAACGTTTCGTTTCCCACTCAGCAATGAGCTGGTTATTGAGCGTAACGTACTCGGTAAACTTCTTCTCGGCGGCTAATTCTGATGACTTCCGGGCAGCAGCAATGGCCGCTTTGTAGTCGCCTGTCTTTGCCAGTAACTTGGCTTGCAAATGCAGGTAATTGAACGCCGGTTTGCCGGTGGCCGCTTTGGTGGCCCAGGTCAAGGCCTGTTTGGCATCCTTGTCTGTGTCGAAATAATACAGGGCCGACTGGTAAAATACGCCCGGCTCCTCGTCGGTAGCGGCTGCGGTGCGTTTCAGAATGTCCGCCGTAATGCGCTCGTCAGCGTTGCTCACGAGCGGAAAATGTACCGAGGTATTGGCCCATGTCAGGTACAGATTGGCCTGATTCTTCACCAGATCCTGCACCTCGATGGTGAACGACTCATAAAACCGCACTGACGAATCAGGTTTGACCTTAAACCGCAGCACATCGTTCTTCGCTTCATACCCCGTCGTGCCATGCCCCTCTGTGTATGAGTTCAGGATCACCGTCCACTCGGTGCGGGTTGGGATGGTGAAGAGTGAATACTTGCCAGCAGGAAGTAGTTTGCCGCCTACAGTCATTGGATCGGTAATGGTCAGGATGGTGGCATCCGACGCACCGGTGCGCCATAATTCGCCGTAGGGAACCAGCTTACCAAAAATGGTTCGGCCTTTCACTGTCGGGCGCGAATAGTCGATGGTCAGGTCTGTAAAGCCAACCTTTTGTTTGACCGTTGCTGATGGGGAGGGTTCTGGTAAGCTCAGCTGCGCCAGCGTTGGTTGGGCTAACAGTCCGGTGAGTAGCGCAACAAATGCGGTTGGTTTAAGTAGTGAGTTCATGGTGAGTGTTAGTATTTGAGAACGATTCCATTGGGTTTCTTGCCTACCGCGATGTCTTTTGATTTAGTCCGTTTGGCCACGTCTACGACCGATACTGTTGCCGCACCCTGATTGGTGACGTAAGCGGTTGTACCATCTTTGGTAAAGGCAATGGCGTGAGCGTCAAGGCCCGTCTGAACCTCACTCATTTTCATCCAGCTACCATTCATGCGTTCAAAAATGGCAACGTTGGTTCCCTTACCGGCCTGGCTGACCCACAGTTCGTTACGGGTAGCATGATATGCTGCGTAGCCGGGCGTGAAACCCAGCTTAACCGTTTCCACAACGGTTAAGGTCGCTACGTCGATCACACTGATGCTTTGGCCTTTTTCATTGTCCACATACATCCTGCCATCGGCTCCGGGCCATGCGCCAACCGGGTCATCGCCAACCAGAATCGTCTTGGTAACCGACTTGTCGGCGACTTTAATGACCGTGACTGTATTACTCATCCCATTGGCCACGAACGCGTACTGGCCGTTCGCCGACATCGTTACTTCAGCGGGTTCCATACCCACGGCGATGGTATTCTTCAATGCCATCGTAGCCGCATTATATACCAATACCTTGCCGGCATCTTCCATCTGTGAGGTCCATATTTCGGAGCCGTCGGGCGAAAACACGGCGTTATGGTTCATCACCGGTGTTTGATGATTGACCGTCGTCGCGCCCGTTTTAGGGTCTACCACCAGCACCCGGCCGGTCATGCCGGACGTGCCTCCCGCATGACCGGCACTCAGGTCCATACCCGGCACCCCAACGCCGAGTTTGCTGCCATCGGGGGATAGGTAGATATGATGCGGCCACATGACCATGTCGGTCATAGACATCGTACTGTGGCCGCCCGAGGCTTCGCCAAAGGAGATCGTTTCTTTCACCTGCTGACCAGCCAGATCAATAACTGACAGGCTGTTCCCCTCAGCATTGACGACGTAGGCTGCGGGGTAATTAATGTTTAGTTCGGGTTGCATGGACGACATATCGTGCATGTTGCAGGCTGACAAGCCCAGCATCAAAAAGGCCGCTATAGACAGCGCCCGCCCGGTAGTTTGGTTGTTCATAAGAAAGGATAAGTTGTGAAAATGATGTCTGACAGCTGACCCAAAGCCAGGTTCCTTCCAATAGAAACCGCTCAGGTCAGACAGGAGCAAAACATAAGGGACACATCGGCCGATATAGCCGCTGTTCGCATGGGCAGGGAACCCCGCTTAGGGGAAACCCGTCGACCGGGACGTTTAAATCCGTCCGCCAGCGAGTAGCCACAAGAATCGATGGCTCAAATAAGCCAGATACAGAGGGAGGTCAGGCGAAACCGACCCGTTCGATGAAGCGGAGTGTCGGCAAACGTAGAAATGGAATCTGCCGAAGGGAAGGGCAGCAGAGCCGCAAGCAGAAGCTGAAATTGGGGATTAGGCAGAAATGCCGCTGGCTGGGGAGCCTGATGCGGGTGATAGTCGGCCACGAAGCTGCTCACATCGAGGTGTTCATAGCTGAGCGTTGTCTTGCAGCAGGGCGCTCTTTTAACAACCGGTTCACCCGATGCCGGAGCTGATGTTTCGTCAGCCTGACAGTGTTTGGGGCAATTTTTTTGGACTGCCAGCAGGGTCTTCGAATGACCGCGCATCTTACACCAGTGTTCCACCATACCAAAGCCCATACTGCTCACCAGAACCAGAACGGCCAGCCAGCAGCAAAAGAGTCGGGTATGAAGGGGTGTTCGCATCGGATACACGTTTACACCAACAAAGGTAAACGCTTTAAAACAGGAATGATTTACAGGATTCGGCAGGGTACTTACAAAATTTGTGGATGTCGACCGTATTGGTATGCAATGGGAAGGCCTATTCAACCTATCGATTGATAAATCAAATCAAAAACTGCTATGGCGACTTCTTTAGCCCCCAACAGTACCAATAGTGCATCGACGCCTGTCAGGACTGCGCCGTTAGCTGCGACGCCTGTACCGGAGCGTGTCTCAGTGAATGGGATGTACTGATGATGCTGAATTGCAATCGGCTCGACCGTGATTGCGCCATGATTTGTTACGTGGCCATTTATTTCGTTCATGGCCAGTGGTAGTTTCCACGCAGCCGATGTCTGTCAGTTATGCGCTCATATCTGCGAAGCCTGAGCGGACGAATGCGAAAAACACGCTGACCATGCTGACCACTGCCGTCGGTGCGCTGAGGCTTGCCGCCAGATGGCTCAGGGTGCGCGCAGCATGGCAGCTTAAACGAAGAATTCCCTAATCATCCGCTTACTCGCTTCATGAGCAGACTATTCATTTTCTTTTTGACTACCTGTTGCATAAGTTATTGCCGTACCTTTGCATTAATGAAGTGGTTTACAGTCATATTGTCCCTTTATCTCCTCGGTCTGTCTTTCTGGCCCTGCGCAGATGAATCGATGCTCCCCGTTGGGCAGTCGGGGATAGCTATGATTCTGTCAGCTTCCACCACGGAGTCAGATGCGTCTCATCATCACAAGCATGATGCCTGTTCGCCCTTTTGTACCTGTGCCTGCTGTGCTGCTACCATTACCGTTGCGCCCCGATTCCAGTATTCACCCACCCATTCGGTCAAAATCCTACCAATGGCCGTAGCCGCGTTTGGCTACGCTTCGGATCATCCTTTCGATCCAGTCACCGCCATCTGGCAACCCCCTCAACTTCGGGTCTGAACACCCTAGCCGTTTGCGACGGACTGCATGACTATGCCCCTACATGGCGTAGTCATGCGGTTTGTGCGCGTTCGGCATCTTCCTATTGTCCATTTGTTCAGACCCCATTATGCTGGATTCCATTATCCGATTTTCCATTCGGAACAAACTCATCATCGGCCTTTTTACCCTAGCTCTGGTGATTTGGGGCGGCTACTCGCTGAGTAGGCTGCCTATCGATGCCCTTCCCGACATCACCAATAACCAGGTGCAGGTTATTACCCGAAGCCCCGCACTGGCCGCGCAGGAGATTGAACGGCTCGTTACTTTTCCAATCGAGCAAACGATGGCCACCATTCCTGATATTGTCGAGATTCGCTCGCTGTCGAGGTTTGGCCTGTCGGTGGTGACTATCGTTTTCACCGACAAAACCGATGTCTACTGGGCGCGGCAGCAAATCAGCGAACGCCTGACCGAAGCCCGTAGTCAGATTCCTGCCGGCACTGGCGAACCGACTATCGGGCCGGTCTCGACCGGGCTGGGCGAGATTTATCAGTACGTGATCTACGCCAAACCCGGCTTTGAGAAACGGTACTCGCCCACCGAACTACGCTCCATTCAGGATTGGGTGGTGCGTCGGCAACTGCTGGGTACGCCCGGCGTGGCCGATGTGAGCAGCTTTGGGGGCTTGCTGAAGCAGTACGAAATCGCCATCGACCCCGACCGGCTGCGCTCCTATGGCTTGAGTATCGGCGATTTGTTCACCGCCCTCTCGCGCAACAACCAGAACACGGGCGGGGCCTACATTGACAAAAAGCCCAATGCCTATTTTATCCGCACCGAAGGCTTGGTGACCAACTTAGACGATATTGGACGCATCGTAGTTCGGCGCACGGCGGGCCGAACCCCTGTGCTGATTCGCGACGTGGCCACGGTGCAGTTTGGCTCGGCAGTGCGCTACGGTGCCCTGACCCGCAATGGCGAAGGCGAAGCAGTGGGTGCCCTGGTACTGATGCTCAAAGGCGAAAACGCCAACACGGTGATCGGGCAGGTCAAAACACGCATGGAGCAGATTCGGCGGACGCTGCCCGAAGGCGTGGACGTTCATGCCTTTCTCGACCGCTCCGAACTGGTGGGCCGGGCCATCGGCACCGTCACCAAAAACCTGATCGAAGGAGCGTTGATCGTGATTTTCGTCTTGATCCTGTTTCTGGGAAACCTGCGGGCGGGGCTGATTGTGGCTTCGGTGATTCCGCTGGCCATGCTCTTTGCGGTCAGTATGATGTACCTCTTCGGCGTGTCGGGCAACCTGATGAGCCTCGGTGCCATCGACTTCGGCCTGATCGTGGACGGAGCAGTGATTATCGTGGAAGCGTCGCTGCACCATCTGGGACTCATCAAGTTGTCCCGGCTCACGCAGGAGCAAATGGACGAGGAAGTTTATACATCGGCCTCGCGGATTCGGGACTCAGCGGCTTTTGGGGAGATCATTATCCTGATCGTTTACCTGCCGATTCTGGCCTTAGTCGGGATTGAAGGCAAGATGTTCGGGCCGATGGCGCAGGTCGTGGCCTTTGCCATTGCGGGGGCGTTTATTCTCTCCTTAACCTACGTACCCATGATGTCAGCGCTGTTTCTGAGCAAAAATCTCTCGCATAAACCAAACTTCTCCGACCGGATGATGGCCTTCTTCCAGCGGGGCTACGAACCTGCCCTGCGCGGAGCCATGCGGATGAAAACCTTGGTGCTGGCGGTGTCGGTCGCGTTGCTGGTCGGGGCGGTCTGGCTTTTTACGACGCTGGGTGGCGAATTTATTCCTAACCTTAACGAAGGTGATTTCGCCGTGGAAGTCCGGGTGCGCACGGGCAGTTCACTGAGTCAAACCATCGACAAGGTGTTGCAGGCCAGTGCATTGCTGAAGAAACAGTTTCCCGAAGTGCGCGAAGTGATCGGTAAAACCGGCGCGGGTGAAATTCCGACCGATCCCATGCCCATCGAAGCAACCGACCTGATGGTGATCCTCAAACCCCAGGACCAGTGGACCTCGGCAACCAGCAAAGACGAATTAGCGACGAAAATGGCCGAAGCCCTCGAAGTGATTCCGGGCGTGGAGTTCGGCTTTCAGCAGCCCATTCAGATGCGCTTCAACGAGCTGATTTCGGGAGCCAAACAGGACGTAGCCGTCAAAATTTTTGGCGAAGACCTGGCCGAACTAACCCGGCTGGCCGGGCAAATCAACGGCTTGGTCAGTAAGGTATCGGGGGCGACGGATGTCTATGTGGAGCAGGTATCGGGTTTGCCCCAGGTTGTGGTGCAGATAGACCGCGAGGCACTGGCCCGCTATGGCCTGAGCGTGGACGAGGTGAACCAGACTGTCTCGGCCGCTTTTGCCGGGCAGAGCGCGGGCTTAGTTTACGAAGGCGAACGACGCTACGACCTCACCGTGCGGCTGGCCCAAAGCGGGCGGAGCAGCATTGAGGATGTGCGCGCCCTGACCATTCCCGTACCCGACGGCCCGGCGGTGCCGCTGGCTCAGTTGGCCAGTGTGGACCTCAGGCCCGGCCCCAACCAGATTCAGCGCGAAGATGCCAAACGGCGGCTGTCCGTTGCCTTCAACGTGCGGGGCCGCGACGTGGAAAGCGTGGTGCTGGAGTTGCAACAGAAAATTAACAGCCAGATCAAGTTCCCGCCCGGCTATTACGTCACCTACGGCGGGCAGTTCGAGAATCTGATCGAAGCCCGCGACCGGCTCTCCATTGCGGTGCCCGTGTCCTTAGCCCTGATCTTCGGGCTGCTGTTTCTCACGTTTGGTTCGGCCCGGCAGTCGCTGCTGATTTTCTCAGCCATTCCGCTGGCGGCCATTGGGGGCATTCTGGCCTTGTGGCTGCGCGATATGCCGTTTAGTATTTCGGCGGGGGTAGGGTTCATTGCCCTCTTCGGGGTGGCCGTACTGAACGGGATTGTGCTCATCGGCGAGTTTAACCGGCTGCGGCTGGCGGGCGAAACCGACTTGGTGAAGGTCATTTATGCCGGAACTGCCGTGCGGCTGCGGCCCGTGCTAATGACCGCGACGGTGGCTTCGCTCGGTTTTCTGCCGATGGCGTTGTCGAGTTCAGCCGGGGCCGAGGTGCAAAAGCCGCTGGCAACGGTTGTAATCGGCGGGCTACTCACGGCCACATTGCTGACCCTGTTTGTGTTGCCCGTACTGTATGTGCTGATTGAACGTCGGTTCGGCAAAAAATTCGGTCAGCCGAAAGCAATATCCGAACCGGTAGCGGTTTCAATAGCCAACTGGCTGCTGATCGGGTTGATTGGTCTGGGTACGTTCGGGTCGCTAACTGCGAATGCTCAGGTTACGGCTCAACCCGGCGTGGGCCAAATTGGAACCGGGGGCGGTCTTTCGCTCGCTCAGGCGTTGCAACAGGCAGGCAGCAATAACCCCCAACTGCGGGTATCGCAACTCAATGTGGGCTACCAGCAAAGTCTGCGGGCAACGGCCGGCGACGTGGGCAAAACCGATATTTCCACCACCTTCGGCCAGTACAACAGCCGCTACATCGACCAATCGTTTACCATCGGTCAGCGGTTGCCCAGCCCGGTCTTAGTACGGGGGCTGCGCTCACTGGCCGATGCCCGCACCGCCGGGGCTGAAGCCGAAGGCCGCCTGACCCGCGCCGATCTGGCCCGGCAGGTGAAAGCCACGTATTACCAGCTTTGGTACGTGCAGTCACAGGCTGTTTTTCTTCGTAGTCAGGATAGTTTATTTGCGGCCATTGCGCGGGGGGCCGAGGTACGTCGGCGCACGGGAGAAGGTACGCTATTAGAACAAACAGCCGCCGAGGTGCAACGCCGACAGGCCCAAACAGCTCTGAGCCAAAACGCCTTAGACGCGCAGATTCTGGCCCGGCAGTTGCAAACCCTGCTGGCCAGTTCTGACCCGCCAACCGTTCCCGATGTGCCGTTGACCGAGCGCACCCTGCCCATTGTTGACTCGTCAATGCTGGCGCAAAACCCTGAACTGGCCCTGCTTGGTGGTCAGATCGAGGTGGCCCGGCGCGAAACTGACGTGGAAGCGGCCCGGCTCAAACCTGACTTTACGGTGGGTCTCACCAACCAGTCGCTCCAGGGGTTTCAGACGCTGCCCGACGGAGGAGGTGATCGTTTCTACGGGTTCGGCAACCGCTTCACCTACGGGCAGGTGGGCATCTCGATTCCGCTGTTTGCCAAGCCGCTTAAAGCCCGCGTTGCAGCGGCCCGCATCGGTCAGCAACGCGCTGAGGCCCAGCGCACGGCCCGTCAACGCACTCTGGAAGGTGAAGTGGCCACCACGATTCAGAGTTACCAGAAAGACCGGCAGGCCTTGACCTATTACCGCGAATCGGCTCTGCCCCAGGCCGCCTTGATTCGGGAGCAGGTCACCAAAGCCTACCGGGCGGGCGAAATCGGGTACGTCGAATTACTGCAAAACCTCCGAACTGTCAGCGAGATTCAGACCGGCTATTTAGCGGCTCTCAATGACTTAAATCAAACCTTAATCAACCTCGACTTTTTGTTGGGACGAATCGACTAATGAAACGAATCCATCTGATTATCAGCTCTGTTATGCTGCTTTCGTTGCTGACCACAACGGGCTGTAAGAAATCATCCGACGGGGCCACCAAAGGCGTGGCCACC
This sequence comes from Fibrella arboris, assembly GCF_041321095.1. Taxonomy (NCBI): domain Bacteria; kingdom Pseudomonadati; phylum Bacteroidota; class Cytophagia; order Cytophagales; family Spirosomataceae; genus Fibrella; species Fibrella arboris. Next base: position 113,361 of record NZ_JBGGWE010000018.1, on the reverse strand, counting down.
GCCGAAGCAGCGGGCGGCCACGAAGCCGAACCCAAGACCGGGCAACCCGTCGAGGATGCCGAAGAAGAAGAAGCGGGCTTAATCGAACTGACCGAAGCCCAGTACCAGACCGTCGGGGTAAAATTAGGCCGGTTGGAACAGCGGCAAATGAGCCAGTTGATCCGCGTGAACGGGTCGCTGACGGTGCCACCCGGCCAACAGGTGTCGGTTTCGTCGCCCTACGGCGGCATTCTCAAATCGGCCAATCTACTGGCGGGTACGCCGGTGCGGCAGGGTCAAACGCTGGCCGTGCTCGAAAACCCGGAGTTTATTCGCATCCAGCAGGAGTACTTGGAAACCCAGAGCCAACTGACGTATCAGCAGCAGGAATACGAGCGGCAACGTGAGTTGAGCCGCGAAAACGTGGGTGCGCTTAAAACGCTGCAACAGGCAACGTCGCAATTAGGTATGTTGCGGGCGCGGATAGGTGGCTTACGCCAGCAGTTGGCTATCCTGGGCGTGAACGCGGCAAAGCTGACTCCCGAAACCATCACCCGCACCATGAGTGTCCGCGCCCCCATTGGCGGTACGCTGACGCAGGTTAACGTGAACCGGGGCAGCTACGTAGCGGCCAACGATGTACTGTTTGAACTCACAAACGCGGCTGGTTTGCTGGCCGAACTGACGGTGTTCGAGGGTGATCTGGCCCGGATGCAGGTCGGGCAGCGGGTGCGTTTATCCGTCGTTGGCGTGGCGGGCGAACGAACCGGGCGCATCAAACTCATCAACCGCGAAGTGAATGCCGACCGGACAGTGAAGGTCTATGCGAGTTTAGACAATCCGGCTTCGGGTGCGCTCCGTCCGGGTACGTTTGTCAAGGCGGTTGTCGAAACCGGCGCGGCTACCGAACCCGCCCTGCCCGAACCAGCGGTGGTGCAATCGGGCAATAGCAGCCAGATTTTTGTGTTTGCCGGGAAAGAGGACCACGAGGGGCTGGTTCACTACCGCTTCCGGCCCGTGCCGGTGCGGGCGGGCGCGGCCCAGAACGGCTACCGGGCCGTCACACTCCCAACGGGTATAGCGGCTGATGCGCAGGTGGTGCTAGCGGGTGCCTATGATATTCTGTCGGCCAGTGCCGGGGGCGATGAAGGGGGCGGACATGGACACTAACAGCCTGGAACGAACCGACTCGGTATTGCTCACGCCAACTGGCAACAAGGTTCACCTGCACGCCCGCGATGCCATTCGCAGTGTGCGGATAGATCGGCTGGTGTCTAAAAACGAGCTAACGTTTGCCCACTACCCGGCCCTGTCGCTATCCATTGCCGATGAAGCGGGTTTGGTGATATGGAGCGAGGAAGTATATACCTATGCGCTACCCCAGAAACCTGACGAAGCTCAGATTGACCGCACGTTTGCGGTTTGGGAAAGCCTGACCATTGGTATCGAGACCCACGGGGAAGCGTTTGATTTTGCCATTCGGGTGGAGTACACACTAAACCCAGAAGGGCCACTGAACGCCCAATGACTATGAAACACGTGCTAAACTGTTGCTGTCTGGCAACGTTGCTTTTCCTGACTGCCGGGTGCGTTTCATTTTCCCAATACCGGCCTATTCAGGGTACGACCAGCTCCGGTGCTTCAACGGACTCAGCCACCGTCACCATCTTTCTGTTAGAGCGGGATATACCAACCACGATAGAGCGGGTCGGAACTGTTACGATCCATACCTACGGATCGATTTACTCGATTCATCAACGGGTGGAGACTGAATTACAGAAACTGGGCCGTGAGAAAGGGGCCAACGGTGCGTATCGCGTTCAACATGGTACTTACGATCATGAACACGATGGCATTGTGTCCTATCTATTATTTCGCTATAAAAAATAACGGTTTGCTATGACCCCCCTTTTTCAACAGATTATCACCTATGCTCTGCTGCCAACTGTTGCCCTGATGGGTGGGGGGGCGCTGGCCGTGTTTCTCCGCATTGGCATCCAGGTTCGATCAGCCATTCTGCACTTTGCGGCCGGGGTCATTTTCTCGGTGGTAGCCGTGGAGATTCTGCCCGACATAGTGCGGCTGCATAACCCGGTGCTGACGGCGGTCGGCTTTGGTGCGGGTATCGGGCTGATGCTGCTGATTCGCCAATTGACCGAATCACCGGAGGAGGCTTCCGCGAAGGTGAAAGCCCCTAAGAACGGGGTCAAATTGACTAGCCAGCCGACAAATGGGTTCCCCGTGACGTTTCTACTGGCCATGGGGGTCGATATTTCCGTCGATGGGCTGCTGCTGGGCATTGGCTTCGGGGCCGGGGCTAAAGAAGGGGTGCTGCTGGCGTTTGGACTGGGTATCGAGGTGTTTTCGTTAGGACTCGCTACGGCCACCTCCCTGACCGAGGATGGTGTATCACGTTCCCGAATCATCCGGCTACTATTGGGACTGTCGGCTCTATTCTTTGTCAGTGCTGTCGGCGGGGCCACCCTGCTGCACAAACTACCCGAAGCGGGCTTAGACGTGGTGCTGTCGTTTGGGCTGGCGGCCCTGCTGTTTCTAGTGACCGAAGAACTCCTGGTCGAAGCCCACGAGGGGCCGGAAAAGCCCTGGCTAACCGCTACGTTTTTCGCTGGGTTTCTACTGTTTTTAATTCTGGGCATGGTAGCCTGATGGCTTTTTGTCCTCGATCACTATTGGACGATGTACAAGGTTTTGCTTAACCAACCCGGTCGGCTGGCCCTTCGCGTGGCCGACTTTATAACGGCCGATGACTACTACGAGCTGCGTCCGCTGCTTGATACGACTCTGCACAGTTCCGATGAAGCCCGGCTGTACTGGGAGATGGAATACTTCCGGGGCTGGCAACCAGAACAGCTCTGGCGGGATTTGCAGTTCGACCTAACGGTCACGGCGGATTTTGCCCGCATCGCGCTGGTGGGTACCACCGACAACATAGCGATCATTACGCCGGTCATGCAAACCATCTTCCGGGCTGAGCTTCGCAGCTTCACGCTTGACCAGAAGGAAGTCGCCTGGCAGTGGTTCGGGGATGGTGAATTACTGACTATATGTACCAATTGATCCTAACTATGGCAACGATTAAACCCTACCAGCCAAAGCTAACGGCCTTGTCCCGATCACTGGTTGCCCTGGCCGCAGGCGGTTTAGTCTGGTGGCTAACCGCCGGCCGAGTGGGCTGGCAAACCAGGCTGCTACTGGGGTGGCTGGCCTACGCCCTGACTGTGCTGATGATGATCTGGTTGGTCATTGGCTGGGCCGATGCCCGGCAGACGGCCCAACGGGAAGACGAAAGCCGCCCGGCTATCTTTTTTTTTACTGTGGGCGGGGCTTTGGTCAGTCTGCTGGCGGTGGTCAGTTTGCTGGGTTCGGTTAAGGGACTATCAGCTTCCGAAGCGACGCGGCATGTGATCCTGTCAGGACTAACCGTGGTTAGCTCATGGATTCTAACGCATAGCATTTTCACGCTGCATTACGCTCACCTCTACTATGACCCTAACGAAACGGAACGGGTAGGCGGTCTTGGCTTTCCCGGTGAGGAGCCACCCGATTACCTCGATTTCGCCTACTATTCGTTCGTGGTCGGTATGACGTTTCAGGTTTCTGACGTAGCCGTTACGGCCAAACCGATTCGGCGGTTGACATTACTACATGGTGTTTTGTCCTTCGCCTTTAATACGCTCATCATTGCCCTGACTATCAACACTGTTTCCGGTCTATTGTAGGCTGGCCCATTATCAACGAACAGTTCTACCCTGTATGAAAACCATCCAGCACCTGATCCAGCAGGAACTGAGCGAAGCCCAGGCGGTACTCAGCGCCTTTATGGCTAATGAAGACAATCTGACTGCGATTGAAAAAGCAGCCCGACTCATGGCGGATGCCCTCAACGGGGGGAACATGATTCTTAGCTGTGGCAACGGCGGTTCGCTCTGCGATGCCATGCACTTCGCCGAGGAGTTATCCGGCCGCTTCCGTAATGACCGCTCAGGTCTTGCGGGTCTGGCCATTGCGGACGTAAGTCATCTGACCTGCGTGGGCAACGACTACGGCTATGAGTTCGTGTTTTCGCGCTTTATCGAAGGCTTAGGCCATCCGGGCGATGTGCTGCTTGGTCTGAGTACGAGCGGCAATTCCACTAATGTGGTCTGGGCCGTTGAAGCGGCCCGTCAGCAGGGCATGTCGGTGGTCCTTCTGACGGGCAAGGACGGGGGCAAGCTGGCGGGTCTGGCCGATGTTGAAATCCGCGTACCTCACTTCGGTTATGCCGACCGGATTCAGGAAGTACACGGCAAGGTTATCCACGTGCTGATTCTGCTGATTGAAACGCTGGTAACCCCCGTAAAACGTTCGGGAGAGCTCAGGTAACCGGTGACTAAACATAAGACCAATCAATGAACCCCGTACCCCCACAAACCGTATCGGCTGCGAGCCGTTACAATAAGAACATACGAATTGTCTTTGGCCTGACGTTCGCCTACTTTCTGGTAGAAGTGGTTGTTGGCTACTGGACCAACAGTTTGGCCCTGCTCTCGGACGCGGCCCACATGCTCACCGACGTTATTGGTCTGGCCCTGGCCCTGTTTGCCACCTGGATGAGCCGCCGACCCATCACGTCCCGGCGCAGCTTTGGCTTCTACCGCCTGGAGATTCTGTCGGCCTTTGTCAACGCGCTGATTCTCATTGGCATCTCGCTCTATATACTGATTGAAGCCTACGGCCGGTTTCGCAACCCGTCTGTCGTGGACAGCAGCAACATGACGCTGGTAGCGCTCGTTGGGCTGCTCATCAACCTACTAGGCATTTACCTGCTGCGACAGGGGGCCAAAGAAAGCCTGAACGTCAAAGGAGCCTTCCTGGAAGTCGTCAGCGATTTGCTTAGCTCCGTTGGGGTTATTGCCGCCGGTCTGATCATGACCTACACCGGCTGGTACTACGCTGATCCGCTGTTTAGTGCCGTCATTGGCCTGTTTATTTTGCCCCGCACGCTGAAACTGATGATGGAGTCGGTCAACATCCTGCTTCAGGGAACCCCCGACGAGCTGGACGTGGCGGCCGTCGAAACCATGATCAACGCTGTGCCGGGCTTTGGCAGTGCCCACGACCTGCACGTCTGGACGCTTACGTCGGGCATTATCGTCATGAGTGGGCACGTCGTCACAGACGGGGCGCTAACCACGGCGGACCTGACAGCCCGGCTGGAAGCGTTGGCGGGTCAACTCAATACTAAGTTCAACATCAATCACATCGCTTTGCAACCCGAACGGGCCGGGCAATGTACCAACAGCCTGACGACCCTGTAATTGCTGACCGAGATGATCCAACTCTGCCGATTTATACTGTTAAGCAACCTGCTACTCGCCGGAGCCTGCAAACCGGACAACCCTACGGGTTTCCTCGCTGGCAACTTTGCCTCGGTGCCAAGCCGTAGCCCCATCACGCCGGGCCTGATCGACGAAGCGTCAGGGCTGGCCGATAGCCGAAGTATGGATGGACATGTCTGGGTGAACGAAGACAGTGGCACCCCCGCCCAGCTTAACCTACTTTCGCACGGGGGTAAGCTGGCTGGGCGGCTTGCGCTGCCGGGGATCAGCAACCGGGACTGGGAAGACATGGCCGCTGGCACCGGTCCGCAACCGGGCGTTACGTACCTGTACCTGGCCGACATCGGCGATAATCTGGCTCAAAATACGCAGAATGTCATCTACCGGCTGGCCGAACCCAAAAGCCTGACCGAGTTGGTTGGACCAATCGACCGGATTGCCTTTGGCTACGCCGACGGCCCCCGCGATGCGGAGACGCTGCTGCTCGACCCGCTCACCCGCGATCTATGGATTGTCTCCAAAGGCGAAGCGAACGTGCGGCTGTATCACCTGCCCTATCCGCAAAGCACCACGGCAGTGAATACGGCAGTTTTTCGGGGCGAACTACCGCTCACCTTAGTCACGTCGGGTAGCATCTCGCCCGATGGAAAAGAAATCCTGTTGAAGACGTACCTGGGTGTTTACTATTGGACCCGCTCTACCGGGCAAACGGTGACAGAAGCACTGATAGGGAAGAAGTCTTATTCGCTCACCTACCAGCTTGAACCCCAGGGCGAAGCCATTGGCTTCGACAAGGCGGGTAACGGCTTTTTTACCCTGAGTGAGCGCAGCAATGCGGCTTCGGTCACGCTCAACTACTATAAACATTTATAAGGTTGCCATCCTATGCTGTTAAATCAGAAAATACCGCTCTCGTTTTTCATTCAGAAAATCCGTTACGAAGCTGGTCTGGTGTTTGTGTTTGCCAATGTGATCTTCATCGTCAGGCACTACTTCAGGCTGGACGTGTTAGCGATTCCACTGGGCATTCCGGCCCTGGTGGGTACGTGCATCTCGCTGCTACTGGCCTTCCGTACCAATCAGGCTTACGAACGGTGGTGGGAAGCCCGTGTCATCTGGGGCGCTATTGTGAACGACAGTCGAACGCTGATTCGTCAATTGATGACGTTTTTAAACGACGGCGATTTACCGGAAAGCACCGTCGGGGTGTTCGCCCAGCGGCAAATCGGCTGGTGTTACGTGCTGGGGCAAACCCTGCGGGGGCAGACTACCGATGAGGCCGTGCGGACCTACGTACCCGACACGCAACAGCCAACCGTTTTTACGGCGGCCCACCAGCCGCTTGCTCTGTTACAGGGCCATGCGGATCAACTTCGGGTACTCTACCAGCGCGGCCAGTTGACGGACCTTCAACTGGTACAACTGGATGCCACCCTGACGCGGCTAACCGATTCGATGGGCCGGTGTGAACGCATCAAGAATACGGTCTTTCCTAAAACCTACACGTTTTATCTGCAGGCGTTTATTGTGTTGTTTACGATCATGCTCCCGTTCGGCTTCGTGGAAAATCTGTTTTTTGTCGAAGTACCCTTAGTCACACTGATTGCATCAACGTTCTTTTTGATTGAGAAAAGTGCCATTCAATTGCAGGACCCTTTCGAGAACCGGCCTACGGATACGCCCGTAACGGCTATCGCTTCGGCTATTGAGGTTAATCTGAAGCAAATGATTGGCCAGACATCGACTCATAAACAGGTTACGCAACCGGCTTACTTTATCCTTTAATAACCATGCAGCATACAATTCATTTAGTACAGGATTTATTAGGGGTAGCGGTCGGCCTAAGCCTGTTGGGCTGGTGTGTGTACCGTGTAGCGATCCTGTTCGGGATTATCACAGTCAGAAAACGGCCCCAAAAGGCCAGCCTAATACCGATGAGCCGGGACGAGCGGCAGCAACAGAAGACTCCCGTCAACGCGCAAAAGCGACCCGTAACCAACCTGTCACGGCAAGCCCTTTACACCGCCCGTAAGGCTCGAAATTAACGGATGTTGCCCGTATCAAACAATCACTAAGACGATGAACGCACTCCTTGCCGGAAGCCTGACGCTAAGTCTGCTCCATGCGCTGATTCCCAGCCACTGGCTTCCCTTTGTGACCATTGGCCGGGCCGAGGGGTGGAGCCTACGGCAAACGCTGACGGTCACGGCCATCGCGGGACTGGCCCACACCGTTAGTACGACATTGTTGGGCGTACTGGTCAGTCTGGCTGGCTGGCAACTGGCCGAGAATTACCACGATCTGTCGGAGCGGGCGATACCGCTTTTACTGCTGGCACTGGGGCTCTGGTATCTGATGCAGCATTTGCGCCATCGACACGTACATGACCATTTCGACACGGGAGCCGCCCGCAAAGCCCGCTCGTTCCCGGCCCTGCTCCTATCGCTGGGGCTGGCGATGTTTCTGTCGCCTTGTCTGGAAATTGAAGCGTATTTCCTCAGCGCGGGCGCGAAGGGGTGGGCAGCGGTGGCACTCGTCGCTCTGATCTACAATGTTATTACCCTGACAGGAATGTTGCTGATGGTCGCACTCGGGCGCAAGAGCCTGCAACGGGTCAACCCGCACTGGTTCGAGCATAACGAGAATCTGATTACCGGCCTGACGCTCGTTGGGCTGGCCCTGTTTAATTTTTTCATTGAATTCTAAAAGACTATGGCAGACGATCACGATCACAACCATGATGAAGACGGTCACACCCACGATGATGTGGAACTGATCGAGGAGGGGACTACTCCGGCAGCGGATGCTGCTCCCGCTAAAAAAGGCCCTGAACAAACCTGGCGTACTTACGCCCCGGCCGCAATCAGTTTAGTGCTGCTGTTGGGTGGTATTGTGCTGGATAATTACGCAGCAAACTGGTTTAAAGACCCGGTTCGACTGATATGGTACGTCGTGGCTTACCTGCCCGTTGGCTGGCCGGTGCTGCGCCGGGCGTGGAGCAGTAGTATCCGGGGCGATGTGTTCACCGAATTTTTTCTGATGGGCGTGGCGACCCTTGGCGCATTTGGTATTCGGGAGTATCCCGAAGGTGTGGCCGTGATGCTGTTCTACACCATCGGCGAACTGTTCCAGGACGCGGCCGTGTTGCGGGCGCGTCGTTCGATCAAAGCCCTGCTCGATGTGCGGCCCGACGAGGTAACGGTGCTTAAAAACGGGCAAACACAGGTAGTCAAAGCTGCGACGGTAGCCGTTGGCGATGTGGTTCAAATCAAGCCGGGCGAGAAGGTGGGATTAGATGGAACGATGCGCTCAATTACGGGTACGTTCGATACGGCGGCCTTGACGGGCGAAAGCATACCGCGCACCATTGAGCAAGGCGAATCGGTACTGGCGGGTATGATCAACCGGCAGTCGCTGGTGGAGATGGACGTAACCACTCCCTATCAGGATTCCAAACTCTCCCGGATTTTAAAGCTTGTTCAGCAGGCGACGGGCCGCAAGGCGCAGACCCAGGAGTTTATAGCCCGGTTTGCCAAGATTTATACCCCAATTATCTGTCTGCTGGCGGTGTTGATTACGGTCGTACCGTACTTTTTCGTCACGGACTACCGCTTTGCCGACTGGCTCTACCGTGGGCTTGTCTTCCTGGTTATTGGCTGTCCATGCGCGCTAGTGATTTCAATCCCACTGGGTTATTTTGGTGGCATTGGGGCTGGATCGAAACAGGGTATTTTGTTTAAAGGGTCCGTATTTTTAGATCTGATGACCCAGCTTAAAACCGTCGTCATGGATAAAACGGGTACGTTGACGAAGGGTGTATTTAAGGTACAGGAGGTAAAGCCTATCGGCATCGACGCGAAAGAACTAACCCGGCTTACGGCGGCTTTGGAAAGCAAATCGACCCACCCGGTGGCTACGGCAATCATCGACCATGCAGATACCGGCCACGAAACGGTATCAGTTGAAGGGGTTGAAGAAATTGCTGGTCATGGCCTGAAAGGGATGGTTGAAGGGAAAGAAATGCTGGCGGGTAATGCCAAGCTGCTCCGCAAGTTTAACGTTAGCTTCGATGAGGCCCTGACCCAGATTCCCTTCACCATTGTGATGACCGCTATCGACGGTAAATTTGCGGGATACTTTACCATTGCTGATGAAGTAAAACCCGATGCCGCTGACGCGGTAAAACGGTTGAAAGCAGATGGTATCCGAACGGTGATGCTATCGGGTGATAAAGCAGCCGTGGTCGAGATTGTGGCTAAACAGGTAGGCGTAGACGAGTGGCACGGCGATCTGCTACCCGAAGATAAAGTTGCTCAGGTCGAACGGCTCAAGGCTGATCTAGCCGGTAACGCAAAAGCAAAGCTGGCCTTCGTCGGCGATGGGGTCAATGACGCTCCCGTGGTGGCCCTGGCTGATGTTGGTATGGCAATGGGCGGTCTTGGCTCGGATGCGACCATCGAAACCGCCGACGTGATTATTCAGAATGATGAACCGGCCAAAATTGCCACTGCCATTGCCATTGGCCGGGCTACCCGCCGGATTGTCTGGCAGAATATTACGCTCTCTATGGTAGTCAAAGCCATCGTGCTGATTCTCGGCGCGGGTGGCCTGGCCACGATGTGGGAAGCCGTTTTCGCCGACGTGGGCGTAGCGATGCTGGCCATTTTAAACGCCGTTCGGGTGCAGAATCTCAAATTCAAGTGATCCGTAACGAATGAGACCCGTACACAATTGGGTACGGGTCTCATTGAGGTGAACCGGCGGAATGGTAATCAGGCTATCGGGTCCGAATGCTCTTTGTCGTGACCTTCGGCGTGATGCTCGGCAGCCGCGTGCGCGTGTTCGTCGGCCAGACTGTGCTGACCGTAGGCCATGTAAGCTGCATGAGCTTCCTGTTCGTGTTCGCCAGCCTCATGAAGTTGCTGGGCTTTCTCGTGATATTCGGCGGCTTTGCGGAAGTGGTAAGCGGCCTCTTTGTGATGTTCGTGTGCCATACTAAACGTTGGTATAATGAGTATTAAATTTACAACTGTCTGATCTGTTCAAAGTTCACTTTTTTCCATCAATAGCCATGAAAAAATCGCTTTCATCCCTGCTTTTGTTATTGCTCCTTCCCCTGCTGACCGAGGCCCACAGCTACTGGCTCGAACTCAAAGGTTCGGGTAAGGTCGGCGAACCGATGACGGTACAGTGCTACTTCGGCGAACTTGAAAACGGCCTGCGCGAAAAAGCCGATAAGCTGGGTGGTATCAAGGCATTCACAGCATCGGTGCTACTGCCCAATGGCACGTCGGAACCGCTCACCCTCTTACCTGCTGAGAACTGCTATCAAGCGCAATTCATACCTAATCAGGCGGGAACCTACCAGGTGCTGTTAGTCAACGATACCCGTCCCGTTCAGGATTGGACGAAGCACAATCTTGGTATCGTGCGTCCGCGTGAATACCTGCGCGCTATCTGTCAGATCGGTGGCGGAATGCTGTCGGCCAAACCTGTTTTTTATCTGGACGCAACTCCCGTGAGTAAACCAGTAGCGGGTAAGGCAGCGACCGTTCTGATTACAAAGGATGGTGCCGCCTACGCCAACGCACCGGTCAAACTGACAATGCCCGATGGTAAGCAGAGCAAGCTAACCGCCGATGCCAACGGTCTATTGACGCTAACTCCGACCGGAGCCGGGCAGTACGTCGTGGACGTGGACTTCATGGACAAAACGCCGGGCAATTACCAGGAAAAAGAGTACCAGGCCGTGCGGAATAAGATGGCCCTGACGTTGGCCGTAAACTAAGGCTGTGGGAAAATTCGCCCTTACTAAGTTGCCTGTGTATTCAGTGTAACCGATACTCGTTTACGAGGCTTTTTGATTCGGCGGTGTTTACCCCGCCAGAACAGAAAGCCCGTAATGGGTAAACTGGCAGCGATTAACCCCATTAGAAATGCCCAGCTTTTTCCCCACAAGCCCAAAATGCGGCCTGTATGCAGTTCGTAATCCGACCCCCAGAAACGGGCCGGTAAACGCGTGGCCTGGTATTGCTTTGCATCAAGCAGCCGGGCCGAAGCCGGATCAAAAGTAAACGTGCTTTCGCGTCGCAGGCCCGTGGTGGGGTAGGTTATCACCACCCGCAGTGGGTTCAGGCTGTCTTTGGGCAGGTTGATCCGCACCGTCTCAAACGCATCCGTTTTCAGCATCGACGAGACGGCGGCATCCACAACCGTTGCCGAGGCCAGTTTTGCATACACAACCTTCTTTCCTTTTTTCTTATCCCCGTGCGAAGCCATATCTAAGCCGGTAACGGCAATGAGCAGCAAACCCGGAATGGCATAAAAACCCAGCACCGAATGTAAATCGTAGATGCGTTTGGCCGACTTGGCCCGCCATTTCACCGTGAAAGCCGACCGAAGCTGCCGCCACCGGGCCGGGAGCCAAAGCACAAAGCCCGACACCAGCATGACCAGAAAAATCCAGGTGTTCCAGTAGATGATTCGCTTGCCCGTTTCGCCCAGCAGCAGCGTCCGGTGCAGTTTCAGATTGATGAGCAGCCAATCGGTCTCCAAATTCCGGTTGGCAATGAGCTGACCCGTGTAGGGATTGGCGGTCAGCATTCGTTTGTCGGCGGTGAACACCTGCACGGCCCGGCCCGGTTCGCCGAAGAGCCGAATCTGGTTTAGTTTCGTGGCCGGTTCGGCCTTGTTTACGGCTGCCATCACCCGGCTGGCCGAGGTTCGGGGCGCAGCCTGCGGGGAGACAAAAAGCTGTTCGCGCTGGGTAAGATACCGGATTTCTTCCTCAAACGCCCACACGCAGCCCGTCAGGGCCACCACCACCACGATTACCCCCGACCCGATGCCGAGAACGAGGTGTAGTTTATGGACAATCTCTCTTATTTTCATACACTTGTCGACGGCTTTACCACCGATAATGAAGCGTGAGCATCGCCCGCCGGCCTGTGCCTTTGATGTAATCTGAAGCGCGGGCGGCCCACTGCGAAATGGCCGGATAATAGTCGGTGTTGAGCAGATTTTCGATGCCCAGACTCAGCCCGGCTTTGGCCGTTAGCTGATACGAACCGCTGACATTCAGTAGCGTATAGGCCGTTACGGGAGCCTGCGCGTAAGCGTAGGTGCCGTTGGCCGCCGGGCTGAACCGATCCCGGTTGCCCGCCGTGAGCGCGTTGAGGGTCAGACTCAGCCGGTTGTTGGGCTGCACCCGCACGTAGGCGGTGGTTTTGGGCGCACTGATGCGGTCGCCACCGAGGTAGGTTTCGTAGTCGCCATCGGCATTATTGTCCGACTTTCCTTCTAAGTAGCTGAAGGACCCGCCAACGGCCAACCCCCGAACGGGCGTAACATCAACGGTCACTTCGTAGCCCCGAATGCGCTCCGGTGCCCGCACGATCTCGAATACCCCGCTTGGCAGTGTTCGGTACGATGCCCCCAACTCCGAGCGGCTTTCATACACCGCCAGGTCGTAATGCACCCACCGGCCCACCTGCCCCGATACCCCCGCTTCGTAGTTGTTGACGATGATGGGCTTAGTCTCCAACTGCGACACGATGGATTTCTGGGAGGTTCGCAGGATTCGACCCAGTTCATTGATGGAGAACGATTGTGAGAACGCAGCAAACGGCTGAAACGCCCGCCAGCCCGAATAGCGCAGCCCAACGTTGCCCACAAACGCCTGATAGTCAAGGGTACCGCCCTGAACAACTACGCCCCCGTCGTATTTTTTGGTGGTTGCATTGTAGGTTTTCAGGGTCGTAAAATCAGAGACGACCACGCCGAGATTCTCGTACCGCGCCCCGGCTTTCAGGGTCAGGTGTTGCCGGAAATCGAGTTTAAGCTGGGCAAAGGGAGCCGTGTTGGTCATGTTCATGTCGGGAGTCCAGAACCGGCCATCTTGGAGTTTCTGAGCGGTCTGGTCGTTGAGCAGGTCCAGGCCATACAGCACCTCACCAGCCAATGAGCTACCCAGCGCGAAGGGTGTGTTCAGATTCAGCCGAACGCCTTTTTTGTCCGAGACGATGTTCGACTGCCCGCCGTTCTCGAAAAACTGTGCATCGTAGCCATACACCGTCCTGAAATTTTGCAGATACCCGATTACCTCCGCGCTCGTACCCCCCAGGAGCCGGTCAAAACTGTAGCGGAGCGTGGCGTTGTGGTTGTAGGGTGTTCCCTGCGGAGTGCCTGGCAGTTCGCCCGTTGCCGGAATGCCGATGGTATGGGTTTTTCCGTACACGCCCAATTGGTCAATGTACTGCAAATCAGAACGTGAGCCGTAGTAGTTGTACATGGCTTCGATCCGCTGCCGGGCCGCGATGGTATAACCCGCTTTTACCAGCATATTGGAGGTGGTCATCTGGCCAGTGTTGTAGAAAGCCGAAACCGGCAGGCCCGTCGCGTCGCGCATCAGGCCCGTGCGTTCGAGGGTTCCGTTCAGCACATAATCGAATTTGCGGGTACGGCCCATAAACTGCTGGCTCAACCGATAGCCCATGGTTTGGTCTGAACTGCCGCCGACCTGCCCTGTCAACCCCGCCCAGGTTTGGGCCGTGAATGGTTTATCGGTACCGGCCCGCTTCGTGATGTAATTGATAATGCCGCCATCGGCTCCGTTGCCATAAATCGAGGTCGCGCCTTTGATCACTTCAATACGCTCAATGGCCGAGGGGTCAATGATACGGAGGTCGCGCCCGCCGTTGCGGAGGGGGGTTGACTGCGGCACCCCGTCGATGAGTACCAACACCTGCCGCCCGCGCAGGGTTTGGCCGGTGTTGGAGGTGCGGCCTGTACTGAGGGCCAGCCCCGGCACAGTGTATTGCAGGATGCTGGTAATGTCGGTGTTGATGGCGGTTTGTTCCTGAATCTGCCGCAGGCCCACGATAGTCATGGCCGAGGGAACCTCCTTCACGGTTTCGGGTTTGCGGCTGGCCGTCACCACCACTTCTTCCAGATAAGCTGCTCCCGGTGTCAGCTCAATTCGGGCAACAGTGGTCGATTCGTTGGCCCGCACCGTCACGGGCCGGGTGGCCTCGTTAAATCCTACCGCGCTGACAGTCAACTGGTAATCTCCTGCCGGTACGTTCGACAGGGTAAACACACCCGATGCGTCTGATTGAGTGCCAAGCCGAGTTTTCAGAAGCGTCACATTAGCAAATGGAGTGGTAGTGCCACCGATTTGCCCGGTTTGGGCCACAGCAGTCAGGCTTACTAAAAAGAGGCTAAGTGCGACATAGAGGTGTTTTGGTTGCCGAGAGGCTTGATGTTTTGCCGGATTGACGTGCATTTGCAAAGTTTGTTTTGTGCCTTGGCGGACGGACGAATACCTCTCTTAAGGTCATTCTATCATCCGTCACGCCGAGGACTTGAGAAAATCAACACGGCAAAGTTAATTCTTATTTAGACTGATTATAAAATATGTGATTCGTTATTTTTAAATTTTCTAAATAAACTCGCTGCTTGTTTGCATGAAGATTACTCGTAACGAATGTCATACAGGCTATATTAGATGCGAGTAGGGTACAGATTTCAAGCTTAGTCAGCCGTAGAATCAGATTAACTACCAAACTATTGACGCATCAGTTACTGCATATAACAAAACCTCAACGACGATGCACCAACATAAAGACGCTCAGGATGACCAGCTCATCCAAACCCTGATTGATTGCGCCCGCGCCTGTGAATATTGCGCGACGGCCTGCTTACAAGAACCTGAGGTGCAAATGATGACCCGCTGCATCGCCCTCGACCGAGACTGCTCCGATATCTGCTTTCAGGGTGCCCGATTGCTGGAGCGTAATGCCGAAATCGGCCATCAGTTCTTAGTCATCTGCGAAGAAATATGCCGGTTGTGCGCCGATGAATGTGGCAAGCACAATGATGACCACTGCCGGGAATGCGCCGAGGCTTGCCGTAAATGTGCCGATGCCTGCCATCAGCATCATGAAAAAATCACTCAGGCATAATTCCGCGACCAATGGCAACTACCAACCAAAGCACCCGCCTGGCTGAACCCCAGCTTCATCAGAAAGGTAAGATTTTACAGGCATTCGATACAGTGCTGAAACGAGTGCCTATTGCGCTCGATGAGACCATTCGTCAAAGCAGTGTGCAGGCACTTAATCAGATTCTGGCCGATAGCATGACCCTACGCGATCTGTACAAAAAGCACCACTGGCAATTGGTTGGCCCAACGTTCTATCAGCTTCACTTGCTGTTCGATAAACATTATGAGGAACAGGCCGAATTGATCGATGCCATTGCTGAGCGGATTCAACTATTGGGCGGGTTAAGTGTCGCAATGGCTGCTGATGTGGCCGAGATGACTAAGATTCCCCGGCCTCCCCGTGACCGGGAAGAAGTACCCGTGCAAATATCCCGTTTGCTGGATGCCCACGATTTGTTGTTAGCCCAAGTCCGGGAAGCTGCTAAACAAGCCGACGAAGCGGGAGACGATGGCACAAACGACCTGCTGGTTAGTCAGGTGTTGCGGACAAATGAGCTACAGGCTTGGTTTGTGTACGAACACGTTGTGGACACACCGTTAACGAAAGCGGAATAAGTGATGGGCGAGTGATTAAACAGCCACTGGATTGTTTAATCACTCGGAATGAAGCTCTATACCGTTGCATTTTAATCAGCGTAGATTGTGCCTGCCAACAACACCCGCTAACAGCCGGTCATTCTGAAGTTTGGGTAAAATTGTTCTCTCGCTGACAGGGGCGCGGTAAATCTCATCCCCGTAATGATTGTAGAGGACAAAGGTGCTTTGAGTAGCTCGTGGTACGATCAAATACAGGACAAATACTTCCTGCCGTTCGTAACGGGCCTGATGCATTTCCCAGCCACCACGGGCCGCGTAGGAACGAACGTCAGCGATTAAGTCATTGAGCTAGCGTAATTGCTCGACTGGATAGTCACACCAGTGTGCCGACGACGAAATCCGTAATGGCTGGCAACTGTCCAGGCTAAAGCTACTAAGCCAATTTTAGTTAATCGTTTGTAGTAAAGGCCAGCCATTGTCTAACACAGAAATAGCCATTTTGATAGGGAAAGTGTCAGTAAATCACAACTATAACCAGGTTGAGTGAGTACGGGATAAGAAATTATCGTGCAGCCATAAATCGTCCCGGATGAGCGGCTAAAAGCCGGTCGTTGGTAAGGGTAGTTACCCAAGTCGAGTCGGCTCCTTCGCCCCGCCCGACTAGTTCGCCGTAGTGGTTATAGAGCAAAAAACCACGTTGTTGACCACAATGGCGGCACAGGTGCAGCACGAACACTTCCTGACCCCGGTAACGGGCCTGATGTACCTCCCAGCCATAATGGTAAGAAGGCCAGGACCGGGCGTTCTGAATCATCTGATTTAGCCAGCGTAGCCTGCGAGTGGGTTGATCGCACCAGTGTCGGTGCGGCCTCGGCCCAGGTAGGTTAACCGGGTGGTGCTGGCCCTGACCAATGGTCAGGGCCAGCACTATACAGCACAGTAGTTTCATGGTAACCGGGTTTAGGAAGATGCATAGCTGATACGTTGAGGGACAGGCAGGATATTAAATTGGGGGCTATGACGCGCAGGTTATAGCCCCAACCGCTTAAAAATACGTTGAAAAGCCAAATTGAAATCCGGCCGTGCGGGCGGGGGGATTACCAAGTAAATCGGTTTGCCAGTGGTATCGGTAGTTAGCCCGGATCACCGTCGTGGGCGAAGGTCGGAAGCTGAATCCCGGTACAATAGCCCACAGATCATCCCGCAGCGGATCACCGGTCTCAGCGAACGTACCCACGTTGTAATCGACCCGTTCCACGCGCAGGGCCGCATTGACGACCGCTTTTTTCCAGCCAAACATCGTCTTCTTCACCAACGGATGAACGATGTCAATCCAGCCCCCCTGTTGCATCCGGCCAAACTGCTGGGTATAGGTGGCGGGTATGTCGATACTGGCCCACACAAATTCGCTGTTGATGAACGTACCGGTGGGTAGCGTCGTATTGAAGTCCAGTGCCCACACATCCACACGCCGACGCTGATCCAGCACCAGCCCATCGACCTGGAATTTATTGTACACGCCCCCCATCCATGATAGGCCAATTTCGCCTAATTTTCGCCGTTTAAAGGCCGTTTTGAGTGTCACCAACGGCACCCCGTTAAAGCTTTCATCAAAGCGGTCGCGGTTCGCTTTGGTGGCGGGCAGAAACGTGCGGTTCGCGGTATTGGCGATGATCTGATCGTCGAACCCGTTGGTCAGATACGCTTCGTAAGCCCACACCCAGTTAGCCGTATATTTCTTGCCATATAACCCAAACCCCACGTTGCTCCAGGTCGAGGGGATAATGGTGACCGACGAAATGGGCCGGTCGATGAATTCCCACTTGGGGCCGTCATGGTTCTGGTTAAAGGAGCCAATCGGGTTCATGATGATGCCTCCGCGCAGATTCAGCAGCGGAGTCAACTCAATATCCATTGCAGCAAACTCGATGTTGATTTCCTTCGTGCCGTCCTCGAACTCGATTTCGGAGAGAAACTTGATGCGCCGGTTGATGCTCGATGCCAGGAAAATAGTCATCCGGCGAGCCTGGAACGAAAGGCCATCGGTTTTGCCATTGGTTTGCATATACTGGCTGTTAGCTTCCAAATAGCCACCAATCGAAACGGGGGCCTTCGTTGAGGTAAGGAACGGCCGGTCATACGTAGCATCCATGTTGATCTTGAGCGCACCCTTCTCTTGCTTGCCCTTACGAAGCGTCGAGTCACGGTAGAACAGGTCGGCAAAAGCCTTGGGCATGGGGGTCGAATCTGCCGGCATCGGCTTGGTCGCGTTCAACGCCGAAGCAGCCGTAACCGAGGTCGAAACGGGTCGGGCCGCGTCAGGCTGTGCATAAGCTGCCAGTGGTAGCAATACGTACCCAATCAGAAAATAGAGTGTCTTCATAATTAGGCGATGTTAATGTATATATACTGATCGTCGGTTGTCACGTTGTAGCGTTTTAAGCTATCCTCGGCGGGGCCTTCGGTTACCCGCCCATCGGTATCGTATTCGCTGCCGTGGGCCGGGCACGACAAGTATCCGTCGTGGGCGTTGAGGTCGTTGCCCTGATGGGTGCATTGCATGAGCACCGCCGTGTAATTATCGCCCCCGACCCGGCGCAGGTAAATCGGGTGGGTCTGGTTTTTCATCTCGACCACCATAAACGGGCGTTGCCGTTTACCGTTTGAGTCAAGGTCAAACTCCTTTTTGCTAATCTGAATCGCCCACCCTTTGATGCGGGGGGCCTGCGCGTAATAGACGCTCGCGCAGCTCGTCAGGGCGGCCGTCAGCACCGACGTACTTAGGCAGGCCATTCCGCAGGTTTTCAGGAAGGCCTGCCGGTTTAGTGTTACATCTTTTTTCATGGCGAAAAGCGGTGAGGTTAGAGAGAATCCAGGAATCGAAGCAGCTTACCGCGTTCGGCTTCAGCCAGTTTGGTGTATTTTTCCACGCTGCGGCTGGCTTCACCGCCGTGCAGCCGGATGGCCTCGTCCACGGAGTGAGCGCGACCGTCGTGGAGCAGAAACACCCGTCCCCCCTGTGAATTTTGCGACAGGCCCAGGCCCCACAGGGGTGGTGTCTTCCATTCGGCGGTTTTGGCCATTCCTTCGGTGTAGCCGTCGTCAAGGCCCGTACCCATATCGTGCAGCAGCAGGTCGGTATAAGGTGAGAAGGTACGGTTAGCCAGCGCGGCCACGTCCGACTGCTCTGTTTTCCAGTCGGGCGTGTGGCATTTGCCGCAATCCAGGCTTATAAACAGTTGCTTCCCGGCCACCACTATCAGGTCACTGGGGGTACGTTGCACCGGCACTTTCAATGTTCGCAGGTAAAACACTACCGCGTTGACTTTCGCCGACGATACCTCCGGGTCATCTGCCGCGTCGCCGGCCTGCCCCGACACCGCATAGTTTATGGGGTCTTCCGAATCAAACTCGGAGGTAATTCCCATATCCTGCTTGTAGGCGTTGACGGTCTGGTGCAGCAGGTCAATGGCGGCCGCCTTCTTGCCGAATCGACCGACGTACCTGCCATTCTGTTCCCTGTGGAACCACTGCGGTTTGAAGTAACCAGGGGCATGAATCCAGTTGGGTACGCCTGAAATTCCATCCCCATCCCGGTCGGTCGGGTCGGCATTAGCTAGGATCTGCTCGTCGGTAAGAGCAGCCAGCAAGCCCAGGCCGGTATTGGCGGGGGGGGTAAACTTAGAGAAGGGCGCACCCGCAGGCAGTAGTTCGGCGACATGGCCCGGAATAGCCCGGTTCTGGAGTTGCGGCCCGCCCTGCCCCATGAACTTATTACCCGTATCGTCATGCTGTCCGAAGCGGGTGAGCGTGGTGAAGGGCGTTCCCTTACCATCCCCAGCATGGCAGGAGCCGCAGGAACTGGCGACGAAAATAGGCCCTAAGCCTGTTGCGGGCGTGAAAATATCGCGGTTGAAAGCGGCATCCCCCAGTGAGAACCGGGCATTCTGTTCTGGGGTTAACTCGGCAATTGGCCCGTCGAGCAGGGCATCGTCGGCAGGAGCCGCTGGTAGCAGTGCCTCGCAGGCTACTACGCCAAATACGACTGCCAACAGCAGCAGATACAGTAGTGTTATCTTCTTCATTAAAAAGCAGAAAAAAGGTGAATACAACGGCACAGCATCCCCCGGTCGTCATGGACCAGTAAGCAACGCAGTGCCGAAAGCAGACCCCAAGCAGGTCTGTTAATGCCGGAGAGAGAGCGAAGAGGGCGGGCCGCGTAGCGTGGGCCGGGCCAGAACGACCGTTCGTACCGGGGATGTTGGCGCAACAGGAACGGAACTGGTGATAAAGCGCACCCACAGTAGCAGAAAGGCAATTAGCAGCGCGAATGTGGGTACGAATGCTGCGTTGCTGACCGCATCCAGCAGGAGCAATTCGTGGGTCGTGTGCGGATTAGCTGATAGCGGACACGATTTACTGAAGAGGTTGTAAGGATGCGCGTGCGTGACAATCTGTCCGTTGGCCAGGCGGTGGGCATGACGGAACACCACTGAGTTGATTTGCATCAACATAAGTAGTCCCAGCAGGAGCCGGGCAATCCGTTGCTGTATGGGCGCGCTTGCTAACAAGTTGCGTTTGAAGCCTTTGGGTGCAATCTACGGAAAATACGTATAGGTACAATTTCGGCTTTGTTTCTACGTTAACCTACATCGCATTAATCACCATGTTCGTATTTCTTCTGAAATGAAAATTCCCTATCAACTGGCAGCTATCTTACTCTTCATCATCGGCACAATGGCCGCGCGTAGTAAACAAACAATGTACGCGGACACCTACAAAGTGGATGTGTCGAAGAGCAGCTTGCACTGGAAGGCCAGGAAGGTGACGGGCGAACATACGGGTACGTTGAAATTTAACGAGGGCATGCTGACTTTTGACGGAGGCAAGCTGACAGGTGGCCAGTTTACGTTCGATATGAATAGTATCGTCTGTTCCGACTTAACTGATCCGACCTACAATGCCAAACTGATCGACCACCTGAAATCCGACGATTTCTTCTCGACAGGCAAGCATCCGATTTCCTCCTTTACGATCACAAAGGTGATGCCTAAGGGGGCCACCACGTATCAGGTGACGGGCAATATGCGTATCAAAGGGATTGCCAATGCTGTAACGTTCCCCGTTAGGGTGAAACAAAATGGAGCCACAGTAGAAGCGGAGGGCAAAGTGACACTCGACCGCACCAAATACGACATAAAGTACGGCTCGACATCTTTCTTTGACGCCCTTGGCGACAAAGCGATCTATGACGATTTTGATATTGAACTGAAACTACTAGCTAATCAATAGGAGGCACCTGACACCATTAATGCACCCAGGCCTGCTTTCGTTGCGCTGAGATTTGCCGCAAAATGGCGCAAGGTGCCCATAACATGGTTGGTTAAAAACATCAATTTCTGATAGCCCATTAATGCGTTCAAACACGTTGATGGGCTTTTATATGATGAACAGTCTTGGCGGTAATGTGCTTAATCGAGGGAAATGTAGTTCATTAAAACTTGCCCTTCTGCTTCCCAAACACATATTGCTAACTTGCTGGTAAGTACAACACTTGGGATCTGTCCTTTACCAAGGGAAGTCGGTTCGCTGCCATTGAGTTTAAGCCAAACCGTACCGGCTTCATCCCAAGCTAAAGCGGTCCCCGATGAACTAGAAGCGGCTGTCACGTTCCGACCCGTCGATACGGCTTGTTCAGCTTCACCCGGTCGGCACGTGTACAAGGTGTTCTCCCTTCGCCAAACGGTAAGGGGTTGGTTAGGTTTCGATGAGTTGGTTGCAGTTAAAATGACTGACCCGCCGTCCATCGGGCATGCATTCAGCTTCCATGTACCAGTTCCCATTTTTTGGGCCGGAGTAAATGTCTCTCCGTTATCAGTTGAATGGGCAAGGTATAGGTCACGGGAGCCATGGAGCCAGTTGCGAAACTGAATGTAAACCTCGTCCTGTTTGGCTGCTATTGACACTTTGCAGCACTCACAGACAGTAGCATCCGGTGAGCGGTAGACGACCCGATTGGCCGACCAGGTACGTCCGCCATCACGAGAAGTAGCCATTGCAATTTTATTTCGTTTGTCTTCGCGCAGGTCGAGCCATGTTGTATGAAAGGTGCCTTTTTTTGCACCTGCCACGGCCTGAAAGCCTTCTTTGGCAACTTCCGGCACATCATTAATTCGCACGGCAGGAGACCATTTGCCACTTTGCCGGTCAAGTGAGTACGCAAACACGTTACCCGCTCGATTTACCGCTGTAATGACGACATATTTTTCAGTGACTGCTATTTGTGGCCCCCGTTTAGCCCCGGCTACCAGTTGAGGTAAAGTTGCCACCACAACCGGGTTATTAAACTGAATGGATTGCTCATTAGCTACTGCATAGTAGATGGTTGAATCTTGACTATAAGCCAGATGCACTGTACCCTTTACATCAGTCGCTAGAACTGGAAGGTGTCCGGTTGCTATTTTCTGAGGGTTATCTGGAAGCTGACCATTTTTAGTGAAGCCAGTTAGGAGCAGGAGCGTAAACAGAAAATAATGCATAACTAAAAATACTTTAAGGATACTGTACTGTTTCAGAGCAATATGCTAAAGAGTCAAAATTGCTAAATACATACTGCGCTCCAAGTCGGAAAACGACATGTTCCGTCGCAATAGCATACATCAGTAAAAGTATCCAGGCAGCACTCCGAATTGACTAGTAGAATACAATCTTACTGATGGTTGTACGAGTCATCGTGCTGGTTTTAAGTGTGTGTAGCGTACCCCTTGAAGAGTGGTTATTGCTGCCGAAGGTTCACTCAGAGCGGTTAGCTTATTTTTTCATAACCTTATTCTCGATGGAAGTGATAAAGTCTTTTCTGTACGTGTCGCCAATGGGTAGTTCCTGGAGCTTGCCCTGCCTTCGAATGCAGATCGTGTCTTTATTGATCAGTTCTGCTTTGTTGACAGGAATAATGTACGATTTGTGGATGCGGACAAACTTATTTTGGGGAAGGCGTGCTTCAAGATCACTAATCGTTAAAGGGGAGTTGAAGCGGTTCATTTCGGTATAAAACCAAATACCATTGCGTTCACTCTCAATCCAACATAAATCGTCAAAATCCAAGCGTTGTAAATTACCATCGACGCGCACAAAGGTGTATTTGTCAGTCGATGTGGTATCTTCTCTACTGATAATACCCAGCACCTGTTTGGCGCGGTGTATGGCCTTCGTGAATCGCTCGAATGAATAAGGTTTATGGAGGAAATCAATCGCATTATATTCATAGCTCGGTGAAGCGTATTCGGGGTATGCCGTGGTAAACACATAGTGCTGGGAATCGCCCATTATGCGTATAAAGTCCAGCCCATCGAGTGCATAGTTGGGCATCTCCATATCTAAGAAGATGAAGTCCACTTTTTCCCGCTCCAGATATAGGAGGGCATCGTTCGGGTTTGTGAAATAAGCCTTAAGGGTTAACGTAGGTACTTGTTCAATATACTTACGGAGCTGATTCACACAGATTTCCTCATCATCAAGTATTAGGCAGGTCATAGCCATTAGCTGTAAATAGTTAAGTTACAAGAGAAGGTATCATCTGTCTCGTTAATTTCGAATGTATACTTCTCGTATGCGTGTTCAAGTCGCTGGCGCGTATTATTAAGCCCGATATTATTACTCTCAAACCGCTGCTTTTTATTTTTCAGGTTTGTTGTGAAGAAATCAATCCGATCATCCATTGCTTTAACATCAATAACGAAGGGGTAATTTGGATCAGTCATATTTCCGTGCTTGAAGGCGTTTTCCACTAAACCAATTAGAAGAAAAGGTAGTATGTTCTTGGATTCCACATCGCCGGTAACGGTGAAATTCATACTTATAGGATAGCGAAGCTGGTGAAGGCTAACGAACTGCTTCATGTAATTGATTTCCTCAGATAGCTTGGCCGTATTGAAATCTTCACGCATGCTGTATCGCATGATTTCAGACAGCTTAATAATAGAGTCAGCCAGCTCGGGATCAACTTCTTGTGACTTGATATAGAAATAGTTTAAGGTATTATATAGAAAATGCGGGTTTACTTGGGCTTTTAGTGCCTTTAGTTCGGTACTTAATGTTTCTTGCTGTTGCAACAGACGTCGTTCTTCAGCGAGTTTAGTGGCCTCGATCGCATCTTTTATGTCGTCGGTAACCTCTGGTATTACCTTAAAAAGGTCGAGTGCCACACCGGCGAAAAAGTACGCAGTGGCGGTAGCTACACCGATAAAAATGATCCAGGTATTGAAATAGCGCGACGCTTGGGGCGGATTGAGGTGATTGGCTCTAAGAATAGCCTGTCGGTTAATCGCCCAGCCCTGTTGTTGATCCAGCGCTTTTTCGTAGCGAACGGATTCCGCCGGTGTGAGGTAGTTAAAGCGATACGTGTACCCTAACCTTTCAAAGGTTACCCATGTCAGTATTGCAACTACCACAACTGACCACGTAAGCATGGCCGTCCTACCCAGGATTAGTGCAGCCAACACAATAAGCGAGTGGGCAAAGGCAAAGTCAGTCAGCAACGAATCTGTCGAAGGATTACCAATGCCTAACGTATTGACCACACTCAAACACATCACTGAAACAACACTCGTCCAGCGTAGGGCCTGGTCAATGCGCGAGTCGCGTCTTAGCATGGAGGAGTCCAGCCGTTTCCCAAATACAGTTAAGCGATCTCCTTTTAACGTAATGAACGCATAAACTCCCGAAATAAGGTTGGCAATTCCTACAAAACCGTAGACGAACCATAACCTGTAGTCAGGTACATAGGAGCCAGTGGCCAGCTTCTCGCTGATCAGAAAGATTGGAGTTAATGCCAGGTACGTGATGTTGATCACATACAGTAGTCGTCGCTGAACGTTGGAAAAGGGTCGAGTCAGCTGCTGTCGGGAACGTTCGAGTAATTGTTTTAACTGCGTTTCTTTTTGATTCATTATATAGCGGCTTACTATTCTTGAATTAAATGGATAATGTATCACCCGCTAAAAGACAATGAGCACGGCTTACGAATAATCGAAACTGGATACATAGGCTGGTGTTCTACTTAATTCAACTGTTGAAGGAAGGCCAACCGCTTTGACCATAACGTGCGTAGTTACGCCAGGCTGAAACTGGCTAAGATGACCCATGTTTGGGCTATTAAGCAATTGGTTGAGGGGGTCTTTATGATCAATCTGCCACATAGCAGTATGCATCTCAAAGTGAGACAGTACGCTTTCCAGCAGAACAGGTAATAGTTCGCTATGGCTTTCCTCAATGTAGACGCCTTCCAAGGCTACAAATGACTGTCTTTCTGGATTGAAGAATCGCCGTAGGCCCGGCACCAAAGGGGCGACATACCGGATAAACGGTCCCAGCTTACCCGGAACATGGACTAATTTCCAGACGATTGGGTTCGCCTGAACCCCTGCCAGTATGCGTCCGTTTTCTTCAAGGACAAAGTAGTTGTTGTTATAATTGATGTTCAGAAAGTTTTGAAAACCGTAGCCTGCATACTGACTTCGGACAAGATTCAGAATCTTATCTGTGTCATTTGATGAGACCACTTTAAAGCGGACATCCTTCTTGGGTGAGAAACGCCTGAACATGAATGTTCTAAGCTTCGCTACAGACTCAAAACTTTCGCGCATCGAAGCGGCCATTGAACGGGTGTTTTTGCCTTCGATATAGGAGTAGAACAGGTATGGTGCTGAAACGTTTTGTCTGATATAATTGATAGCGGTTGTTTTCAGAAGCTGCCCATATCCTTTGCCCTGAACATCGTCACGAACGGCCAAGTAACGGCCGTAATAACCAGAAAATGACTCGCCGGGAAAGCCCACCGGACGTTGATCCAGGCAGTACAATCCAATCAATTCCTGCTGCTGGTAGAGATGGAAAAAGTAGGGATTATACAGTTGGCTTATTTTAGCTTCTTGGCCGGTTTGACAGTAGCGTATGCCTTCTGTGCCATAGGTAGTATGTTGAAGCAATGCAACGGCTTGTTTGTCTGCGACAGTTGATACACACAGTCTTAAGGCGGCCTCTTGGTATAATGTCGTTTGTCCTGAAGCTGTAGAATGATTTGATTTCACAATGAATTTTACAGAAGGTAATCTTAAATATATCTAATTAGTAGAGTAATTGGTTTATTTTGGGCCCACCTGCCAATTGCTCTCTGAGATATAAATGGCGGTTTGTCCTTGAGAATATCCTGTTTGTCCCGAAATCAAACCGGGTTGGCACGGTAGCCGTTTGATAAATTTATTTGTTTGTAAACTTGCTATACGCTTGTAGCATGTGCTGTTTGAAAATGTTGACTATTGGGCTACACTAGCGGTGAGAAGTATGCAAGTTTCTGAACCGACCTATTTGTTTACTATTGCCTCTTTACATCAATTATCGCGTGATTTGGCAAAATCCAATTTTGTACCCACTAATGCTCAGAAAGTGATTCTTGAACAGGCTCTGCAACTCCTTGATCTGGAGTTGGGCTTTCAAACTTCTGAACATCCTGATTTTTCAGTAGCTCTTAATCAATGGTTGGCTCTACGGAATGAGAAATAAGTTGTTCACCTTTTTTAAAATGGTACTGAACCTGACATCGATGTTTGATTACTGAACGCTGCGTCGATGATAGGCATATTGACTTTAGTCTACAGTAAGATGGCTGACTCTGAAAGCTACATACTTCTGTAGTAGATTTTTAGCTACAATGCCAGAGTGTAAGGCGCGGTTCTGTGGTTCTGTACCCAATCTTCCATCGCTCAAATCAGCCTGGACGAACTAGGAATGTTCAGTCTGGCATTTCCTGAAAATACGTTCTGAGAGTCTTCTTCTTGGTGTAAAACTGGGTTGTTTCCATGGTTTCGTGGCGTAAGTGCTGCTGCACATGTTCCAGGCTAACCCCTTCCTCTAGTAAAAGCTGGCCTACTGTATGCCGTAAACTGTGAGCCGACATGCCTGTTCGCTTCAGACCGTGCTTTTTAAGTTGCTTATCCACGATGTATCGTATCTGATGGGTTTTCAAGTCAGCGAACAGATACTCCCCGCGCCGACCATGAGGCTGGGGCCAGCGGCCCGTTTCTTCCAGATAGGCTTGCAAAACATCCCGACATCCGCCGAAAAATTTTATGGATTTCTTAGTGCTTTTGCCTTTGCCCAGCACCTGTAGCTGATGCCTCTCGAAGTCCAAATCACCCAATTTCAGACGGGTTACTTCGACTGTCCTTAACCCCTCCAGCCCCAACAAGACAAGTACTGCTTTATCCCGTGTGGTCTCCACTTCTTCCAAGATCTGTTGCCTTTCGTTTGCTTCCAGGCTGTCTTTGTAGAAGGTTCGCTCAATAGCCAGTCCCCGCACGTCGTCAATATCGCGCAACGCATTGAGCTGGTCCTCGCCTAGCTTGAGATCGTCACGTCGGCGAATGCACCAGGTTGCTAACTGCTTGATGGCCGACAGATACAGGTTGATAGTAAAGGCTGAGTACTGGTTGTCTTTCAAGTGCTGCACGAAGTCGGAAACCACCATCCCACTCAATGAGACAGAATGCCCTAACGAATTTTGTTCGTCAACATAAATGAAGAACGCATTGAGCGCTTTCGTGTAGGTTTCTTTGGATCGATCTCCACGTAGGCTCTTCGCTTCGCGAATGAATCGCAACACGAGCTGGTTGGCAGCTGGTGGAATTTTGGTGGTCTTGGGGTCAGCCACAACGGTGGGGCAACCG
The DNA here is from genome assembly GCF_041321095.1 of Fibrella arboris. Lineage (NCBI taxonomy): Bacteria > Pseudomonadati > Bacteroidota > Cytophagia > Cytophagales > Spirosomataceae > Fibrella > Fibrella arboris. The sequence goes on along the minus strand of NZ_JBGGWE010000018.1, from coordinate 85,780 downwards.
ATAGTCTGATAGAATAGCAGGAACTTACGGATGGGTGATACCCGGTTGGGAGGTAGACTCGTGGTAAACCGGGTAAAGCTCAACCCGTCGATGCCGAAACCTTCTGTTAAGCAAAAGTCTATATAAGCCCTTGCGTGCCGGGGATAATTACTCGACTTGGGTAAGTCAGCCCCAAAATAGCGAATCAGCTGACTGACCGTGTAGCGGGTAATCGTTTTGCTGACGGCTTGGCTTGCTTCAGGAGATTGCAATCGCTCAGGTGTATTTGCCATAGGATGCAAGTTGGAAAAATTTATCTGTTTCACCAATTCTCGCAAATGAGAATTTGTGAGACGGTGAAATCATTGAATACTTGTTAACAGATCTATTCAATAGCGTTTGCTCTATATGGAGTATGATTAGGTTTCTCAGATGTTTTCGTTATAAACGTTAATATCTATAAAGTTACTTCATTCCAAAAAGTAATGAAGGTGTAAGAAATAAGGAATCAAGCTAGCGATTGAACGATTCTGCTTGTCAATAAAAAAGGTATTCAACTTACTTTAGATTTCCTTCTATAGCAGGAATCAAGGTAATAACTCAAGCGTTAGTGTTAACGTGTATTCCCAAACTATAACATGAGCGAGAAAATAGGACGAAATGATGATTGCCCTTGTGGTAGTGGCAAGAAATACAAGAAATGCTGTATTAGTTCGGGCCGTACGTTTGATATTACCCAGGCTCAAGAACGACCGCCTTCCTTCTTCAGTCAATACAATTCAAGTGATTTATTAAAGTCGTTTGCAGGACTCACTCTTCTTCACCAGAATCACGGGAAAAATGTGAGGTTTGAGGAGCTCTCTAGAAGATGTTTTAATAGCTTCAACGAGTATAAACCGGCTGTTCCGTTATCTGGTTTAGAAGCATTTCTAACCAATAACTATCCTTCCCACTATCTTGAAGATCCCGTTGTTAATTTATTTACAGATCTGCTGACCTTTTATGGAGGAGATTATATTATTTTCCCAGGCATTACAGAAGGTGGAAGCTATGTGCTTTCTAAACTGTTGACCGCTATTTTCATTTGGCCAGATTCAGGTATACCAGCTCAATTTAAAACTAATTGTCTGCATGCTTCGCTTCTGATACTTACTATTTCCAATAAAGTTGCAAATCGTCTTGGTTATAGGCGATACGAATTTGAGAAGGTTGAGAATGAACCCATATTCGTCCCATCTGCTCCGAGGCTTGAAGAATTAAAAGCAGCTATCATTTTTTCAGATAGCGAAATGCAGCAGATTCTTCATGAAGAGAACATAGCATGGGAAGCACTGGACATGTTTGTGCTTGATATAAATGACCCTGATTTGGCGAACGAGCAATTAGAAGAAAGTCCATTGCTCACGAAACCAATTATCCACCACAATGGAGAATATATAATTACTTCCCCAGCAACGCTAAGCTACGCCTTGACAGAATTCATTCGCTCCCAAGCCAGTCTATCAAGTGTCCTACCAACTGTTAATAATGCATATCACGATGTTATATGGAACTATACACAGCTGCATTTGAAGCAGCTTGGTTTTTCGTTAATTGAGATACCTGCAATTTCTGAAAACAAAAACCCTGCAATTAGAGAAGCTATCTATCGCTTTGATGATGACAAGCTTGCCTTTGTGCAATATTTGACGTCAAGTGAAGTAGCCCATGAGGAAAGAAAGACACAAATTATTAACGATACTTTAGCACAGCCTGCATTTTCTGGTCATCAGTTCATGGATATCAATTTGATTTCATCTATGGGTGGAGACCTATTCTGCATGTATGGCGGAATTGAAAATTCTATAAGTATTGGGATGCAAATTTATGATTTTGATACGCTGGTTAAATTAAAAGAATATAATGCTATCGATCTTTGGAACTTCGCTAATGCTAAAGATGTCCAAATGCCCGACGGCAGTATGGTAGGTGCATCTTTTCTTGATTTGTTCAAAGTATACAAGGACAATGATGACTCCTTTTATATTTCAGATGATGCTGCAGGTATGATGCTCCATGTCGTACCAGGGTATGCCGGGAGTCTATATCAAGAAGCCAAAACTCTAACGGACGAACATTCGGTTACACGATTGATCGAGGGAGAACTGGTTAAAATACCTGTAACTCGCAAAGATAAATATGCTCCAATCTATTTGTCCGTTGATGAATTATCTGGAGGGAATCTGAACTTAGCAATTGAAGGGTTTCCTCAGCCGGTTTGGGCTTATGCAAATAAAAATTCACTAGACATACCTGCTGAGGCTAGAGGTCTGTATTTTGAAATGACTGACGCTATTGCCTATTGGTTATGGCAATGTCAGGATTTTATAACTGCGGAATTAGCGCTTCTCGATTCAACCCCAATTTCATTCACATTCGAGTTTGAACAGGAACATCGCTTCAATCCAATAGAGCGAAACTTTGAAAGAGACACGGCATTAGCCAGCCACTTTACAGTTTCTCTCGAAGGTAATACCATTTCAATCTCGATACCTCCTTCTATTATACCCTACCTGTATGGTGCAGATAATGAGGGAGAAAGAGAATTGACCCGGCAGCTTTTACACGGAGTTAACCTACTCTTAGATTCTAAGCAGATTCCATTGATTGAGGAAGATAGAATCAATGAAATTGTTGATCAAGCAGCGCCACTGGGTGTCAAGAAAAAGGTCTTTATTCTTGATACCGCTGACCACCTACTACTTGATCCTTCTCACTTAGAGGACCATCGATATATCCAAGACTACAATGTCAATACGGTATTGAATAGCCTCGTTCCAGGCTTGGGGGCCTTATGTCCACCCGTGGGAGATGTAACAGAGAAAGCAGTTAAGACAAAGCTGACAAGAGATATCGTCATGCGCGTTTTACTTCCAAAGCTCCAAGTAACCATTAGCCAATATCCGAATGAACCACTTCTAAAAAGATTAATTAGTCTGAATGAAAGCCTTATCCATACAAGGGAGGAATTAAGGGTTAAAACGCCCACAAGAATCGCCTGCTTTGTATCTGTAGAACAGCAGATTAGTGATTTAAAGGAAAGTCTTGCAAAGCTCAATCAAACAACGATTGCAGTAAGATGCCTTATTGAGCATCTTGCAGCTGAACCTAGTTCAGGGAATAAAATAATTAGTACTACTGCGATAGATGAACTCATCGCTATTATGGACGCCATTATTGATTGGGGCTCGATAGGTGATCAAATAGATTATGACCTTTTTAATATTGAGTTGAGTGTACTTGCTTCTGGTAGAATCGGTACATCAAAGCAACAATTCAATGAAACTTTTGACCCCTATCATGCCTCCAAAGCGAGGGAAAATGTTCTTGATGCTTTGGATACGTTTGAACAAGTATTTCCTCAGCAAAACCCCATTAAAGGATCATCCGTACCAAAAAGCTTAGACAATGCTTTTTCTGAAGAATTTGGGATCTCGTTTACGAGACTGTGTGAAGTAGTCAACGACTTGGGAATAATTGCCTATCAGCAGCCTTCCGCTTGTGCCATCATACAAAAGAGTGTTTTATTTACTGAAATAAATAAACATGATCACACCTATTCAAAGGAAGAGTTTGATACGGCAATCAATTATTTAAGTATTACTAATAGAGGGCTTGCCAAGAATGTTCCTAAGGGATTTGATCACTTCGATATTTCTCCCTGGCGTTTCAACAGAAGGTTATCACTATTGCGCAAGCCATTAGTATTGGTTGACAATCCAGACAATCCTGATAATCCAACTGTGTACTGGGGCTTGAGACAACTTCTTTCAAGCAGAATGTATTGGTATGACCAGTGCATTACCAATAGACTTAGAGTTAGTGAGGATGGTCCAGTTCAAAAAGTACTTGGCAAATTGGCTCAGCCGAAGGGTAAAAAGCTGGTAGAATCAGTTATGACTGCCTTTAACTCCGATGATCTTATAATTGATTCGGAAGTTCCGATAAACACAAAATCAGATCTTAGACATCACAAAGACATTGGGGATGTTGATGTCCTTGTAATCGACAAATCCTCAAAAACTCTCTATAGTTTAGAATGCAAAAGTATGGCTCCAAGTCGAAACATTAAAGAAATGATCGGAGAAGTTGATAAACTATTTGGAAGTGATTCTGAGAAAGGCTGGATTGAAAAGCATGTAGAGCGTGACGCTTGGCTAGCAGGTAATTTAGGCCAAGTCAGCTCAAAGTATGGACTAAACCTTTCAGATTATTCTGTGAAATCATATTTTTTAACACAAGAAGATATGCTGACACCTTATTTAAAAACAAGGCAATCACCTATACCTTTCGTTACGCTTTACAATGTAAAAGAACATGGCTTAGCAGCATTTAATTAATGCGTTATCGCAAGCTCTAATCGTGGCTATCTTGATGGATCACTTAAGGCTGAAATGAGCAATTGTTTTAGTAGACTTTTGTGATAATGAGGACTTATGCCTTAGGCAAATTAAAAACGTTGGTTCATTTTTATAAAAGCCTTTTAACTTTAAAAAAACGTGCTCTCACAAAATTGAGCCTGTTGAACAGGACCATGACAATTGACTGACTTAGCGTTTTGAAAGTGTGATCGTATACAAATGAGTTTTCCCGTCAAATGGGGAGTTGTACTCTGTTCGTTGCCACACCATAGTCTGCGCACTTTGTTCCGTCACGGTGTAGGACAGCGCATCGTAATTACCCTCCACGCGTAGTTGTCGACCGGTTGTACGCCAGTTCGCTGAGGTAAATCCGAAAAGGCTGTTCAACCTATTCTGACAATCCGCCGAGGTTGTGAGCTGTAATGCGCCGTCGGCCGCAAATTCGTACCGGGTTGGGCCGACACAATCTTTACCAATGTTTTGCTGATATAGCTGGAGAACATCTGTGGTAGTACCGTAGGTGGGAGAGGTAACCGCAGGATCAGCTGTAATTGTGGTAATCTGCCAGCTACCGACTATCTGTGCGGAGTCGATTGCTGGCCCGGCATTCTCTTTTGAACAACCGGCTAGCAGAATCAAACACAACAGCGTGCTGGCTCTTGGTAGTGTCAATCGTATCATAATCGTTGAGTACTAAATTCACTTAACTCACTTGGTAGCCGCAGCTTTCGGTTTTTTAAATAAAATGCCGGCGATGTACCTGGTTGGATTCGTCTTTACATCAATGAACCCCTTCTGGATCAACACGTCGAGCCGAATAAATTCTTGTAGCAGATTCTCATTACTAATGATTTCACGTATCTGGGCACTGGTAAATCGGTAATGTTGTAACAGAACTTGGGACGCTTTACTCTGAAGCTCTTCAGTCGGCTGAGCATACACCATGTCCATTTCCTCATTGAAGGCATCAAACGCTTTGTTGTCTTTACGAGACTGCCTCTTTATCGTAAAGATCAGCGTGGTGATAAAGCGGCCTTCTCTCTTTTCGGTGACGAAAACTTCGATATCCGTCTTCTGGTTGATTTCTTCCATCGCCCGAGCCAGTACGGTCTGCTTGAAATTGGACCAGCGAACGTACTGTTGGGCGTCGAGGATGTCTTTCAAATCTGTAACGCTAACCCGCCAGATGCCTGTATCGAGGAACTTACAGAGTCTCGTATATAGATTCTGAGCGTACTGGCTATTAAGAGACAAGGCTGCTTGGAGTTGGAGCTTGGTATACCCCTTACTTAAGTCAATCATGTACGGTACCAAGTGCTTATTGACCTCAACCGTTAATACACCTTTACTATAGCGAGCCATTGGAAAAACGACTACTGAGGTAAACTCGTGCTGTGCAGGGGAATCAAGGTATAGTTGCCTGGATGTAAGTCGCTGAGCAACCCGCTTGTAAGTCGAGTAATTTACTTCGGACGACGAGTTCGGTAACTGTAGATCAGTAATGGGAATCTTGAATGCCGGAAATTCACTTGGAAGGGTTTCGACTTCAGCGGGCCTCAAGATCTGGAGCTGCTTAATGTGCCTGAGTATCAGCCAATACACTCGTCTTTCTAGTAAGTCGAAGTTATTTCGAGACAATAATAGCCGGAGCGGCTCTTGAATATGGACGAGTTCTCCCATGTCATTAGCTGGTAAGTCTAGCTCAAAAATATGAATAATCGCTATCAAAGCAATATGGTAAGCACCTATCTTGCTTTACGGTACCCCGTAAACCTACTTTTGTATTGCTTTATTTAGCTATATATTTGATTATGAAGACTTTGCGTTTAATTGGCTTTGTCAGTTGCACTTATCGAAATTTAACGGGCAATATGTTACACATATTGTTATCAGGTATTAAAAATGGCAAGTATATAATTAATTGGGATTCATATTTAAAGCATCATAGCTGTATATCTTTCTTGCTTTAAACCTACTTCTATCTTGCTCAAATCTACTTCCATCTTGCTTAAAAGGTCAATTGTGGATACTTCTGTCTTGCCTGAACCTACTTCCATCTTGCTTGAACCTACTTTCATCTTGCCTAAACCTACCTCTATCTTGCCTAAACCTACTTATATCTTGCTTTATGCTAATCAAAATCATCGTAACTAGTTGTTCCACAGAGAGCTAGCCGTGTAGAAAACGGCCTACAAGTATCAAATAATCAAGTTTTCAATTTCAAAACAATTAAAAAAAAGAAACAAGTTGTAATTGATCAAAGGGGCATTGAAGTGATAGATCTGCTCATGGGTTTGGGATCAAATTTTTAAATCAAAAATTGAAAAAGCATTTCCTAAAAATTAGTTTTACTCTGAGAGTAAAATAAAGACCCAATTATCTTTACACTAAAATGATTGTTCACCCGCTGTGAAGAAAAATACAAAATTTACGGAAAAGGAATACCAGTACTTACTCACAGGCTTATCCGAGCAAATTACTAAAGTTCCAAAGCTGAGACCCAACCGAGATGAATGGGACATAGAGGGTAACTGGCAAGAATGTGGCGATATTCATTTTATCGATAGCAGATATATGGCCGAGTTCGCAACTTGGCGGGATTTTGGATGCAAAACCGTGAAACTGATCAACTATGGCCGACCAGCTGTACGCATGAGTTTCTTCAGTAAACATAAATATTGGCTCAAAAAGCCTCATGACCTCACCGAAGAAGAGCGCGACGAACACATTAATGACTACCTCAATGGCTTGTCATTATCGATTAATCAACTCCAGAACAAAATAGATCATTTGCCGCCACTGGCCCAGGCTGAATCTCGTCGCAAAATATATGATGCCCAACAGGAGATAGAAGCCTGGCAGCAGGTTCAGCAACAATCAGCTCAATATGAGTTGGCCGTTTCAACCTACCAACGGGGTTATGCCTATTTGTACATAAGCTACAAATACCTCTTGCCAACGGGTGAGTATGATAATACTTCAGAGCATTTGCTACACCATATTCGTGATCGGGTCGGTAACATCACCCAAAGTAAACAAAACGTTATTTTTGTCAACATGGCAGAAATAAATCGGGTACACCCGCAGCAGAACAAGGAGATTGAGAATTACCTGAATCGATTTTCGCTCAAGAGTACATCAGGGCCCAAATGGCTTTACGCTCGGCCACGGCCCGAGTTAGAAAGCCAGGAAGCGTTTGGTTTGCTAACTCCAATGAGTGATCAGGCCCAGTTAGACATATTTGATAAACCTTGAGGAGTCCAGTATCGGTCAGGTATACCCTGGTATCCTCTTATTCTGATACAGTTACCGATGAGCAATGAGGACTAAATTCTACATAAGACATAGAAATAGATAATTATAGGTATGTTCTTTGGGTTGGTTGCTTACTAGATAAATTTGATTGATTAGCGGATGAACAGTACTTATCGAGAACGATTACGGATTTTACTGATCTTGTATTTCTTTTCTGAACCTGTTGATGATCCTACGGACTCACGGCTTGCGCGTGTCTTTCGCTCTGAAGTTAAAATTCAAAAAATTGACTTTTTGCTTCGATATCCCAGCTACTTCTGTTTTGAGTTATTACGAATGCATGCTGAAGCCAATATACCTGATGAGCAGATTACCAAAGCAATCGTTCAGCAGGTGTTTGCGAATGGAGAACCCGAATTAAAGACTGATGAGATGCGTCGATTTTTTTACGGAGCTTATGAAGAACTGGATTCGATTATTTCCTTTTTAACGTCAGTTAATCTAGTCATATTCAAAAGTCGTAATAGCGTTGGCCTCCTTACTATTCAGAAAGAATACTATTTGACTCATTTTGGAGTTGAGCGTATCGAACATGGATTAGCCGCCATCAATGCCGCACAATGGTATTTTGACCGTTGTGGATTAATTCAACTCTATTTCGGAGACCTAAAGGGTAGCCAGTTGAAAAATCGCCAATATGCAATTGAAACATACAAAGATACCCCTCTTAACAGCTATATCGCGGACATTGAAGAGCAGGTACGTAACCAGTTCAGAACTTTATTTTCAGAAGAATTATGAATAACTCTTTTGATTTTAGTAAACTGGTAAAACAGGTTCATTCTCAGATTGGGGATAAGCTGACGAGCAAAGAGGTTGAAGAATTACTGACCATTAGCGAAGATGCTTACTACAAGGATAGCCCACTCTCCGTTGGAAAACGATTAATCATCCTTTCCTTAGAATTTAATGGGTTAAAAGTAGGTCAAGATATTGAAGAGCCAATCCACTACCAAAGAACTTTCCAGACAGGCGTTTACTTGTGGGTAGGGGACAATTTGGTAGGCAAATCATCTATCTTCAAAATTATTAAACTGGCCTTAACCGGTAGTAAAAAACTTTCCCGAGATGTTGAAAGCTGGCTGAGCCAGATCTGGCTTGAATTCAGTGTAGGCAGTAACGTTTACACAGTTCATATCGATCGGGATAAACATGAGAAATTCCATTTCGCACTTTATACGGGCGGACGTCGGCAGTTAATTCTGTTTGGAGCAGAGGACACTCAACTCCCATTATTTGACGGAGGATTAGGGAAATACGAAGAGTACATGCAGGGCCTTTTCTTCCGGGAATTAGCTTACTATTCTCTTCAATGGACTCAGCGTGACGGTCGGCCAGGTAACCCGGAGCTACTGACCTCCGGAGCGAGTTGGTCTACTTACTATAAGTCTATCTTTCTAGAGGCTGAAGATTACGGTATGCTATTTATCGGAAATCAGGCCGAGTTGATTTTTCAGATGCTTCTTGGCTTGGAGCTGACCTATCCAATAAATCGACTGAAAATTAAACGGAACCATTTAGTCAATCAGTTGGGCATTGCCAAAGCAGCTCCTCAGATCGAGGAAGTCCCCATCAATCAAGAGCAGCACGCAGCGGATCAGCTGGAGTTAGCCCAAATCAATTACGATTTATCCAATTTAGAAGCAGAGGCTAAACGTGTTACAACAGCGCCTGTAACTAATTTTGAGCAATCACTGGAAGAAATCAGACAACGTTATCGAAATGCCCTACAAAGTCGTGGTAATCTGGAAAGAGAACTAGATACAATTGATGTACAGCTGATCTCATTAAAGAGAAAAATTACGACCTTAACCCGTCAAATAGACGATTATGAAGTCGACATAACCAAGAAAAAAAGGCGTATTAATGATGTTCAGGAGCTACTGGACTTGGGAGCGTTTTTCAATAGCCTCGAAGTAAGAACCTGTCCCAACTGCAATCATTCCGTTGATAAACAGAAAGTTATACATGAAAAGGATACAGGTAATTGTAGATTATGTGAACATGAGGTAGATCATCAGCCAATTGATAAGGACGCTTATAAAAATCAGGTCAAACAACTGGATCAACAGCGGCAAACCCTCTTTGATGATCAGTATCGATTAAAAGTTGACAGAGCTAGTGTACAGGCGGAGATTGATCAACTCAAAGCGCGTATAAATACCATTGGTGGGGAAATTAATGCGCTCAATGTAGAGCAATTGCTCACTAAAGTGGGTGACTTACAACAACGCGTTCTGGAGGAGCAACCTGCGCCATTCGATTGGGCAGCTCATGTTAATCGAGTAGCCGAACTGTCCGCTCGAAAAGCCATTTTAGATCAAAAACTAGCCATTCCTATCCCAATTGTATCAGTTGTCGAATCGGGACCTTCGGCCATTGAAAACCAAATTCAAGTTATTGAGTTGGCCGAACAAATTCTTCAGCAGGAACGCGATGAACGTAGTCGATCATTGATCTCAATTTTTGAGAATCTCTATTTGAAGCAGTTACATTCATTCGGTCTACCTCATTATGAGCGAGTTGAAGTTAAATCTAATTTTAAAGTGATTTATTTCATGCGAGGGCAAGAATACAGTTTCGATGAAATAACAGCTGGTGAGAAATTAAGGGCCAAATTAGGCTTATATATTGCCTTGATTGAATTGGATGTTGAACACCAACTAGGGAGGCATCCCCGGTTTTTGGTGCTAGATTCTCCTGCCCGCGAAGAGGGGGACCAGATATATGTAGATGGTTTAAAAACAACATTAGCTTACATTCAGGGCCATTTTGGCAATGACTTGCAAGTCTTTGTGGGTACTGCTCAACGGGAGTTAGGTACAGCCATCAATACAGATCAGGTGGAGATAAAGACTCAGAAAGAATACTTCTTCTAATGAATTTAGCCAGTGGTTTAAGCTACGATACTTTTCGACAATATCCGGTTGCTGATCGGATTGATTGGATCGATGCTTTGTCCATTTCGCAAATTAAAGCACAGTTTGATTCGAGAAGTATCAAACGGTTTTTTAGCCAACTTTTCGAGCAGGAACAAAACGATTATCTTCGACAGCGCGCAGTAGAATACATAAGTGAACTGACTCTAGTTGACGTAATTCGGTATGACTACACAAAAGACTTTTTATTAGAGGAAGCTAAACCTACAGGGAATTCCTTTATTGATATCACCCGATTGAAATATCTATTTTTATTGTACGGGGATGACACAGAGTGCTATCAGGTTTTTGAACAAGAGTCCCACAAACAAGATACTGAAATCGCATCCGAAGCTTGTTACCGTGCAGGACTAGTTCATTTGTTATATCGTGTCAATTTGACTGCTAGCAGCGATCCTGTGGCTGAGATTCATCAGGCAAAAGAGTGGTTTGATCTAGCTCAAAAGCATTCTGAAAACCGAATTGATGCCCAGTTCTTTAGTCAAACCAGTAGCTATTTATTATCCTTACTAAGTCTTCAGCCTTCTTCTGCGGAAGATCAATACGATAAATTAGGACAATTGTTGTGGGAACGGCAGTTGTGGGGACATTTGCCGAATATCGATTTATTAGAATATCGCGTTTTTAATAGTTTGTCCAAGTTGCGCGCGATGGTTCACAGAACCGCGCAAGAATACACGTGGACCGATTATAAGAAAGAATTTTTATTCTTGAGTACCTGTTTCAACGAGCTATTAATCCGCGATAATATTTCTCATCGATTATACGGTCCCTCAAGTGCCCTGGCGGCCAATTCCATCGACACCATTTTAACCCGATACTATGTTCATAATCTGACAGCCTGCCAAGTTAAAATCAATGCAATTCTATCCGGCACTGATTCTGCTGACAAGTCCCTAACTGAGTTTTTGACTAATCTGTCGGTACGTCTAGAGACGTACCGCGAAAAAAAAAAGGATGACTCGTTAAGTACAGTTGCTATACTTTGTTCGGGCTTTAGTTGGATTGATCCGGCTCAGATTGTTCAGGATGTTAATCAGCTAGCAAATGAAGGTCTAGCTGAAGTGTTAATTCAAGCTCAATTAGCGATTCGATACGTGGCTCAACAAGGTGAAAATAGAGCTACGACGTTAACAGGTTATTTAATCGTTGATGAGATAATTAGATCGGTATTGAATCGATTAAACCAGTTAATCCCTTCATACCCACCTAAGGAGCGGGCTATTTTTACGACCGTATTAACCGATTTAATCCGCTATGCGTATCATGCAGAAACGCAGCCTAAACGGTTCTTCCCGTATTTGTATGATTCAACGATTACGTTAGAATCTGTATTTCAGGATGGACTTTTTGTTCGATTAACCGCCGGTGAACATGCTGCCAATTATCAGTACGAAGTGTCAGATATTATTGGTGGTAGCCGGGTCGATATTGTTTACGAGGATCAACAGGTCGTTTTTCCAATCGAAGTTAAAAAAACAGATAAATTCCTTGACTGGGATTCGGTTAGCCAAAACTATGTGGCTCAGGTACAGATGTATATCAGACCTTATCACAAACTTGGCTTTTTGATTATCTATGATATAAGCTCCAAACAACAAACTAGTCCTTTAAATGATATTCGCTCACTAGTGCAAATTCTACACTTATCTCCGCTTTATCCCATTAAGGAAAAGCATCCAGACTATGTAATAGCTATCATTATACCTGCCAACAAGATCAGTCCTAGTGGCTATACAACGTACCGTTAGTCAAGCCATAGTATACTCTTGGGCTCTTATAATGACCTTGCTTTAGTCAATTATTCATCTTTTGGGGTGCACTTCGTACTAATGTCGGTTACCCTCAATAATCTATTTGTATACCGGTTGTTAGGCCTTGGAAAGCAATAAAAACTTATGAATGAGGGGGCGAAATGGTACAGGCATTAGAAGGTCATAACAATCCCTGACTTTCACGCTCGATGAATGCCTGGAGCTGCTCTTTGTCAGGCAGGTTAGTCAAATATTGCGATACGAAGATGTCGTGGGCCAAACCGCTGGTGGTATACTTGACTAAGGCGTTGTTCTTGCTGGCGCAGAGAATCAGTCCCACCGGCGGGTTGTCGTGAGGGGTTGATTCATTGTCGGCATAGTAGTTTAGGTACATATTCATCTGGCCGGCATCGGCATGATCGAACTCACCAATCTTGAGATCAATAAGCACGTGGCAACGCAGGATTCGATGATAAAAAACCAAGTCGATCCGATAGTGCCGGTTGTCGAAACTGATTCGTTTCTGCCGGGCTTCAAAGCAGAACCCGCGCCCAAGCTCCAACAGAAAGTCTTGTAAATGGTCGATGATGGCTCCTTCCAGGTCATTTTCAGAGTACTCTGCTTTATCCTCGATCTGGAGAAACTCCAGCAAGTAAGGATTTCGGATGTAATCGGATAGTCCGGTTGGCTGATCGTCTTTGACGCGGGAAATAACCGCCGATTTGTCGGTGGACAGACCCGTCCGCTCCGCCAGCATGGTGGTAACGGCTCGGTTCAACTCGTGTACTTTCCAGGCATTTTTAAGCGCTTCTACTTCATAGAACCGTCGGCGGAGCGGATCATCGACCTTGAGCAGCTCGACAAAGTGGGTGAACGTAAGCCGCTCGAACAGGAGTGCGTAGTTGATGTCAGGTACGTTGGCTGGTGGTATGTATCGGCTTAGTGCTTTTTGCTCAATTTGTTCAAAATCAGGTAATTGGAATTTTGCAGTTAGAAACTGCAAAATGTTTGGGTAGGCCAGATAGAAGTTTTTGAACAGGTACAGATTGCGGTCGGAGAAGCCGCGTACCTGCTGTTGCTTCATAGCCTGGGCGATCTTCGGAATTGGGTTTTGGCCGTAGGTGGCCCGGTCATCACCATGCTGTTCATATTCTACAATGTGGAAACCAATGAGCCAGTTACGGAGGGTCATTAACTGGTCGGCCTGACGAATGGCTTGCTGACTAAGTCGCTGATGCACATTGGCCAGCGTGGTAATCAACTCCGAAAATTGCATAGGTAGGAAAGGTAGGTAACGATCATCAATATACAGCCAAACAACCGGCCTACCGACAAGATAACCGAAGAAATAGCGCAAAATAGGCTATTTTTGATGATCTTATAAATAGCTGGTCGTAGCCCTTTTTATGCCGAGTTTACATTGGATTGGTAAAGAAAAAGTTATCAATCACCATCACGACGTACCCTACCGCGTACTTGACAAACAATACACCTTTTCGGCTGAGGAAAAACCGGTCAACGAACCGGAAATTTTTGGGAAGGCGAATAAAACGCAACCGAAAAACCCAAGTAATTTAATTATTCACGGCGACAATCTAGAAGCCCTGAAAGCTTTACTGCCACAGTATGAAGGAAAGGTAAAGTGTATCTACATTGACCCGCCATACAATACAGGAAACGAAAGCTGGGTTTATAACGACAATGTCAATGACCCGAAGTTAAAAAAGTGGCTTGGCCAAGTAGTGGGAAAGGAAAGCGAAGACCTCAGTCGACATGATAAGTGGCTGTGTATGATGTACCCTCGGCTTGTCTTGCTGTATAGATTATTAGCTAATGATGGTAGCGTCTGGATATCAATCGACGATAATGAGTACTCAAACCTTAAGCTTATCTGTGATGAGATATTCGGTGGCAACAACTTTATTTCGAATATAATTTGGCAGAAAAACTATAGCCCTAAAAATTCCGCAAAGCATTTCTCGGTAGATCATGACTCCATTCTGGTATATGGTAAAAATGGTGAGTTGTGGCGACCGAATTTGATGTCGCGAAATGCAGAACAAATCAGTCGTTACAAAAACCCTGATAATGATAATCGAGGACCTTGGAAGCCTGGAGATCTGTCAGCTCGTAATTTTTACAGTTTAGGTACGTATCCTATCAAAACACCAAGTGGACGAATAATTGAAGGGCCACCAAAAGGTAACTACTGGCGATACTCGGAGGAAAAACTATGGGACTTACACAATGATAATCGTATCTGGTGGGGAAAAAATGGAAACGGAGTTCCAGCAATCAAGCGCTTTTTATCAGAAGTTCAGGGTGGAATAGTGCCACAAACACTCTGGTTTTACAACGATGTTGGACATACGCAGGATGCTAAGAAAGAAGTGAATAAGGTATTGCATGATGTAGAGACGTTTGCAACTCCTAAGCCTTCTAAATTGATTGAACGTATTCTGCAATTAGCAGCAGGTGAAAATGATATTGTTCTTGACTCCTTCGCTGGCTCCGGTACGACTGCTCATGCCGTTTTAAACCTAAACAAACTAGATGGTGGTAGCCGGAAATTCATCTTGGTGGAAATGGAAGACTATGCCGAAACGATCACCGCAGAGCGAGTACGTCGAGTGATGAACGGGTATGCCGATAAGGAAGGTACTGGAGGCAGTTTCGATTATTATACACTAGGCGAACGCCTTTTCGATGATAGTGGCAATCTGAATCCAGCGGTGCCCACAAATAAGATCCGGCAATATATCTGGTTTACAGAAACGAAAGGAACCTCTCTGCCCCTACCCGACGAGCATCAGCCAGAGCCATATCGGATGGGAGTGCATGAAGGCACCGCCTATTACTTCTGCTATAATGCCGAGGCCACCACAACCCTCGATTACGACCTGCTGGGTACGTTCCTGACGCGGGCAGAGCAATACATTGTCTACGCCGATTCGTGTCTGTTGCCCGATGACTACCTGCAGCAGAAGCAGATTATTTTTAAGAAAATTCCACGCGATATTACCCGGCTGTAACTGCCCCGCTCAACAAGTGCTATGGAGCTTAAATCGTATCAACAGGGCGTCATTAACGACCTGAATTTATTTCTGGAACAACTACAACGCACCAATGGTCGGGTACGTGACTCATTCTATGATTTCTGGCTTGATAAAGGCTATAAGCCATTTCCCGGCACCATAGTCGAACCCTACAAAAACAACGTGCAGTCGCCGGGCGGCTATCCCGTACCGCACGTCTGTATCAAGGTGCCTACAGCGGGGGGCAAAACCTTTATTGCCTGCAATGCGCTGCGCCCTATTTTCGATAAGATCGAGCCAGGGCGTAAGGGCGAAGTAGCGCAACTAGCCAACGTGGTGGTGTGGCTGGTGCCATCCAATGCCATTCTACAGCAGACTATTCAAAACCTGCGTAATCCGGATCACCCCTATCGGCAGAAGATCAACTCGCATTTTCAACACCGGGTCGAGGTGTTCGACAAGCAAGCCCTGTTGAGCGGTGCCGGGTTTAATGCCACGGCCGTGCAGGGGCAGTTGAGCATCATCGTCATGAGTTTCGACTCGTTACGGGCCAGGAATAAAGAAGACCGTAAGCTCTTTCAGGAAAACGGCGGTAACCTGAGTTTTGCCCCCTCTGAGACCACCAACGGCCACTTGCTGGAAGGTATCGACGAAACGGCGGTCATTAACGTCATACGGTCGTTGCAACCCGTGGTCGTGGTTGATGAGAGCCATAATGCCGAAAGTGACCTAAGCGTAGAGATGCTGCGGAACCTGAACCCAGCCTTCATTCTTGACCTGACGGCCACCCCGCGTAAGAATAGCAACATCATCAGCTTTGTCGACGCTCTGGAGCTGAAGAAGGAAAACATGGTGAAGCTGCCGGTGATTGTGTACAACCAGAAACGCGAGCGCACCGAGGTGATCAACTCGGCGCTCAGTCTGCAACGCCGGCTTGAACTGTTGGCTACGGAGGAGCGCAAACAGGGCGGTCGATACATCCGGCCTATTGTACTGTTTCAGGCCCAGCCAAAGACAGCGGAGGATAACCATACCTTTGAGAAGATCAAGGAAACGCTGATCAAGGCGGGTATACCCAGTGAACAGATCAAAATCAAAACGGCCAGCACCGACGAACTGAAGGGCATCAATCTGATGTCATCGGACTGCCCCATACGGTATATCATCACGGTGAATGCCCTGAAAGAGGGCTGGGACTGTCCATTTGCCTACATCCTGGCTTCGCTGGCCGACCGCTCCTCGGCGGTCGACGTGGAACAGATTCTGGGGCGGGTGCTGCGGCAACCCCATGTCATGAAGCATAAATCACCGTTGCTGAATCTAAGCTTCGTACTCACGGCTTCGTCTAAGTTTCGGGAAACCCTGCAACACATTGTCAATGGCCTGAACAAGGCCGGTTTTAGCGCCCGCGATTACCGGGTTATCGACGAGAATACCGAACCGGAGAAAGCAAAGCCAACCGGCGATCCACTCGAACTGCTGCTGACTTTTCCGGGAACTACACCAGCAGCAACGGGTACGAATGGACAGACAGAATCCCCTACCCCAACTGCCGATGATCTTGACCCGGCCAACATTCAGTACGTACAGGGTTCAGATGGCGATACGCCCACAACTGCCGATGTGATCATTGATGACATTGTCAAAAAGGCACAGGATGAAGCCGACGAATTTGAAAAACGAGTGAAACAAATGGAAGGCGACACCTCTCCCCTACCGGTTGCCCTGGCTGATCTGGTCGACAAGTACAAAATCAAAGATCAGTTTCAGGCTCTGGCTGCCACCATAAAGCTGCCGCAGTTTTATCAGCGGGTGGCCACTGGTTTGTTTGGTGATGAGGAAGTATTGCTAAAGAAAGAAGCGTTGCTAGCCGATTTCAACCTGAGAAAAGCAGACCGCAACATCGACTTCGGAAGCGTCGATTCGGAGCTGTATAAAGTTGATCTGGAAGAAGGGAACAAGAACGAGTATACACCCCGCTTCAGTCACATCGATGGATCGATCAAGGATGCGCTGCTGGCCAACATTCTGCCGAATCAAACCCGCGACGGCCAAATCAAGTCGATGACGAGTCAGATGATGCGTCGGCTGGGCAATTTCAAGCCCATTTCTGATAAAGACGTGGAATGGTACGTGCGTCAAGTACTTGAGGACTTAACGGAAGAGCAATTTCAGGATTTGATCGCTCAGGAATACAGCTACACTCAGCGTATCAAAGCCAAGATTGATGCCTTAACGACGACCCACGCCGAAAAGACATTCGGACTATGGCTGGACCGCGATAAGTTGTTTCTACGGCTTTCTTTTCCATTCCCTTCTACTATTTCACCAACTGAGACGGGTAAGGACCTCATTAAGTCACTCTACGTTCGGGAAGCCAAGATCAATTCGTTCGAGGAGAAAGTGATCGATGCCATCGCCAACCTGGAGAGCGTCGCCTTCTGGACCCGAAATCTGGAACGTGGTCGAGGCTTCTCGATCAACGGCTTCATCAACCATTATCCTGATTTTATTATCGTAACCAAGCGAGGTAAGATCATCGTGGTCGAAACCAAAGGCGATCACTTAGATAATACGGACACAGCCGAGAAGATCCGCCTGGGTAACCTATGGCGAAGCAAAGCAGGCAATGACTACCGGTACTTTATGGTCTTCGAAACGAAGGAGGTTGCAGGTGCCAATACCCTGGCCGATGTGGCAAATACAATTCGGGAGTTGTAGGGCCTACTGCACGCTTATGATCAAAATAGCCTGATACATAAAGCAAGTTGAAAGTCGGTTTATACACATTTACAGGCTAAAATTGGGTTTTAGTGAATTGGGCAGTTATCAACTGCCCAATTCACTACGGGTAATGATATGGTCAAAATCATGGGCTACCAGCCATACGGAACATACAATTCAGCGATTTATGAGGCAGTTTGTATAAGCTCGTTGCAAACCAGCCACGCTAGTTAAGCACAAAATCAGCGGGCAATAGGCTGAAAATCAAAATTCAGGAAGCTCCCTGGCAGTCTCCAACAACGAAAACCTACTTCTATCTTGCTTTAACGAAGGCGCTGTTTTCGATATCGACTTTAAATACAACGTCCTGTAAATCAACAGTTACAAGAGCATGCCCAAATGATGATTGTAGATGGGAGGAAATATTGGCTATCAAACAGACAGGCAAAACAACGGAGGCCAATAACCATCAGTTATTGGTGATGCTTTATCCAAATCTAAAAGCAAGATAGAAGTAGGTTTTCGTCTGATTTGATGTTTCAAGGTAGGTGCTTCGGCTACGCTTCTAAATAATAAGATACGGATTAAAGTGGAAGACAAATAGGCTCACTTTATCCGTGGCGCACTATTTTCAGCTAAAAACATACTGAATTCAAAGCTGTGCGATAGAAAACGTGTCGACTTGATTATTATCTGTGGCTAGTCAGCAGTACAAGAAAGAAATGTTAGATTGAGGAATAAGGGTACTGGATTAACAGTCCACCTGCCATATTTCCTGAAAAAACGACGTTCGTATTGCTTTAGGCCACAATACGGGGATATACAGTGTTACTAGTATGCCATGAGGTAGCAGAGATGTATCAGGTATTCTTTTCGCTATGAGGGCGACGTAATAATGACCCAACTAGATGTGGTCATAAGCCGTCTGTAGCAATACTATTAGAGTGAGATTGTGATCTGGCAACTGCATTTGATCACCCGAGATGGTTATGTAGATATAGTTGCAAACCAAACGAACATGTATCAAAGTTACTTCTCTCTGAGCCACAGAACGCTTAGAATGCTACTGTTAGGTAAATAGTAACATTTCTCGTACAGTTGTTGGTTGATATCCATATATCTGTCGTGAAACCAGTCTCCTGCATAAACAATTTCAGCGGTTTGATACTCGGTGCCCTCATAGAAAAACTCTCCAGCCACGCTAGTAGTTGGAACCGCGCTTTTTTTTGGCGGTAGGGATTTATAGCGAAAATCGGAAGTGGGCATTGCCCATTCAACAAAGCCATCCCTCGAAAATATAATGATCATTGGAAACAGGTTCAGATCCATATACCGAAAAATCACGGATGAAAGGCTCGTCTGAAAGCAGTCAGCCAGATGGTCAAATAGCTGCGCAGAAAGTGCTCGTCGATTACACTGTGTTCGAAATAAACCAGCTGGCATCAAGAGACATGAAGAGAAATAATCGGCCTCACGCTCAACCGGGTTTTTTGACATCAATTTTGCAAACGATGGATGGCAGGGAGTTTCTCCGCTTTTTAAAGCAATGCGGTGCTCATCAATAAAATAATGTCCTAATTCATGCCCGAAGGTAAAACGCGCCCGAGGATGGTCAGGACTGCTGATTCGATCCAAGTTCAAGAAAATATGAAATTCTCCCCACTGATGCTGAAGCAAACCGTCGAAGTAGTCAAGGTAGTTTCCGTATGAATATGTGATACCCTCATCATTAGCAATTACAGCTGGATCAATCGGAAACGTTTTAAAATAAAACCCTGATATGTCTTCTGCTAGTTGCCCAACTTTTCGTTTACGAGCGTTCCAGAAAGCATAACTCATGGCTGACCAGATTTCTTGGAACGCTGGCGGTCTTCTTCCATCCGCTGTAGAAGATCCGCCGGTATAGTTTTTCCTTCGCGAGCCGCCATCGCTAAATTTTCGGAAAAATCATTATTTCGCTTTACTTCGAAGCTACGAATGACAGGCGTTGAGTTACTTATAAAAACGGCCCTTGGGTCTCGTAATTCTTCCGGTAATGGATTTATTACTCCCATGTTTTTTTGACAAAAGGCCTCAACTTCATCATCTGATTCTGGAAAGACGAATCCATGCACTTTTAGTGACCAATCCAGATTTTCTTCAAAGCGGTCATTGCCAGCATTGTCTCGGTTTATTTTATTTCCGTTTTGCATGGCTTTGGGCTAAACTTGATTCTAAATGGCTCTTGATATATTGTTCCACTTTTTCGTAACTACGATGGATAATTTGCCTAATGTTAGCTTTAGAGGTGTCATATCGTTGGCATAACCCTTCTAATACATTGATAGGCATATTTTTACTTTGATTGCCCTGTCCAAGCTCGTGGTATTCCCAATAGGTAAGTAAAATATGCTGTTCTCGATCCGATAGTTGTGCAAGGGCTTCACTAAGGATTTCTTTCTGAAATGTAGTCGTAGGCCTTCTGTCTTTTGAACTTTCAACCATTTTTTGGTAAAGCTCGATTTCAAAGCTAGATATGAACCGACCATTGGTGAAAACATTTTGAACTTCTCTTTTAACAATCCGAGCCAACCACCCCCGTATCTTCTTCTGAATAAGCTCCGGCTCTTTTTCGCCCTGGGCATCAAACGAACCGCTGTACTCATAGACATTGATAAACGTGCGGTTAAAAATGTCTTTTAGCTCGGCTTCATCAAGTTTGGTCTGGCCGATTCTACAGACGAAATCCCACAGAAAAGGAGAATAACGCCGGTAGAATTCATCAAATGATTGTTGCCGGGCCTCTACTTCCTCCTTCATGGAGATGATGACCAACAAGTCCTCGTCAGAGTCATCCGTTTCATTAATCAGTGCGTTTCTGGCTGATTGCATTGTGGATACATTTCTCCAAATATAAAAGAAAGAACCGTGACAAGCCACTTTGTCACGGTTCGCACTTCTGTAATAAAAAGAAGGAAATGACCCCAACCAACTTGTTCACTTATCATTTCGGTTTGCAACACGAAAGGTATGCAGTCGACGCAACTGCCCTCCAACCAAAAGGGCTGAAACTACTTCCCAATAGGTTCTTTATGTTCAACATTAATCTACTCAGGTACCTCCAATATGCACTATGTATAGGAGCAATGCTGATTTCAGACACAGTCTTTTCTCAGCAGCCGCAACCTTCTATAAATGTAGTAGCTGAGCGACTGAACTCAATTGAGCGTGAGAATCAGCAACTTAGAGAAGACATTACCAGACTGGAGGATGCAAACAAAGAATTGACGGACAGTCTAAAGGAGTATGAGCCGTTCAAATTCTGGGCTTGGATTCTGGCAATACTTGGTATTAGTAGCGTCGGCGGTTTAGCCTTACTTTACTTTAAGGTTATTCCTAATAAGGTGAATAGCCAAGTTGATGTCATCATCGCAAAGCTTCTTACTGACCGGCGTGAGGATTTTTTAGGCTTACTGAAAGAGTACGATTTTGAAAAGACGGTTAAACAGCGTCATAGGATTGTCCTGCTATCTCACAGAAAAGGTAATGATGATTATCACCACAGAATGTTGACTAAGAACGGCTTTCAGGTCGAAGCATACACCAACTTAGATCAACTTCAAGGCATAGAGTTTACTGCCGATGATATCATTATTATCAACAACGATGGAGATCATTGGGCTCCTGATCAAGTACAGGTATTCATCAATGCTCATCCTAACTATTGTTTTTACTTCGGTAATGGTAGAATCTCGGTTGAGGGCGAACGGCTGAATCGATTCACGGCGGCAAATTTTAGAACGCAGTTCATTGGCAATCTTATGAACGTCCTGAAATACTCTCATCATCAAAACTAACCCACCACAACAATGTCAGTAAATACATATTTTAACGAGTTTTTATCAGCTATTCGCCTTACTAAGCATCAGCGTGAGGATTTGATAACTGGTCACACAACATTACGTGATCGGCTAAATGCTGATCCGGACTTATCGAAAATTATTGTAAGTACCTTCTTGCAAGGCAGCTACCGACGTGCAACGGCCATAAAGCCCAAAAACGGTAAGCGAGCGGATGTCGATATTATTGTCGTTACTAAGTTGGATCGCTACTCTGTACGCCCTAAGGAAGCTATTGAAAAGTTTATCCCTTTCGTAGAGAAATATTACAAAGGGAAATATAGTATTCAGGGCCGATCAATCGGTATCGAGCTATCATACGTCGATTTAGATATTGTCGTAACATCAGCGCCTTCTGAAGTCGATCAGGCACTGTTCAAATCAGAAAGTGTAACGACATCATTAGCCTTGGAAGATCTTGGGGGTGATTGGAGGCTTGTAAAAGGCTGGGCTGAACCTGATCATCGGCAGTATTGGACGACTCAGATGGCCGAATCCGTTCGGTCCGCTGCAGAATGGAAAACGGCATCACTATATATTCCTGATCAAGATGCTAACTGCTGGGTCGAGACTAACCCACTTGAACAGATTCGATGGACTCGTGACAAAAACAAGGCTACGAATAGCCATTATATTAATGTCGTAAAGGCCCTGAAGTGGTGGCGGATTTGTAAGCTCACTGATTTAAAACATCCGAAAGGGTATCCTATAGAACATATGATCGGCGATTGTTGCCCAGATGGTATAAGTTCGGTAGCGGAAGGCGTAGTAAAGACTTTCGAAGCGATTGTCAATAAATATGCTTGGAATCGCAGTATTGAAATTACGCCATCTTTACCTGATCGCGGTGTTTCAACTCATAACGTTTGGAAGCGTGTGTCAAGTGAAGATTTCGTAGCGTTTTACGATCATGTGAAGACCGCAGCTGCAACCGCCCGAAAGGCTTATGATGCCGAATTAGTTAGTGAATCAGCGCAGTACTGGCGGTATTTATTTGGTTCAGATTTTCCGATCATGTCTGAAGAGGAAGCCCGTAATGAACGTTTGGCTAAGAAGGCCCAACAGTTGGAGACAGGAGGAGCTTCTTTGGGTAATCGGGTTAATATTATCACGGGCACAACTGGGGTTAGCGTACCTCGGGAACGAAACCACTACGATGATTCGCGCCACATATAATGAGGGTTACTCGATGATAGATCAGTTAGTGCAACAGGAAGTTGTAAATAGCCTGTTTCCTTTCTGTAAAACTCGTATTCAGGAGCATGTCTTATTTGTAGACTGCCTCATTCAAGATCCAGATTACAGCAGTGACTATCAGTTAACGGTACAGTATAATTCGCAGCGTTACCACAAAGTGTTTATTCGTTCACCGAAAATAATTCCCTCAGTGGCTATCCATATGTATCCTGATGCGAGTCTTTGTTTGTACTATCCTCCAGACATATCACCATTCAGACGTTTGTGGGTAGGAAAAGATTTGATACCTATGGCCGCACTGTGGGTATGTCATTATGAACAATGGCTGATTAACGGGAATATTTGGAAGGGCCGGGAAGCACCTGGACATACGGAACTTCTTCAACAACTGAATGACCAGCGTTAAGTGTTTAGTAGAAAGTCAAAAATGAATAAAACGAAAGGGGGCGAAGGCTCCGACTGTATCTTCCTGAAACCTTGCCATACCGCCTAATAAGCGGTATTTTTATAGTGTTACTTCTGCGCGGCTCCGACGTGTTACTTCGGGCAAAACAGGATGCGTCAACGCCGACATATCCCCGCTGACCGTATGCAGGTCAGCCCGCCCAACTGTATCCAGCTTAGTCTGTTCGGGCTTGTCTCGTCTGCCAATTCGCTGACTTTATCGCAATCCAGAGACAGCCAAGGGTGTCTTTTGCTAAGTGACACGCTGAGCGACAAACCCAATGTCATTTTACCGTATTCTGGTTTAGAGTCGGGGTTAAACAGGCGGAATTGCCGACTGTCCGCTGATATGTTCCATACCCGGACGGTGAGCGAACGTATAAAGGCTAACGTTAAAGCCATCCAGTTAGCCAGGCACCTTGCCAAAGAGAGCCTGGAAGCTACTACCGACGAGAAAGGTATATTGGTGCAGTTTTCGGGCTGGGGTGGTTTGGCATCTGCGTTTGAGGAAAGTAGCCGCTACTCGTCGGTTATTGACGAAGTGCTGACGATGGAGGAACGGCAAGCCGCAGCCGCTTCATGCTTAACGGCTTTTTATACACCCCCTACCCTCATTACCGCTGTTTGGCAAGCCGTTGACCAATTCGGCTTTTCAGGTGGTCGCATTTTGGAGCCAGGCGCAGGCATCGGGCATTTTGTGGGCTTTGCGCCCCCTTCGGTAAATGACCGCGCTGAATGGGTAGCCGTTGAAAAAGACCCTATTGCCGGGCTTATTTTGCAATCACTGTACCCGGATGCTACCGTCGAGATAGGCGGGTTTGAGCAAGCTGATCTAACTAACGGCTCGTTTGACCTGGTTATTGGTAATGTACCTTTTGGGGCCTACAGTGTCTATGACCGGCAGAACTCAGATATATCGGCCTATCCGATTCATAACTATTTCATTGGCAAATCGGCGCGGTTGGTAAAGCCGGGTGGTTTGTTGGCACTAATTACCTCGTCGGGTACACTCGATCAGGGCGGAGCGGAGTTTCGGCAATGGTTGACCCGTCAGGCTGAAACGGAATTGGTTGGGGCCATCCGTTTACCATCGTGCGCGTTCGAGAGTCACAGCGGTACGAGCGTAACGACCGATGTGCTGTTTTTACAACGGCGCGAAGGAGTGAACCGTCAGTTTGCCGGCCATTCGTTTGAGCGAACCGTCAGCGTCCGGAGCCGAACCGTGCAGGAAGAAGGCGAGGAAGTGACCAACAACCTGTACGTAAACGAATACTTTGCTGGGCGGCCAGATTTGATGCTTGGTGAAATGGTTTGGGCCGATGAAGTAGGTAAGGGCGGGTTGTACCGAGCGGACCGGCCAACCCTTTACTTAGAAGACCCGTCCGAGTTGACAGATCGGTTAGGCAATGCCATCAACCAACTACCGAGGGGCTTTTTATCAGCGAGTCATGACGGACAACCGAGGAAGCAGCCAGCCGGAAATCAACTTGCTGATTTATATCCAGGCGTTGTACGTATAAAAGGCCGGTCGTACAGTCAGGCAACTATTATCCGGCAATACATTCGGCTCCGCGATACGTTGACGGGCTTGTTAGAGGCCGAACGGGAAGGAAAAGACGATTGGGAGGTTGCCGTGTTGCGTACCCACCTCAACACACTATACGACGAGTTTATTGCCTTCTTTGGTCCGTTGACTGGTAATCGTTATCTGTCATTCTTGGAAACGTTTGATGGTCAATTCAGCCGTGTTCAGGCGTTAGAAGTTCCTGAAAAAGTTAACGGGAAACAGGTTCTACAAAAAGCGACCATTTTCCGGGAGCGGGTAAACGTAGCCCTCTCCTATCCTAATTCGGCAGCGTCCATAACCGATGCGGTGAATCTGTCAATGTGGTTTCATGGGAGCTTGACATTACCGGCTATTACAGGTTGGCTTAGATTGTCGGTTGCTGAGGTAACTGAACAGTTATTAGCCGCCGGTTTGGGATTCATTGACCCTGTAACGGGCAGTCTGATTGACCGGGATGCGTACTTATCCGGTAACATTCGGCAGAAATTAGCCATAGCCGAAGAGAAAGCCCGTCACAAGCCGATTTATCAGGCCAATGTGTACGCTTTGGAACAGATCGTTCCTCCGACGATTCCGGCCGCGTTAATATCCTTTGGTTTAGGGTCGGTGTGGTTGCCGGATGAATTAGTAACCCGATTTATTCAGGAGACCTTACAACTGCCCGAAGTAACGGCTAGCTACAATAATCGGAGCCGACAGTACGAGATTGAAGCGCCAATCTATTTCTATTCGTCGTTGAACCAGTCGTTGGGTACGTCAAACCGAACCGCTCTGCAATTGATTGAGTCTGCCTTAAATAGCCGGAGTGTAGTAATTACCAAAACCATTACCCAAGATGGTAAAGAACGTTCCGTTCGCGACGTAGAAGCAACGAGCCAAGCGATTGCCGCGCAGGAACGTTTGAATGAACTGTTCGTTGATTTTGCCCGACAGCATTACGAACCTGTCATTGAAGAGACGTTTAACCGCCTGTATAATACGCATGTTCCCCGGCGTTTTGCTCGGCCATCGTTCGGCCAGTACCCAAATGCTAACCCCGCCATTTCATTACGTGACCACCAGTTTCGGGCAGTTGAGCGCATCAAGATTCAGGATACGATGTTGGCCCATGCCGTAGGTAGCGGAAAAACCTACACGATGATTACCGGCGCAATGGAGTTGAAACGGCTAGGTATTGCTCGCAAACCTATGTTAGTCGTACAAAACTCAACGATTGACGATGTGGCCCGCAGTTGGCGGCTGTTATACCCGTCGGCAGTTGTGTATGTGCCACAACGGAGCGATTTGGAGGCATCGGGACGCAAACGGTTCCTGCAACGAATTGCGACCAACCACTTCGACGGGATTATTATTCCACAAAGTTTTCTCAAACTGATTCCCGACGATCCGGCCAGCGAACAGGCTTTTTTACAGGAGGAAATAGACCGGGTAGAAGCTGCCGTTGCCGCAGCGTCCCGCCAAGAAAAGAGCAAGAAATCATTGGTAAAGCGGCTCAATGAATTACGGCTTCGGTTAGAAGCCCGGAGACTCCGGCAAGCCGACCGAAAAAAAGATAATATCCTGTCTTTTGATGAATTGGGTATCGACGCGCTGTTTCTGGATGAATGCCACAAGTACAAGCGATTAGGCTTTTTTACGTCCCGGCGCGGCATCAAAGGCATTGACCCGGCAGGTTCGGAGGATGCATTGAGCGCGATGTTTAAATGCCGCTCAGTACAGGCCAGGCAAGGGCGGGTTGTCCTGGCTACGGGAACGCCCATTAGCAACACAATGGCCGAGGCATGGACGATGCTCCGGTTCATCGCCCCTGACCGCCTGGATGAAGCACGGATTGCCACATTTGACCAATTCGCCGGAGCCTTCGGACAGCTAATTGCCTCATTCGAGTTAACGACTACCGGCCAGTTTAAAGCTGTTTCAAGGTTTGCCCGGTTTGTCAATGTCCGTCAGTTGTCAGAATTATACCGCGCTCATGTTGACGTGGTGCTAAATGATGATGTAGTCGAGTTTCAGAGGGACCAAACATTGCCGACGCTGAAAGACGGTGGATTTACGAAAATCGTACTACAGCAGACCGAAGGCGTACAGGCTGAGTTAGACGCGATTCGTGAACGGCTACGGTGGTTTGAGGGATTAACAGGCTGTGAGAAGCGGGAGAACAGCCATTTGCCGTTGGTACTATTTGGACAGGCCAGAAAAGCTACGTTAGACATTCGCTTGTTGAACGCCAGAAACGAAGACGAGCCAGGCTCAAAGCTAAACAGAGCCGCATCGGAGATTCTACGGCTGTATCGGCTCTCAGATTCATATAAGGGTACTCAGTTGGTTTTTGCCGACGTATACCAGTCACCGGCAAACTTATTTACTGATGAAGATGAGCGACTATATGTTGGGGCTCGTTTTAATCTCTTTGACGACCTAAAAATGAAACTGGTTTCCGAAGGTATTCCGGCCTGCGAGGTGGCCGTTTGCCCCGCCGAAGCAGATAAACGAGAAGGGGTTTTTGCCAAAGTCCGAACGGGTGAAGTTCGGGTAATGCTGGGTACGTCCGAGCGAATGGGCGTTGGGGTTAACGTGCAGGAACGGTTAGTTGGCTTGCATCACCTTGACGCGCCCAACCGCCCGACCGATTTTGAGCAACGCAATGGGCGCATCATCCGTCAGGGTAACGCACATGCCGCCTGGAATATGCCAATTGAAATTCTTACCTACGGCGTTGATAAAACACTCGATGCGACTGCCTACGGACGATTGGCAATCAAACAAAAGTTCATCAATCAGGTGCTTAAAGGGCACCTTACAGACGAGGGTATGAGTGACATTTCGGCTGATGATGATTTTGCCGCTATGTCGTTCGACCAGATGATGGCTACTCTTTCGGGCAGTCAGTATGCCTTAGCCTATGCTGCCAAACAACTTGATTTATCTCGATTGCTGACCGCTCGTAAGAACTGGCAACGGGGCGTTTTGGATGCTCAGATGCAGGTAGAACGCGCCCGGCGTACGTTGTCAGTGCAGGTGCCACTACTGCCAACGCTCCAGGCAGAGAGTGCTATACTGAAAACCCGGTTTGTCATAGATGAAGAACAGTATCGGGTGAATGAGGTAATAATTGAGGGCGAAACCTATGCCGAAAAGTTTGGTGGCCCGGTGCAACACCTGTTGGACAAAATGCGCGGCCAGCTAAAACGTCGGTTGACACCTCAGGCAATCGTTACGGTAAACGGGTTACCACTGACATTGACCGGCGAGATTCGGCAGGACCCATTTTCATTTCGGAACGAGTACGTATTTGTCTACCAATGGGGAAGCAGTTTGCGGGGCGAAGTAATGAGCGGTCCCGGCTTGTTTCAGTCGCTACGCCAGTCGGTGGCTCATGCTGCGCACTTACCCACGCAATGTCAGCAACGAATTGAACGAGCCCGAGCCGATGAAGCGGCTTTTCTGCAAAAGGTTAATGAACCGTTTCGCAACAGCGAAAAATTTTCTCAGTTGGAAACGGAGATTGCCGAACTACAGGAAGCCATGTTGGCCGAATCAGAGCCAGAAGTCGAAGCGGTATTGGCAGAGTAAGAAAAGTAACATAGTAGGCCGGGCATGCCCGGCCTACATACAAAATTTGCTCTACAAGGTTCGTTCGGCTCCCCTCCCTCCTATTGTCGGGCTGTGTGCCGAACGAACTAATTGGAAGCAGGACATCGCCTATGGGCGATAACCTGCCAACACGCTCACCTTCACGAACCACGATATTGCACGTTTAGTGCACACAAGAATTCACTACAAAAGTAGTTGATGAAAGGGTGCAGATATTTAATATAAAGGGCTAAAGATCAGGTAATTATCTTGTATAGGTAGCGCTGTTTTCGTATCTTTATAGTGTTCCCATTGCGCGGCACCGACGTGTTACTTCGGGCGAGTATAATGCAAAATGCAAAGGCTTCCGCACAGCGGGGCAGCAAGACCGGGGCCGCGTCCGACCTATACGCCCGTGTTACTGACCTCATCGTTTCTGAACTTGAAAAAGGCTTTATCCCCTGGCGTAAACGGTGGGGTATCCTGCAAGATGGCCGGGTAGAAGTTGCCCAAAATTACATTAGCAAACGCCCCTATACAGGCATAAACAGCGTACTGCTAGGGTGCGCTAGCTATGAACGCCCCTATTTTCTGACGTTCAAACAGGCAACAGAGTTAGGCGGTAATATTCGCAAAGGTGCGCGGGGTAATCTAGTTGTTTTCTGGAGCGTTCTGGAAAAAGAAAAGGAAGTAACGAACACCAAGGGCGAGACAAAAACTAAAAAGGTGGGCGTTCCTCTCCTCAAGCATTATTTTGTTTTCAACGTGGCCGACGTAGAAGGGGTAACCATTGATTTGCCAGAGTTGAAAACACCCGATGTCCTTGACGAAGTGTATAGCTACAATGCCTGTGATGCCGTATATGCAGCTTATTCAAATGCACCCGAAATTGTGCATATTGATCCCGCCCGTGCCTATTACAGCCCGTTGCTTGATGTCGTCAATATGCCCCGACCTACTGCTTTTGATTGCCTCGAAGCGTATTACTGCGTATTGTTTCATGAACTGATTCACTCAACTGGACACCGCGACCGGCTGAACCGGGAGGAGTTAGTCCATTCTGACGGGTTTGGTGGGGAGTTATACGCCAAAGAAGAATTAACAGCCGAAATCGGAGCCTGTTATCTGGCCAGCAATTGCGGCCTTGATCTGACAGACAAGCGGCTCTTGACCAATGCAGCCGCGTACCTGCAAAATTGGCTGTCGGCTTTAAAGAGCGATAAAACGCTGATTTTCCGGGCATCGGGTCAGGCTCAGAAAGCCGTCAATTATGTACTAAATGACGTACCTGAAGAGATTGAGCAGGATGTGGTTGCGGCTTAACACGAGTGTGGCCGGGCGTTAGCCCGGCCACATACTTTCGGAAATTCTACGGCGCATTCACAACTAATGAAATAAGCATTAGTAAATCAACCGCATACAAATAACGAAATAACCTACACATCAAATAAATGCACATACAGCAGGGAGCAGGGGTCTACTTAATAATTAGGTTTGCACGCTGCTACCACTTGACAAACATTACACTTTACTATACCTTTCGGCTAAATAGACTTAAATCCGTTTGGCGGGTAGAAAGGAGTGTGAGCGATGGTAGTGGGATTCGTAGTTTTCTTTCTGTTTTTCTTCATTCGCGGCTTTGTGCAGCAGCGACAACGGCAGCGCATCAATAAGTTGCAACGTGATATTGACCAAATGAATCAGCAGCTGCGCCAACAGCAAGGGCGTCGGTGAGGAATAGAATAAATGAAAAAAGCTCCGCCTAAAACGGAGCTTTACTTTTTTTGATAGTAGGTGCCCTATAATGGTCGTGCCTTCATGATATCCTTGTTTTGTACTTGAAAGGACAGCTCCCGCCCCCCATTCTGTTCACCAATCATAATGAGCAACTGCTTATTGTTTGGGATGGTGAACCGCTGGAAGGCATACACTCGCTCAATTTTCTGATGCCCTCGTACCGTCGTGATAGCTTCGTTGTGCACATAGATTGGTTGTAGCTCAATTTCCTGACGGGACGTCAGTTTAGCTGTTTTGCCATCTACAATGAAGTAACGCACAAAATCAATATCGTAGTTGAGATTTGATTCGTTTTCAATGGCCAGTCGGTAGTAAAGCACGTTCTCCTTCACATATAGGCCACGCAAACGAGCTTCCATTTTGTTGGCCTCAGCTCCGCGATTGCCCCGCCCCCGATTTCGAAGGATTCGATCGCTGGCATAAACAATGTCTGACTGCGTTGCTTTAACCCCGGCAAATTGAATGGTTCCTTCCCGGTCATCACTTCCATTTACGGATTGGGTGTGATCGTTTAAGTTAACCTGGTTGCTATGGTTTACTGGTTTCGAATTTACAGCACCTGCTAGATTGAGGGCCAGGACTGCTGGCGTTTCATTGTAATTAACCACAAAGCTATAGAACTTACCGTCGGTCGTCATCACCGAAAAGTTGGTCTCGTTGAAGCCGATTTGTGAAGCTTTTACTTTCAGTACGTTCTCAACGTCGGCCGCTTTGTCGGCCATGATGCTGCGGCTTCCCAGGTCGACTGACCGTACCGCTGTTGGGAAGATGATCGACACTGTTTTGTTGTACGCTAAATCCACGTAGTACGAGCGTATAACATGCTGAGGTTGTATAAGGGCTTCCGGAGACGTGCGCGGAGCCCCTGAAGCCGACACCAGCTTTATTTCAGGAGAGTTAATGGCGGAACTACTTCCGGCACGAACGGTGCTGTCAGGCTTACTTACCGCTTGTTGTTGAACCAATAATGGAGGGCTATCAGGGACGGGAGATCGGGCAGGTACATCCCGCTTGGTTAGCAACTTCGTATACGTCCGCTTGATATACGTTGGTTTACGTTGCGCTATGGACGGACCCGACAGGATGAGGAGCGCACTAACAGAAAAAATAAGTCGTTTCATACGTTTCAGTAATTACCTGGCTAAACTCATTTGAGCAGTACATAATAGTTTCCTTTCAGCGTAGCTTTCTGCTGGACAATCTTACGTTGAAGAACACTTCGGGCACCAGATAGCCCCGATTGTGCAGCCGATATGCCGGCCATTGTCGCAGCAGCTTTGGCGCTGGTGGCTGAAGCACCACTTAGATTGTAGTTAGCTCCGCTAATCGTCTGCCCCAGGATTTGTTTTCCTTCCTGCGCGGCCAGTACGTTCGGCACAAATACGCCAGGCATTCCGTCCATGTCGTGAACAGTTAGCTTGATTGGAAATATGTGTCCTTCGTACTGAAGATTACTCAGCGTGATACTCACACGTTCTGTCCCAAAACTACCCGTCCCAAAAATTAATGTGTTGGCAGGTATGAGAATACCGCGAAGCGTTACCGGTTCCAATAGACGTAGCTGTACCCGCCCTCCATCGCTTATCTGCTGGTCGTGATGAATGACCGCCCGGATGGTGCCCAGGTCTTCCGTTAAAGCCGATTCCTGCTGCCCCTTCTGGTCCGATGTGTAGAGTCCATAGAAACCATTCAGTCGTCGATTGGTGGTTTCGCCCAGCGTAGAGACGACAGCTCCAGACTCCGCCTTACGGGGCCGCTCTCCTTCCCGGGAAATCGCCGCTTTGGCTTCTTTATCCCGCTTGTACTCTGTTAATAAAGCCAGAAGTCGCTGTCTGTCGTCTACTTGTTTCTGCACATCCCGTCTGGGTAGGGTCGCGTCGTCAAATTCATCCGGTAGTGCCGTTTCTGTATAACCAGTGGAAACAGCCCGAACTCGATTGGTTGAACGAGATCTCCCAACTGTTCTGTTTTGAAGTGGAGGGGGCGAAGGGTTATACAGCGAGTCCATCGCGGCAAATTCCGGATCAGTTGCTTCGGGCATCTTTTTTTGTTTATATAGGTAGGGATCAAGCGTAGCCGGTAAACCCGTTGAGGGCGCTGCTTCAGGTAGAGCAGAGACAACACCTGTTTGCATACCGTTTACAGTGGGCTGCCTACTTAACCCCTGTCGCTGTTCAGCTGCCTGCAGTTCCAACTTAGACTTAGGTACGCTGTCTGTTTGTGCGTTCGGAATCGTTGCGTTTACATTATTGATGAGAGGTTTTTGTTCACCTTCTGTTCCGGCAATGAGAAAATAGGCAGTCGATCCAAGAGCGATTAGCAGAACGGGCGCTGTCATCCAAAATCGTTTATCTTTCAAGACTTCCTGAAACGATTTGCGTGCCGCAGGCGCTTCGGAAGGATCAGGTGTATCCGTAGGTAACGGATTCTCAATGTAAATTTCGGGTTGAGTCGGATCGGTAAGGTTCATGAGTTACACGTTGGGTTTCTGAATGATTAGATACCTTCGAGTTTGACGGCTTCCCTTTAGAGGAAGTATAAAGCAAGACATGTGGCTTGTGCGTCAGATTCATACTAACTGACCACCCGCCCAGTATCAATAGGGTAAAAAAAGCGCCCAGCACGTGCCATTTTCGTTGACGAACAGGTTTACTTTCCCACCCTCTTATCCTTCGGATCACGTTTCTACGCCACAATCGCCAGTGAGCCGGTAGTAGCCAGTAAGCGCGGTGTGACTTGTTCATAAATTCGTATTCTGATTGGATCGCTGAACCGTTTCGATGTCCTGATTCTGCACTACTTTGAATCGCTCAATCATGAAACCATGTGGATTATTGTCCGTCCTGGCCACATCAATGAGGTAGCATTCCGTCACTAATTTTCGGATGGTAATGTTGTTCGCACGGATCAGCAGTTGCCGTCCGCTGGTCACCACTCGATAGGGCGATTGACTGAAATTGACCTCGACTTTATCAATCTCTACCTTCTGGTGTACGTTGCCCTGAATCAACTGTCCATAATATCCCGCTTCCTGAAGATCCTGATACAGCCTGACAACCGAACGGTCGCCGAGGTAGGTGGCTTCTCGGATATTACCTTCCACTTGTTTCTCGTCGGGCTCCAGCGTGAAAAAGAGCCGATGGAATGTTTTTATGTGATCCTTTGCTTCTGCAGGCCGGTTGATATTCTGCTCCTGAGCCAGGGCCACCATAATAGACTTTCCATTGTCGAGGACATATACTTTTTGACGACTGGCTGATACCTCAGCGAAGGCCCAGTAGGCTACGCCCAGCGCGAAAGCTAGGCTTCCAACAACGGCTATGATGGCCAGCCAGCGCACCATTCGGAAGGATGTTTCTAAATTGGTCAGGTAACGAAATTGTCCGTTCATGTTAGATGCTGTTTGACGTCGGTTGCGATTTTGATGATGAGAAAGCGTTGGCAACGGTTCTGCCTAGTGAGGCTGCTCCAGCCCCAGCTGCCTGCCCTGTGCTGGCCCCGGCGACCATTGCTGTCGGTTGCGTAGCCGAACTGATGGCATCGCCCACCCCGGTGGATTCGATAATGTAAGAGGCTATTTTGGGAATAGATAGGTATGCCCCTGCTCCAATGAAGTAGAATATAATCAGCCCCCAATCTGACGAACCCATACCAGTATTTCCGGACCGAAGCTGCTCATCAAAAACGGCAAGATCCTGATTCAGCATGGAGATATGGATCGTCTCCAGAATGGCCCCCAGAATGTTAAGTAGCGGGATGTACAGCAGGATATGAATCAGGCGCGAAAACCAGGCTGCTAAACCTGAATAGAACCATTCGAAGGTGGCCAGTCCAAAGGTAATCGGACCCGTGAGGGCCAGGACAATCAGAAAGAATGTGCTGATCAGTTTGATATAGATAGCCGCCAGGTCATAAAAAATTTCACCCAGCCAACTTAGAAACTGATCAAAATAGTACTGCATTACCCCGCTCACGGCATTTCCTACCAAACTGTTACCGCTACCTGTGGGGCCAAATACTGTTTTAACGACATCCCAAGTACCGATTTCCCCATCTTCGCCGGGCGGAATGAGGATCTTGTCCCAATTCTCTTTGACCTTCGCTTTCTTGACCTGATTCAATCGCTCAACTTCCGCTTTTTGACTGGCCACCATGGAGCTGGTGCCTTTATCCAAAAGTCGCCCTATACCCACCATGCCTTTGACCAGCAGGGGATAACTCAGCAGACATAACGCCAGGGCGAAAGGACGGAGCAGCGGATATACATCAATGGGTTCGGCGCGCGCCATGTGCCCCCAGATTCGGTAAAACACGTAGCAAAGTGCACCGATGAAGCCAATGGCCTGTCCAAAGGCAACCAGGGCTCCAAATCCATCCGAAAACTGGGTAAATACCTCGTCAATGGATGTTTCCAATACGGGCGAAACCAGCAGAATTGCTTGCATACAGTTTAGAGTTATCGGTAGGATTGAGTCCGTAGGTATTTGGTCTGGTACGCTTTTCGATTGCGTTTGTATTTGTAATAGTCCAGCCCCTGCGACGTGATTTTGTCCATAGCCAAGAGCGTTGTGCGACGGGCTTTGCTTTCCTTATCAATTTCGCGAAGCAGCCGAAGCCGATCTGCTGGAGATAGATAAGCCGTTTGTCCCTGCTTTTCCACGAGGTTCATTTTAGCATTAAGCGTTTTGTCGTCAGCCAGCAACGCCGAGCGAGCTGAGGCTAACACGGTCCAGCCGATGTCCTGATCGGCTGGATAGCGCGCATCGATCTCCTCTTTCATCAACCGGGCATTAACGGGATCTGTGATTGTAATGGCGACGGGCAGCCCATCTGTCCACAACGCTTTTACTGACTCATCAATAGCCTCGCGACGAGTGCCTCGCATTACGTCCAACGGGGCTTTGTTCATCGCCTGCTGATAGGCATATTTAACTTTGAAGTCCTGATAACGAACCTTGTTGATCCGCTCCTGACCATCTTTCCAAGTTCTTTTCAGTTTCTCGATGGCTTTAGCTAGGTCCTTATTCTTCTGTTTCTGGTACAACTCCATGATCTCGGTAGCGATAGGAGCGAGTACGGTTGCATCGGCTATCCCTTTCACCACCTCGTCCATAACCTTCTCTTTTATCAATTCACCGTAGTCGAGTCCCGCATCTTTCAGACCTGCCATTATATCGCTTTCCGATACGCGTAATAGTTGGTCAATCTCCGACTGAATGACGTTGCTACCCCGGTTACCTGTTGGTATTGCATTGGCAGAAGGCATCTGTGCGTAGGCAGTACCGGTAACTAAGCCGAGCCATACCAAGTAAAGTGTTCGCTTTTTCATCGAGTCTGGTAGGTAGTGGAGCGGGTACCCACTGTCCGGTTAAGCGTTGAATTTTGCTTGTACAATCCCTGCCGATACGCGTTTTTAGCTATTTCCCGAGATCGGAATTGATAGGTTGCTCGGATTAGAGCCAATGTTTGGTTCATCCGTTTGATGCGGTCGTAGAGATCCGTTCGTACTGCGTTCAGCGCTGATAGCCGCTCCCCTTCTGACATCCATACCGGTTTACTGCCCAGGTTAATAATCGTTTTAACCTCAGCTTCCAGATCCCCCGTCTCCGCAACACCCTGTAGCGCCTGTCGCATCGCTGCTGCTTCTTTAGCTGTAAATGCTGACGTATTCAGAAATTTGTCAGCCGCTTTCTTACTGGCCTCAATGGCATCGGTCAGCTGGTTGAGATTTAGCTCCCGATAGTAAGTAGCAAAAGCAGGTGAAAGCTCTGTGTGTGCTTTTTTCCAGGCATAGTCGACCTTGTAGTTTTGGTATTCGATCTTCTGCTGCTTGGATAAGCCGTCCTTCACCATTGACTGGAGCGACTTGACAGCCGAAATCGGCGACACGTCTAACAGCTGACCCAGGGCATTACCGAGCAATTCGGTGAGTTCATCCTGAATACCCTGCATAATAGAGTTTTCAGTTTCGCCAATGATACCCTCGATTTCACTAGATAGATCATCCCCCAAGCCACCAAGCAAAGACTGGCCTGGTGGCCCATGTTGCCCCGGATTTGTGGTGTCCACTTCGGCCACTATTGGTGTAAAATGTAAGTCATTTGGTACGCCCCTGACACCCGCCTGAATGGGGTTTAGTCCACCAAAAAGGCAAAGGCTGGTCAAGAGCAGTTTGTTGACAGACTGCATCACTTCAGTACAGAAAGAGATTCGCGGATTTAGCGACTAACGAGGGTGCCGGACTTAACTTCTTCGGCGTAGTCGCGCAGGGCCAAATCGTAGTTACCGCCGTAAGCCGCTACCTTTTCTTCGAGCCGCATTTTTTCAGTTTGCTCGGTAGAATAGGCCAGGTACTCCTCGGTCGATACTTCGACGCCATATACTTTTGATTCTTGTCCTCCCCAAGAAATAAAGACCTCTTTGTATTTTCGTTTCGGGTCTAGGTCCCGGTTTAGTGACAGGCAAAGATCTTTTTCCTTATCCGTCAGGGCCAGTAAATCCTTTACATGGGAGAACTTATTGCGGTACTTGCGCTGGTCGAGCAAGATTTTGGTGTCGGCATTGTTGATGATCGAGTCTTTAACAATCTTGTTACCAATAATGTCGTCTACTTCTTGGGTTACGATCCAGGCTTCCCCGAAAAATTTCCGTACCGTTTTGTAGAGGTATTTGATATACTCCGCCATCCCATCTTTCATGATAGCTTTCCAGGCTTCTTCGATGAGAATGATCTTCCGAATCCCACTCAGCTTTCTCATTTTTGAGATGAAGGTATCCATGATGATAATGGTCACCACCGGGAACAGGATCGGGTGATCCTTGATGTTGTCTAACTCGAAGACGATAAACGGAATGTTCAGCAGATCCAGATTCGCCTGGCTATTGAGAAGCTCCTGGTATTCGCCACCCTTATAAAAAGGTCTCAGTACATATATGAAGTTATCGTAGTCAAAATAACCAATTTGCACTTTGTGTTCTTCCAGGTAACGCGGAAAATCCGTTTGCATGAACTCGTAGAATGAGTTGAAACAGGGAAATACATCCGGGTTATTGGATAAGTAGCTCTCAAAATACTGCGTTACCGCATCCGAAAGCGCCGTGTATTCTGACATCGTTTGCCGTTCATCGCTTCGTTTCCAAAGCGTTTGTAGCAATACCTTTATTGCTTCCTTCTTCTCGACGTCGGGTAGCATTCGGTTTTCGATGAAGAACGGATTGAAGTTGATGGGCTCTTCTTCCGAGTAGGTCAGATAAAGTCCACCCAGCATTTCACATAGTCCGCGGTAGGAGTGGCCAACATCAACAATGACCGCATGGCTGCCTTGAACGTGAAAACTTCGCAGCGCGTGGTTGGTGAAAAACGATTTTCCGCTTCCCGATGGGCCAAGTATGAACTTGTTCCGGTTCGTTACCCACCCTTTGTTCATTGGGTGATCAGACAAGTCGACCAGCAACGGCTTCCCGCTCATTCGTTCGACGAGCTTCACCCCGTAATGCGATACTGAATCATAGTAGTTTGTCTCCTGATTAAGGAGGCAAACCGATTGAGGAATAAACGACCAATATTTGTCTTCACTCGGAAGATCGGCCGCGTTACCTGGTATACCTGCCCAGAATAGCCCCAACGCGTCTTTCGTATTTTCACGTGGTCGAACGCCCAACTTGGCGATTGCTGAAGAGACTAGATTACGCAGAACCGGTAAACGGCTCCTGTCTTCTGTCCAAACCTGAATGTTGAAATGCGAACGGACTGGTGTGTATCCAGTCTCGGCCGCGTAACTCAAGTACTGGTTCAACAGCATGGCATTTACTTCGTTATCCTTACCGAAGTTGGCCAGCGATCGCATTTGCGTAGCCCGTTGCTCCAATTTTGGGAAAGCCGCTTGCTTATCTTCAATGAAAATGTACTGGTTATAGATGTGATTACAGGGAAGCATGAGCGAAATCGGAGCCGCATAACTTACGGATACATTCGACCTTTCTGTAGATAGAGCCTCAACCCGGTTGTTGGTGTGCACCCACTCAGGCAGATCATCAATATCTGAGATTGTATAGAATTTAGCGTATTTACCCCCAACCCGTAATTCCTCATCCATCTCCAGATCCGCCAGCGTAACCACCTCATCGCGGAGCGACAAGCTCATATAACGCTCTAATAAGCCAGCTTTTTCACTGGTACCGGCCAACTCAGCAGATCGAAGCCGACGAAGGCCAATCAACCGGCTACTTTCTAGAATCGAACTGAACTGCTCAACACTGTTAAAGAACTCCTCAACTTTGTGCTTATCGCCAACTTCCTTTGGTACCAGACGACCACGCGCTAGCGATGTTTTAACCGCACTCACGTCCCGCCGTTCAGGATGCGTTTTGGTTAAATAAAGGTAGCACTCGTGGTGAAGGTAAGGCCGCTCATTGAAATGCCGTTCACTGGCTCGGTCCAGGAAGGTACGTTGCTTACTGCCTGCTCCTTCACCTGACGTCTGGTAATTTTCCTCTACGAACCAATCCTGCTTGTGCAGGATAGTATAACTTGGTAGTACACCTAATGCTTTGGTCCATACGTTGCACAGGGTGATGTAGTCACCCTGCTCGACACGCCCCTCTCCTACCCCATCGAAGCTTGCATTCAGTGTAAATATTTCTGGCAAGCTGACGGCAAAACAAACCGTCAAATCGCCGTGAACCGAAATGAGGCAATCCTGCTCAATGGCTCTTAGGGGAAATACTTCATGAATGGCTTTACTTTTTAGGTTCATGCCTCAGTTGTTTATACACCCCCGAACTTCTAACCATAATCAATTTAGGCTGTCTGCCTCGCCCTTGTGTTCGGGCCATACCTCGCTCTCCATGCAGCCGGGAGATTCGTACCAGTTGTCCGTAGAGGACCACTAGCCCAACCAGATAAGTACCATAACAGATCAGTCCTGACCAACCTGTGACGATCATAATGAACGTACTTACAACTAACAGACCAACGGCTGCCCCTCCTAACACCATCAGGAAGTTCATTCCTCTAATGCCGAGTACTTGAGGAGGTCTATCCACCCCTTTATTAACACGAAACATGCTAGGCTCCGAAAACGGCTGAAAGTGTCACTACGACTAAGCCTGCAAAAATGAGCGCCCCAAACCACGAGGCTGCTGCTTTTCGGGTATCAGGATCTCCGTTTGACCACTTGCTATACACCGAAATGGCACCAACAATGCCTATGATGGCACAAACTGCGTACATCAAATTGGTTACTACAGTGAACGCTCCCTTTACCTGGGTTGCTGCTGTACTTAACCCTTGTGTACTTAATCCCTGGCCAGGTGCGATATGAGCTACCAATATGCCTGCCACGATTAACGCGATGAGTTGGGCCGCGTTAGAACCCTTCGATTGGTTAAAGCGATTTTGCATTGTTACCCTGTTTTACGTCTAGATGGATTCAAGAATTACAAATGCGATGGCTATGAACAATAAGCCACCAAGCCAGGAAGCACTGGCCTTCCGTACGTCACCCTCTCCATTAGACCATTTGCTGTAAACAGCAATGGCCCCCACTACCCCTACGATGGCTGCAACCCCTTTACCAAGTTGGATCGCTCCTGCCTTAGCGTTCGTTAGTTGCGTCGTTGCTCCCTCAACTGCCTGTTTTAATTCATCCTGGGCAAGAAGCTTTTGACTCAACAGAAAGAGGGTTATCATACTCAAACTGTACAAAGTTGCCCTTCTCATATGTTTAACATATTAAAAATACGACGCTAATATATATAGTATTTTAATTGGGGCAAAATTTTTTAGGCTGTCAAGCTTTCTAGTTGATCGAAGAGCGAGCCATAATCAGGTTGAGAGGTCGGTTTATGCTGTTGGAATAGCCAATCTAATGCCTGGTCATTCTCAAGGTGATACGTATCGATCAACATCTTTAATTCATCCTTTACAAAGTCTGTATCTGCATTTCGCCGTTTGTTCAACTGCGTCATCTTCCGTTGAACTGTACGTACCCGATTTACGTATTCGTTCATTGGCACAAATGCCTGTTCACTTTCTGGCTCTTCAGTGCCTTCGACGTCTACTAATGAGATTGCTTCCTCATCCATCCAATCACAAGTTTCTGGTATCTGATCGGTTTCGTCAGGGTACTCATTTTCGTTTACTGTTCCATCTGTCATCAGAGTTGTGGCGGGCTCAATAATCGGTTTCTCTACTTCTTCATTGAGGCTTCCATACTCCTTCTCAGCTGCCTGTCCGACTGTTGGGGTGAAGCCATCCAATAACCTCCCAAAGTCGGTTCTTGAACGGCCTAAGCCATCTTCTCTTGAAACGTTGATTTCGGGCGAGGGTAACTCAACCACCTGCCTCTTTTTAGATGCAATAGGGCTTCGTCCCCACCATCCATATTCTTTTCCTAAACGGTAACCCTGCCAGCCCGTCAGAGCTAGCAGGGATGCACTGATCCATACTGTTATCATTCGTGTAATTCGGCTTCTTTTTGTTGCAACGTTATTCGCATCATCTCTATTTCAGCCTTGTTATCCATGAAGTGCTGCCGGAATATATTCTCCATGATTTCCTGCATGGATACCTTACTGCCTGTCAGATCGGCGTATCGCTGGAGAAAAGCAATATATGAGTGTGAGCGTTTCGATACGTAAGCCACCTTCGTTGGGCGCTCAAATCCTTTAATTGGTTGCAGATACGTATTTGTGTATTTATCAACCTTTTTACCTGAAGCCGCAGGTTCCTTTTGCCCTTTATTTGGAACCTCTGTTTGCGGCTGGATGGACTCCTCTACCGCTGACACTACCGGCGTTTCTTTTACTGGTTCGTTTGCCAACTGTTCTACTGGTGGTGTTGATGCCTCCAATGTGGGTGCTTCTGGTTTCGGTTCGGGTGTAACAGTTTCCTCTGCATTCCAGCCATAATTTTCTTGAAGCTTACTTAGGTCAGATGAAGACGTAGCCAGGTTAGCCATCGCCCGAAGGGATGCGTCGTCTAAGGTTTTCTTATTTTTAGCCATGGCTTATCCTACTGGTTGATTGATGTTGAGTAACTGATTCAATTCCCCTACCAGGTGCTTAACCTTGTCGCTTGGAAAAAGCGTTGACCGTTCCCGTTTCCAGGTTACAGAGTCAGTTACTCGGTGTTCAAGTATCTGTACATTCCCTCGTTCCCGTACTATATTTTCTATGCCTTGCATCAAGCTCGGATTTTCAGATTTCTTGTACTTGTTCCACAGCATGAATAACTGGTAGTCTGCTCCCTTTGCTTCCCTGAAGCGGTCAAAGAGATCCAATGTTTGCAGTCCGGCTGTAAAGCTCATTTTATCCGCTTCCATCGGGAGTATTACGTAATCCAACTGCGATGCCACCCGGTCGAATCCTTTCACGTTCATCGTTCCTGGCATGTCGATGAAAACCAGTTCATCTTCTCCCCTACCCTTCAGATCTGTAAGGAACATCGCTAATTCTTCGAGTGAACCTTTGTAAACCTTGTACAGCTCACGGTTCATCTCGGGATAAAGCGTAACATATAAACTTTGAATCTCCTCGTCGTTCTGTATGCTTGCCAACTCAGATCGGCGTGTTGCATCAAAGGAGTGTTGAGGAAAGTCAGCATCAATCACGGTTACAGGTTTTCCTACGGTAGTATGGTAGTAGGTGGCCAGCAGCATAGTTAATGTCGTTTTACCGACCCCTCCCTTCTGGGTACATACGGAAATCAGTTTTGCCATCTTGAAAGTGCATTTTTGGATTTAGTGCAATTTTATGAGAAATAATTACTTTATACTGTATTTACTAGCTAAGTTCTTTATTAAATACAATTTTTCTTTATTAAGTACAATTATTAGTAAGTACGTTAATTAATAGTTAAAATATTATTTTATTTATGTAAACTATTAAAATTATAAACTCATAATATTATTAAATGATAAAAATTTAAATTAATAAACTAATAATAATATATTATAATTTTATAGTAAAATAAAAAAGTAATTCTATCATAAAGTAATATTATGATTTTATGATAAGATAGCATGTGCACTTAAAAAGCAATGACATAGTAGTATGATAATGCAATGTTATCATAAATGTTACATACAAGTATCTAATATACAAGCGTTTAGAGGTAATTTTTTGATTAAATTGGATCGTTATTTAAACCATAAAAAAATTGGGTGTAAGCAAAGGAGCTACGTTCAGGCGTTCGGAAAAGCGGACAGTAAGTATCACTCCAGCACTTTGATATAAGAGAAAATAGAGACATCTTTGCATTGGCCACCTGCATATATAACACCCATTAGGCGTGTAATTGCAAGATGTGTTTTGCTACCCGCGAAACTGCCCTGCTTTCATTCTCGATCGAACTTGAATGAAAAACAAGTTGAAAGTCAACTGTACGCAGCGTACAACATAAGGTGGAAGATATAAGAATTGCCAGGAATAAAGGTGGAAGACCTGCGAAAATCGACTCAGAAAGATCGACAGTTAAGCTTAACTGCTGGGTGACTCCCGTTGAAAACAGCCGTATACAGGCAAGATACCTACAAATAAAAGCTGGAAAGAAGCTCCCATTTGCCCAGTTTCTTAAACAGTTACTCTTATCGGAAAAGCAAACGAAAGGACTAAAGCCAGACGAATTGCTACTGACAATCATCATCAATTTGCAGGAAAGGGGACGCCAATTGCAGGTTATCACAGACCTGATCGAAGAGCGAAAGGAGAGCGATCAGTCGATAGTTAAGACAAAAATTAGCGAGGAACTCTTGAGGATTCAGACAACCATCGAACAAATCACAACATGGTTATACGAATCTTAACCGGAAAAGATGTCGCGGGAGCAGTCCGCTACAATGAGCAGAAAGTAGAACAGGGACATGCTGAACGTATCCAAATAGCCAATTATCCTAATAATGAGATAGCCCAGAAACACCATCAATTCAGGCTTCAATTACTCGAACAATACGCTCGTCTAAACCCTGGAATCCAAAAGCCATCAGTGCATTTAGCGATCGCCTTTCATCCAACGGAGGTACTGAGGGCCGATCAGTTGAAAGTGATAGGAGAGAAGGTGATGAGCGAAACAGGTTTTGGTAAACAACCTTACCTGATGTACCAGCATCATGATACTCAACATCCCCATATCCATATAGTAACCGTAGCGGTGGATGCAAATGGGAATAAAATCAGTGACAAATTCATCAAGAACCGGTTGCAAAAAATACGCCGTCGACTTGAAACGATTTACGAGTTAGTGCAAGCCGAACGCGCATCGCTGTCTCAAGAGCCACATAGGATAGGAGAGGGGGCAGGGGTTGATCCACAATCAACCAGGCAGACTATTGCCGATAAAGTAAAGAAGATACTGGATACGTATTCCTTTGGATCTGTGAATAGCTTCAAAAAGTATTTGGGGAGTGAAGGCATCACAATGAATACCAAAGCGGGCCGTAGTCAATCTGGAATAACATACCAGCATATTAACCCTGAGGGAGCTAACAATAGACCTATAAAAGCGAGTAGTCTGCCAAGCCGCCCAACACAGGCTAGGTTGACAGATCTTTTCTCGAATCAGGCAGATCGTCATAAAAGAGAGTGCAA
The DNA here is from genome assembly GCF_041321095.1 of Fibrella arboris. NCBI lineage: Bacteria > Pseudomonadati > Bacteroidota > Cytophagia > Cytophagales > Spirosomataceae > Fibrella > Fibrella arboris. Next base: position 41,591 of record NZ_JBGGWE010000018.1, on the reverse strand, counting down.
AACAGTAGAAACCCTGCTTCGAAAGCGACTAGCAACTTACCGAACCTTGACCGAACATGACTACAAACAGTCTTTGCGCCAAGTTGGCATCGGGGTACAAGAAACGGAGGGGTCTTACCTCTACATAAATAGTCGGGCCAAGGTGGTTGTGCACGAAACCGAGTTAGAAAAGGACTATACCAGACAAGAATTATTGAAAAGCTTCTCCCAAATGACAGAGCGGAAACCAATAGGAAAGCCTGAATCGGTAAGTCAAAATAACCAGATGACTGATAGTCGGGCACAAACTACGATAAACAGGACAGGAACTCAGAAACGGCAGGTAATTAGAACGAAGGGATTAGCGATAGCCCCAATTGATAACACAGGGGCTAAGGAGGATACCGAAAAGAAAACGAACAAATCAAAAGTGCAGAATCAGACTGGAGGACTGACAGAAAAACCAATTGCTGAGGAGCAGCTTCAAGGTCCGATTAAGAAAAATCAGAAAAAAAATAAGCAGCGGAAGATACGTCGTATGTAAGCAAATAATATATTATATATATGGAACATGGCTTGCCAATAATCAATTAGAGCTTATTTGAACGTTGGGAGGCATTGCGTTGATGAAAATAATATATATCATATATTAGCGGCGAAAACAGGTCTATTCAGAATTCTTCGCTAAGTCAACGTCAAATGGGAACGCAGGATAAAGAGTATAGGGGCATACTGAATATGCTCCTGTTTATGTCGTTAGCATTAATTGGATTTCATCTGTACTTTTTTTGCTACGATACGTTACAATCACTAGGTTTCAGCTTTGCCCTGCTAGACCGGTTCATCCTAAGTATAGACCGGGCAACCCACCTTTTTTCTCATCCTATTTACTCCAAGATAGCTGCTTTGTTACTCCTAGGAATATGGACGTTTGGTAACAAAACGCGTAAGCAGCTAAACGTAACCTGGGCACACGTTGCACGAGCAGGTATAGTTGGTGGGGCATTGTTGTTGTTAAATGGAAAGCTCCTTCGGGTATTCTGGCTATCAGCTGAAACACGGAATGGAGTCTATTTGATGACGACCCTGATCGGCTTTTTGCTCCTGATCAAAGCGGGCAGTTACGCCAACCAGATTTTGAGTGTTCAGATTGGAGAAGATGCTTTCAATGACGAAAACGAGTCATTTGAGCAGGAGGCAGGGCTAAAACAGAATGAATATTCGGTCAATATTCCATCGGAATACCACGTAAAGAAGAAGATTCGGAAGGGGTGGGTAAACGTGGTCAATCCGTTTCGGGCAACGTTGGTTATGGGTACGCCTGGATCAGGGAAGTCGTTTGCCGTGGTGAATAACTTCATACGGCAGCATCTAGAGAAAGGGTTTACCATGTACATCTACGATTACAAATTTCCTGATCTGTCGAATATCGCGTACCATTACTTACAGAAAAACCGCCGGGCGTTTAAACGGATGCCGACATTCTACGTCATCAACTTTGACGATCCCCGGCGCTCTAATCGGTGCAACCCGCTATTGCCGGAACTGATGTCTGATATTATTGATGCACAGGAAGCAGCCCGGACGATTCTGTTAAACCTAAATAAATCATGGATTCAGAAACAAGGCGATTTCTTCGTAGAGTCGCCAATGAACTTTCTGACGGCCGTTATCTGGTACCTTAAAAAGTATGATGAGCGTCGATTGAGAGGTTTGGCGCAGCAGGGGTTGCCTGACGACGGTCAGCGTTACTGTACGTTTCCCCATGTCATTGAATTTGCCGGGGCTGAATACCGCGAACTCTTCCCGATCCTACAATCGGAACCCGAGATTGAAAACTTGCTTAAGCCGTTTGCCAGCGCTCTCAGAAATGAGGCCTACGAGCAGTTGGAAGGCCAAATTGCTTCGGCACGTATACCACTTTCCCGACTCTCCAGCCCGGCTCTTTATTGGGTAATGACGGGTAATGATTTTAGCCTGGACATTAACAACCCGGATGATCCCAAAGTGCTGTGTGTAGGCAATAACCCGGAACGCCAGGAAGTTTATGGAGCTGCACTTGGTCTCTTCAACGCCAGGCTAATCAAGCTCGTCAATAAGAAAGGTCGGTTGAAGTCGTCTTTGATCATCGACGAGTTGCCCACTATTTATTTCCGGGGATTAGATAATCTGATTGCGACCGCACGGAGTAACAAGGTATCCACCTGCCTGGGCTTACAGGATCTAAGTCAGTTAAAACGTGATTACGGAGATAAGGAAGCTACCACCATCTTTAACACGATCGGAAATGTGTTTTCGGGTCAGGTGCTGGGCGAAACGGCAAAAACAATGTCAAGCCGCTTTGGGAAAAACAAACAGATTCGCCACTCACTCTCGTTTACAGAGCGAGATACCAACTTGTCTATTTCCGAAAATATGGATTCGGTTATCCCCGAGTCTAAAATCTCGAATTTATCGCAGGGGCATTTTGTCGGAGCTGTGGCTGATAACTTCGATGAGGCTATCAAGCAGAAAATATTTCATGCCCGACTACTGGTAGAGCCAGCGATGATAGCCGAATTAGAGCGAGTAAAACCCATTCCGCCAGGTGTTGAATTTGACCAAATCTCTGACCATCAACTAAGTTATATGTTGGAGACAAATTACAACGGGGTGAAAAAGGATATTTCTGCGTTAATTCAAGCCGAAATTGAGCGGCTGACCAATGACCCAGCATTGAAACACCTGGTCGAAAACCTGCAACCTAAAGATGAGTAACGACCGTATTATACCAGGAATGGAACAATTAGAAAAGGAAAATGAAGCTTATGCAGCACTTGTAGCCCGGCGTATGGCCAAAGTACGCGAGTTCCTGAAAATGAGCCAACAGGAACTCGCTGATGAGTTTGGTACCACGCAAAATCTAACCTATCGTTTAGAAAATGGGCTGAAAGTCTCGCGTGAAATGTTCACGCTGATTGCACTCTACTACGTAAAACGTCACAAAGTAAGTTACGAATGGCTTTTCAACCCCGAGCAGGAGGAAGATCCGAACGTACCTATGTTTAGTAATGAAGTAATCAAGCGTCAACGTATTAATGACCAGCGTGAGGCCCAACGCCTTGCCCTACTCCATCAGTTCATGGAAGAAATCAGTAAGGTTGAGCAAAAGCCAGAATAATAATTGTTGCTCAATCCCGCTCAATTATACTTTCTGCACCTTTTGGAAATACACCTGGCCCGATCAACCGATGCTGTTGGGTCTGGGATGAATCTATGCGGGCTAGCTTGGTCCACAAAAAACAATACTGATCTGGATCAACAGGCTTACCCTGAAATAGTATTGCATAGTGTAAGTGCGGTCCCGTAGAGCGCCCCGTACTGCCTACCTGTCCAATTACCGCTCCTCGTTGGATAATATCCCTCTCTCGGACTGCATGGGTAGAAAGATGTCCATAGATGGACTCGTAACCCGTTGGGTGCTTTATACAGACGGCTAGTCCTAATCCATCCACTTCCCACTTTACCCATTTTACAACGCCAAAAGCAGTTGCATAAACCGGTGTGCCTGCTGGTTGAGCTATGTCCATACCATTATGGTGGCTACTATTTCCGCGAATTGGATGAGTACGCCAGCCGAACTTACTGGTAACGCGGTAATCCTGCCAGGACAATAATCGTAGGGGTGGTATAGCTGGAATAAACTGTAACTGGTGTGTACGGTTGCCCAAAGAAAGTTTAGGAGCATTCCACCCCTTAAAAATGCTGTCTGCAAAACAAGACAGTAGCGAGTCTATGTCCGGTTTAGTCACAACCGGTTTAAATGAAGCCTCATGCGGCAAGTTTATCGTTGATTCGAAGCAACTAACTCGAAAGCTGACTTGACCGTGTTGGGCTGTTGACGTATCCAAGGACCAGGTAGGGGAAGAGAAAACAACCTGCGCCTGAAGCGTCTTCACACACATCAGTAAGAGAGTCGTACTTACTCCAAGGGTCATTAAATTCATAGATAATATATATAATAAATTAATTATAATAAAATTATATGAATAATATATAAAATCAATAATTTTGTCTGAAACAACACAAAATATATATGGAACCGATGCCTATTGCCGAGAGCACGGTGGAGACTAAACCCAATGAAAACACCCGCTTAGAGGCTACACAACTACAGGAATTTGAGCGATTAGAAACCCAACAATACCAGCTAGTGCTGCCCGCACAATATGAGCAGTTGAGGGGGTACTTGGCCAACGATGGTTTACTGTCAGATGAGGAGATTACCCGATGCTTGTATAACAAGACGCTTAAAAAAGCGGATTTGGCTAAACGGATCGAAGAACGTACCCAAACAGCACCTGATAGCGACCGTACTAAACTTACTGACTACCTGTGGGAGATCCATGAAAAGGTAAAGGGTTTGCCACTTTCGTTCATCGATCCAAAAGAGACGTACCGTATAGAGGTGGTAGATACGCCCGGCCGACTATCCCAAACCGAAACGCGTAGTGACAACGTAGAGGTAGGCGATCTGAACCCATCACAACTGCGAAGCCAGGTAAGTCCAGTGACTTTACACTTGGATATCAATGGGGGTTTCCTGGCCAATTTCCTGCACAATGCTCAGCTTAACCATGAGCAGATGAGCCGATTTATAACCGATCTGGAACGTCAACATAAAGAATTGAAAGGCCAGCTCCAGAGCAATGACCTTCTTCAGCCAATGCAGGGAGCTGTTTCTGAAAAAATCAAACCTGTTGAGACCCCACCATATCAGTTACTCCAGGAATCAGGCCCCTCTTTAACCGCCTGGCAACGGTTGCGGCAGTCCGTAAGTGACTGGATTGCGCCAGCAAAAGCAACGCCTGACAACCGGGAGCCCTATGAAATAGCACGTCAACCGGATTCTTCCCCAAAACCGTCTCAGGGGGGGGGACGGCTGGGAACTGTCGACAAGACAGACGCTCAATTCCCCCAACCTATAAACGCCCAGATCTCCCAAGGGCACAACAGCTTAGTTGCTGCGGTGCCAGCCATGACCGAGAGGCATCTGTCTGCTGAAAGCCAATCGGTCAATAAGGCGATGGAACGTATGCCAGCGCCCGATGGAGCAACCATAACTGCCGGCATATCTCTACAATCGACTACTCAATCAATCGTAAATAATCAGACTCAAGTTGTATCCATGAACGAGACAAACACACCGGGCGTAGAGGTACCCGTAATGGGTCGGCCAACTCGCTACCAGTGGGCGGAAGTTGCCCCTCAATTCGAAAAGGTTGGGGTAACCCGGCAGGATTTAGAAAAAGCAGGCCACCTTGATGATTTGCTCAACGGCCGAAAGACCGGGTTGATGAAGCTGACGCAGGCGGGTGAGGAAGGTAAACCCTTTCAAATATCCGGGAAACTGTACATCGTCAATACGCCAGACAATGGGCCAATTGTAGGTATACAGCCGGAGCGTAAGCAATTGCTGTTACCCAAAGAATTTCTTGGCTATGAGCTGACATCTCGGGACAAGCAAAATCTAAAGAAAAACGGGGAGATGGGAAAGCGGGTGGACCTGACCGACAAAATGACGGGCAAGCCGTTCGTGGGATACATTGGGGTTGATAAAGACACGAAAAGCCTGACTGTCCTCCGGGCTGAGCGCCTTCACATACCGCAGACGATCAAAGGGGTAACACTGACTAAACCGCAGCAAAAAAACTTAGAGCAGGGGCGGGCTATCAAGCTGGAAGGAATGACTGGTAACAACGGTCAAACCTTCAACGCTTATGTGCAGGTTTCGGCCGCCAAACGCTCGCTCACATTCGCTAAAATCCCAGATAACGCGGTCAAACAAACGGTCGATCAGAAGACAGCCCAAGATTTGACCAAACCCGTACACCAACTCAAAGGAGATGGAGCGGGCGGGAAGAAAACGATTCAGCCAAAGGAAGAAGTAAAGCAGGCAGCCGCACAACGGGTCGAAGTACCCAAACCAGCCAAACAGAAAAAGCAGGACGCGCCGAAGCCAGTAGGGGAGGAGGCTAAACCCAAGAAAGCAAAAAAACAGAAAGGTCCCAAAATAGGGTAAACTAATAATGTAGTTGTATGCAGATTAGCCCGATAGCGACCACACAAGGATGGGGTTCAATAGCACAGCAGATGCTTGGTTTGGTAGGGGAGGCCTTTATTAAAGAGATTCGGCAGCAACTTGCGAGTGACGACCCTGTGGAGGGGTCAATCCAGTATGTGTTGGAGATAGATTCAACTACTCAACCAGCTTCTATCGAACTTAGATTTGGGAATACGTCTCATACGCAGCATTTGTACCACCGTTTAACAAATGATCGCCAGCTAGACGTGTACTGTACTCTCTCCTCGTCAGTTCGGTCTACGATAAGCCAATCCAAACCTTTTGACACACAAAAGGAACAGGGTATTGACATATACATTTTCAATGACCAATCGGCTGTCGAACTGATCGACGAGAAGTACCGTCGAGATGAACCTCTTTTTTTCCCAGCAGTGAGAGCCATAAGCTGGCAAAAGCCTGTACTCTTGGTTGGTGACCACAATTACCCTACAGAGATGAATCTGTATCGGTTGGGTTATCGGGAAGCTATAAAAACGCCTGAAACCATACTCTACAGGCATTACGACCCGAATATGCCACTAGTTGGCTACGGCTATGCTGATGGTCAATTTCACATAACGGTTTTCAATACAGGGGAATCACCTAGGGTCGTTTCTATCCCCGATAACTCATCGGGAACAGGTCAGCTAGTGGATCTGCGACTGTCAAGCCCTGTTTCAAGCGAGTCGATGGTTGGGTCACCACTAGGTGAGAAGTCAGTAGTAAATCGTCAATTCCAACCAGTAGTTGGAGAGACTCGATACCCAGATTCACTGCTCAAGCAGGCTACTCGTCAGTTTGATGTCGAGCTAACTGGGGAGAACGCAAAGCGATTGCTTAATGGGCAAAAAACGGATGTCGTCAAAACAGGAGATGGCAGCATTGGAAAGCTGTATGTGCTGAATACGCCAGAGAACGGCCCGCAACTTGTGCTTCAGGACGTCCAGCACAAGTTGACACTCAAAGAAAGTTACCTGGGGCATACCTTCTCCGATAAGGATAAAGCAAACCTCCATAAGTATGGCGATATGGGCCGGGTTGCCGAACTAGTCGACAAGCAGAGCGGCCAAAAGTTCACTGGCTTCATTGGTGTAGATAAAGACACTAAGACACTGACCGTACTTCGGGCGGATGTGATCCGACCAAAAATTGAGCGGATGTCCCATTTGAAAGGCGTAACACTTAATGGCTTGCAAAAACAGCGGCTGATCGAAGGAAAGGCCGTTCGGCTCGATAACATGACGAGTAAAGCCGGCACAGCTTTTTCGGCCCACGTGCGTGTATCAGCGGCAAGCCGAGGCCTGCGTTTCGACCACATCCCAAATGGTATACCCGAAAGAAACGGTTCGAACACCGCGCCTAACACCAGCGGAAAACACAATACGGATAAGAGAAAAACAGCAAATCCGCATTGAGCCCGACGGGCACTTACAGCAAACCCCTAAGCTGCTTCTCTCAACGTTTTAATTAACTGAAATACATTTATGCTAACCACTAAGCCGCAGTTATCCGACTATAAGCAGCAGATTGACCTGGTGCAGTTCCTGGAGACAGAGGGTTTCTCGAAGGATCGGCGAAAATCGACACGGCGTTGGCCAGTACTCGAAAACGCCGAAGGTCGAAAGCTCATCATCGGCAACAATCAAAAAACAAACGAATATTTTTATTACAACCCTGAGGATAGCCGTGACCGGGGGACAATTGTTGATTATGTGATTGACAAACTACATATCGACACGGCAACGCGGGAAGGCTGGCAGCAGCTTCACGAATTTATAGGTCGGTATACCGGTGATTTGTCACACCTCGCTAAAAGCCGTTCTACCGATATGGTTGAAAGTCAACCGCCTGCTGACACGAGCCGGAGTAAGGCGATGTCTCATTATTTCAGGCTTGATCCACTGACGAACACGGATTATCTCATGGAAAAGCGAGGCTTGACGGTCGATACAATTGGCCACCGGGCGTTTATCGGCAAAATTTTCAACAAAACGTTCATTAGTAAGAAAACAGGGGAAACGGTTATCAACACAGTATTCCCAATGGAGAGTGAACAGGGCATTACGGCCATTTTGCTGAAAAACGACAGTTCAACGGGTTTAGTTAATGGGCATACTTGGGGCGAACGCCTTGAGAGTATCTGGGTGTCTAATCTGCCCAAAGGCCATCAACCCAAAGAAATGCTGATTTGTGAAAGTCCGATTGATGCCTTATCGTATCACCAGCTTCACCCACCGAAAGAACCCTACGACCGGGTCTATGTGGCTACTGGTGGTCAACCTTCTTCACTTCAGCCCCTGACCGTACAACGATTAATTGACCGGGTTAAGCCGGAGCAAGTAATTCTGGGACACGATAACGATAACAGCGGTATTCGGTTCAATATTGGTTGGGTCGGCCGACTTCAAGTTCCAGGCCAATCTATTGAGCAGGCGAATCACCAGTTAAGTATCAGTCACAATAAGAACAGTAACATCTTGTCTATTGACGTATATGGGTTACCGGATGAAGTTGCAAAACGGCAGGTGCACCTTGAATCACTACAAGAAAAAGTGTTGACAACCTTAAACAAAGGGTACACACCGGACATGAATCGAGCGACGGCGGATGCTATTATGCATCAGGGAAACCATAGTTTGCTGACCATTCACTTGCCCAACCACCGCCCTATGCTGACGCGAATTGAAAAACTGGCCATCGAATGGCGGGGTCTAACCGACAAACTGGTTGTCAAACGTCCCTTTGCAAAGGATTGGAACGAAGAACTTCAAACGCAAAAAGCAAATATTGTGCGGTCTCAACCCACTTTGAGGAACACACCTTCTAAAGCTACGCCACAAAAATTAATGTAATTACTTGATAACCAGATTGACAGCCATTGACTTGATGCCAATGCTTGACTAAATAAAACATGGATGCTGAGCAACAAATGGACATGCAGAGTAGGTACGTTGAGCACGAACAGTATGAGCGATTAGTAAGTGACCTCATTGACCGCATCAACGTTGCTTCGGAGGAAGTGAGCCTATCTAAGCTTGACAAACTGACCATTAGCTATGGCCTGAAGCTTTTACGGTTGGAGCTGGCAAAGAAGGCTGATTTAATGCAAGAATAACCCGGCGAACGAAAGGGAGCGGAGGGTTGGCTTATGTTGCTGTTTAACAGGTAGATAGCCTTGTCTTATGCCTATTTAGCTGTATCTTTATAGTGTTCTTATTGCGCGGCACCGACGTGTTACTTCGGGCAAAGACAATGCAAGCGTTAGCGAATTCCTCTATTGCCGGATCGCCGGTCGGTCCCTTTCAGATTGTTGATACTGAAACGGGTGAAGTTGTAGACAAATACCTGTACATTCCAGGTAATCCCAAACAGTACCGATTCGACGCCAAAGAGGGCAAGTTCTCCATTCATTATGATGAGAACAATATCGAAAAGCTAGGTTCATCGCTGTCGTTTCAGCCCATCGCCTGGCGTATCTTTTCGGATGATATTTTAGGTCAAGGACTGAAAAAATGGGCTGAATTGTTCTTCATTGACGAGGCCGATTGCGTATCAGAAATTTTGTTTCATGGTTATAGCGTAGCTAACCTGGAGCGACTTATAACCCCCTTGGTGTATAACCGTATCAAACTCAACGAGGTGGTGCTGACGGTGAACGCGGATAAGCGGGAGAATAACAAAATACAGCCCAAAGGCATATACTACATCGCGTCATTTACTTACAAACCCGCTGATAAAGCTATTACGCAGGAAATGACTGATTACGTGCAGACAATTAACCTGTACCGGCGTGAGACGCTGACCGAGACCGGTAAAACGCAGGTAGCTAAAAACGTATTCAACCCCTTTGTGGATCTGCTTCCCGAACCAGAGCAAAGCGAATTGCAGGAAAAGGCAACCGAACAGACTGCATTGGCCTAACGCGATTTGAGCTGGACAACAGTGTCCAGCTCTTCTTTACTTTTTATTGATTCTGTGCGGCTCCGTCATGTTATAGCGGGCACTTACTAATGGCAACGAAACCCGTTCCCTCTCCTCAGCAACCTGTACCGGTATTTCTGATCGACGCTACAAATAAGCAGGTACGTTCGGTTTCACATGATGGCTCATTAGAGCAGTTGTATGAGTGGATTGATTGTGACACCATAGATTATACGGCCCGCCAACCTGATGGAGACGGTATTTTCTGCAATGACCTTCTCCCTGATGATCCTTACCAGGTAGCTTTCAGACTGCGTTCTACCGGACAGATTATTTACGGTAATGGGGTATGGACGGGTAGTAATGGGGAGGGTGATACGGTAACTCCCGACGCAACTCTCGTGAAGGTAACTGGCGAAGTTGAGTTTCTAGGCCCAATAGCCTACACGCCTGCGCCAATTTATGTGTTTTCATGGTAAATGATCACGGCCGTCTTTCTGCTAAGACGGCCGTGATTTTAACTCCTTATCAAAGATGACTGAGCTGTTGAAAATTGACCCTTATCTGGAAAAGGTATATCCTGTTGACATAGACGATTCGCTGGTCGACGTTTGTCGACAAATTGGGGCTCGTCGGCTTACAATTGCCGGACAACAATCAATCGGTACAGACGACTGTTCTGATGCTGCCTATTGCGATGATGAAGCGCTCTACACGGAACCACTACCGCCTGCCTTTCGCCTTAGGACGACTGGTCACATTATATATGGGTGTGCCCTCTGGCATCGGGTAACGCAGGAGGGGAGGCTGAAAGCGTCGGCCTGGACGCAGTCAGACTTAACTGACCAGGTGGAATTTTTAGGTTTTACTTCTCTTGCATCTGCGCAGGCAAATCTGTCTATGCTCGATGATGAAAGCTTGCCTTTAGATGAGCCTGATGAGGACTGACCAACAGATACAGGTTTTGGCTTGTCTAATATGTATTTTATATTATAATTGTTAAGTTTAATGTGAAATACATATTTTTGAAAATCAATTAGTCGTTGTCCTCAACATGAAAAACATGAAATCAGACGAAAAAACAGTCCAGGCCTACCATGTTGGCCATATAGTTCGGATAACTGAATCTTTTGGCCCTAATCCCGCAGGAAGTATGGGTATTGTTTACGAAACGTACCCTGATAACGAGGTGCCAGTGTCTGAAATAGTCAGCATCCTATTGACAAACGGCCACGACATTGGTAGCTTCAATCAAGCAGAGCAGACAGCGAGTCTAACGTGGTTGGGTCATGTGGACATCACATATGCTTACAGCAGCCCCAATCAACTCATGGTAGATTACCGTAACGGCTATTTTAATCAGGCTTTTGCTGAAGCACGAGTTATTGCCGATCAGGTTGGCATGAGCAGCGTGGCTTAAAAATAAAATAGGGGTTAGTATGCTACAATCAGTTGAATAAACCCGATGGAGATTATTCTAGCCGAGTTCATTAGTCGTCCTTATTTCTTTGTCAATAACCAGCTTACTGAACTGTGCGACTGGTTCACAAAGGGAGTTCATGTACTTGCATCCAATTATGCTTTTGGCGGATTGTTGATCGCATTTTTGCTGCTGATCGGTTTACTGCGAGTAAGTCAGGAATAAGCCGCCGATTGCTTATTTGTCCGGCTCCGGGACGTTACACCGGGCATGTCGAATGATTACCATGTTGCCGGACAAATTAAGTCCGCACGAAACCAACTGCCTGTTGTCTATCCTGGCTTCCCATTGTGACCATGATCGGATACCGATGATTGGTGCATCTAAGGGCGGACAAAATAGAAAACGACTATCCCTACTCCGTTCATACGCCCGTCACCCGTCTATCTCTTGCACCAAATGGCGTATATTTGGCGGGGCAGCCTTAGGCCGATCGACGTTAAGCTGTATTTTGATTTGCCCTATGCGTCGATTTCGATTTATGCAGCAGGAGACTTCTCTATATAATTTACAGACAAACGAACCTCCCAACACTTACGCGATTGTTGGTGATTTCCGGCTTACGGTTGATCGCGCGCAAGCGGTCGTCCATTTTTACCAGGGTAAAGCTGAATGGGGAAGACTAGTCAGAAGCATACTCGTTGACAAGTGGTCAGGGGACTGGCTGATCAGAACAGTCGGCCGTTTCTTTAAGATCAACTATCAGTTGGATGAGAATAAAGCCATCGCCACTATTCAGCAAAATGGGTACTTAACTGTAGTGGTTGCACATCGGATTGGCCAGGCGACATTATACAAACGGTTGCTAATCGATGCGATTTGGGATTATGCTATAGTCTGTTGGGGAGACATCGGCTTTGGGATTACTGTAGAAAAGGCGATTGTTGAACTGAGGCAAAGATTAACCACCCGTATACAGGAAGAACAAGCGGGAGTCGTACTCAGAGTAGGAACTGGAAGTCGTTTTTCAAACGAAGCACTGGTTGATTTTTGTGAAGCAAATGGCTTGACTCCGGGAGGCCGATACACGAAGCAACAGCTTAGGCAAGCTGTGCTGAGCCACCGCAAGTTAAATTGTGAGCAGTTCCGCGATCAACTAAATTATTTCGGCATCCGTGTAAATTGTAGATAATCCGTCCCTGGAATGAATCGTAAAACCACAAATAGGCCATTTGCCGCCGACTATACGTATACCGTTGAAGGAAACATAATTGCGATCATTGATCTCGATCTTGGCAATAGGAGCGTCACGAACGACATTGATTATGTATTAGCAGAAATCCGTGCTGAGGTAGGCGATCTGTCGGGTTACAGCGTCATTTACCGAGATAGTATGGGACGTTGGGACGGTGTTCGAATGGTCAATAATTCTGTTCATTTTTACGGGCTCGGTGAGGCTGAAAAGCAGAGCGCTATGAGTCGGTTATTGCATCTTCTCGATCAATGAAATTATTCGTTGTAAACAAAAATTTGCATTCGTAATAACAAAACTATATTATAGCCGCTTGTTATATATTTTACTTATAACATACGGCTATGAGCGTAATCGAAACCCGATCTTTACCAATCGGTTGTGTGCAGGTACATATCAAAGACCGGTATCAGATTCCGTTCTTCAGTTATTATGTCCAAGCGAGTTTCCCCAGCCCTGCCGAAAATTTTCTGGAGCGCGTCTGTAATGTCAATGATCTATGTATCACCAATCCAGATGATACATACCTCTTATCAATGAATGACGATGGCCTCCTTGATGATCGTATTGAGAAGGGAGATATAATCATCTTTGATACAAGGAGATCACTGGTTGCCGGAAGGCTGGTGGTAGCTCGGCTGAATGAAGACACGCTTATTCGACAACTTCAGTTTGTCGAAAAGATGAAAGTACTGTTACCCTCGAACTCAGCCTTCGATCCCATTTATATACATCCGGGAGATGACTTCGAGATTTTCGGCGTTGTCACCTTTGTTGTTCGATCTACAATTCCAGATACTAATCGGCGCTCGATACAGGAATACTCCATCGAGCCGGTTGCTGATCTAAACCAGCGTTTTATCCAGAATCAAGAAGCTACCTATTTTGCACGCGTCGGCAGTAACAGTATGCTTGGCGACCGTATTGATCGGGGCGATATCATCATCTTCGACTCGTCGAAAATACCGGCCCCTAAATCCATTGTCGTCGCCTGGTTAAACAACGAATACGCTTTGAAGCGCATCGTTGGCCAGAAAAGGAAATTGGCATTACACTCATCAAACCAGTCTTATCAACCAATACCAGTCCGCTCGGGTGACGAACTTCGGGTAGTCGGAGTAGTCACATACGTGATCCAGAAAAAGTAAGTAATTGAATATGATAGGGCTGATCGACGTGAATAATATGTATGTTTCCTGTGAACGGAGCTTTAATTATTCGCTTGAAAATCAAATAGTTGTTGTGTTATCGAATAATGATGGTTGCGTAATAGCCCGCTCAAACGAGGCAAAGGCCCTGGGCATAAAAATGGGTACGCCGTATTTTCAATTAGAAGAATTACGGCAGCAGCACGATATCAAAGTTTTCTCATCCAATTACACTCTTTACGGGGATATGTCGGCCCGTATCATGGCTACCATCGGGCGCTTTGTTGAGGAGGTTGAGATCTATTCTATTGACGAGGCCTTTATGAACCTCACCGGTTACGAATCAATCTATCCAAATCTTAACCAGTTTGGGCGGGAGTTACGGCAGACTATAACGCAGTGGCATCGCATCCCTGTTTCGATTGGCCTGGCACCTACGAAAACCTTATGTAAAGTCGCTAATTTTTTTGCCAAGCGAATGGAAGAGCATGAAGGCGTTTTGCATCTCAACACCGCTGACAAGATTGATGATGTACTTCATGAGTTTAAAGTAGCCGACCTATGGGGCGTTGGTTCACGTTATGCTAGTTTATTGCGACGTAATGACATTCGTACGGCCGCTCAGTTTCGTGATGCACCCGATGACTGGATCAATCAGCACCTTACAGTAAATGGTCTCCGGTTAGCATATGAGTTAAGAGGCCTGCCCTGCAAGCTGATCGAAGTAGAGGCTCCAGCGAAAAAAGCCATTTGTTCAGCACCCAGCTTCGGCCGGTTAGTGCCAGATTATGAGACTATAGCTCAGGGATTGACTACTCATTTGGCCCGCGCAGCTCAGAAACTCCGCAAGCAGGAGTCAGCGGCTGGTACACTGACTGTATTCCTTCATACGAATAGATTCCGGCGTTCCTCAAATGGCGAAATGGCTAAACAGTATTATGGAAGCAGAAATCTAAAACTTCCGCACCCGACATCGAGCAACGCTGAACTCGCTACTTATGCTCTTGCCGCCCTGAAGTCAATCTTTAAATTTGGCTATGCGTATCAAAAGGTAGGTGTAATGCTTTCGGACTTTGTACCTGATAGTCACCGGCAGCCATCCATTTTTTGTGACGCACGTGACGAGCGGCTTGTCAAACTATATCGGGTAGTAGATCGACTAAATCATCGGCACGGCAAGGACAAGGTACGTTTAGCCGTTCAGGGGTACGACCCCACCTGGAAAACAAAGCAACAGTGGGTATCGCCCTGTTATACTACGCGCTGGCAAGACATATTGGTTGTTAAGTGAATACGACTCGTAAAAATTATTGCTTACTTTGGCAGTAGCATAAGGCGATATTTATTCTATGAAAACTATAATGAATGTACTGAACAGATGGTAGAGACAATGGACCAATTACCGCATCTGCTACAGAAAATGGTGGAAGATATCAAAGACAGCGAATGCTTTTATTGGATATATACAAACTATTTTGACATTCAGCTACCAACCGACCGAACGGTAACCCGGTGGTATCATACGCCACTTTTTCTAAATTATGATGCGCTATGGAGGCCTGAATTTGTAGAAGACGGCATTCTATTCGATGTAATTCTCAAAATCCAACTGCCTGCCGAAAGGGAACGTATTAAACTGGAGTATGCTCAGATTTATAGAGTCAAGCGCATACACTTCGGCGAGTTACCCCAAAGTAAGACCGACAGTACTATTTACTATCAAAGCGAAACAGATAGCACTATTTATGATGAACCTGGTAAATTAAAACAACCGCCTGGCTACGAATAAATATGCGTCATCCTATAGAGAAATACAATATACAGCAGGCTGAAGCGCTGGCTAATATGCCCGAGGGGCAGCGGGATTATATGGCTCGCATGTTTCGAATTGGTAACGCCACATATTGCTATTACAATCGGGTAAAAGAATTAGCGGTGTTCGGTCAACCAAACTCAGAAATAACTACTGAAACGGTAGCCTCCACCGAGGATTTACTTGATTGGTTGGAGCAACAGGTAATAAGTCAGAACGAAAGTCGGTCGTCCCACGAATTGCTAGCTGTTTACTTTGAGGAGTATCTGGAAGGTCTACCACATGAAGGAATGCGTCGGGGGGAGCGAGAAAGGGGTCTTGATGAAGCCAAGCGCAGCTTTCCTTTTCGGCGGTATGTACTCGAACGTCATGATATGGGTATGGATGAATTTTTACGGATGAACTTAAGCGCAGAAGATTATGCCTTTCACGTCGAGTGTGGTAAACCCTTGACAGACGATAAGGAGTCAACCACTTGAATCGCCCAAAACAATCTTTATGGCTTATACAGGCGTTCCAAATATGAATTATAGAGCCATGTCAAGTGAATGTATGTTCTTGAATTAACCCTCGATATAATCACTACAGCATACTAGGTTAAAGGCATTAGTCGGACCACATAAGAATCGAAGCTAAAGAAATAACTTGGCTGCTTACTGGGTGAAAAGGTCAGGGAACAGCAATCGGAAAATATCGTTGTAGCTGTGATCAGGCTGACTGTTCCTTTGCTGAAATGCAGCTATCTTGTTCGCCAGCTTACCACCTGATTGAACGTCCTGTTGGTTACATTCTGAATTATAATATTTCTCTAACGCTTTGATGAATAAGTGTGCGTAGTCTCCCGTTACTGCGGTGTGAGCTACCTGAATAAGCTTAGTGAATTTCTGACCGACCACACAATTCAATTTAAGCGATAAAATGGCGAATACTGCCCCATAAACCTTCTTTAACCGGTATGTCTTCTGCGGGGTTCTCAATTTCGCTAAGCATGTGGTCAGGCATAAGCAGGTGAGTAAATCAGACCTTTCCAGATGAGAACGACTCGCTCGCTCACGTTCAAAGAGTATCTTCA
This sequence comes from Fibrella arboris, assembly GCF_041321095.1. Classification (NCBI taxonomy): domain Bacteria; kingdom Pseudomonadati; phylum Bacteroidota; class Cytophagia; order Cytophagales; family Spirosomataceae; genus Fibrella; species Fibrella arboris. The sequence goes on along the minus strand of NZ_JBGGWE010000018.1, from coordinate 24,883 downwards.
AAAACGCTTTCTCCTGATCGGTTGGCTGATAGCCCTGCTGTTGGCCAAATAAATCGAATAAGTGGCTATACGTGTTTTTTGAAAATACGGCAAACTCGCTTAGTAAAGGACTGCGTTTTTCGGGATAAGAATGAACTTCATTTAACACCTGCCGAACGGCTGAACGGGCAGCGGAAAATCCTTCCTCAAGTCGCGCTTCATACACTTGCTGACGTTGTTCATATTCTTCCTGGCGTCGCTCCAGCTCGCGTTGTTGGTGCCACTTCTTTCGATCTTCGTCCTCTATTTCTTGGCTTATACTGTTGGCCGCCCCCGCAACGTTAAAGAAAAATGCTTTAAAAGTGTCCTCCTCAAAGGTTAAATCGTGCAGACTTACTAATTGTTGCCGCCATTGATACGCTATGTGTTGACCCATTCGATAGGGCTCCCGATACAGGCACTTTAATACTAGATCTCGCTGGCGGTTTGATTCTTCAATGGCTTCACTGTCAAATACGAATGCATTCTGATTGTTACAATAAAATACGTCCTTTTCTGTAAACCTCTGTTTATCCAGGTCGTCGGAGAAAGATTTAAATATCCAGATAATGAACGTCTGGTTTTGCTGATAAAAGTATTCCCGATCAGCAATGACACTTAAAAATGTGGTTGACAGCTGAATCTCAAAAACGAGCTGTTTCGACTTATATACCGCACTGACATCAGGTTTGCGCCAGGTCATTAGACCTGTTGCGTCCCGTCGTACAACTTCAGTAGCCACTTCACTCACCCCTTTGTCCAATACGCGGTTCATTTCTAAGGAGGCTGCTACTAGATCTTTAGTCCGGCGGTGTAGCTCGCTTTCCTTCTGTCCATTGTATTTAAGAGCTTGAAGCTGTTGACGACTTAATGCCTGATTTGTTTTGATAGGGCATTCTTCACTGTCCCACTGGTGGGCAAAGTGCATTCGTTTAAGTTTCGTTTCGTTCTCCGCCTTACCCCGAATTTTGATGAGCTGACCACAATGGTAGCATTTGTATTTTGGCCCGCGTCGATTGCGAATGGCATCTTCTAATTCTCTACGAATTTCAAAAATTGTTGCTTCATCCTGATTGAAGAAGGGTTTTGTGAAAATTTCCTCACCTGTTTCACAGTCTAAAACGGAAGGGATGGTGAACTGGAAACTTTTCATATGTATAATTTATGGATGAGTGTATGTATATGCATATGAGAATCTCTCCGACTCAAATTTTTACTTGGCGCAAACTTGTATATTCGCCACCCAAAAACGTAAAATACAAGATGCGTTACGACCGAGAAAGAACATTTAAACTTCTTCAGCAGCGAGATTGGAATGCCCTAATCGCATTATTTAAAGATAATGTGACGTATGACCAAATCCGCCAAGACGATATAACGAGAAATATTCTTGAAAGTCAATTCGTACGGGAATTGATTGAAGGAAGCAGTTTTAAGCAAGATCCTGACTATCTATTTTACCTAGAGCAATTTCACTTGCTCCATACAGGCCCGAATTTCCACTTTACGCTATCAGCCAACGATGTGGAGCAATTAGCCGAACGGATTATACTGGGCTATCGCTCAACGCAGGTCCAATCGGCTCTACGCTATGCCAAACAGTACCCGAATCTGCCCATTAGCGTCGAGCTGCTTCGGGAGCATGAGCGTACGCAACCGAAAGTAGTCGAGCATTCCCAACAGCGAACGATTGAGGTTACCGTGAATAATGAAATTGAGCCTGTGGACAGCACGATCAGCCTGTTTAAATCTGGCCAGGAATATGAGTTCTACAGAGCAGTTCGAGAGGTGTATAGTACTTACCTGGTATTCCCAAATGTAGCCGTTTCTGCCTTGGTAGATTTTGAACAGGTTAAGCCCTTCTTAGATCAAAGTGAGCGCAATTACTTTTTTAAAGCCCTGGTAGATTGTGTTGTATTTGACGCAGAGAACTCGTTCAAGCCCTTTAAACTGTTAGAGATTGACAGCATTTATCACGACAGTAAAGAACAACAAGTAAAAGACCGAATGAAGGATAAAATAATGGCCAAAGCTGGTCAAAAACTGATTCGAATTCGTATCAAATCAAGAATGTCCGAAACTGATTTAACCAGTTTAATTCGAGAAGTTACGCGTTCATAAGTTCAGAGGCTATTCATTCACCCGTCGAAGTATGATGCCCAAAAAGTAATAAAACTAATTGATCAGTTCAATCCGTTTTACACCCTACTGTTTTCTGATAAACTCACCCTAGTTATGGCAACAAGCCAGGGGGTTCCAAGAAAGATGTTATAGTTATATAAAAATTGCCATCCTAGATCATTCGCGCAATTTTTTCCAGTACCCGGTGGCTGTCCCCAAACCTGCACAACGCATCACAGTGAGTACGCAACTCCGACATCAGAATGTAACGAATTGGTGTATTGGTCTGTCTGATAGAAGGCCGGGTTAACTGCATCTCAACTTCTTTCCGTCTGCTGTCGGGAACGACCAGATAGAGCGTCGTAGCATGATCAGGTAAGGAGCATACTAAATCAGTCAATCGAAGAATGCCGGAGTAAATGGAGGTACTTTTCTCTACCTCGAAGGCACAAATAATCCGACCGCTGCCTTTTTCTAACCAAACAATGTCAATCAGACTGATGGTCTGGCTCGTTTCAGCCGAGACCGGTAGGGGAGGTAGAGCAGGTAAACTCAGGAAGGAAAACGAATGTCCATTATAGTGACGGGACATGTCATTTCGGGCAGCGGCCACGTCATAGCCCAGGGCCCGACCGATGGTTAGCAGGTGATACTGCATCTCGCTGTGCGTATGTTCTTCCTGTTGTTCATCAACGACACCTTTGTGTCGTTTTTCTATCTGTTTCTGAAGCTTTTCCCGATCAACGGCCGGTTGATCGGCCAGTCCGGGTACCAGTAGATTACCCGCTCCAATCTCAAATAACAAACCCGCCAGGGCACCCAGGTCGTTTGACAGCACAGACCGGTACTCGTTGTTTACCGTCAGCATCTTTTCGCGAATGGCCAGGTATTCCGACCACGATCCTAGATTCCGACGCTCATTAAATAGTCGGTTATAGCCATTGATGATCGCCGTATTAAAAGGGGGGACCCAAGTTGGATGCAGGAAATAAAGAATACTGGCCACGGCCGGCCCCAGGCCTTTGATCTTATACGCATCCAGTTTGTGAATTTCGTTGACGATGGTTTCGGGTTTGGTGGCTTTCAGGCAGCATTCCAGAAACTGGCCGAAATATCGCTTATGGTCCTGATTCTCATAAATATCTGGAATACGCAGCTTTGGTTTCCAGTAGAAAGGATGCGACGCGCCTTCAAATACCTGTTTCTGCTCGGTAATGCAGGTAAGCACAAACTCAAGAGAACTGCCTTTGAAATCATTGGGAAACGAACCGTCTTTAATGTCGCTGATGACTTGTAAGACGCCACGCCGAATCGAGCGAAAGGCTTTCAGACGGTCTTCATTATGCAGAAACCAACTTTGGTAAATCAGATTCGGGTTTTGTTTGTAGTCGTCAATCAGGCGGGTAAAGGAGTCAGCAAGCATGTTGGGGGGTAAAGCAATAAGTCAGGTGACTAAGTTGATGGATGAAAGGCAGATAAACAAGTGACCGCAACTAATTCGAATGACAACGACTTGTTGAGACCCGTAAATTCTATAAGTCTATAGGGGTAATCTTGTAAAAACTCAGGTCAATAACCACAAGTTATATAGAGGAACAAACGCATATCTCAACGCAATGAAAAGTAACGTATTTAAACTAGCTGGCTTCTTCGTGTTGATGGTGGGAGCTATGACCGCCTGTACTAAAAATAGTGAGGGTATAACGCCACAGGAACATGATGCCAATGTTTACCAGCAGATCATGCATGCCAACATGACGCAGATGAATGCCATGAAAATGACGGGAGATGCCGATCATGACTTTGCGATGATGATGCAAATGCACCATCAGGGTGCCATTGACATGGCTAATCAGGAACTCAAGAGTGGTACTGATCAAACAATAAAAACGATGGCACAAAACATCGTTACCTCCCAGACGGCAGAAAAAGCCCAATTTGCCCAGTTTCTTAGCAGCCACCAGCCAATAGCATCAGGGGCTGGCCAGTCCTTCGACATGATGGCTATGCAGGATATGGATAAAATGATGAAAGCGCAGGATACCCGTATCCTGACGGGCCGGTCTGATGTAGACTTTGTTGCTCTAATGATCGATCACCATCAGAGTGCTCTCGATATGGCACAGACTGAATTAAACTACGGTACGGTTGAGAGCATGCGACAGATGGCTCAGAAAATCATTGCTGAGCAAAAGGCCGAAATTAGTCAGTTTCAGGATTGGCTTATCACCAACAAGCCCTATTGAGGAGTTGTGATGTATCATTTATCTCTAACTAACGAAAACGGATTAAAACGAATAAATTCATTGCAGCGGGACTGGGTGTAGCGCTCCTGCTTACTCAACCAACGCTGGCTCAGAATCCCGTAAATGCAATGATGAAGTCCATGCAATCGGGCATGAACCAGATGATGAGCATGAAAATGACGGGTGATCCTGACCATGATTTTGCCATGATGCTCAAAATGCATCACCAATCGGCAGTCGAGATGGCTGATCTGGAGATCAAACAGGGGACTAACGCGCAGGTAAAGGCTTTGGCAACCCGGATTAAGGCTACTAATCAGAAGGAAATCAAGGAACTTAATCAGTTCCTGAGTAGCCACAAGCCAATGGCGTCCTCGTCGAAATTAGGCAAGACAGGTATGGAGGTGATGCATAGCGGAACGCACTCGATGACTGGAAAAGTTGACCACGACTTTGCCAGTATGATGGCCCAGCATCACCAGCAAGGCGTTGACATGGCCCGTGCATTTCTAAAAGAAGGTAAAACCTCGACCATGAAAATGCTGGCTAGTAATGTCATTACACAGCAAACTAAGGAGATCGGTGAATTAAAAAAGCTGGAGAACTCTTTGAAAGGCTAATTTTTACACTTAAAGACAAAGGCCCAACCCACTTTAGATAGGTTGGGCCTTTGTCTTTGTGCGTTTACCGGCAAGTTGGCCGTATTATGATTAGACCTCTTCGCCGGTCCTGTTACGTTTACTTCATTTTGTGGTTCATGCCACCCATGCCCCGCATCGCATTCATCACCATCACCGAGGGTGTAAGGCGCAGATAGACTTCGCCCGAGAGCGGAAACTTACCGTAGTAGGGTTGCAGTGCCTGTTCCGGCATATTGCCTGTTACCTGTGCGCCCAGAACGACATCGGTGCTGGCATATTGAACAACCCGGTAGTTCATCCCCAGCGTCAACGCGTTGTTAACTAACACACGCTGGTTGGGAATCTCGGCCTGGAGCCCGATTTCTTCGGGCGACTTACCAACGTTTTCGTAGCGGCCGTAGAAGGCGGTGCGGCCCATTTGCAAACTACTTTCAGCCAGGAAGGCTTGTTCCCCGTTGCCATGCGACTTGTTTAGCCCCCACACAAAGGCTGAGCTAATGTAATGATCTGCCCGGCTTCCCAGTGGTACACTGTGCAGTATTGACGCTGTTGTACGGGTAGTGTTATCTTCAGGATGCAGATCTTCCGGGCTTTTAATGTAGCCCTGGGAAAATTGTAGCGCTAAGGCAGGAGACGGGTTTACCGACAGGCGGTAGGAGTAGCTGTCAAATCGGGGTTTATCAAAGTTAAGCCGTTGTTCATCCGGTTCACGGCCTGTGAATCGGGACGTTTCCAGCTTCACCCATTTATAGCGGAAACCCACTGTAGCTACGCCAAAGAGAATGTGGGTGGCATCTTCCCAGTGATGTCCTAAAGGTGCATCGGGGTTGTTGAATGTGGAGATCCGGTGCATAAAGGCCGGTGGTCCCAAAGCTGGTTCGCCCGGGTAACCTACGTATCCGTACAGGTCGACGTCCCGATTGAAGGCATGGGTATAGCCAACAGATAACTCAGAGAATAAATCATGAGGATGCTGCCGGTCAATCAGGGGTTGCCCTTTGTAGGATTCGCCCGACTGGAACAGAAGGGGATAGCCACTATTACCGACTGTCAGGGCATCCAATGACACCATAACTCGAATCAGCAGTAGACCGTGCTGACCAACTTGCCGTTGTGCCATACCCATAAACCAGTTTGGCGCATCGAACTGCCGACCACTACCTCGCTTATCCCGATTATTCGTGTTCTGACTGTTATAGCGCAAAAACAGGCTGTAGTGAGCCATATAGCTCCACTTTTTGCCGTGACTCATGTAGGCGTACATGGGCGTGTTGTCCGGGTGCCAGGACGTACCCGACCCATTACGGTTCATGGGCAAATTCCGCGAAAACGAATGGGTCATCATGCCAGCCATCGGGGTCGAATCACCCATGGCCTGGTTCATGCCGACCATGTTTTTCATGGTACCATGATTCATTTGGCTATGGTCCATTTGTCGGGCCGCAGACGCTTTTGACGGGGAGACGGTGGAGGTGGATTTGATGGTATCAGATGTGCCGGGCATACCAGGCATTGACTGATGATGCTGAGATCGAGCAGGCAGAACTGCCCAGCAACTCAGGAATAGACATACAAAAAATTTCATAACGTTAATTTTAATTTACTATGGCTTGTCCGCATTGGATCAGTTACCTAGTAAACACATAAGCTGTCTGACCGGATGGCCAGACAGCTTACAAAATTCAGTCTATGTGCTTGCAAAACTTTTGGAAATCAGGGCCGTGGTATTGGTTCTGCTTTATAGCCTGCCCGTTCGACTGCTTTTCGAACCTCCTCACCAATGCGGTTGTCCGTTGTCTGCACGGTTAGAATCTTATCCGGGCTGCCGGTGTCTACATTCCATCCATCGAGTTGTTCGATGTCGTTGAGAAAAGGCGTTACCGTTGCCACGCAACCACTACACTTAATGTTTGTCTTAAAATTCAGCGTTTCCATATTCGTTGTTATTAATTGGTATATGTCTTGTTATTGATGCGTGAGTAAGTTCGTTATGTAAGGTACTTTTGCTGGTATGGCGAACTACAAACAATCCGATTACGAACTACTTCGCCGACGCTGTGTTGAACTCAGCCAGGCGGGTTGGCAGCAACTAGCAATTGCTCAGGCATTTGGTCTAACGCAGCCCTGGGTAAGTCGAACCCTGAAAAAATACCGAGAGCAAGGAGTGACAGCCCTACAGGAAGGTAAACGAACAGGAGCCCCAACCCGTTTATCGGTCGAACAGCTCAGCCAACTCGTAACCGAACTCCATAAAGGAGCCGAGCATCACGGTTTTAGCGGGGCCGTCTGGACACGTCCCCGGGTCAATGAAGTAGTTAAAAAGCTCTTTGGCGTCAGTTATGATCCTTCCCAGATAGGCCGTATTTTAAAGAAGGTCGGTTGGAGTCGACAAAAGCCGCAGCGGAAAGCTCAGCAGCAAGACCCGCAAGCCGTGACTTAATGGCGAGACGAGCGCTTGCCCGAACTCAAAAAAAGCTAAAGAGGAAGAGCGAGTTATTTTATATGTCGATGAGTCAGCATGCTATTTACTGCCTTTACTAGCCCACACGTGGGCCCCTTGTGGGCAGACCCCGGTATTAGTTGAGCAAGCAGGTCGTGCTCATTTGAGTTTGATTGCTGCAATTGCTCCTAACGGTCGTATCTATGTAGCGGGTCAAGACCAGGCCTTCACCAGTGAAGACATCGTGTGGTTCCTTAAAAAACTGTGCGGGCGTTATCGGAAACGGGACATGATTATTATCTGGGATGGGGCAGCGATCCATCGGAGTGCAGTGGTAAAAGCCTTTTTGAAAGAACGTCCAGGACGGATTCATCTGGAACGTTTACCGGCTTATAGCCCCCAACTCAACCCCGTCGAGCTAGTCTGGAGTCAGTTAAAGCGTGGTTTGAAGAATCAAGTCTTCAAAAATCTTAAAGACTTGTCGGTAGCAGTTCTTGACGAAGTCGAATACCTGAAAAGCGATCCAAAGCTAGTGCAGGCCTTCTTCAACAAAAAGGAAATCGCTTTCATTACAGACTAATGCACAGATCAATAAACTGTTCCTTTCGTTCATTACAGCTTAGTCGCCCGAAGCCGCAGGCTGTTGGTAACCACTGACACGGAGCTGAGCGCCATGGCTGCCCCGGCAATCATTGGGTTCAACAGAAAGCCGTTCACTGGGTATAACAGCCCGGCTGCAATGGGAATCCCAATCAGGTTATAGATGAAGGCCCAGAATAAATTTTGCCGGATGGTCTGCACGGTTTTACGGGATAGTTGCAAAGCCTTGGGTACACTATTCAGGTCGGAGGTAATAAGCGTCATCTTGGCTACATTCATCGCGATATCAGAACCGCGTCCCATCGCGATGCTGACATCAGCCTGCGCCAGTGCCTGTGAATCGTTGATACCATCGCCGATCATGGCGACGACTTTACCCTGTGCCTGTAGTTGTTTGACGAATTCAGCTTTATCGGCGGGTAGAGCCTCCGCTCGAAAGTCCTTAAGCCCAACCGCTTTGGCAACCGCCCCGGCTGTCTGTTTGTTATCGCCGGTCATCATGTAAACAGCAATGCCTTGCTTTTTGAGGGTATGAATCGCTTCGCGGGCGGTTTCTTTGACCGGATCGGCAATGGCTAACACGGCCAGAATGCGTGTTTGGTCAGCGAAATACACCACCGTTTTGGCCGCTTCCTGCCAGCTCTCGGCTACCTGTTTAATGGCGGGGCTCACCGTAACCGCCCGTTCTGCCAGCAGTCGGGCGTTGCCGACCATGTAGGTTATGGCTTCAACCCGGCCTACAACTCCCCTACCGGTCAAACTCTCAAATTCGTTCAGGGTTGTTCCGGTTACCTTACCGCTGCGTAACCGTTCAACTACTGCATCGGCCAGCGGGTGTTCAGACTGTGCTTCCAGGGCGTAGAGCACCGACATTACATTGGCTATCTCATCGTCGCTTATCTGCCAGGCCAGATCCGTTACGGTCGGTTTACCCTCGGTAATGGTGCCGGTTTTGTCCAGCACAACGGCGTTGACTTTGTAGCCGAGTTCCAGACTTTCCGCGTCTTTGATGAGGATGTTGTTATCGGCCCCTTTACCAACACCGACCATGATGGCTGTAGGAGTAGCCAGCCCCAGCGCACAGGGACATGCAATGACCAGTACTGTCACAGAGGTTAACAGCGCGTGGGTGAAGGCGTTTTCACCACCAAAGAGCATCCAGGCTCCGAATGTTAGTAGAGCGATGCCGATCACTACGGGCACGAAGATACCGGCAATCTTATCGACTAATTTTTGCACCGGGGCCTTGCTCCCCTGTGCTTCCTGCACCATGCGGATAATTTGCGCCAGCACGGTTTCACCACCCACCTTTTGAGCTGTGAAGCGGAATGCCCCTTTTTGATTGATAGTCCCGGCAAAAACGGGTTCCCCGGTTCGTTTTACTACCGGAACCGCTTCACCCGAAATCATACTTTCATCTACATACGATTCCCCGGACTCAACAACCCCATCTACCGGAATCCGCTCACCCGGTCGCACGACGATGAGCTGACCGACGCGCACTTGTACGATGGGGATATCGCGTTCGACCGAATCCGGCCCGGCCCCGTCCTCGACGATTCGCACTGTCTTTGGTTGGAGACCCATCAGCTTCTTGATAGCCGACGAGGTATTCGATTTGGCCCGTTCTTCAAGCAGCTTGCCCAGCGAGATGAAAGCGATCACCACTGCAGCAGCTTCAAAATAAACGTGCGGGTGCAAACCCCGGCTATGCCAGAACTGAGGATTTAATGTATTGAAGGCACTAAACAGAAAGGCGATGCCTGTTGACAGCGCTACCAGCGTATCCATGTTTGTTTTGCCATAACGGGCCTGCTTCCAGGCATTCACAAAGTAGGACCGACCAAGCCAAAACACGACCGGAGCCGAAAGGGCCATCATGACCCAGTTGACGTACGGTAAGTCCATAAAGAACATGCCCAGCACAACCACTGGAACGGATAGAATTCCGGCCCATAAGGTTCGTTTTTTCAGTGATTCGTACTGTCGCTGTTGCGCTTCCTGTTGTACCTGCTGAGGATCATCCACATCCACCACTAAATCGTAGCCAATAGATTGCAGTACCTGCTGCATCCCGGCTGGGGTAATCAGTTTAGCATCATACTCGACCGAAGCCAACTGGTTGGCGTAGTTGACGGCCGCTTTTGCAATGCCGGGTGTATTGCTAAGCATGGACTCGACACTGACGGCACAAGCTGCACAGGTCATCTCCAGCACTGGAAACGTTTGGCGAGTTAGCTCACCCGTAGTTACGGATTTTGCATGGGCAGTAATGGGTTGGGTCATCATCGTTTCGTCAATTTATAGGACAAAGGTCGCCAGGCTTACCACCCATTACGTTATACAATTACCCCGACCGCTTGTGAGATTTTAGGAGATACCTAAAGATGAACAACCACCGGCCTATCGGTTGCTGCTTACAGAGTCCCCTGCTGCAATACTTGCTTCTGTTGACGTACCTGACGGAAATAGGAAGGAGTCAAGCCGGTCTGCTGCCGAAACTGGTTGGAAAGGTGTTGCACACTGCTGTAACCCGTGCGGTGGGCAATCTCAGTGAGGGTCTCATCTGAGTACACCAGCCATTCTTTCACCTTGTCGATTCGCCGGAGGATAATATACCGTTCCAGCGTGATGCCCTCTGTTTTTGTAAACTGACCGCTGATGGTGTCATAATCCAGACCCAGCGCGTCCTGAATCTGGGTTGATAGACGGCGGTTCGGCCGGTCCGCCGGTGCGGATCCGATGTTGCTTTCGCTAAGGTCAGTCGCCTGTGCGAAATAAGAATCAACAAAGGTTTTGGCTCGCTGGTGAACGGTCATTTTCTGTTGATCCTCCAGAAGACTAAATCCCTGCTTCGATAAAACAGTCTGGATGCGCTCAATGTCATTCGACGTCAAAGCGTCTCGAAGTGTGACCTTTCCTAACTGAACAGTAAGGACATCGAAACCAGCATGAGTTAGTTGGCTTTGAACGACATCAATGCAACGGGCGCACACCATGCCCCGAATTCGTAGCAAACTTGTCTGGTGTTCCGCGTTACCGGCGTTCTGGTCGTCGGGTTGAATCGCTTTTATTATTGTTGGCTCCATCTCTATCGGGCTATATCTCACAGGTCCGTCGAACGATTAAATACCGGTCTGACTACTTACCCTGTCACCGCACTCCTGGAAATAAACGTACTATACTCTATACACTAACAAACAAAGCTATGGGTATGAATGATGCCAGGGCTTGCAAAATTCGGGACTTGCCTTGCAGAATTTTTGTAGTACGGCCCTTTTTAGCTTACAGCGAGTTAAGTTGATGAGCTTGCGTGTTTTGCGCTTTCAGAATACACAACGAATGCTAACGGAAACAGGAATATGACGCATCAGCACCGGTATATGATACACGGATTAACGACCAACGAGCAGGCCGAAGCCATCCAAAACCGTTTGATTGGTCAGCCCGGTATCATCGACGCCCGGCTAACCGTTGACCCACCCGAAGCTTTGCTTACGGCTGAACAACATCTTTCTGTTGCCGACATACAGCAATTAGTTTCGCTGGTCGGTTCATTTCATGTAATGAAAGCCCATGATGAACCAGCCCCCATAGCTATCGACCATCAGGCAAGTGGGTCGCCTGCCAATCCCACGCATGACCACGTACCGGCAACAAACCCCGTAGCGTCTGCTGCCGAATCACCCGCTGAACAGAAAGCACTGCAACATATTGGGCACGATGGCCAGAGTGGACCCGACAGTCCTGAACAACATCAGGGCGGCATAGGGATGGAACATGAGTCGATGGATCACGCCCAGATGGATCATTCTAAGATGGGACATGGTAAGCAGGGCGGTCATGGTGGACACGTCGGTCCGCCGATGCGGGGGCATGATCATGGAGCCATGATCGCCGATTTTTTACGCCGGTTCTGGATTTGTCTCGCCTTATCGGTGCCGGTTGTCCTCCTGTCAATGATGTTTCGCGACCTGACTGGTTACACCCTTGACTTCCCCTTTCGGAATGGGGTGGTGCTGTTGCTTGCGTCCATCATTTATGGCTACGGCGGCTGGCCATTCCTAACGGGTATGATAGGCGAATTGAGGAATCGGCAGTTGGGCATGATGACGCTCGTTGCCGTAGCCATCACCACGGCCTATGTCTATAGCGTCGTAGTATCGATGGGGTGGTTGAGTGGTATGGATTTCTTCTTTGAGCTGGCCACGCTGATTGATATCATGCTGCTGGGACATTATTTCGAGATGAAATCGGTAGCCGGAGCCTCACACTCATTGGAGTTGATTGTACAGATGTTGCCTTCTGATGCCCACAAGGTGAATGGAGATGCCATCAGCGACGTAAACGTCACGTCACTGGCTATTGGCGACGTAGTGCTGGTTCGACCCGGAGAACGTATTCCGACTGATGGTGAGGTAGTTGAGGGGGATAGTGCGGTCAATGAGAGTATGTTAACGGGTGAAAGTGTACCCGTACAGAAAGCGCTGCGCGATACGGTTATCGCCGGGGCGGTCAACGGAGAAGGGTCGCTCAAAATTAAGGTCACCCATCGGGGGGAAGACAGCTACCTCAACAAAGTGGTTAAAATGGTTGAGGAGGCTCAGAATGCCAAATCACAAACCCAGACACTGGCTGACCGCGCAGCGGGCTGGCTAACCATTGTATCCCTGTCGGTGGGGATAATTACCCTTGTAACCTGGCTTTTGCTGGGTAAAGACGTAGCTTTTGCTGTCGAGCGGATGGTTACGGTAATGGTGACAGCCTGCCCCCATGCCTTGGGCGTGGCTATTCCGCTGATAGTTGCCATCTCCACATCCATTTCAGCCCAAAAGGGACTACTTATTCGCAACCGGACTGCCTTTGAGGAAGCCCGCAAAATTACCGCGATGGTTTTCGACAAAACCGGTACGCTGACCGAAGGCGAATTTGGCGTTACACGCGTCAAGGTGTTGTCGGCAGACATGGACGAGACAACCTTGTTAGGTATGACAGCCGCTCTGGAACAACAGTCACAACACCCGATTGCCCAAGGCATTGTTCGTGAGGCTCAGAAAAGGAAATTGGATTTGCCATCCATCAGCAACTTTCAATCCATTACGGGTAAGGGCGTTACGGCTTCAGTGAACGGAAAATCGGTTGTGGTTGTCAGCCCTGGCTATCTGAAGGAGAAAGGTATCAAACTGCCCCCGGATGCCACTGGCAGCGAAGCCGAAACGGTAATCTTCGTTCTGATAAACGATCAACTTACGGGATACGTAGCCTTAGCTGATCGTATACGCGATGATTCTAAAGAAGCCGTTCGACGCTTGCAGGAGTCGGGTATCAAGGTCTATATGGCCACCGGCGATAATCAGAAAGTAGCCGATGCTGTTGCCAAAGAACTGGGATTGGACGGAGTATTTGCCGAGGTGTTGCCTGACCAGAAAGTAACCATCGTGAAGGACTTACAGGCAAAGGGCCAGTTCGTAGCCATGACCGGCGACGGTGTCAATGATGCTCCTGCCTTGGCGCAGGCCAACGTAGGCATTGCCGTAGGTTCCGGCACCGACGTAGCCGCCGAAACCGCTGATATTATCTTAGTCAATAGCAAACCCACTGACATTACTAACCTGGTTGATTTTGGAAAGGCTACTTACCGCAAGATGATTCAGAACCTTTTCTGGGCGACGGGCTACAATGTGATTGCAGTTCCGTTAGCGGCTGGGGTACTATATCCCAATTTCGTACTTAGTCCGGCCCTCGGTGCCGTATTAATGAGTGCTAGTACGGTGATTGTGGCCCTGAACGCGCAGTTACTGAAACGGAGTCTTTCTACTGATAAAGAATAATTGGTGCTCTTTACTAACTCAATGGTAATCGGAGTTTGCACTGACAGTGATTGAAATAACAGTGTTCGGCGCTGTTATCTGTTGGAAGCAAAACTGTGCATTCCTCGGTTGCTCCAGGTACAATCAAGACAGTGGCAATAATATTTAAATTAACTCTATTATTGTAATTGTCAAAAGCATGAATAATATCTGCCAGATTGTTTGGATTAATCAAGTAGGAAGACTGACCTGTGTTTGTAATTTCAAGAATTAAGCTGTTATTATTCAATCTCGGTGAAATTGACAGAGTATCGACGGTTATTGTTGAATTCAACGAAGCCCAAATGATAGATGTTTCAATCCCAAGTAATCTCTTTACAAGTACATCTACGTCAGTGTAGCATGTAAGCTCGTAAAGCGAATTCACTGATAGTTGATCGTGCAGCTCATTTCTTAACCAAGCAGTATTTTCTATAGCTGAGTTTGTTTTATCCTTTATCACTGGATATATATCCACATTAGCCTTCTTGCTATAATCCTGAAAATAATTGTCAGCATTAAGCTTATGGACAATATTCTCAGATTTACCGAAAGCAGTTGAACATTTTTCGAAGTGTAATAAAACCCACTGCTCAAAAGCGATACTAGAAAAAGCTACGTTGATTTTTTTGCCATTTATTATTTTATTAGCTTCTTCAAATGCTTCTTTATGCTTTGTATAACCGTCTTTGTCAAAAACAGCCCAGACTTCATCAAAGTCGTCAAGCCGACTTTGAGCCTCTTTAATTAATCCGATAGCGTCAGTTTTAGGATTCTCTTCTTCACGATCAGGATATATAGTTATTGCAAGAATTCCATCCTCCTCAACTTGCTCTTTAATACGTTCAAAATAAATAGGTTCTGTGTTTCTGCCCTCGCAAGCAATGAATATAGATGTGGCAAGAGTCCGTTTTTTCTTAGTCATTGCCGAAGATAAATTCAACTTCTTTTATTTTTGGATCACCACCAAACTTGCCACTATTATACCACTTGTCAAATGGAGTATCGTCTCTAACTCCCTCAAAATCATTGGCAGAGTACAATTCTGTTTCCCCGTATTTATCTTTAGCTGTAAACCAAATCTGATCTTTGCGAAGATTGTCTTTGTCTAATAAGGTTACCTCATGAGAGGCAAATACTAATTGAGCATTAAGTGTATTCGTGATAGGACTATTAAATAAGCGAACAAGAAACTTAGATAATTTTGGATGTAAGCTATTATCCAGCTCATCCACGATTATCAAGCCACCTTTTTCAAGGGTTTGAAGAATTAACCCACCCAAAGCGAATAATACATTTGTGCCTTGTGATTCTTCTTCAAAGGGTAATTCCTTTTTGCCTACTTCTTTTGCTCCATTATATAATAGATGTGTAGCAAACGCCTTTATTCTATTATCTTCTACAATTTTTTGCTTTAAGTTATCAGGTAAAAATTCAGGAAAATCGAAATCACTTTCGGTCGCTACTTTTACCGAAACCTGCTCAATTTTCGTGTCAGCAATCATTATCAATTTACTTAACCTCTTAGCGAATGCTTCGTGACCTGGCTCATGAAGATATTCAGCAATCTCTTTTTTTAGCGTTTCAAGTCTTAATTTATTTGTTGCATTCCAAACATTCATATCTGCCAAATAACGATAAATAGGGGTTAATTGGCTGTGTGGTTCATTCGAGCCAAACCGCGACAAAAAAGATTGATTCTTAAATACCTTTCTTGATATTCTTTTCTCTTTCAAGCTTTTGCCAAGCTCTACTTCATCGTATTCATCGGGGCTACTATTTCGTTCAAATAAATTTGATTGTCTACCATTTGGGTAAAAATCTAACTTTTCAAATAAGACCATTTTGCGATCATACTTTAAAGCGTATTTATATTTAACTAAGTCTTTATTTACGAAACTGATTTCAAACTCAACTGGTGCATTTTGATACACTAAATCAAGTTCAAAGGGCTCGTAGCATTCGATTGATTTGTCAATTTTAAAACTTGATGATTTACTGACAAAGTAGCTTAGGGCATGGAACGCTCTAATGAAGTTGGACTTCCCCGATGCATTTGCACCATAAATTACGGCTGACCGTAGTAGCCGCTCTTCGGTACCATCAGCCAACGCTATGGTAAATGTATTGTCAGATTTACTCTTGCCGCTCTCTGCCAACATTGTGAAGACTTGTTCAGATCTGATCGAACGGAAGTTCGAGACCTTGAATTCAATTAGCATGGCTTTAAAGGCTATATTTTACACAAATGAAGCAAAAATGCAGTTTAAAAGCAAATTGTCAGTCTAATTGCTACTTTTGTGTTACAGGGGGTATAAAACTGATTAAGCCGTATTCTCTAGCATAGAGGCATTGCAGAATTCTTGCTCTTAATTACACACTTTTCTGAATTGAATAACCAGCGCCGATTGAGCGGTCATCGTTACGTGATGAGCGAAAGCTATTTGGTGAGTAAAAGTTTTTCCAAACACCGCTCCAGCTCATCCATCGGCACATACATATCGTCTTCTAATCCTTCAGCCCAACCCCCCGTTGCTGCCGAGCCTTGAAAGTAGGCCGAATAGTATAGGCCAAGTTGCTCAGCTATGTTTCGGTAAAAATCGGGGAAATAGGTCGGAGCGAACAACTCGAACAGATGAGTACCAGGTTGGCACCAGAGGATATTGACAAACGAGGCCCCGTGAGGGCCAATTATAAATTCGGCGTTTTGGTAGATAGCTACTTGTTCAGCTACTGAACGTGGCTTGTCTTCGATCACCTCAATGTTATAGCGTCGCAGCAAGTCTATCAAATCAGGCTCGTTGATCACCCGGCGACGACCCGTGCGGCTAATGTACACCCGACTGCGTTTTCCAGTTGGTGCAGGGAGTTTTGATAAGATGTGTTTGCGGAGCGCGTCGATGTCTGCCTTGTTTGGATAAAACCAGTGGCCGGTATTCGCCAGCACACATTGCTCAAAACGTACCTGCGTCGTGCGGGTGTCCACGATACGGGCCGGATCTATACCCATTAAGGAAAGATACTCACGCTCGTAGGCGGTGTTAAATAATGGGTAAGCTACGATTGCTTCATTAAACGTAGTTTCAGGAATGGCTTCTTTTATCCGGCATAACTTTCCCGCCACTAACATCACGAAGTCAAAATAGCCGCCCCAGACAATACCATCCAAGTAATGACTCCAGGGAGCAATCAAGGTCGTAGTGCTGACTTGTTGGCGCTTTTTTCGGTGAAGGACGTTTCGAAAGAAGTCATCCGTGTCGATATCCGTACAAAAAATAAACTTCCGACTGCGGATGCCACCATACGGAAGTTGCCGAAGCGCTCCGTTGAACTGTCCTAAAAGCCACACAGAGACGGATTCTGTTGCTGACTGAATGGCAGTGAAATACACCTTCGCAGGATTGCTCAAGTCAGTGATCTCCGACAGGGACAGTGTGTTAGCAGGGTAAGTAAGACGTTGATACGGTTCAAGCTGATAGGCTGTTTGTGGTTTATCTAAAAACTGACACCCCAATCGGCGATAATACCATCGGGCCCCTTTGCCTATTACCAGCTTGACCAGTTTGGCGGGAAAGCGTCTGAGTTTCCTGTTTAGTGACTGAAACCGGGATGCACGGATGGATAGAGGTAGAGCCATAGAAATTGCTTTTAAGCAAGTGGTCTGACGTAACTGATTAATTAATTTCTTCCTTCGTTTCTCCGCAGGTCAGCATCTGATCACCGAAATAGGGGTTGCGGATGGGCTTCTTGTCGCTGAGCCAGTAACTGCCCTTGTTATTCAGAGCCATCGGGCAGTATTGGCGGTACACTGGTTTATCCGTAATGCCAAACGTCTTCACGCTTCGGTACAAACCGTCCTCAAACTGAGCATAGGCCGTGCGTTGCTTGCCTAGATCGCCCGTACCACGAATCGTTTTCAGAGCCGCGTTCATGGCATTCAGGTACGTCATCCAGTCGGTATGGGCCTGACCGGTTATCTGCTTCATGTCCACCCCTGAAAGGGCCTTTTCGACCCCGGTTGCTGCAACTTTTGTGCTTCCACTATTAGAGACTATCAACGCTTCAGTCAATTTTAACGAGGCTTCATACACACCCGTTAACTGCTTTTTGAAGGCGTCAGGTGCACCACTACCCGTTGGTTTGCCAGACGAGGGATCTGGTACCGGCTCTCCGGACTGGCTGACTGAGGTTGATTCCGCCCGGCGACTGGCAACCGGTGCTGGGTTTGTCTCGGCGTTTGGTGTCGATTTAACGCCCGCTTCGTCTGCCTGTTTTGTAAACGGGTTCACTCCTTTTTTAAGAATCAACTCACTATAGAGCAGGTAGGCCCCTGACATAGCTATGGTCTCGTCGCCGTTTAGACCTTTGGTGATGGCCACGCGTTGATCCGTTTCAGTGCCGGTTTGCACCCGGCGCGGCTGAAATGTACCCGGCCCGGTCTTCACAAACACGACCGCGCCCTCACCCCCCCGCACGACCGCATCTACGGGCAGCGTCAGCCCGCGCTGTACGCCATGCCGGAGCAGCACCTGAGCCTGTTGACCGGGTTGATACCGCCCGCCCGGATTTGCCAGGACAGCTCGCATGATAAGCACCTGACTACCCGCCTGGTATTCGGGGTTAATGAACGCAACCCGTGCCGTCAAATCCCCTTCGTAACCCACTACCTGAACGGATACCCGGTCGCCGACTTTAACGTACTTCGCTTCACCGGCGTATAACTCAGCCTCGACCCAGAGCTGGCCGAGATTAACCAGCCGGTAGAGCAAGGCCCCTTCACCGACGTATTGCCCTTCAGTAGCCGCAATCTCGGTAACAGTACCCCCTGCCGGAGCCACGAACGGAATACGGGGCTGGACCTTCCTGGTTCGGCCTAATACGGCAATCTGTTCAGCGGTCATGCCGTAGAGCCGGAGCTTCTGCTCGGCGGCCTGGCGAAACTGACTATACCGCCCGGATGCGTTCGACGCTTCGCCGTTGCCTATTTCCTGCTCCTGTTGCAAAGCGATCAAATATTCCTGCTGCTGGGTAAGCAGGGGTTCGCTGTAGATTTCGTACAGTACCTGACCCTTACGGATGGTCTGGCCGGTTTCCTTTATGTACAGCTTCTCAATTCGGCCAGCCACGCGGCTGCTGATGACATCCGTTTGCTGCTGATCGGCCGCTAACCGGGCGTTCAGGACGGTGCTGTTACCGATGCTGCCCGACGATACCGGTTGCACCGTCACATTGGCCAACTGCATCTGACTGGGGCTAAGCATAACCGATGCGTCGGACCGCTCACCGGCTTTTGTACCCGTTTTACCCACAGCGACCAGGTCCATGCTGCAAATAGGACACGTACCCGGTGCCGACTGCACAATTTGTGGGTGCATGGGGCAGGTATAGGTTGTACCTACCTCCCCGTCAGGGCCGTGATTATGTCCTGAATGATCAGGGTCGCTGGCGGCAATTTGCGTCGAATCATCCCCTTTAGTCGAGGACGTACCTCCCGACTTGCAGGAAGCATTGAGCAGTATCAATAGCCCCGCCGAACCATACAGCCATCGTCGTATCATATTATTGGGTAGCCTGCGCTACGTTAACGAAGCTTTCACTATCAATTAAAAACTGGGCATTCCGGGCCACGGCCTGTTCTTTCGTCACGCCACTTCTGATGGCCACGAACCCACCTGCCTGAGCCCCTGTCTGGACACGGATGGGTCTAAAAACTCCCAGCCTTTCCTGCTGCACGAACGCAACCTGCTCATTGCCTAGATCAAGCACGGCCGTTGCGGGTAACCAAAGCTCATCGCCGGCATGCCGCCCCGTGGTACCCCGACGGATGTCTGCCCGGGCCAGTTGACCTACCCGTACCGAATTACTACCCGGCAGGTAAGCCCGCACGGTAACAAAGGGGGTCCCTTTTTCCACGAAGGGGACTACGAAACTTACCCGCGCCGGGTATGGTGGCTGGCCCGTTTGATCAAACGAGATGGTCAACGCATCGCCGGGTTTGATTCCGGCAGCATCGCGGGCATATAGCCGGAACTCAGCCCACAGGCGGCTGGCATTGACCACCCGGAACAGAGTTTGACCGGTTTGGACGTACTGTCCTTCCCGAAGCAACAGCGACCCAGCGACAGCACCACTAACCGGTGCCTGATTCGGTGTGGAGAACGTGACTTCATCCGTTCCCGCCGTAGCTCCTCCGCCGTTCATGCCCCCACCGCTGCCCATGCCTGTACTCGACCCGCCAGTTGCCATGCCACCCGATGCGGGCGTGGCTGCCGATGGTGAACCGGTTGACTCCTCTACGACGTAGCCGTCGTAAGGGCTAAACACGGCCAGTGAGTAACTGGGCTTGCGCGTACGGACGAGGTCGGTAATTTGCCCGTCTGTGACACCCAGTAGCCGAAGTTTTTGCTTCGCTGACGCAATCAATGGCGCGTTATCCGCGTCGGCATCGAGCAGGTAAAGCAGTTCGCGCTGAGCCGTTACAATATCGGGACTATAGAGTTCGAGCAGTTTTTGCCCTTTGCGAATCGGCTGGTAATTGAAACGTACGTACAGCTTCTCCACCCGCCCACCAAACCGGGCAGGAATGGTGTAGAGTCGACGCGTATCATACGTCACGATCCCGTTGGCCTGCACCGAAACGGCTTCATCACGCCGTTCGGGATGAACCGTGGCGATGTTGGCGACTACGACCGAGTCGGTTGATTGCAGCAACGCGTTCAGGTCGGCATCAACGACCAGGCTATCACCCCCCGCGCTCACCTTTTTGACCAAATCCATGCCGCAAATCGGGCAGGTACCGGGTTGGTCCCGCACTATTTGCGGGTGCATCGGACAGGTATAAGCAATTTCTTCAGCAGCCTGGTTGTGCCCCGTGTGCCCACCGGTTGCCGGTCCGCCGGAGCGGTAGGATTCGTTCTTGTCATTGCCGGTTTTGCAGCTCGCAAGGAGTATTAATGCTAGCACCAGTAACCGGGCCATTGACCCCAATTGCCTGTTATTTCTCCAGTTCCCGTTCATAGCTCACAATCATTCGGTAATAGTCCTGTAGGCGCGTCAAGTAATCCATCTGCGTCATATTTAGTGTTTCCCAGGCATCAATGACGACGGGTAATTCGCCTTTGTTCTGTTCGTAGGCAATCAGCTGGGTGTCGTAATTTTTGCGCAGGGTGGGAATTACCCGTCGTTCGTAGGTGTCTACCTGCGTTCGCATGTTCCGTATGTCATTCAGCATCTGGGCGACCATGCCCTGCGTTTCGTTGAGCATTCCTACCCGCTCATAGCGCATAGCTTCGATATCCTGCTGCATGCCTTTAATTTCGGCTTTGTACATCCGTGAGGCCCAAGGCACAACCGGAATCGAAATCATACCCATCAGCGTAAACTGGGTGGGCATCATGCTCTTGACCCCGGCGAAGGGCTGCATGTGATCGAAGCGGATGCGAAAGTCGGGGCGGGCCTGCGCCTTCTGCGCTTCGATGCCCGCCTGCATACTCAAAATCTGCCGGTCCATGCGCCGGATGTCGGAACGTACCTGGCCAATGTCTTCCGTGGTGGGCAGGGCCTGCTGCGGTTCAGTCGGCCGAAGGGTGGTATCCGGTCGGAATGCCTCGGTTGTGGGCCGGTTCATCAACGTGTTCAACCCAATGCGTTTGCGCTCGATGTCGGCCAAGGTCATCGTCACCATGTTGTCCAGCTCGTAGAGCCGTCCTTCCGCTTTGTAGATGTTACCTAAGCTGCCCTGCTGGTAGGGGTAGCGGATGTCGGCCAGCTTTTTCATCAGTTGCAGAATATGCCGGTTTTCGGTCAGTACAGTCCGCCGTTTTTCCAGTATGAGCCAATCGAAGTAGAGTTGTTTGGCATCCGAGCGCAGCCGGTTGAGCGTTACGCCCCGTCCAGCTTCCTCAACGGCGGCTTTCGACTGCTGAAAGACCTGTGTGGCCCGCTGCTTGGCCCGGTTTGGAATGTCCTGCTCGACGGAGACCATGCCAAAGCCTTTGTCGCGCTCGTCCATAATCATCTGCGCCGGATAAGGGGCCATGAACGTACCTACGCCGACCATCGGGGCCATCCAGCTACGGGCTCCCTCGGCGTAGGCACGGGCAGCAGCGGCCCGGCTTCCGAAAGGTTTCAGCAGGGGGTTACGCTGGTCAATGCGGATCAGCACACTATCCAGCGGCAGCACCGGCACGGTCCGTCGCACGGCGGGGTCGGTCTCATTCTGGCCCCTTCGGGGAGCCGGTACCGGTTGCACGACTGTCTGAGCGTAGCCCTGACCCGCCAGCAATAGACAAAGAATCGGTATGGGGTTAATGCGATGCATCTAATACGTCGAGTTTACCAAATTTGCGTAATTCATACTCCTTGGTCATCAAGAAGATGAGGGGGGTGACGAGCAGTATATGTGTGGAAGAGGTCAGTACCCCTCCAATCATCGGCAGGACAATCGGTAACATTACGTCGCTGCCCACACCAGCCGCCCACAGCACCGGCACCAGACCAAACAGGGCTACCGAAACGGTCATGATTTTGGGCCTTAACCGCTTGGCTGCACCATTGATCACGTACTCCCGAAGTTCCTCCCGACTGATGGTTTCGCGGGAGTTTCCCCGCTTGGCTACAAGTTGTTTCATGGCGTCATTGAGGTAAATAACCATCACTACGCCCGTTTCAACCGCAATGCCAAACAGGGCAATGAATCCCACCGCTACGGCTACCGATAGATTTACGCCGTAGAAGTACACCATGTAGGCCCCGCCGATCAGCGCGAAGGGAATGGTAATGAGACTCAGAAACGCTTCCCGCGCTGAGCCAAAGGCTAAGTACAGGGAAAGAAATATGACTACCAGTACGATGGGCGCAATGAGCAGCAGGGTTTGTCGGCCCCGAATGAGGTTTTCATATTGCCCGCTCCACTCCAGAAAATAACCATTAGGTAACTTCAATTCACGGTTCACTTTGGCAATAGCTTCCTCAACGGTGCCGCCCAGATCGCGGTCGCGCACGTTGAACATGACCGCACCCCTAAGCAGCGCGTTATCCGACGTAATCATTGGTGGGCCGTTCTCAAACTTGACCGTGGCTACCGCCGAAAGTGGAACCGTACCAAAAGCTGCCGTGGCAATTGGAATGCGCCGGATGCGCTCGACGCTGTTCCGGTAATCCTGCGCCAGCCGTACATTGATGGAAAACCGGCGACGACCTTCGATAGTCTGCCCGATGGGAGAACCGCCGATGGCCGATTCGACCACGTTATTGACGTCATCCACATTCAGCCCGTAGCGGCCCAGAGCCTCCCGGTTCACATCAACGGTTAAGTACTTGCCGCCCGTCACGGGCTCAACGTACAGGTCTTTTACGCCGGGCACTCCGTTCAAAGCAGCTTTAACCTGTTCCGAAACAGCATAGATACTGTCGAGTGACTGCCCGTGTACCTTAATGCCTACGTCGGTACGGATACCTGTGGACAGCATATTGATCCGGTTGATGATAGGCTGCGTCCAGCCGTTGACCACGCCCGGAATCTGGAGTTTGGCGTCCAGTTCGTTAATGAGGTCTTTCTTAGTAATGCCTTCCCGCCATTGGGCCTTGGGCTTAAGCATGATAATGGTTTCAATCATGCTGATGGGTGAGTTATCGGTCGCTGTCGAGGCCCGCCCCGCCTTGCCCAGCACTTTAGCCACTTCCGGGACCGATTTGATGAGTTTGTCCTGCACCTGCAAAATCCGCTTGGCTTCGGCGTTCGATACGTCGGGCAGGGTCACGGGCATAAATAGAATCGACTGCTCATCCAGGGGCGGCATGAACTCCGAGCCGAGGCTCATCAACATGGGTATGCTGATGGCCAGTGCCAGCAGGTTAATACCGATGGTCGTCTTGCGCCAGCGCATTACCCAGCGGATAATGGGCTCATAAATCCGTTCCAGAAAGCGGTTAATGGGGTTGGCATGGTCATCTTTGAAACGGCCTTTCATGAACAGCGACAGCATCACAGGGGCCAGTGTAACGACTAAAAACGCATCAACAAGCAGGATAAACGTCTTCGTCCAGGCCAGCGGGTGAAACAACTTGCCTTCCTGGCCGGTCAGGAGAAATACTGGTAAAAATGAGGTAATGATGATGATGGTCGAATAAAATACGCCCCTTGACACCTGAATGCTCGACCGTTCAATAATTGCCAGCCGTTCTTCGTCAGGGATCTCTACATAGTTTTTAGGGCCGTAACCGAACCAACTTTTTATCTTTTTCCACATGATATTAGCGCGTTTGTGGGGTGGGTTCAGGGGCCGACTGTCCATTGATGTAGTCACTTTGCCCATTGCCGTTTGTGGCCGATGTCGTGTCGTTGACCGGGCCTGTTGGCGTATCTGCCTGCTTCCCGGTACGATCAGCCGTTAGTTCAGCCTGCCGAACGGCTAAATTCTTGTAAGCATTCTCGGCCATGATGATGCCGTTATCGACAATCACACCAATTGCCAGCGCAATGCCTGTCAGCGACATGATGTTTGAGGAAATGTCGAAGGCGTTGAGCAGAATAAAGCTCGTGGCGATGGTAATGGGAATTTGAATGATGATACTGACGGCCGACCGCCAGTGTAGCAGAAACAGAATGACAACCAGCGAGACGACAAGCATTTCTTCAATCAGTGTGTGCTGAATGGACGCGACCGACTCCTGAATCAGCCCGCTACGGTCGTAGACAATGTTGAATTTCACCCCTTCAGGCAGGCCTTTCGCGACCTCTTCCATCTTCTTTTTGACGTTGCCAATGACCTCGTCGGCGTTTTCACCGTAGCGCATCACCACGATCCCGCCTACTGCTTCGCCCTGCCCGTTCAGATCAAAAATACCCAGCCGGGTTTCCCCCGTCATCTGTACCGTGGCCACGTCGGCCACGCGTACGGGAACGCTGCTGACGGTCTTCAGTGGGATGTTCTGAATCTGCTCGACGGATTGCAAATAGCCCGTCGT
>NZ_JBGGWE010000017.1:0-137301 GCF_041321095.1 Fibrella arboris | reverse complement strand
GCACCGGCGGACCGGACCTAACAATCTAGCGTTTTGCTGGGTCCGGTCCGCCGGTGCGGCTACGCGACGGAAATCATTATGGAGAAAATTATTGACTACAACCATTAGGTCCGGTCCGCCGGTGCGGCTACGCGACGATTTTGCTAACTCAAACAGCTTCTAAACCAACATTGATTGGTGCATACATACCAGACTGGGTTTGTGAAGTAGAAACTTTACGCTATGTTCCTTCTGACGTATCAACCCACAGTAGCATCCCGATTACAGGACTAATACAGGCTATCTGCCTGATCGTATGCACTTTGTTTATAGCCACATGAAACGCACAATCCCGTTTTTGCTCTTATTGGTGGTGGGCAGCCTGACCAGCCAGGCGCAACCGTTTGGTAAACTCGTGCGAAAAACGCCGGGAATCGTGTCATATACCCTCCGTGACAGTTTTTCGAAGGATGTTCCCGGTACGCTGGATAAAGTGAAAGCCTGGGGTATCACCGACATTGAGTTTTCGAGCCTGTTCGGAAAAACCGCTCCCGAACTGCGGGCCCTGCTCGATCAGCGCGGACTCTCCTGTAGCAGCTACGGCGTGAGTTACGATGCCATTGCCAACAAGCCGGATTCCATTCTGCAAAATGCGAAAGCACTGGGCGTTACTTACGTCCGTATTGGCTCTATACCACACCGAACAGACGCCACGCTCGAGATGATGCAAAAGGCCGCGGAGGTATTCAATCGATTCGGGAAACAGGCACACGATAAGGGCATTATGTTTTGTTACCATAACCACGGCTTCGAGTTTGTTCCCTATGAAAATGGCACTCTGTTCGATTACCTGGTCATGCATACGGATTCCAGGTACGTTGGCTACGAGATGGATGTTACCTGGACGTATCTGCCCGGTCAGGACCCGGCCGCTTTGCTCGCTAAATACCCCAAGCGGTTCCGGCTTATTCACTTAAAAGATGTTGAGAAAGGCGTAGCCAAGAGCGCCAAGGGCAGTATGGCCAATGAGCAATCAGTGGTGTTGGGCAGGGGTCAAATCGACTGGCCGGCTGTGCTCAAAGCCGTGAACAAGTCAGCGATCGATCATCTGTATATCGAAGATGAAAGTAAAGCCGCTGAGCAGCAGGTTCCGCAAAGTTTAACGTACCTGAAAAGTTTATAAACGATCACATTCATACAACTGCCCGGAATCGCCTGACTTAGACAGTTCCGGGCACTTTTTATACTGTATCTCCCTGAGAGATAATTTATTGCTTTTTACGGAAAGTTGCTTCACAATTGCCCCCTAGGGCGTCACCGTGTCTAGCAGCAACTCCATGTGCACATTGGCGCGGGTGTACAGGCTGTCTCCGCGAAGTGGGATATGCACAAAGCCGATACTTTCGTAGAGCTTTACCGCTACCTCCGCTTTCTTGTTCGATTCCAGCCAGACGCGTTTCGCCCCCATCTTCCGGGCGTAGTCAACGGCGGCCTCGCACAAGAGGCGACCAATACCCAGGCCACGGGCCTCTTTCTTCATGCCCATCTTGGCCAACTCGAACTCATCGGGGCCAGTGCGGACCATCGCGACCGTACCAATGATCGTATCGCCCTGCTTGGCCAGCAGGATTTCGCCGCCATTCGGCAGAATATGAACCTCGGGATGGTCTAACTGCTCCAGGTCATGCGGTTCAACCGTAAACGCCTCGCTGATCCACTCAACGTTGATCTGCTTAAATGCGGCCTGATACTGGGGTGAAAAGGGGATAATCGTGATAGATGGCATACGTGGATGAGGTCATTCCTGTGAGGTAAGCGCGCAAATAGGAAATTTCTCCATACATACGCAATCACTCTCCTTTCCCGGCCGTCCTGTGCCACTTTCCCCACTCAATCAATCAGCCCCCTAAATGCTTTCTTCTGGCAGGTAGTTGTCTGGTAGCGAACTTATTATCCGCCTCACCTTTATCCGTTCGCCAGATAGATGGACACAGAATTGATTCAATCAAATAGTATTTTGTACTATATCAATTAAGCAAAACAATATTTGCAGTAAGTGTTTGAAATAAAAATTATAGTTTGAAAATTTGGTCAAACCCGATAGTATTCCATAAAAAGGATCGAGACATCATACCAGTTCTACTTCTACAACCTAACAAACTAAGTCAATGAGCTTATCACGCCGCAACTGGCTCAAGGCCAGCAGTCTCTTCACCGCCAGCCTCGGCCTGAGCCGCTGGCATGCGTCGCAGGCAGCCGCTCCCGTTGCGCCCGCCGTAACGGCCGAAGCCTTTACGAAAGAGCACATGGCGGTGCCACCCAGCACGGCCAAACTACGTGCCCGGCTGCTGGCCAACGAAAACCCGCTGGGGATTGCGCCAAGCGCGAAAAAAGCCATCATTGACTCGGCCAGTTCAGGCAACCGCTACGCCTGGTCGGAGTTCGGTCCGTTGAAGAAACTGATCGCCGATAAGGAAGGTGTAAAGCCCGAGCACATCCTGATGTCGCCCGGCTCGTCGGATATGCTGCTGGCAGCGGCCGAGCACTTCGCCAAAGGCGGGGGCACCATCCTGACCTGTCGGCCTACGTATGAAGACCTGCTGAAAAAGTCGACCCTGTTTGGTGCTACCGTAAAGTCCCTTCCGCTCACTAAAGACTATAAGTTCGATCTGCCCGCTATTCAGGCCGCCATCACGCCCGACGTGAAACTGGTGTACATCGTCAATCCGAACAACCCAACCGGCACAATCCTGTCGCCCGCTGAACTGGAAACGTTCTGCCGCGCAGTGGCCCCGAAAGTGCCCGTCTTCATCGACGAGGCCTACATCGATTTCCTGACACCCGCCGATCGGCCTATGCTCGGAAAACTGGTTGCCGAAGGACTGAACATCATTCAGGCCCGGACGTTCTCGAAGATCCACGGGTTCGCGGGTCTGCGCCTCGGTTACGCCATTGCGCAGCCTGCCATGCTGGAGTCGATGCACCAGTATATCGGCGCCGAACACGATGTGAGCATCACCACGCTGATGGCCGGCACCGCCAGCTATCAGGATATGGCCTGGCAGGACCATTGCCGCGCCGAAAACGCTAAAGCCCGCGATTTCACCGTAAAGGCGCTGACTGAGATGGGTTACGAGGTTATTCCGTCGTATGCCAACTTCATGCTGTTCCCGATTCGGATGAAGAGCAAAGCCTTCAGCGAGCAGATGTTTGCCCAGGGTATCGGTATTCAGACCCGCGACATCGATGGCCAGCCCTTCTGCCGCGTCAGCATCGGCACGATGGACGAAATGGGCATGTTCGTCGATAGCTTCAAGAAAGTAGTCGGTTAGTTCGTCAACCACGTTACACTGAACGGGCCGTTCTCAGTAGTCGCTGAGAACGGCCCGTTTTTAGTTGGCTATCGCCATTACCCGCAGTAACAGAAGTAGATACGCTGACCGGGCAGCCTTCACCCTGTTGACTTAAACGCAACAACCATGATAGCAAAATACCTCTGGCAAACAGGCTCAGTTATGATGATGCTATTGGGCAGTATCCACTTTTACTATACGTTTTTCACCAACCAATTTTCGTCGGCCAATGAAAAGCTGGTGGCGGACATGAAGACGTCTTCCCCGCTTTTAACACAGGATATAACGATGTGGAAGGCCTGGATTGGGTTCAACGGGAGCCATAGCAGTGGCGTTCTCTTTATTGGCCTGCTCAATTTCTATCTGGCCCTCCGCTATTTCACCGTTTTACAGTCAGACCATTTCTTCTTTCTTTTCAACATTGGTACAATCGGCTTCTACCTCTGGTTGGCCAAACAATACTGGTTCGCTGTCCCCTGTACGGGCCTATCGATCACCCTGGTTTGCTTCACCATTTCCTACCTCCTGACCGTAGCGACCAAATGACTGTATACCAGCTCTGGTGTGTCTCGGCAATGATAAACGCTACGGCTTCCTGGCCAGATTCGCCACAGCCTTGTTATACTCGTCCAGGCAGTTGTTGAGGGGTTGACCTTGCTGGTGAATGCAGTTGCAGAACGTTTCGCAGGCCACCGGATTGCTGCTATCAGCACAATGGGTCTGACAGTCGCCCAGCGTGTTATATGGCTTCATGTCGTACATATTGACCACAACCAATACCAGGATAACTATGGTAGCCAACACGCCGCCAAAAAAGCGAATCGGGAATGTTGTACTCACCACATTTTTTTCAGATAACCCCTCTGGCGTTGCCGTCTGCCTAATTGGGAGAATATATTTCAGTTTGTCGTAATGCCAGCAGAGCAGATACAGATTGGCCAGTACCATCAAGGGAGAAGACAGAAGAGAGCCATCGAAGCGGACGGCCAACGACAGAATACAGATGTTGAGAATTACGGGGAAATAAAGCAGCGCACCCAGTAGGGCCGTTCTGGGAATAAGCAACAGAACAGCGGCCGTCACCTGCACCACGCCAATGAAGGTGTAGTAGTACCCGGTATGGTGCAGGGCCTCCAGGTAGTTGCCCATCGGGTGGTTTACCGACAGGGACGTAAACCGCTCACCCATGATCTTCACCAATCCCGATGGCAGAAAACCAGCCGCCAACGCTACCCGGTTGAATACAGTAAAGTACCGAAGCCATCGGTTGCCCTTTACCTCAGCGTGGAGTTGATCAAGTTTAGCGGATAGGTGCATAAGCAGGTCAGTTACCCTTATTATTTTTGCAATACAGAGAACTTTGCATTGCAAAGTTAATAAAAGTTTTCGCACAACCTAGCGATCCGACCGTGACCATATCAATGACGTAAATTCTATGCTTCCGCTTAGTTGCTTCGCGTGCGGTCGAAGGGCCCGCATGCGAAGCAACTAAGCGAAAGCAATATGCGACAGCAATACACACCAGCGCGAAGCAACCACCAACGTACCCGGCACTACTTCGCTGATGCGGCCGTTAACGGCGCGTAGAAGCGCCAGGTGGGTTTGTAATTGCGGGAGAGCTTCTGGTTGGTCAGGATGGCGCGGATCATATCGACGGGCATGGCGTTTTCCTGCATGATGGTGTCGTGGAACTGCTTGTAGGTCATCTTACCACTGTCGACCAGCTCTCTCTTCAGGGCGTAGAACTGGAAACCACCCGTCATGTAGGCCAGTTGATAGAGCGGTTCATACCCACCCACAAACGACCGACGTACCTCGCCCTCGGCGTTGGCCCGCTCGTGCCCAACGCGGTCGACCAGGAAGTCGATGCATTGCTGGGGCTTCCACTTGCCGAGGTGGTAGTTGAGCGAGAAAATGATGCGGGCGCAACGGTGCATCCGCCAGAACAGCATCCCGATCCGGTCTTCGGGCGACTGCGGGAAGTTCATATCCCACAGGATCATTTCCCAGTAGAGCGACCACCCTTCCGTCCAGAACGGCGTGCGGAACCGGCGGTACGTTTTGTAGCGGTTGTTCATGAATCCCTGCAAATGGTGCCCGGCAATGAGTTCGTGGTGCACCGTGGCCCGCGAAAAATGCGGATTGTTGCCCCGCATACTCATCAGCTTGTCTTCCTGCGACATGCTGGGCGTCGGGTACGAAATAAGAATGGTTTCGCCACCCAGAAAGAACGGGCTCATCTTCTGCCGCTCGGCCGACATCATGGTCATGCGCCAGGTTTCTTCGGCAATAGGCGGAATGGTGATCAGGTCTTTCGCTTTCAAAAACGCCACTGATTCGTTGTAAAGGCGGAGGATCAGCTCGGGTTGCTTACCCACGGGCACCGTGCTGTTCTTTACTTTCTCCTGCGCTGCTTTCCAGTTGTCACCAAAACCCATCTCGCGCGAGGCTTTCAGCAGTTCGCGGTCGCACCAGGCAAACTCGCGGTTGGCAATGTCGATCAGTTCTTCGGGCGTATAGGCGATCATCTCGAACTCAAGCTGCCGCACCAGTTCATCGCGCCCGACGGCCGTGCCCGCAATGCCGCTCTCATCTACGGCGGGCTGGGCGGCTTTGGCCTTCTTGCCGAAGAAGGCGGCGTACTCGGTCAGTTGGGCATCCAGTTTACGGTAGGGCTCGGGCACCCACCAGGTAAAGAGTGGGTCGTACTCGTTGTAGAACTCGAACACGCTTTTCAGCGCCGATTTCAGCCCGTTGGCCGTGTCTTCGGCCCGCTGCGCCAGCACCGGATCAACTTTCTCGGTTGTCTGCATGGTCTTCAACGCCTCCGCCACCTCGCGACTTAGCCGCGCAAAGTCGACTGCCACCACCTCGCCGTTTAGCGACGCGCCCCGCCGCCTGACTTTTTCGAGCGCGTAGATCGGCTCGGCGAAGGGGAACCATGCCTGTGTTTTGGCCATTTCGGCCGCTTCGGTCTGCAACTCCCGCAGGTCAACCTCCAGGCTCCGCCGAAACAGCAGGTAATCGACCTGACTATCGACCGGCAGCCGATCGAAATCCAGTTTCTGAAGCTGTTGCAGCGTTTCGGTGGTGTGGCGCTGCAATCGTTCGCGCCGTTCGGGCGAGTTGGCAATGACGTAAAACCGATTCAGGCTCCCCCGGTCGGCGTTGTACTGCGTCATCAGATGATGCACCTCGCTGGTTTGCCGGTACAACTCATTAATCGGCACAGGCTGGGCATATACTGACGCAACGCCAGCACCAGCCAGCAGATAAACAAGCAGCGTTCTGTAAACAGTAGACATAGGCATGTGATAAGTGATCGATGAAGCAGCCCAATACGGAACTTGGCAGCCATACGGCCCTCTACTGCAACATACTGCCTTTCTTCCACTTTACCCATCCCTTGAGCAACGGATAGACACTTATTACCCTGGCTATTCGATGACTACCTGACGGTATGAGGTACGTTTAATCAATTCATCGACCTCACTCTGTCTGCGTTTGTACCAGCAATCGAAAATGCTTATGATTACAAGTCAAGCGCGTCTTATTGTCATCATATGCTATCGAAATCAGTTCATGACAGACAATTTTCAAAAAATATGAAATTGATTTTCTTGCTTTCGTTTCTGATACTACCGGCATTTGACAGTCTTGCACAAACATGTATTTCAGGCGATTGCCAAAATGGTTTGGGCAAAATGCAATGGGGAGATGCAATCTATGAAGGTGAATTTAAAAATGGCCGTATTAGCGGATTTGGTGTAAGAACTAGAGACGGATTGCCGGTAGTCGGCTATTTTAACGAATGGATGGAACAAGACTATCACCGACAACTGACAATGGACCAGTTAAAGTCCAATCAAGATTTAGTTTACGCCCAATTCAAAAAATGTGATTGTTTGGTAAGGAAAGAGTTTTCATTACCGACCATCGAATGGGAATCTGTTAAATATGATGTTATTAATTTTATAAATGGATACGGAGTTAAAGTTGGAGAAACACTACGAACCAAGACCAATATTAATAGTATTCCAGTTGAAGGATATATTAACAATACAGATCATAATGTATATATAAGAGCCTATCGAAAACACTATTTTAGTGGAAGGCAAGTGTACGAATACATCGATGATTCTTATGTTGTTAAACCTGGTAAAGAAGTAATGGGAAATTACAGACGTAAACCAGGTAGTTCTTCATTGAGAGACTACTTTGCTGAAAATTACGTGTTTTTAGGGCAGTACTGTGACAAAGGGGCGGGAGCATATTGTAAGTCAATTTCGACAACACCAGCGCCACTAGTCGCTGCGTCTCCTGTTAAAGCAACGTCAGTTAATAAACAAAGTACGGATCAGTTCGACAACAATTACCTCATTCTAAGTAACACCAAACCAGATTTTAAAGCCTCGTGGGATGATGCTTTAGCATGCCGGGCAATCTGCTTCGCCGACAATACCTATTATTCCTTTTTGATTGATTTAGAAGGAGACGGGCAAGGATACGTAGCCCAATCCGGTTTTCCGGAAGCCTACATTAAAGAAAGCTGGAAGGCAACACCTGGCACCATCATTTCCAGTATTGATTATCTAAACGGCCAATGGCATCTGGTGATGACTAACTACGGCGATGACGCTATTAGCCAGACCTACCTGAAGCAGTCCTACTTTCCAGAAGACAAGATTAAGGAAAAATGGTCTACTGGGTATCGAATAACCTATGCGGCTGCCAGTCCAGATGGCGAGTGGGTTGTGGTAATGACAAAGCCTAAGAACTACGCTCCAATAACAGAACAGACGTATAGTTGGTATACTGAGTTCCCGTCGACTGCCATCAAAAAGTATTGGGAGAAGAATTATTATATCACCCTGCTAAAATATTTAAATGGCAAGTGGCTTCTTGTCATGTCTCAGTACTCAGACCGAAACGGTAATACGTTCAAGCAAAGCTATGCTACTGGTAGTCAATTCCCAATGGAAAAATTCACTGCATACGACAAGGAAGGTTTTACGACATTGTCGGCTAGCTACGGCAACGGCCTTTGGGCGATTGTGATAAATAAGTCACTTAAGTGAAATTATTCATGCTGAAGTCATCGTCAAATAAGTTTGTCATGAAACAGGCTTGCGACCATTGGATGGTGCCTATTTATTTCCTTACTGCCCGTTTTTCCGCTGTGGACAATCGTCAAAAAGTCGGGTCAGAATCCGTGGCTGAGCCTGATCGCTTTCCTTCCCGGCGTAGGCGTTATCCTGGCACTGTACATCGTTGCTTTCTCAACCTGGCGTCCTGAACGGGTGGATGAGTAAGCCTGTAGAACGTACCCAACTTGCTATACTTGCTATGAGCCCGTATAAAGAAGTACAACGGATGAACCAATGGTGGCTCCTGTTGCTATTAGCCGTTTTTGTTGGGGGGGGTGCCTGGGCGCTTGTCGCACAAGTTGGTTTGGGACATCCCATCGGCGACAAACCCGCTACCAATACTGAGTTATTGTTTATAGCCTTGTTTCCCCTGACAACAATCGGTGTTGTGCTGGCCTGTTCACTGACCACTGACGTAACTACCGAAGGGATTCAGCTGAGGTACTTTCCTATCTGGCACACGTCGGTTAAGTGGCATGAGGTCAAGTATGTTCAGATCATCAACTATGGTTTCGTTGGCTACGGCATTCGATTCACGGCCGAGTATGGAACTGTCTACAACGCGAAAGGGAGCATTGGGCTTTTAGTACAGAAGACAGATGGCAGTCGATTGGTAATTGGCACCCAAAGGCCCGAGGAGTTGCTGGCAGCCGTCAATCAACACCTGAACGTGTCGGCTTAAGAGCGGTGCAGCTTTGACGTGCTTCGCGTTAATGTGAGTTATTCACGTGATTGTGCTGCTTCGCTAGTCGTGCCCTTCGACTAGCGAAGCAGCACAATCACGTGAGCCATAAAACGCATCAGCAACGTGCCTGAATTCTGCTTCCGCGAGCTTACTCGATTACCGGAATTGGTGCATAGCTTTGGGTTTGTTACGTCAGTGCCTTATCGCTGGCTATCCACGTTGGCTATGAAATTCTATGTTTGGCTGGTTCTGCTGGTCGTTGTTGGTTGTTCGCCCGCCCGGCGGATTAGCCGTGATTTACGGACAAATGCCCTCTATTCCGACCATTTTACGGGGGTAGCGCTCTATGATCCGGTGAAGCAGAAAACGGTGATCGCGCATAACGCTGATAAGCCATTCACGCCGGCGTCGAACACAAAACTGTTCAGCTTTTACGCCGGTCTGCTCACCCTGCACGACTCGCTGCCCGCTTTCCGGTACGTTATCCGTAAAGGTGTCAATCAGGCCGACTCGCTGATTTTCTGGGGAACCGGCAATCCACTGGCCTTGCATCCCGATTTGCCTGATACCACGCTGCTGGCTTTTCTGCGAAAACGACCCGAGCAACTCTTTTTCTCCGCGTCGAACTACAACGGTCCCCGGTTTGGCCCAGGCTGGGCCTGGGACGATTACAACGACGACTATTCGCCCGAATTAGCTTCACTCCCACTTTTTGGCAATGTGGCTCGGTTCACCACAGCACCGTCGTACGCAGTTAGTCCTCGTCGCTTTGCTGACAGTGCTCGGGTGTCGGGCGCAGGAAACAGCGTGCGCCGGAACGAGTTCAGCAACCAGTTTATGCGACCCGCCACCGGTAAGGCTATTCGTCAGGATGTTCCATTTCGATGGTCACCGACCCTTGCTGCTCAATTGCTGGCCGACACACTTCACCGGAGCGTTGGCATGGTGCAAATGCCTGTTCCCACCGACGCCAGACTGGTGCGCGGTTTTCCAACCGATTCGCTCTATAAACGGATGCTGCACGTGAGCGACAACCAGTTTGCCGAGCAGGTGCTGTTTATGGCCTCGGCCGAACGCAACGCCGCCATGCTGTCGCCAACGCTGGAGTTACGCCGTGTGGCCGATAGTTTGCACAACCCGGTCAATAGCGCTCGGTGGGTCGATGGGTCGGGCTTGTCGCGCTACAATGCATTCACCCCCAACGTGCTGATCGGGCTGCTTAAGAAGATAAAAGCGCTAGTGCCGCAGGAACGCTTGTTTACGCTCTTGCCCGCCGCCGGTCAGTCAGGTACGTTGCGGACGATCAAGTCGGGCGATACGCCGTATGTATTTGCCAAGTCAGGGTCCATGACGGGCGTGTATAACCTGAGTGGATACATACTCACGCAGCGCGGTAAGCTGTTATATTTCAGCATCATGCACAACAACTTCACGCAACCGGTGGGTGAGATGCGCCGCCGAACGGGCGATCTGTTGAAAACCATCCACGAGCAGTTCTGATCCTTTCTGGGTACGTTCTTTGAGCAAATATGATAAAAGTATAATCTGACAAAGTTGTGTCTTTGTGGAATCAGACGTACCTAGTAAGGTAGATTGGTCGGTTACTTTCGCACTGTAACGCATTGCTGCTATGGGTGAGCTTCGCGCTGTAGGCCCTGAGCCTGCCGAGGATCGCCGCGTCGAACCGGCCTAGTCGGGGATCGCGGCGCGAAACTCACACATAGCAGCAAAAAGCCCCCATTACACAACCTTTGCTCTTTATGCATGCCTTTTCCTTCGCCATTCTCTCTCTCCTGCTTTCCAGCACCCTCAGTGCGCAACCGGGCACTCCCGCTTCGACCCGTGCACCGCTGGCGCCGCTCAGGTACGTTGAGTTACCACTGGGTGCCATTAAGCCGCAGGGCTGGTTACGTACCCAGCTCGAGGTCATGCGCGACGGAACCACGGGGCATCTGGACGAGTATTACTGGAAGCTGAAAAACGACAGCGGCTGGCTCGGCGGTAAAGGCGATGGTTGGGAAGAAACACCCTACTGGCTCGATGGAGCCGTTCCACTGGCACACCTGATCGGCGATAAACCGCTGCTCGACAAAGTGCAACGCTACATCGACTGGTCGATCAATTCGCAGCGCAAATCAGGCTATTTCGGGCCGATTACGAAGACAGAACGCGAGGGAAAGACCATGACCACCTGCGATCAGGGCGAAGACTGGTGGCCACGGATGGTGATGCTGAAAGTGCTGCAACAGCACTACCAGGCCACCGGCGACAAGCGGGTTATTCCGTTTATGACGAAGTACTTCCGCTATCAGTACGACAACCTGAAGAACTGCCCGCTTGGCAAATGGTCGGCCTGGTCGACGGCCCGGGGAGGTGATAACCTGATGAGTGTGTACTGGCTCTACAACCAGACCGGCGATACCTTTTTGCTTGACCTGGGTAAGCTTATCAGCCAGCAGACCACCCCCTGGACCCAGTATTTTGGGGGCCGCAACTGGGTGATGCAGGCAGCAGCCCAACAGAATGGCGCGGCCTGGATGGATCGTCACGCCGTAAACGTAGGCATGGGTTTAAAACTGCCCGCCATTCAGTATCAGGGGAGCCGTGACCCAAAACTCCTGCAAACGCTGAAGACCGGCTGGAACGACCTGATGTTGCTCCACGGCCTGCCCCACGGTATGTTTTCGGGCGATGAAGACCTGCACGGCAACGATCCTACGCAGGGCATCGAGCTCTGTTCCATCGTCGAAACCATGTTTTCGCTCGAACAGGCCATGGCCATCACCGGTGACCCGGCGTATATGGATGCACTCGAACGCATGACCTTCAACGCCATGCCTACCCAAACTACCGACGATTACAACAACCGGCAGTATTTCCAGGTGGCGAATCAGGTAGAAGTGAGCCGCGGCGTGTTCGACTTCTCACTCCCCTTCGACCGGGGCATGACCAACGTGTTCGGGCCGTATGCCGGCTACACCTGCTGTACGGTGAACATGCACCAGGGCTGGACCAAGTTCAGTTCGCACCTCTGGTACAGCACCGGAAAGGGCCTGGCCGCCCTGGTCTACGCCCCCAACACGCTGACAGCCAGACTACCGGGGGGCACGTCCGTTATCATCCGCGAAGAAACGGGCTACCCCTTCACCGACCAGATCCAGTTCACCATCGACGTACCCAAAGCCACGGCCTTTCCCCTGGACCTGCGCATTCCGGGCTGGTGTAAAGAAGCGAGTCTGCTGGTCAATGGCAAGCCGTTACGAAAAGACAAAGGCGGGCAGATCGTAACATTACAACGTACCTGGCAACCCGGCGATGTGCTGACGCTGCAACTGCCCATGGCCGTTACGACCAGCAACTGGGCAAAGAATTCACGGGCCGTTGAACGCGGCCCACTGGTCTATGCGCTGAACGTACCAGCAAACACATCGAAACACGAACTGAAAGAAGAAGGCACGTATTTTGAGCTGAAACCCAGGGCGGACTGGAATTTCGGCCTGCCACAATCGCTGATAAAGGACCCGATCGCCAACACGACCGTGACGCTGAAAAACCCGTATGGTTTTGTCTGGAATGCCGACAATGCACCCGTTGTGATCACCACAAAAGGGCGCAAAATTCCAGGCTGGAAAGCCATCGATGGGGTGGCGCATCAACCCGTTTCAACTCGCGACGGCTTCTACAAAGGTGAGGTATCTGATAACGAGGAAACCCTGACGCTGATCCCTTATGGCTGTTCCAAGCTGCGCATTGTTGCTTTTCCGGTGGTTCGTTAAATAAAGATGTTCAACGTATTCGCGCACATGGTCCGTTTTTAGTTATAATTTATCCTTAATAAGATCAACGTTTAAATGTTTCTCAAGTCAGTACTGCTGTCCGCAGTTTTCTTAACGAACTACGGCTATGCCCAAACGCTGCGGCCACCCGCCTACCCGCTCATCACGCACGATCCTTATTTCAGCGTATGGAGCATGACGGACAGACTTACAGACTCGCCCACCTGCCACTGGACCGGCAAACCGCAGTCATTGGAAGGCCTTGTGCGGGTCGATGGGCAAGCTTATCAGTTTCTAGGGGCCACGCCGACCGTCTACCAGCCCGTTTTACCCAACGGAGAGTCGAAGGCATACCCCACAAGATACACATTTACGCAACCCGGCTCCAAGTGGAATGAACCGGATTTTGACACAACAGGCTGGCTGACCGGCCCCGGCCCATTCGGAGACACACCCGACGCTAAAACGGTTTGGCGAAACCGCGACACGCACAAGGATGGCATTTATTTCCGGCGAGAGTTTATCTACGACGGCAAAACGGACCCGAGCAAACTCATGCTTTCGCTTTATCACGACGATGAGGTGGCGATTTACCTGAATGGCATCCGTATTCAGACCAAAGCGAAATACGTTAATGAATACATCTACCTGCCGCTGTCGGCCATGGGACAAAAAGCACTGCGGCCGGGCAAAAATGTGCTGGCCGTTCATTGTACCAGCCCCTACGGTGGTTCGTTCATCGATGTCGGCATTGTGAACCCGGTGGTGACTGCCGCCATGAAGCCCGCCACGCAGACGGGCGTGAACGTATCGGCTACGCAGACTGAATACGCGTTCAAAGCTGGTCCGATAACCCTGACAGTCAATTTTCTGTCGCCGCTGCTGCTCGACGAGCTGGATGTGGTTGCCCGCCCGGTAACGTACCTGACTTTCAGCGCTAGATCGGTCGATGGTAAACCGCACACTGTAGAGATTTATGTGGCGATGGCTGGTACGCTGGCCACGAATAATGCGGAGCAGGATGTAGTCGTGGATGTGGGTAGCACGCCGGGCCTGAACTGGCTGAACATCGGGACACAGCAGCAACCCGTCCTGGGCCGCAGAGGCGACAACGTGCGCATCGACTGGGGGTACGCGTATCTGGCCGTGCCACAACAAATGAAGGCGCAGTTAACGGCCGGTTCGCTGGCTGACCTGAAAAGACGGTTTGTTAGTCTGGGCACTGTGCCGCCGGGAAAAGCTTCGCTTGGCGCTGCCAGAGGGTTCGGGCTGGCAGTCGATATCCCGATGGGGCCGGTCGGTACGTCGCCGGTACAGAAACACATCATGCTGGGCTACGATGATCTGTATTCGGTGCAGTATTTCGGCAAAAGCCTGCGTCCGTGGTGGCGGCGTGCCGAAAAAATGACAATGCCTACCCTCCTGCAAACGGCCGAAAAAGACTACGCCCGCTTGCGCCGGAAGAGCACCGCCTTCGATACCAGATTGTACAGCGACGCTCAACAGGCGGGTGGCAAACAATACGCTGACCTTTGTGCGCTGGCCTACCGGCAGGCTATTGCCGCCCATAAACTGGTAGCCGGGCCGAAAGGCGAAGTGCTGTTCTTCTCGAAAGAGAATTTTTCCAACGGCTCCATCGGCACGGTAGATATCACATACCCGTCAGCGCCGTTGTTCCTGCTCTACAACCCGACCCTGTTAAAAGGTATGATGGAGCCAATCTTTCAGTATTCGGAAAGCGGGCGGTGGAAAAAACCATTCGCGGCACACGATGTAGGGACGTACCCAATTGCCAACGGGCAGACCTACGGCGAAGATATGCCGGTCGAAGAATGTGGCAATATGCTGTTACTGGCGGGGGCTATCACAAAAGCAGAAGGCAACGCCAAGTATGCCCGGCAACATTGGAAAACCCTGACTATCTGGGTCGACTACCTACGCAAAGACGGGTTCGATCCTGTTAACCAGCTCTGTACCGATGATTTTGCCGGTCATCTGGCCCGCAATGCCAACCTGTCGGTCAAGGCCATTCTGGGCATCGCGGCTTATGGGCAGATGGCAGGCAAGTTAGGTGACGCCAAAAAGGCGGCAACGTACCTGAAGATCGCCCGCGACATGGCTGTGAGCTGGCAAAAGCTGGCTGCCGACCATACCGTTGGTGCCAGACCGCACTCTGACCTGACATTTGAGAACGATGCCGATACATGGAGCCAGAAATACAACCTGGTTTGGGATAAACTGCTGGCGATGAACATCTTCCCCAAAACGGTAAGGCAACGCGAAGTTGCCTATTATTTAACGAAGCAGAAACCCTACGGTCTTCCGTTGGATAGCCGCAAGACCTACACCAAGTCGGACTGGATCATCTGGACAGCTACTATGGCTGAGTCCGACAAAGATTTCCGGGCCTTCGTGGCGCCCGTCTGGAAGTATGCCAACGAAACGCCCTCGCGTGTGCCGCTATCGGACTGGCACGAAACCACCGACGCCAAACAGGTTGGTTTCCAGGCTCGTTCCGTCATTGGCGGCTATTATATCAAGATGCTGGAGAGCAGACTCACTTCGCAGAAATAGGGCGCTCGTACTATAAAGAGCGGGGTAAACACAGCGTCAGGGAGCCCATAAGCTCAACTGTCGGTTGGTATGTCGACCCGTTAAGTCTATATTCTCCCTGGCGCTGTGTTTACCCCTTTTTACTTCTTCTTTTGCTGCATCAGGTGGTCTTCCAGCAGTTTAATGACGTACCCGCCCACCACCGACCGGGCCTGGAAACCAACCTGTTTGGCATTGGTCGTCTCGTACCAGTCCGATAGCGGCACACGCGAGGGCGTTTCGTTGGCATACTTCCAGACGAACGCCACGAAGGCCCGGAAATCTTTGTCGGACTCAGCCATAGTAGCCGTCCAGATGATCCAGTCCGACTTGGTGTAGGTCCTGCGGCTATCCAACGGAAGACCGTAGGGTTTCTGCCCTGGCGAACGTACCCGGCGCCCCTCAGCTGCTGAAACTTACGTCGGAAAAGCACCTCATCATGAAAGACGCCTGGCTGACCGCCCTCGGTCATAAACGCCCCGGTATGAAGCCCGGCCTGCCGCTTGATGAAGCCAAAAGGAAAGCCGCCGATATTGACCGGCAGAGCAAGGCCATGTTGCGGTAACCGCTACAAACAATCAACGTCGATCACTATACTGACGGCGCGCAGGCCTTTGTCGGTCAGGATGTCGGTGATGCAACGCTGGATGAAGGCTTTCACGGCTTTGAAATTGATCTTTTCGCGTTCCAGTTTGATCAGAATATCAAAAAGGAACTGGTTCCTGATGCGCTCAACCAGCGGTTCTTCCGGCCCCAGCACCCGTTCATCGCCAAGCTGAGCCGCCAATGCAGCCCGTAGGACTTCGGCCGCTTTTTTACTGATGCGCTGATCGGTATGGCGAACCGTTAGTTTAATGAGTCGCGAAAAAGGCGGGTAATTGAAATCGCGCCGCTCCATGATCTCTTCGTCGTAGAGGCCGAGGTAATCGTTATCGATGATCTTTTGCAGCACCACCTGCGTGGGGTCGCTGGTCTGAATCAGCACCCGTCCCTGCCGGTCGGCCCGGCGACCGGCGCGACCACTTACCTGAGTCATCATCTGAAAAGCCCGTTCAGTTGCTCTGAATTCGGGAAAACGAATGATGCGGTCGGCATCGAAAATCCCAACCAGGCTCACATTGTCAAAATCCAACCCTTTGGTGATCATTTGTGTACCGACCAGAATGTCGACGTTACCGCCTTCAAATTCGCTGATGATCTGCTGGTATGCGTTTTTGGCCCGGGTAGTATCGAGGTCCATCCGTTGAATACGGGCCGCCGGAAACAGGATCTGTAGCTGGTCTTCAAGTTTTTCAGTGCCGTAGCCAACCGTCCGCACTTTGGTTGAGCCGCAGGTTGGGCACACCCTGGGTACGTCTTCTTTATGCCCACAGTAGTGGCAGCGCAGTTCGGCCGCCCGCTGGTGATAGGTCAGGCTAACGGCGCAGTTCAGGCACTGGCTGGTCCACTCACAATCTTCACACTGGAGATAAGGCGAATAGCCGCGTCGGTTTTGAAAGAGAATGCTCTGTTCACCGCGCTCCAGGTTATCGGCCAGGGCATTATAAAGAACCGACGAAAACTCATTTTTCATCGTTTTCTGCTTCCGTTCCTGCTTGATGTTGATCAGCGAAATAAACGGCAGATTGGCGTTGCCATAGCGTTGAAACAACTCAACCAGTCCATAGCGCCCCTGTTTGGCCTGGTAGTACGTCTCGATCGAGGGTGTAGCCGACCCCAGCAGCACCTTCGCCTGTTGCCAGTGCGCCATCATCATGGCCACATCGCGGGCATGGTAGCGCGGAGCCGGGTCGTGTTGTTTGTACGACGTTTCGTGTTCCTCATCGACGATGATCAGGCCGAGGTTATCGAAAGGCAGAAATACCGCCGATCGGACGCCGATGACAAACTGGAACTGCCCGGACACCACCCCTTTCCAGACCTCGACCCGTTCGTTATCCGAGAATTTTGAATGATAGATACCCATCTTGTCGCCGAACACTTTTTGCAGGCGCA
This sequence comes from Fibrella arboris, assembly GCF_041321095.1. Lineage (NCBI taxonomy): Bacteria > Pseudomonadati > Bacteroidota > Cytophagia > Cytophagales > Spirosomataceae > Fibrella > Fibrella arboris. The sequence goes on along the minus strand of NZ_JBGGWE010000017.1, from coordinate 119,774 downwards.
CGACGATCTGGGTGGTGAGGGCAATCTCGGGCAGCAGGTACATCACCTGCGACCCACCCGCCAGCACTTTCTGGATCAGATCGATGTATACTTCAGTCTTTCCGCTGCCCGTTATGCCATGAAACAGCACAATGTTTTTCCGGGAAAACTCGGCCATGATACTGTCTGAAGCAGTGCGCTGAGCGGCCGTCAGCACAATCTCTTTCTGCGGCGCAAACGTTTCGGCAAAGCGGGGCTGGATGAGCTCAAACGACTCGAACACACCATTTTTCAACAACGTACCCAGCGATGACTGCGACAGCTCATCGTCCTGATTCAGAATTGATTTTTCGAGGCCTTTCTCATTCAGGTCGGGGTTACGCTGCATGGGTACATGCCGCAGGTAGCGCATCACAACTTCCTGTTGCTTAGGTAGTTTATCCAGCCGTTGCAACAGGGCCAGCAGTTGTTCGGGTTGCTCGTAGTGTCGATGCAAACGCACCTTACGCACCATCTTGGGCACGTACTTTTCTTTCACTTCGTCGAAGACAATAACCGCCCGCTTACCCACCAGTGACTTGATCAGGGGAGGTACGTTAACGTCGCCCACTAGCCGGCCCAACTCTTCGTACGACAGGGAAGGATGCTTCTGGAGTTCGTCTAAAAGAGCAACTTCCTGTTCAGTAAGCAGGTCTGGATGGTCGAAATCGGGGTTGTACTGCACTTTCGACTGGCTGGTAATCTTCAGTCCTGATGGTAAGGCAACGTTCATCACCTCGCCTACGCAGCACATGTAATACTCTGCCATCCAGCTAAATAGCTGTAGCTGATAACCCGTGATCAGGGGATACTCATCGAGCAGTTCGAGCACATACCTGGCCTGGTAATTCTGCGGCGGATGGTTGTGCAAACTGGCTACCACTGCAGTAATTACTCTACTTTTTCCGAAGGGAACGATAACTCTGGCCCCAATTTTGATAAGGGCCGCCATTTCTCGCTTAACTCTATAGGTAAAAAGACGTGGAACGGGCACTGGTAGCACCAAGTCGACAAATAATGTGACCTCTTCCGCGACATTGTATGAAAATAGCGAGTCTATCAAAACAATTAGTTACTAAAAATACAGAATGGTGAATCAGGAAAACACTCAGTGAATGATCTGGCAAGAAAATTGTCACGTACCAGAACGTTATACCTACCCATAAAAACAGAAGACTATCTAATTCATAAACCGGCCTATTTCAGGCTCGGGTTATTTTTCTATTAGCTACTACTCTGAATGTGATCTATCCATATGCCAATCCATTTAGTGAAACAGCCTACTAATGAAACATTTCTATTCAATTACACGCACTTGGCCTCTGCTGGGCATCTTGTTCGCGCTGTCTTTGTCAGCTTCTTACGCGCAGGTCAGTGGCACCGTATACCGGGACTTTGACGCCAGTGGCACCCAAACCATCAACTTACCAACAGAACCAGGCGTTCCGGGAGTGACGGTGAATGCGTATGTTAATTTCAGTAATACGCCTATCAGTGTCATCACTGATGCAGCAGGTAAATACGCGTTCACCGCCGCCCAAATACCCGCTTTAGCGAAGGTACGAATAGAATTTGCCACGATTGAAGAAGGGTTTTTCTTTGGGCCGGTTGGCCCGTCGAGCCAAACCAATTTACGGTTCGTTACAGCCCCGTCGGCCAGCGTCGACTGCGGTATCAACTACCCGACAGAATATTGCCAAAACGGTGATGTACAGGTGGTTATACCCTGCTTTGTCAATGGCGACCCGCTAACCACGTCTAACTCGAACGGCCCCGTAGATCCCAGCAACCAGAGCGCCAGGGCCGATGTACTGGTTTCTTTTTCCATCAACGCGACGGGTCTGGCCAGCGGCTCTAACTTTCCGCCCACCCACCTGGCGGGGGGGAGCGATCTTGGTGCCGTTTGGGGCGTGGCTTACCTCCGGGCCGAGAAAAAGGTCCTGAGCAGCGCTACCATTAAACGCCACGCGGGCCTGGGTACACTCGGAACAGGCGGTGTGTATATCACTGACCTGGCAACAGCTACTTCGGCTCCTTTCTTCGATTTTCAGGCTGACCTGAATGTACCGACCGGGGCCGATCCGCACTCGGGCCTGAACCCCGATAAAACGCAGCCAAGTGCCGACCCCGGTCCCATGACGACAATGGGTAAGATCGGGCTGGGTGGCATCGACCTCTCCGACGACAGCAAGACGTTGTATGCCGTTAATATGTTCGACCGGAAACTATACGGCGTTTTTATTGACTCGCCCGCTCGTAAACCCGGTCCGGCCGACGTGAAATCGTGGTCGATTGACCAGTCGGGCTGTCCGAATGGTGATTTCCGGCCCTGGGCTATTTACTCCTATCGCAAGTACGTGTACGTAGGGGGTGTATGTTCGGGCGAGAATAAGCCATCGAAAATTACGGGGGCCGCTTCGGCCAGTGCTGCACTGGCGGCTACCCTACCCGATACAACCGGCCTGAAAGCCATCATCATGCGCATTGATCCACGTCAGGGTGCCGGTGCTACCTTCCAGACGGTCCTGAGCTTTCCGTTAACGTTTAAGCGGGGGGCGGCCGATTTAACTGAAAACTGCGCCCTGTTCGATTACTGGCTTCCCTGGAATAATGATTTTCCGATGGGTTGTAACAGCACCGGTCAGTTTGTTATGTGGCCACAACCAATGGTGACCGACCTGGCCTTCGATGATAATGGCGACATGATCATCGGGATGCTCGATCGGTTCGGTCACCTCGCGGGTGTTCAGAACTACAATCCCGCCGGGCAGGGCGTTTATAATGGCTTCACGGGTGGTGATCTGTTGCGCGCCAGTTCATTAACCGCCGATCATTCAGTCTATCAGCTGGAATCAAACGGATCGGTGGGTGGCCGCACGGCAGGGTCAAACAGTATTCCGGGTTCAGGCCAGACCCTGTCTCCACCCTACAATCCGACAACAGGTACGTATACCGTAGCCGGTGTAGGCAACAATCAGGGTCCTGGCGGTGGCGAGTTCTACTTCAATGATCAGTGGTACTTTAACGCGGCCAACAAGCCTGGCCACGACGAAATAGCCAATGGTTCGCTGATGCTGCGTCCGGGTAGCAACGAGATTATGACGTCGGCCTTCGACCCAATCACCGACGTGTATCAGTCGGGCGGTTTGCGGGTGATGAGCAACCTGGATGGTACCCTGCGCCGCAACTACGCGCTGTTTGGTTTTAACTCGCCAGGTACGTTCGGCAAGGTATCCGGTTTAGGGGATGGTAAGATCCTCTGTGATCCAGCCCCTATCGAGATCGGTAACCGGGTTTGGTTCGACGATAACCGCGATGGTATTCAGGATGCCTACGAGCCGGGTGTCGATGGCATTATTCTCCGTCTGTTCGATATGAGCGGCGGCGGCACAGGTACGTTGGTAGCCAGCACCACAACGGCCAACGGCGGCTTGTACGTTTTCAACAACAGCAACGTTCCCACCGGCATGCAGGTCAACCGGAGCTATCAGGTTCGGATGGACATGGTGCAGCTGCCTAACCTGGCTCTTGCCGCGTCTAGGCCTCAGGGTGGACCAGGCCGCAACGGCCGACGAGCCGCCCTGGCTACGACCACTACTGATTATTACATCTCGCCCCAGACACAGGGAACGGCCGTGGGCAGCTCGACCCGCGACAGCGATGCCACCCTGATTGGTTCAGATGCCGTTATCAGTCTGACGACCGGTAGCTTCGGCGAAAACAATTACAACTATGACCTCTCGGTTTATTCGTGTCCGTCGATTGTGGCAGGAATCGAAGCGATGTCGGTTTGTGCAGATGCCGGCACGATTCCTAGCATCCCGATGACTGGCGGAAGCTTTTCCCAGGTCGACGACCTGCGGTTTGTTTACTTCAGCAGCCCGCAAAGCGGAACGGCTATGTATGTGGGTGGCCAAGTGCTGGGTACGTATTCACCAAGTGACCCCACCACATTTGTTACCTCACTGACAGCACCGGCTATTCCGACCGCTAATGCTTCGGGAGCTCCCATCAACTACTACGTGTATGGCATTATTTACCCGACCCCGGCCGATCCGCAATGCCGTGTGTCGTCGGTCTCTAAATTAACGGTGCTTCCGAAGCCCGTCGTTTCGGTCAATACCGCCTCGGTTACACTCACCTGCGCCCAGCCAACGGCTGTGCTGGCAGCGAATAACCCAACGCCCCGCGCCGAATATATCTGGTTGAGTCCGCCGGGTAGCACTAGCACGGCCAGCTTGACCCTGGCCGTTAGCTCGCCGGGTGTCTACACGCTGACCAGCACCCTGGATGGCTGCGCCGGCGATGCCGTTCCAGCCGTTGTGAGCGAAGATAAAGTGACCGCATCGGTTACCGCGTTTGACGCTGAGGTGTCCTGCGCCAGCCCAGTAGCTTCACTGACCGCACTGGTCAATCAGGCGGTTTCTCCCTACGCGGTGTTATGGACGGGCCCGAACAACTTTACCAGCACCGCCAATCCACTGTTTACCAGCATCGTAGGCAACTACACGGCCACGGTCACTTTCCCGAACGGCTGTACAGCGGCTTCGGCTACTGTCCAGGTTAAGCAGGGAGCCAGTACGCCACCATTTATGGCGATTACCATTGATGGAATAGCCAACGTATCGTCTGCCACGCTAACCTGCGCAAAACAGTCGGCGACGCTTTTTGTCAGTTCACCGACGGCTGGCGCCGTGTATGTTTGGCAGAGTCCGGTGGCCCCTACCAGCGTTACGGCCAATAGCCTGGTTGTGAGTGCCCCTGGCGTTTATACCCTGACAGGTGCGTTACAAGGCTGTATTGGTGAGCCGGTCAGCGTGACCATTGCTGAAGACAAGGGCGTGGGCCCTGTTTCGATCAACAACGAAACACTGACCTGCAGCACAACAGTTGTGGCGCTGACAGCGCGGGTCAATGGGGCACCGTCACCTTATCCTGTCATCTGGACTGGTCCGGCTGGCTTCGCCAGCAGCAGCAATCCGATCAGTGTATCGATCGCGGGTCAGTACACAGCCTATGTCACCTTCCCCAATGGTTGTACGGCCGTGTCATCTCCCGCTACCGGCACCGTGACACAGGGCGACCGGTCGTTGCCTTTCATCGATGCAATTGGTGGCGCCAAGCTGTGTCCGACCTGCTCGGTGACGCTTGCCGCTGATGGTAGTAACGTATCATTCTTCTGGACAGGTCCGAATAACTTCACCAGCACGGAGCAGTTCCCGGTCGTGCAGGACGAAGGCCTGTACCGGGTAACGGCAACAGATCTGAAAACAGGCTGCTCTGACTTTATCGAGGTAGTCGTGGAAGGACCAACGTCAGACCCCTGCCCGGTCTTTCTGATCAACCCTTCGGCGCTTACCGTTTGCTCGGGCGATCAGGCACCGGCGGTCACCGTATCGATCACCGGCGGCGGATTTGCAGCCGGTCAGCAAGTTCAGTTTGTGCAGTTCAGCGCTCCACAATCAGGAACGGCTATGTATGCGGGTGGCACGGTAATCAGTACGGTAGCGCCCAACGCGTCGAACCAGGCCGTGTTATCGCCGGGTGCGCTGGCCCCACTACTGGCGGCTACTACGGCGCAAACCGTATACATCTACGCCATCATAAGCCCGGCACCGGCGCATGTAGATGGCATACCCGACTGCCGGCCGGCAGCGCTGGTAACCGTGACGATCACGCCACGTGCCTGTGTACAAATTCAGGCGACCCGGATACGATAACTTGTTGTTTCCCGCTTGCAAAGCCCCCAACGGACAAACCTTTGGGGGCTTTTTTTATGTTATCCCTTCAGATGCATCATGATATCCCGGCCAATATGACAACAAACTCGCAACCTGTCGACGTAATTATTGTGGGGGGTGGTCCCTGTGGCCTGGCAGCAGGCATTGAAGCTGCCCGGAGTGGACTGAGCCACCTGATTTTGGAAAAAGGCAGTATTACCGAGTCAATTCGGCGGTATCCGAAACTGATGCGCTTCTTTTCAACGGCAGAAAATATTGAAATTGGCGGAATTCCTTTTCCGGTGTCGAGCGTGAAGGCAAACCGGAACGAAGCGCTACAATATTACCGTAAAGTAGCTGCCTACTATCGCCTGAAAACAAAGGTGTTTACAGAGGTCAAAAGCGTGTCGAAACAGGGCGATGTCTTTCGGGTACTTACAACCAAAGACGAGGCGTTCTACGCCTACAAAGTGATTATGGCCACGGGTTATTTCGACAAGCCACGCTGGCTGGGTATTCCTGGCGAAGATGGCCCGCAGGTGTCTCATTACTACGATGAGCCCTTCCAGTATTCGTTTACGAAAGTGGTGATCATTGGGGCCTCGAACTCCGCCGTGGAAGCCGCCCTCGAATTATATCGGCACGACGTTGATGTGACTGTTGTTCACCGGGGCGAAGACTTTCGGTCGACGGTGAAATACTGGCTTATTCCCGATGTAAAAAACCGGGTGAAAGAAGGAAAGATCAAGACCGTTTTTGGTAGCTGTGTCACCCGGATCGGCAACGATTATGTACGGGTTCACAACACCGTAACGGGCGAAATAACCAGGCTCCCCGCCGATTTTGTCCTGATCCTGACGGGTTACACCCCCGATGCCGAACTGCTTCTGCGCTGTGGCATTGAGCTGGATCCCGAAACCCAGATTCCCTACTACGACCGCACCACCTTCGAAACCAACGTACCTGGCCTGTATGTGTGTGGTACGGTGCTGGCGGGTATTTTCACCGAGAAGGTCTTTATCGAAAATGGGCGTGAACACGCACAGGCTATCGTTGATCACATAATGGGCCGTGAGATTCACAAGGTCAACGAACTGGTACAACGAATCTAAAAAACAGTCCTCTGTCTTCTGTTTACAGGCTTCCGTTGCGCTGCTGAGGCACGAATTGCTGAATTAGCGGAGCAACAGAAGACTGTAAACAGAAGACAGAAAACTATTTTTGCGGGATGAATACTCCCCTTTCCGATTTATTTGCCCAGTTCAATAACCTGCGCGTTTTGGTTATTGGCGACGTCATGCTCGATGCCTACGTATGGGGTCGCGTTGACCGTATCTCACCCGAAGCACCGGTTCCGGTTGTGACGGTCAATCGCCGCGAGGTACGTCTGGGCGGAGCAGGCAACGTACTGCTCAATGTACAGGCACTGGGAGCCGAAGCCATTGCGTGTTCGGTCATTGGTACCGATATGGCAGGGGACCAGCTCCGGCAGCAGCTCCTGGAACGCGGCCTGAACTGCGAGGGGCTAATCCGGTCTGAATCACGGATTACCACCATCAAAGAGCGGATCATAGCCGGGTCACAGCAGGTTGTTCGTGTAGATACTGAAACCGACCGCTACATTTCTGACACCGAACGTACCCAGCTGGTGGCGATGGCTAAATCGCTGATTCCGGACTGTCAGGTGGTTATTTTTGAAGATTACGACAAAGGGGTTCTCAGCCGGGAAGCCATCGCCGAGATCACCGCCTTTGCCAATGCGCAGAACGTACCTACGGTGGTTGATCCCAAAAAGCGGCACTTCCTTGACTACGAGCACACCACGTTGTTCAAGCCTAATCTGAAAGAGCTAAAAGAAGGGCTCAAAGTTGATTTCAACGTAGATGAGCCGGGCGAGCTAACCCGCGTGGTCGATGAGTTAAAAACACGCATGCAGCTGTCGGGTACCTTGATCACCCTCTCTGAACGGGGCGTGTACATTGATTTCAACGGCGAACAGGTCAAGCTTCCCGCTCATATTCGGAAGATTTCCGATGTGTCGGGGGCAGGCGATACAGTGATCAGCATTGCCGCCTGTTGCGTAGCGCTCCGCCAGTCACCTCTCCGCATTGCCGGACTCTCGAACCTGGGCGGCGGCCTCGTCTGCGAAAGCGTGGGCGTAGTACCCATCGATAAGAACCGGCTCTTTGACGAGGCCATCCGGTTGGCGATTTAATTCCAGCCGTGAACGTCGTATATTTCTACTGAAAACAGACCACAACGCAGTTTGCCATGACCACTCTTGTATTGCCAATCGAGCTTGAGCCAGGTGCTGACGTGTTCGAGCAGTTGCGCCACATGACTGATGATGAGTTCTATTACTTCTGTCAGGACAACGCCAGTTTCAACTTTGAACGCGATGCAAGTGGAGATATAAAATCTATGGGACAAACAGGTGGTGAAACCGGCGAACGAAACAGCGAATTAGTCGCTGAATTAGTTATTTGGAACCGGCAAACAAAGCTGGGTTTCGTCTATGATTCGTCAACGGCTTTCCGTCTACCTAATGGGGCTGTCCGTAGCCCTGACGCTTCCTGGATAACTGCCGAACGCCGGAATGCATTTACGCCAGAGCAACGCAAAAAATTCCTGCCTCTTTGCCCTGATTTTCTGGTTGAACTGGTGAGCGAAACAGATTCGCAGAAAGCCACTGAAGAAAAAATGGCCGAATACATGGCCAATGCATGTCGACTGGGCTGGCTTATCAACCCAAAAACGCAAACGGCAAAAGTGTACCGCGCCAACGGCTCCATTGATGTCGTCACTACGTTCGATGTCAGCTTATCGGGCGAAGATGTACTGCCGGACTTCTCATTGGCTCTTTCGCTGTTCTGCTAACGTACCCACGATAGCTTGCGTACCTGAAGATCGGCCGCCGTTTTCCAGGCATACCGAAGGCTGACAGCCTCGCCGCCACCCGGCGTTTCATGCACTTCACGGCCTACGTTTACCCCACCCATGCGTTCGTAAAAGTGAATAGCAGCCCGATTGGCTTCGTACACCGACAAATGAAAACCGGGCTGCGTTGCCTGCGGAATCACCTGCCGGGCTGCTTCGCGCATCAGGCCCGCTCCAACTCCCCGGCCTTTCAGGGTCGGTAACACGTGCAAGTTGTCGATGAGCGTTCCGAACTGGGGCTCAGCGTCGAGAAACAGGCAGATAAAACCACTGAACCGGCCCGCTTCTTCTGCTATCAGAACGCGCTGATTAGCCGCCGGGCTGCCAAGCCGCTGTTGCCAAACAGCATCCCGTTCGTCGCTAATAGCACCATCCAGATAGTCGTCGCGGAGAATGCCCCGGTAGGCCAGTCGCCAGCTTTGGGTATGCGCTTGGGCAATCGAGGCTGCATCAGCTAGCTGAGCCGTTCGGTAGGTTATCATGCTCCCTTTTTTAGGCCGAAAATTCCTTCACCGCCTCAATAAATACCCGTACATGATCGGGATTGGTATCGGGATAAACACCGTGGCCGAGGTTGGCAATATGGCGCTGCGGACCAAACGCCGTCAGCATCTGGCGCACCTCCGCCCGAATCTGGTCCGGTTCGGCGTAGAGCACGCAGGGGTCCAGATTCCCCTGTAGTGTTTTACCGGGAATCAGCGCCCGCGACTCGGCAATGTCCATATTCCAGTCAAGGCCAACCACGTCGCAGTTGAGCTGACCAATCGCCTGACGGGCGAAGAAAGCCCCTTTGGCAAACACGGTGATCGGCGTATGGCCCACCTCCGCATCTGCTTTGATGGCATCGCAAATCTGCCTGATATAGGGTAATGAGAAGGTGTTGTACTGCTCGGGAGACAGAATACCCGCCCACGAATCGAATAACTGCACCAGATCGGCCCCGGCACGTACCTGGGCTTTCAAATAGGCGATAGTGCTATCGGTAATTTGCTGGAGCAGGGTGTGGGCAAAAGCCGGGTCGGTGTACAACAGCTTTTTGGCAACAGAGAATGTTTTCGACCCTTTCCCTTCTGTCATGTAACAGAAAATGGTGAACGGCGCTCCGGCAAAACCCAGCAGCGGCACCCGCCCATTCAGCCTCTGTTTGGTGATTCGGAGTGCCTCCAGCACATACCCAAGGTCCTGTTCCGGATCAGCCACGTGCAGCCGTGCCAGATCGGCAGCAGTACGTACTGTTTGCGGGAAAACCGGACCGCGTTGCTCTACCATTTCATAGGGCAAGCCCATCGCTTCAGGAACGACCAGGATATCAGAGAAAATGATGGCGGCATCGACACCCAGTAAATCAACGGGTTGAACGGTCACTTCGGCGGCTAGTTCGGGCGTCGTTGCCAGCTTAATAAAGCTGCCTGCTTTCTCCCGAACGGTCCGGTATTCGGCCAGGATCCGGCCCGCCTGACGCATCAGCCATACAGGCGTGCGCTCAACCGCTTCGCCCCGTGCAGCCCGGAGCACTAAGTCATTCTGTAACTTCATGCTGCAAATATCGGGGGAGACTTAAGAATTAAGCGTTAAGACGCAAGAATTAAGCGTTGGCTGGCTCATCAGCACGTTGGCGGCAACCAGGTTTCACCGCTTACCCTTCCCCGGCCAGTGCCTTAATATCGTTCACTTCCAGCACACGCCGTTGTTTCCCTTTACCAACCGCGTTGATCATCGCCCGGCCCAGTTGGTGAAGGGTGATCACAAACGACGGAACCAGTAGTTTCGCAACGGGATATAGCCAGCTTATGTATTTGTAATAACCGTTGGTGTTTTTCATGCCGGGCATAGAGTGAATGTAGGCAGGCCGGAAATTGAATACCTGCTTGAATGGCAGGGCCATCAGGTCATTTTCGGTTCTTCCTTTCACCCGTGCCCACATCGAACTTCCCTGTTCTGTACTGTCGGTACCCGCCCCCGACACATAACAGAATGTCATGTCAGGATTTCGCTGACTCAACAAGGTAGCCATGTGCATGGTCAGCGTATGGGTAAGCCTGCTATAGGTTGTTTCATTCAAGCCAACGGACGATACCCCCAGGCAGAAAAAACAGGCATTAAAACCGGTCAGCTTATCGGCTACCCCCGATAAGTCAAAGAAATCAGGCACAATCAATTCCTGTAATTTAGGATGCACAATACCACATGGCTTACGACTAACACTAAGTACCTGAATTACCCGGTCATCCTCTAAGCATACATGTAACACGCCTTCCCCAACCATCCCCGTCGCCCCCGTTACAATTGCTCTAATGTTCATGAATTCACTGTAAATGTTTATGATTATTGGTGTGTATGAATTTGTCTTCTGCGCAGCAGGACATTTTCCTGTCTCGTTAGAATAACCTGAGTAATGGTAAAAGGTTGACGATAAGTAGTATAGGCGGGTGTGTTTCCGATCAACTAATTTCTTGCCGATGCAGGCCAACTACCATCGACAATCGTTAACTATTTTTCTAATTCCCCGAATCGCAGCATCTTTGCGGCACAAAAGCATACCCCTATTATGGAGTTGAAACGAGTTGTTGTGACGGGCCTGGGTGCCCTTACCCCTATCGGAAACACTGTCGAAGCCTTCTGGCAAGGCCTGAGCACGGGCACCAGCGGAGCCGCACCCATCACTAAATTCGACGCATCCCTGTTCAAAACCCGCTTTGCCTGCGAGGTGAAAGGGTTTGATCCTCTTAATTATTTCGATCGTAAAGAAGCCCGGAAGATGGACGGGTACGTTCACTACGCCATCGTTACCGCCGATCAGGCCATTGACGATGCCGGCTTGCTGAGTGAAGGCATCAACAAGGAGCGGGTTGGTGTTATCTGGGCATCGGGGATTGGTGGTCTGCATAGTTTCCAGGAAGAAGTGCTGAGCTATGGCGCCGGCGGTAAAGTGCCCCGCTTCAGCCCATTCTTCATTCCGAAAATGATTGCCGACATGGGTGCCGGTATGATCTCGATTCGGCATGGCTTCATGGGCGTCAACTTTGCCCCTGTTTCGGCTTGCGCGTCGAGCACCCACGCCATGATCGATGCGTTCAACTACATACGGCTGGGTAAAGCAGATGCCATCGTAACAGGCGGTTCTGAATATGTTATCACCGACTCGGCGCTGGGTGGTTTCAGTAACATGAAGGCCCTGTCTGAGCGCAACGATGATCCCCAGCGTGCTTCCCGTCCGTTCGATGCCGACCGCGACGGTTTCGTATTAGGGGAAGGGGGCGGCGGCATTATCCTCGAAGAATACGAACACGCCAAAGCACGCGGCGCCAAAATTTACTGCGAACTGGTTGGCACCGGAGCCACCGCCGACGCCTACCACATGACAGGCACCCACCCGGAAGGGCTGGGCGCGGCCAATGCCATGCGGGAAGCCCTGCGTGAGGCTGGCCTGCAACCCGACGACATCGATTACCTGAACGTTCACGCTACGTCGACACCCATCGGCGACGTATCCGAAGCCAAAGCGATTGTGAAGGTCTTTGGCGAAAACCCAACAAACCTGAACATCAGTGCTACCAAGTCGATGACGGGTCATCTGCTCGGCGCAGCCGGTGCGATTGAAGGGGTAGCAGGTATTCTGGCCATGCAGCACGGCCTGATTCCGCCAACCATTAACCTCGACAATCGCGACGAAAATGTACCGGCGGGCCTCAACCTGACGCCCAACGTAGCGCAGGCCAGGACCGTCAACACGGTCTTGAGCAATACCTTCGGCTTTGGGGGTCATAACGCAACGGTCCTTTTCAAGCGATTTGAAGCGTAGTTCTATCTTCGTCACAGGATCTCCTAATTTTGCAAAAGTTAGGAGATCCTGTGACGAAGATAGAACTACCTCCCGCTCCTAAGCCTCTGCTTGATTTGATTGAACAATTAGTAGATAACCCCAGCCTTACCCCCCAGTTGGTTGGTAATGCAGAGTTAATTAGGTCGATCAATACAGCTACGCTTACTGGGACAAGGTTAAATACAAAGTACCCAACGAACTACGAGCCGTTATTACGCCAGAAGAACTATGGTACATCGTTAAGTTCAATCGACAAACAGGTAAGCACCTGTTATCAATGGGAGGAGACTCATTCTCCTTCACGTCTACTGATGCACTATATAGCCAGCTCCATGAGTTCGACCTCAATCTGGGTGGTTCGCTAGGCGGTCAATCTACACTATCAGATACAGACAGGCATCGTTACCTAATTGGATCAATCATGGAAGAATCTATTGCTTCCAGCCAGATTGAGGGAGCAGTTACGTCACGAGTGGTGGCAAAAGAGATGTTGCGCAAGCAGCGCCCACCCCGTAATCATTCGGAGCGGATGATTGTGAATAACTACACCACCATTCAGCATATAGTGGCCAACAAGCAGCGTCCACTCACACCAGGCTCGTTGCTAGAACTACACAGGCTTATGACGTCTGACACGATGGATAAGCCAGAAGACAGCGGCGCGTTCAGGCAAAACGACGATATACATGTAGTAGCTGCAACGGATGGGGAGCTAATTCACACCCCTCCTTCCTATACGCTCCCTAATTTTGTGGCTGATCTATGCCACTTTTTTAATGACGAAACGCCTACTTTCTTCCTGCATCCTATTGTGAAGGCAAGTATCGTTCATTTCCTCATTGGTTATTTTCATCCGTTCACAGACGGCAACGGTCGCACAGCCCGCGCTTTGTTTTATTGGTACTTGTTGAAACGCGGGTATTGGCTCACCGGGTACCTGTCTATCTCAGGGGTTATCATGCAGTCTCGTAACCAACACTATAAAGCCTATCAGTATACTGAAGTTGACGGTAATGACCTTGGCTATTTTGTTAACTATCAGGTCAAGGCTATGCGGCGGGCTTATGATGAGCTGAAAGCGTATATAGACCGGAAAGTTACTGAAAAACAGCCAGTCAGCCAGTTACAACTAACATGGAACCTATCGTCGAGACAGGCAACAGTAGTAAGCTGGTTGCAGGCCGAACCAAGCCGCATATTGTCTGTTAAAGAAGTAGAACTAGTACTGGGTACGTCAAATCAGACGGCTCGGACCGATTTACAGGGATTAGTCGATAAGGGTTATATCGATGAAATACGTGTCAATCAGAAAGAAAAGCAGTTTGTTCTCCATTCTCAGCCTTAATTCATTTTTCTCTTGACTCATATTTTTGTCGATACCGAACGGATTCGTGACCTGAATAGCGGGCTGGGACAAACCTGTCTGCATGTGGGGCAGGAATTGGTTCGGCAACAGCCCGCAGGTACGTCACTGACCTTTCTGGTGCCACCGGGCCAAACAGGTGTGTTTGGGGTGCCATCAGGTACGTTGCAGTATCGGGAAGCCAGCTGGCGGTACAAACTCTACAGCCCCGGCCAGTTCGATGTGTGGCACAATCTACATCAGGACGGGGCCTACTGGCCTGCTCAACGCCCTGGCAAGCTGATCCTGACGATCAACGACCTCAATTTCCTGGAACGTGCCGATTATTCAGACGCCAAAAAGAAGCGGAAGCTCGCCGCCGTTCAACGCCGTATTGATCGGGCACAGGTGCTGACAACAATCTCAGATTATACCGGAACGGTCGTACGCGAGTACCTGAACGTACCTGAGACAACATCCTTACAAACCGTTTACATTGGCGTCTCTGGCCTGCCCGCTGCGCCCAGCGAGTCTCCCGCTTCACTGACCAGCCTCGATAGGCCGTTCTTCCTGTACCTGGGTGTGCTGCATCCCAAAAAGAACGTTCAGGTGCTGCTGGCGCTGGCACAAGCCTTTCCCGATTATTTACTCGTGTTGGCAGGGCGGAATGACCACCCCTATGCCAAACACCTGGCCAGTCAGGTCAATGAACTCGAACTAACGAACGTACTACAAACCGGGCCCGTTGATGAAGTGGCTAAATCGTGGTTGTATGATCAGTGTGAAGCCTTTCTGTTTCCTTCGCTCAGCGAAGGCTTCGGCCTGCCCGTAGTTGAGGCGATGAGCGTTGGCAAGCCTGTTTTTCTGTCGCGCCTCACCAGTTTACCTGAGATTGGCGGGCGCGAAGCCTATTATTTCGATTCGTTTGATCCAGAGGCCGTGGTGGAGACGCTCCGGGCCGGGATGCGCGATTATTACGACGACCCGCTTAAAAGCCAGCGTCTTCAGTGGCAGGCGAACCGGTTCCGCTGGGAAAATACAGCGAAACAGTATTGGAAATTATATTTGGAAGGATAGTTTCAGGAAATGAGTCTCATGTTCCACGTTTCAGGTTTCAAGTGCGCTGCTTACCTACCAGACACCAATTGAGCAGCGCACTTGAAACCTGAAACGTGGAACCTGAGACTGGAAAAAACATCCGCTGTTAAAAATCGTTAAGGGGGTGTCGGTAATCGAATTTTTCGCGGGCCACTCCTCGTTATACCATCAGAAGCGGTGATCAGGCCATCGGTTGAGTCGACCAAACCTAAGCCTTTTAGCCGCCCATAAATCCTACATAAAACAACTGTCAGTACCCCAATACCATGAAAAGCAACTGGAAAGTTTTAGTGTTGATTGCGCTCCTCTCGAGTGCCGTAACACTGGGCGCGTACAACCTGCTTGGGTTCAACAAGCGGGACGTCGTGTTTACCGAATCGTCGACGGGCTCACCCTTGACCCGGCTGGCCTCACTAACGGGAAATGCCCCCACCGGCGCTCCCGGCGATTTTGCCTATGCTGCCGAAGCCGCCTCACCTACTGTCGTGCACATTCGCACAACGATGACCCGTACGGTTCGTCAGCAACAAATGCCTGATATCTTCCGCGAATTCTTTGGCGACGAATTTGGTGGCCAGGGGCAGGGCGGTAGCCGTCCACGCCGTGAGCAGGGGCAGGCGTCGGGTTCGGGTGTCATCATCTCGAAAGACGGGTATATCGTTACCAACAACCACGTTGTGCAGGACGCCGACGAGGTTGAAGTGATCATGACCGACAAACGGAGCTTCAAAGCGAAAGTGATCGGCACCGACCCGCTCACTGATCTGGCCGTCGTTAAAATTGACGCCAGCAACCTGCCAAGCATCACTTTGGGTGATTCAGATGGCCTGAAACTCGGTGAATGGGTGTTAGCCGTTGGTTATCCCCTTGACCTGGAATCGACTGTAACGGCCGGTATCGTCAGTGCAAAAGGCCGTGGTATCGGTATTCTGAGCCGTAACCAGCAACCCCAGCAGCCTGGTGCCAAGCCCGTCGATACGCCGATCGAGTCGTTCATTCAAACTGACGCGGCTATCAACCCTGGTAACTCAGGTGGTGCGCTGGTGAACCTGCGCGGCGAACTGGTGGGCATCAACTCAGCCATTGCCTCGGCAACAGGTTATTACAGTGGTTATGGGTTCGCGGTACCTGTATCGCTGGTGAAAAAAGTAACCGCCGACCTGGTTAAATTCGGTAATGTACAACGCGGATACATAGGCATTCTGCCCCGCGAACTGGATAGCAAAGTGGCACAGGAAGTGGGTGCTAAAGTGGGCCGTGGTATCTACGTAGAAAGCGTAACCGATAATGGTGCTGCCAAAGCGGCCGGTATTCAGAAAGGTGACGTGATCGTGAAGATGGAAGGCCAGCCACTCGATTCTGATGCGCAGATGCGTGAGGTCGTTGGTCGTCGGCGTCCGGGTGATGTGCTCAATGTAACCATCAACCGGGGTGGTACGGAGCGCGAGGTGAAACTTGAACTCCGCAACCGGAATGGCGGGCGCGACGTGATCAAGAAAGAAGAAATGGCCACGGCAGGCATGAAAGCCCTGGGTGGTGAATTCACCAACCTGAGCGATAAAGAGCGTCAGCAACTGGGCGTGAGCGGTGGTGTTCGCGTCAGCAAAATTCTGGACGGCAAACTGGCTGAAACAGAAATTGAAGAAGGCTTTATCATTGTAAAAGCCAATGGCAAAAACGTGAAGACAGTAAAAGACCTGGAAACGATTGTGGGCAATGTGAAAGAAGGTGAAGGGCTGCTGCTCATCGGCATGTACCCTAACAGTTCACGCATGATCTACTACGCGGTGCCTGTGTAAGCAATAAAATCAACAGGCACGAGTTGGCGCTGTTGTACAGTAAAAAGGGCGCCGCCGGGAAACCGGCGGCGCCCTTTTTCATCCTCCCGCCTCGAATACACCAGATTTAAAAGCCAGCGAACGTACCCAGGCGCATCGGCATAAAAAAGGGCTCCTCCTGCTTAGGAGAAGCCCTTTTTGGTATAATCCTTCCGAATTCTATTCGTAATAGTTCAGCACCTGGTGACCGCTCTTGGCGAGTAACTGATCGCGCTGGAAGAGAGAAATATCAGCCTGCATCATATCTTTTACGAGCGCTGGCAGATCGTATTTCGGTGTCCAGTTCAGTTTCGTCATCGCCTTGGTTGGATCGCCCAACAGCAGGTCAACTTCGGTAGGACGGAAATAACGGGGATCGATCGCCATGACTTCTTTACCTACCTCAACCGGGAAATCAGGGTTGCTGGCGCTGGCCACGTAGGCTTTCTCATCAACACCTTCGCCCCGGAATTCCAGCTCAACGCCGATTTCCTGGAAGGCCATTTTGATGAAATCACGTACGGTGGTGGTCACGCCCGTCGCGATCACGAAATCTTCGGGCATTTCCTGTTGCAGAATCAGGTACATCGCCTCGACATAATCTTTGGCATGGCCCCAGTCGCGCAGGGAATCAATGTTACCCATGAACACTTTATCCTGTAAACCCAGACCAATACGGGCAACAGCGCGGGTGATCTTACGCGTCACGAAGGTTTCGCCCCGTAGCGGCGATTCGTGGTTGAACAGAATACCGTTGCAGGCATACATGTTGTAGGCTTCGCGGTAGTTCACCGTGATCCAGTAGCCGTACAGTTTGGCAACGGCATAAGGTGAGCGCGGATAAAAAGGCGTGGTTTCAGACTGTGCGTGGCCTTGGACACCGCCATACAGCTCAGACGTGGACGCCTGGTAAATACGCGTTTTTTCGGTCAGGCCCAGCAAGCGTACTGCTTCCAGAATGCGGAGTGTACCGATACCGTCTACCTGAGCCGTGTATTCAGGTTCGTCGAAACTCACCCGCACGTGCGACATAGCGCCGAGGTTATAGATCTCGTCGGGCTGAATTTCCTGAATGATTCGGATGATGTTCGTTGAGTCAGACAGATCGCCGTAATGGAGTTTAAACCGAACATGCGTTTCGTGTGGATCTTCATACATGTGATCGATCCGCTGCGTATTGAAGAGCGAACTCCGGCGTTTGATGCCATGCACTTCATACCCTTTTTCGAGCAGCAATTCGGCTAAATACGCTCCATCCTGCCCCGTTATGCCGGTAATCAACGCTTTTTTCATGCGATTATAATTATTCTAAGAATTTGTAAAATTTCGTGTATAACCCTGTAAAATTACAATAGGAGGGCCATTTTTTTGCATTTATTTTATCAACAGGCCCCGCCGAACGTCCACTTTATCAGGCTGTAACTGGGCAGAAACGAAGACAGCCCTCAATTTACTGAAATATCGTTCAGCGTCCATCTTTTTCATAAAGTCGCCAACCTTCAGACGATACGTTGGCTGTTGGTAACTCATGTAGGCACTCAATTCAGGAAATAATTGATATAACTGCAGCTTGGCGGCATCGGCGGCAGCGCGTTCGTTGCCCACGTAAACCTGCACGCGATAGCCAGGGGCATAACGTACCCGGCGGTTTTGTACCGCCATGGTATCCAGAATGGCATCAAGGCGTTTGTTCACGTGCAACGCCTCGGCTGGCAGGACCTGACCGCCGGATCGCTTTGGCGTGTCTACGACCCGTCCGGGCGGTAACGTGGCCGGAGCAGGTGACGCAGGCTTATTCGTTGGCGGAACAAACACAGGGCGGGTAGCCGACAAGTCTTCCGAGTACTCGTTGTAGCTGCCGGTGGTTGTGCGGTTCCCGGTAGTGACCGGCGTACGGGCACAAGACCAGGCCACCAACGCGGTGACTCCGAAGACGGGCCATTTTCCTAGTAAACGCATCATAGGCGGTGGGGTAAACGAGATTAAGCAACCTTTAAGGACCTTACTGGTTGCAAAACTACTACTTTTGGGGTGATCATTTTATTACCTATGCTGACCGTACAACGTGGCGTCTCGCTACGGCCTTATACCACCTTCGGCATCGAGGCCCAGGCCAATTATTTCGCTGACATCGCCTCTGAGACCGACCTCACCACCCTCTTTCAGCTGACCGAATTCAATGAACTGCCCCTGTTGGTTTTAGGCGGTGGCAGTAACCTGCTGCTCACTCAGGAGTTTGCCGGTCTAGTCATTCGCCTCACGATCGGTGGTATCGAGGTTGTCCGTGAAGATGATCTCCATGTGTACGTGCAGGCAGGAGCAGGCGTAATCTGGCACGAGCTTGTTATGTACTGCGTAGCCAACAACTATGCTGGTATGGAGAACCTGTCGTTGATACCGGGCACTGTAGGGGCGGCACCCATGCAGAATATTGGTGCCTACGGCGTCGAGATCGAACAGATCTTCGACCACCTGGAAGCCGTTCATGTGGGCACTGGTGAGAAGCGCCGGTTCAATCACGCCGATTGTCGGTTTGGTTACCGCGAAAGCGTTTTTAAACATGACTTGAAAGGCCAGTACATCATTACATTGGTCACCTTCCGACTCGACAAAACACCTACGTTTCATACCCGCTACGGTGCCATCAGCGAGACGCTTACCGACATGGGGATCACCGATGACACAATGAGCATTCGGGCCGTGAGTGATGCGGTCATTCAGATCAGGCGCAGTAAACTTCCCGATCCGGCCGAGATTGGCAATGCGGGCAGTTTTTTCAAGAATCCCGAAATTCCTGTGGCCCAGTTTGATCAGCTAAAGGCCACGTACCCAACCCTCCCCGGCTATCCCACAGGCACCAACCTGGTGAAGGTGCCAGCAGGGTGGCTCATTGAGCAGGCGGGCTGGAAAGGATACCGACAGGGTGATGCTGGCGTTCATGCGAAACAGGCACTTGTCCTGGTCAACTACGGGCGGGCAACGGGCAGCGACATTCTGGCCCTGGCGCAGCAGGTACAGGCATCCGTGCTCGATAAATTTGGCATTACTATCAACCCGGAGGTAAATGTGCTGTAATGAGCGGGTCACCGCCGCAACACAGCCTCAAACAATCTACTAATTTACTAGGTTGGTGAGCGTATAAACAGTAATGGCTCAACAACATGGATTTAGCAAAAGTCAAAGCGTTTGGAACCTCTCGTTCCCTTATCAATTCGTTGAATGCCCTCTCGGTGATGGAAATCGAACGGGAGGCACCAAAAGCCGACGAAGTACTCATCGAGATTCTGTATTGTGGCGTTTGCCATTCAGACCTGCACCAGATCAAGAACGACTGGGGCAACACACTCTGGCCTTGTGTACCTGGCCACGAAATAATTGGCCAGGTAGTGCAGGCGGGATCAGCCGTCGCGAAATTCAAAGAGGGGGATACCGTTGGTGTAGGGTGCATGATCGATTCATGCGGTCAGTGCAACTCCTGCCATGACGGACTAGAGCAGTACTGTGAAGGGCCTGTCAGCTTTACGGCTACCTATAACGGCCCAATGAAGCCCGACGGCAGCGGTTACAACACATTCGGCGGCTACTCGACCTACATTACCGTAAAAGAAGCATTCGTGCTGTCGATTCCCGATTCGCTGGACATACAACGGGTAGCTCCGATCCTATGTGCGGGTATCACCACCTATTCACCCTTACGCCATTGGCATGTACAACCCGGCCAGTCGGTGGCGATCGTAGGCATTGGGGGTTTGGGGCACATGGCGGTGAAACTGGCTAAGGCGATGGGCGCTACCGTAACGGCCGTTACGCGCCGGGAAGAGAAACGCGCAGATGCGGAAGCACTCGGTGCCGATGCCGTACTTGTTTCTGCCGATGACCAGGCCATGACGGCCGCAGAACTCTCTTTCGACTTGATACTGGTGACTATTCCTGACGCTTTCGATGTCAATCCATACGTTAACCTGCTGAAACGCGACGGCAACCTGGTCACCGTGGGCCTGCTGGGACCCTACAAAGAGCCCGTCAATAACATGCAGGTAGCCACTCATCGCCGGTCGATCGGCGGGTCACTGATCGGCGGTATCAAAGAGACACAGGAAGTGCTCGATTTTTGCGCCGAACACAACATTATGCCCGACGTGGAGCTGATTCAGATGCAGGACATCAATGATGCCTTCGACAAGATGCAAAAGGAAGAAGTGCGCTTCAGGTACGTGATTGATATGCAATCACTCAAGTAGCGGAGGGGTGAAAGAGTGAATGGCGACAGAGTAAAAGAGCGGTGCCTCGTACCAACTGGTGCAGAAGCACCGCTCTTTTACTCTGTCGCCATTCACTCTTTCACTAAAAGCAGAGCGATGCGGCTCCGAGCAGGCCGGCGTCGTTGCCGAGCGTGGCTTTATTAATGGTCAGTCCTTCTTTGTAGTAGGGTGTTAGCCAATAGTCGAGTTCTTTCTGAACGGCAGGCATGATGTAGTCGAACGAGGCCGATAAGCCGCCGCCAATCAGAATCTGCTTGATGTCGAGAATCCGAATCAGCGATACCAGGCCCTCGCCCAGCATTTCGCCTACCTCTGTCCAGACGGCCAGCGCCAGTTTATCGCCTTCTGCGGCGGCAGCTACCAGACCCGTCGTTGAGATACTGCCATCATCGGGTAGCGTAGTTTGCCCTTTGAAGGCAGACCGGCGCTCGTTGGCCAGGTCGAGCAGTTCTTTTTTGCCGATATTGCGCTCCAGCACTTTGCCGTTCCGCGAGGGAATATGACCTGGCTCCATGGCGTTGCCATCGCCACCGACAAACACCTTTTTGTTGATGATCGCTGCACCGCCTACGCCTGTTCCCAGGGTGATAAAGATGTAATTTTCATCATTCATGTCCTCCACAAAATAAAATTCGCCGAGGGCCGCCGCATTGGCGTCATTTTCCAGGAAAAATTCTACATCGGGAAAGCGTTTGTTCAGGATGTCGACCATCGGGACGCCGTTCAGCTCTGGAATCGCCGTGATTTCGAGCGGCGTGGTGCGCTCACGGTTAATCATACCGGGCAACCCGATGCCTACCTTTTTCACTTCCTTATTGGCATACAGTTCAACGGCAATCGCGTCGGCAAACTGTTCCATGAAGTGTCCCGACTGCCGCCAGCTATCGGTATCGTGGCTATAGAAATTGGTGATTTTACCCGTTTTAGCGTCAACTACGCCCATTTTAACGTTCGTGCCGCCCACGTCGATCCCTAAATACTGCGCTGAACCCATGTATACGTGACTAATTATTGAGGTTATGCTGCGAAGTTAAGGAACCGCTACTTTTTTCAATACCTAAGATTCTATAGTATTTAATCTTCCTATATACTTGCACGGATGAACAGCACTACGCAACACGTCCTGAAGGGAAGCCTCCCGGTGATCATCCTGACGTTGCTGGCAGGCCGGGAGCGCATGTATGGCTATGAGATCACCCAGCAGGTAAAGGCCATGACGGCCGGCGAGATGGTACTGACCGAAGGCTCCCTGTATCCATCGCTGCACAAGCTGGAAGCCGAAGGGTTGCTCACCGCCGAAACCGAGGTCGTTGCCGGACGGGCGCGGAAATATTATTCCCTGACCAAAACCGGCCGTCTGCAAACCGTGAGCCGCGTGTCCGAACTCCGCTCATTCATAGACAACCTGAACACGATCCTGAACCTGAAACCAGCCCGTTGAGTCATGCCCCTTACCAACCAACAACTCGCCGACCTACGCCATGACCTAACTTCGCTGGCTGATATCAGATACGATCACCTGGCCGACGAACTGCTGGACCACTACGCCACGCTGACCGAAGAGAAAATGGCTACCGGCCTGTCTTTCTACGAGGCCAGCACCGACGCTTTTCTGGCGATGGGCAACGGCGAAGGAATACGACGGATCCAGGTAAAGTATGAGATAGAAACAAAGAAGCAAATCAAGGCACGCTACTGGCGCATTGTCAAAAGCTATTGCCGCTGGCCAACGGTAGTAACGACTTTGCTGGTAGGTACGTTATTGGTGAATTTGTATTTGACCTTGCCTGCTAACTACCTCAAAACCATGACCATAGCCCTGTGTTTATCGCCTGTCTTCGTAGTCCTGTCAGCCTGGATTCCTTACTACTGGCAGAATGATACCCGTAAGAAGCTCGTCTGGAAATACATTAGCGATAACGGTGCATGGCCAATCAACACAGTCAATATCCTGATTAATTTATACGATTTCCCTACCTATACGGCCCCAATTACATGTAGAATGGCACTCATTCTACTACTCGCCATTGGCTGTCTACGTCAATCAATTAGCCTGGCGCAGCTTACCCGCGAGACGTTTTATTACAAACCGATTTTTCAGCGGTAAAATGGCCTCTACCGTAGAGCCGCAAGATGTTTTGCGGCTCTACATTCTAGACGCGTCGGCAATACCCTACTGGTGCTTAAAAGTCAAACCCCGGCAACGTCTCAGGTACGTTGCCGGGGTTTGACTTTTAAGCACCAGCCCAAAGGTCTTCTGTTGCGCTACCAAAGCAACCAAGTGCTGCTAAGCAGCGCAACAGAAGACAGCAAACTGTAAACAGAACACTTTTTTATTTCGTGGTGGCTTCGTCTTTTTTCAACACCACACGGCGAACGGCACCATCATCGTTCTGGGTAACAGTGACGAAGAAAACCCCTTCGGCTTTGCGACCCAGATCGACCTGACCAACAAATTCACCGGAGAAATCTTTCAGCTCGCGCCGGGCTACTTCTTTGCCTTTGGGGTTGGTCACCACAATAAACGCATCGCCTTTGCCGGGAGCGGTAAACCGAACGTTCAGCATAAACTTATCCGGATTGCTGGGATACGCTTCCAGGCCACGAATGGTCGATCCCTGCGTACCTCCGCTGCTTCGCGACCAGGTTTCGAAGGGCATCGTCAGCCGCTCATCCAGCCGCTGTAGCCCCTGCGAACGGGACAGCCGGTCGGCCAGGGGCGCAAATTCACGTTCGAACGTATAGCCAAACTCTTTCATATTTCTAGCCAGCGAATCGAGGTTGCGGCGATCGAAACGAAATACCCGCGTGCGTTTACGCCCCAGTGAATCGTCGTCGAATGTCAGGCTTCCTTCCAGTTTGAAGTCGTCGTCAGCAAGACGGGCGCCAGGCGGCAAGGGTGCGCGTGGTGTGCGGGGCGCCCGTGGTGTAATAGCCGTACGGGGCGCTCGGGGGATGGTAAACACGCGGGCAGGCGCATCGGGATTAACAAATACGCCGCCAACAACATCATTCCCGCCACTGCGGTTATTGAACCGGATACGATCGGTTCCGCGTGCATCTTCGATCGTTACCGAAATCTGGCTGTCTTTACCCTTATGAGTGGCTCGGAGCGAGTCGATCAGTTTATTCACAATGGCGTCGCGCTTTTCATCGGTCATGCCTTCGGTGCGGTAGGTACGTTCAATTTCACGGAGTTCGTTACCGTTCCGGGCGGTCACTTTCAGCCGCATTTCGCCCGTACCGGGGGCGGGTGTCTGGGCTAGCGCCGTTACGGTCAATCCACCGGTCAGACACGTACCCAGCGCGAACCGGAGCAGGTTGTTCACTGTTTTTTTCATAGTTAGCGTAGTTTTCGAGGGGTTGATCAGTTTGATAAAACCCTGTCTTGTTGCCTGTTAAAAGTTGTTAAGTCATCTACCCGCAACGGGATAGACGCGTACTTTGTATAGACGGGTCACCGCGTTAACGCGTTGCACCGATTCCGTTAAATTTAATGTCAACGAAACAAATTCGCTGGATTGTTCTTTCGATGGCCATAGGGCTGTTAGGTTTAGTGGGGTTTCAACTCTACTGGATCAGCAATGCCCTGTATTTACAGAAAGAGCAGTTCGATTATAAAGTTACCGATGCCCTTCAGGAGGTTGTGCGCAGCCTGGAACGGCAGGAGATCCAGTATCAGGCCCGGCACCGGCTGGCGGCTCAACAGCAGCAACAGCAATTGAAAGCCATTGGCAAAGGCAATCAGCTAGTCGATAACCGGGCAACTACGCCCCGGGCAGATCGGCCCTATAGAAAACGGCAGCCCGCGCTGGTTACCTCTCCGTCGCACCAGTTGGAAGAAGGTATGCCAGGCACGGTTACGATTCAGATGGATGCTTTGCAACCCATTCAGCGGTCGCTTACGCCGGAACAGCTTCGCACCGTCGATGAGTTTTATAAACAGCAGGACGAGCTGATAGCGGCCGGTGACCTGGAAGCACAGCTTATTCAGCAGGAACGTTTTGGCCGCTGGATCGATCAGATTTTGCAGGGCCACATTAACGATGTGTTACTGTCTTCATCCGGGCTGGTTATCCCCGATTCGGTATCGCTGGCTCGACCTAGAACGAACCCGCAACGTACCCACGGTCCGGCGGCTGGTTTAGCAAAACAAGGCAGTGAATTCCAGCGGCGGACCGGGCTGACAAATAACGCAGCTAAAGCCGCAACTGGAGCCGCAATTTCTCCAGTTGCGGGCAGTAATCGGCCTGGAAGCGGCACTTCTGTTACCGATCAATCAGAGACCATCAAGGATATTTTCAGGGGTGTGCTTATGGCCGACAGGCCGCTGGCCGAACGGGTAAACCGATTCATGCTGGATACGCTCCTGCGGCAGGCGCTCACCGAACGCGGCATCAGCATTCCGTTCGATTACGCCGTTCGCAGTCCGCAGCAGGGCGATCTACTCTTTACGTCTACCGGCCTTACGCTGGGCAACATGCCGGTAGCCGCCCGAACGGCTATTCAGCAGCAGTTCGATGAGTCGGCCTATAAAGCGGCGCTGTTTCCAAACAATATGCTGGAGACGGGTAATTACCTCTACCTGTTTTTCCCGGATCAGCGAGCCTTCATCCTCAGCCGGATGACCGCCACACTGGCCGGTTCGGCCATTCTGATTCTGGTGATCATGGGCTGTTTCTATGTCGCCATCAACACCATTCTGCGGCAGAAGAAGATGGCCGATATCAAGAATGATTTCATCAACAACATGACACACGAGTTCAAAACGCCGATTTCGACCATTGGACTGGCCGTTGAGATGGCTCGTGATCAGTTGACACACAGCGCGGAGCCAGCATTGGCAGGCGCTGGTAGCTCAATCACGCCAGTGCCCGGCCTCACCGAGCGGCTCTCCAGGTACGTCAGCATCATCCGCGACGAAAACCAGCGGCTTGGCTCCCACGTGGAAAAAGTGCTTCAGATGGCACTGCTCGACAAGGGCGAAGTAAAACTGGCGCTGGGCCCGGTCAATGTGCACGACGTTATCGAGAAGGTGCTGAACACCATGAGCCTGTCCATTGAACAGCGGCAGGGTGAGCTGGATATGGAGTTCGACGCCACGAGTGAAATTGTGCTGGCCGACGAGATTCACCTGACCAACATGCTATATAACCTCATCGATAATGCCATCAAGTACTCGCCCGATCACCTTTCGCTGCGCATTCGCACGTCGAATACGGCCCTGCCGAACGGGAGATCGGCTGTGGCTATCGCTGTGGCTGATAGCGGATTAGGCTTAACGAAAGAGCAGATCAGCCGGATATTCGAAACGTTTTATCGCGTTCCTACCGGGAACCGACACGATGTAAAAGGCTTCGGCCTCGGCCTGAGTTACGTAAAGAAAATGGTCGACGAACATCAGGGCCAGATCACCGTGACCAGCACCCCCGGCCAAGGCAGTGAATTTCAACTTATTATACCACTTTATACTGAGTGAAAGAGCGAAAGAGTATAGTGCAGTTGTAGTTTGCGAGGCTGCTCTTTCCCCCCTTCACTCTTTCGCCATTCACTCTTTCCCCTTATGCCCTCTATCCTTCTCGTTGAAGACGATCCGAATCTTGGCCAGCTCACGCAGGAATACCTGACACTGAAAGGCTACCCCACTGACCGCGCCACCGATGGCAACGCCGGTTTGCAGCAGTTCATGGCCGGGCAATATGATCTCTGCATCCTGGACGTGATGATGCCGAAAAAAGATGGCTTCACGCTGGCCAAGGAAATTCGGATGAACGGGCGCGACGTACCCATCATCTTTCTAACGGCCAAATCCATGCAGGAAGATACCATTCAGGGGCTGCGGCTGGGGGCCGATGATTATATCACCAAGCCGTTCAACATGGAGGAGTTACTGTTGCGGATTCAGGCTATTCTCCGGCGCTACCAGGGAGCCGAGTCGCAACCCGAAACGACGATGTATCAGATAGGTACGTTCCGGTTCGACTATCCACACCAGCTCCTGTTCCGGAATGACGACCCAGCTGGTCAGCGACTAACCAGTAAAGAATCAGAACTGCTTAAACTGCTGGCCCAAAACCTGAATCAGCCGTTGGGACGCAGTTTCGCGCTCAAGGTAGTATGGGGCGATGACTCGTACTTTAATGCCCGGAGTATGGATGTGTACATTACGAAGCTCCGTAAATACCTGAAAGACGACCCCGCCGTGCAGCTCGTGAATGTACATGGCGAGGGATTTAAATTGGTAGCGTAAGAGTTTTCTAACCATGAACATTATCCGCCGTCCCCGCCGCAATCGTCAGTCGGCCGCCATTCGCGACATGGTGCAGGAAACGCGCCTGCATGCCTCTGATTTTATATTCCCCGTTTTCATTCTGGAAGGGCAGCAAATACGGTCTGAGGTAAGCTCGATGCCCGGCATCTATCGCTACTCGCAGGATCTGCTGCTCGACGAAATTGGCCGGTGCCTTGATCTCGGCATCACCACCTTCGACCTGTTTCCGAACCTTTCGGAAGCAAAAAAGGATAAATACGCTACGGAAAGCCATAACCCCGACGGGCTGTATCTGCAAACGGTACGCGCCATCAAAGAAACGTATCCCGAGGCGGTGGTCATGACCGATGTGGCGATGGACCCCTATAGTTCCGACGGCCACGATGGCATTGTCGAGAACGGCCATATCCTGAACGACGAAACGCTGGACGTACTCGGCCGCATGGCCGTTGCCCAGGCCCAGGCCGGTGCCGACATTGTCGGTCCTTCCGATATGATGGATGGGCGGGTTGCCTATCTACGGCAGGAACTGGACAAAGCCGGTTTTCATAACGTGGCGATCATGTCGTACTGCGCCAAGTATGCGTCGGCTTTCTATGGCCCATTCCGCGATGCGCTGGATTCGGCGCCCAAGTTTGGGGATAAGAAGACGTATCAGATGAACCCCGCCAATCGCCGTGAAGCCCTCATCGAAGCTGAACTCGACACGGCCGAAGGCGCCGATATGCTGATGGTGAAGCCCGCGCTGGCCTACCTGGACATTATCAGCCTGTTGCGGCAAAACAGCCATTTGCCCATCGCCGCCTATAACGTCAGTGGTGAATATGCCATGATCAAAGCGGCTGCCCAAAACGGCTGGCTCGATGGCGAACGCGCCATGATGGAATCGTTGATGGCCATCAAACGCGCCGGTGCCGACGTTATTCTGACCTATTTCGCTAAAGAGGCCGCTGCGCTGTTGCGGTAGCAACGGTACGCGGATCAAGGGAATTAAACCGATTTGCGCGGATCTCTGATTGAAGCGGATTCACAGGTTCAAGCAGATTTTTGATTAAACGGATTGGCTTTGCCCGTGGCTAAAGATCCGGTAGAATCCAGCTATCCGCGCCAATCCGTTTACATCCCCCACATCGGCGGACCCATAAACCATTCGCGCCAATCCGTTTAAATCCCTTCAACCCGCGGACCATTCACCCCTATGACTTCATACCGTATTCTTAATGCCCGGCTCATCAACGAGGGGCGATCACAAGAGGCCGACGTTCGTATCGAGAATGGCTTTATTACCGAAGTAGGTACGTCCATCTCTGCCAAGCCTGGTGATCAGGTTATCGACGCAGCCGGTCAGTATCTGTTGCCCGGCGTCATTGACGATCAGGTGCATTTTCGCGAGCCGGGCCTGACCCATAAAGCCACCATACGCAGCGAATCGCGGGCGGGCGTTGCCGGGGGCGTCACCACGTTCATGGAGATGCCCAACACCACACCGAATGCCCTGACCCAGCAGCTCCTGCAGGATAAATACGACATTGCAGCGGCTACGGCTTTTGGCAATTACTCGTTCTTCATGGGTGCCTCGAACAACAATCTGGCCGAGGTATTGCGCACTGACGCAACGGCGGTTTGCGGCATCAAAGTGTTTATGGGCTCCTCAACGGGGAATATGCTCGTTGATAACGAGCAAACGCTGGATGCGCTCTTCCGGGAATGCCCCATGCTCATTGCTACCCACTGCGAAGACGAACCCACCGTTCGCGCCAATACCGAGCGGTACAAGGCTGAATACGGCGATAACGCCCCCGCCTGGATTCACCCGCTGGTTCGAAACGAGGAAGCCTGCCTGATTTCGTCGTCGATGGCGGTTGAGCTGGCCAAACGGCATCATACGCGCCTGCACATGCTGCACCTGACGACTGCCGACGAGCTAAATCTGTTCCGCAACGATATTCCCCTGGCTGAAAAACGGATAACAGCCGAGGTGTGTGTGCATCACCTGCATTTCACGGCCGACGATTACGAGCGGCTCGGCAACCAGATCAAGTGCAATCCGGCTATTAAAGCGCCGCATCATCGCGACGCACTCTGGCAAGCCCTGCTCGATGATCGTCTCGATATTATTGCCACCGACCATGCGCCACACACCTGGGACGAGAAACAGCAGCCTTACTGGCAGGCTCCGTCCGGGCTTCCGCTGGTACAACATCCGTTACTCCTGATGCTGGAGGCAGCCAGGCAGGGAAAACTGTCGCTCGAAAAAGTGGTACAGAAAATGGCCCACGCCCCCGCCGACTGTTTTCAGATCGATCGGCGGGGGTACGTTCGCGAAGGCTACTGGGCCGATCTGGTACTTGTCGATCCAACGCAACAGACCACTGTCACGCCTGAGTCTATTCTGTATCAGTGCGGCTGGTCGCCATTGCTGGGCGAAACCTTCAGCCATCGTATCACCCACACGTTTGTGTCAGGTACGTTGGTATATGAGCATGGTCAATTCCAGACTGATAAAGCCGGTCAACGACTGGCGTTTTCGCGATAGGTACGTTGCTTCGCGCGTCGGGCCCTTCGATTAGGCGTCCCCGACGCGCGAAGCAACGTACCTATAACCAAAAAGGCTCGATCCACGTGGATCGAGCCTTTTTGGTAAAAAATCGAGTGCACACTAGTTAACGACGGTGTCGATGAGCCAGGTCACAATTGAGACAACGAGGCTAAACAACAGGGCGGCGATAAATCCGCTCACGGCGAAGCCACTAACCAGATGGGCCGTCAGGTAGACCATCAAGACGTTCAGAACAATCAGGAAAAGGCCGAGCGTAATGATCGTGATCGGAATGGTCAGAATAGTGAGAATGGGTTTCACAAAAGCATTCAAAAGACCCAGTACAATAGCGACAACCAGGTACGTAGTGGGGCCGCCCGACACTCTGATGCCGGGAACGAAGATACTGGCGATGTAAACGGCCACTGCACTAATTAAGATACGAATAATGATTCCCATGATGAGAGCTAATTGAGGATTAGTGTGTGAAAGAAAGACAGAACATTAGCTCTCAAACGGTAGACGTTGGCCTATTGTTTGTCGTGCCGCTGTTGAAGCACAGCAATAATATCATCCAGGTTCATGTTTTTCTGTTCCAGCAAAACCAGAAAGTGGAACAGCAGATCAGCGGCTTCGCCCCGAAACAGGTCGTCATTATTGTCTTTGGCTTCAATGACCAGTTCAACGGCTTCTTCGCCAACTTTCTGCGCAATCTTGTTGACTCCCTTTTTGAACAACGAGGCCGTATACGACGCATCGGACGGATTGACCCGCCGATCGTGGATGATTCCCTGCAAATAGTTCAGGAACTGCCCTTTACCCGTATTCACCTCCTCGAAACACGTATCGGCGCCGGTGTGGCAGGTTGGTCCATCGGGGCTGGCTTTGATCAGCAGCGTGTCGCCATCGCAGTCAACGAGTATCTGTTTCACATGCAAGAAATTGCTGGACGTCTCCCCCTTGGTCCAGAGGCGTTGCTTGCTGCGGCTAAAGAACGTGACCATCCCTTCGGCTTCCGTTTTCCGATAGGCCTCCTCGTTCATATAGCCCAGCATCAGCACCTTGCCTGTTTCAGCATCCTGAATAACAGCAGGCACCAGCCCATCGGGCGATTTATCGAAATTGATAGTCATAGTCGTGTAGAAAAGAGGCTGCAACACGGGGTGTTACAGGTTGTTAAGTTGTCAACCGCATTGAAATACCCTTTTGATGCAGGTACGTCTTTAGATCGGGAATGTCAATTTCTTTGAAATGGAATATACTGGCTGCCAGTCCGGCATCGGCTTTTCCTGCGGTGAATACCTCCGTGAAGTGTTCCATCGTGCCAGCTCCACCTGAAGCAATCACCGGAATATTCGCCGCCCCCGACACGGCGGCTGTCAGTTCCAGAGCGAACCCTGCTTTAGTGCCGTCGGTATCCATAGAGGTCAGTAAAATTTCGCCGGCGCCACGTTGCTCTACCTCCCGCGCCCAGGCCAACGTACCCAGGTCAGTAGGCCGACGCCCCCCATGCGTGTGCACAATGTGTGATCCGTCGACGTACCTGGTGTCGATGGCGACCACAACGCACTGACTGCCAAATTCAAGGGCTAGCTCATCGATCAGCTCGGGCCTGCGCACCGCCGCTGAGTTGATTGATACCTTGTCGGCACCCGCATTCAGCAAAGCAGACACATCCGCTATCGACGAGATACCGCCCCCTACCGTAAACGGAATATTCACGGCATGGGCCACGCGCCGAACCAGATCGAGCAGCGTCTTCCGTTCATCAACCGTGGCTGTAATATCCAGAAAGACCAGCTCGTCGGCCCCCTGGGCGGCATAGATGGCGCCCAGCTCAACCGGATCACCAGCATCACGCAGGTCGACAAAGTTGGTTCCTTTTACGGTACGCCCATCTTTGATGTCGAGACAGGGGATAATGCGTTTGGTTAGCATGGCTGATAAGGGTTTTCCCGTTTCCGCTGCATAAACAGATCAGGTTGGTCTAAGGCGGTAAAACCGAATTGAGCGTAAAGCGTGTGAGCGTCGCGGGTAGCCAACACCCAGCGACGCAGCCCCTGTAGCGTTGGCCAGGCAGAAATAGTCGCCACCAGCTGTTTCGCAATACCGCGTCCCCGGTACGCGGGAAGCACAAATACATCGGCCAGGTAAGCAAACGTAGTCTGGTCGGTGATCACCCGCGCAAAACCAATCTGCCCCTCGCCCTCATACACGCCAAAGCAGAGTGAGTTATCGATAGACCGCTGCACAAGATCGATCGGAATATTCGCTGCCCAATAGGATTCCTGACTCAGAAAACGGTGAATCAGCGGTACGTCGAGCCGGGCCTTGTCCGTGCTGATGGTTAGCTCACTGTTCATTGATGATCGACAGTTCTTTCAGTGTCACCCGGCCTTCGTAGATCGCTTTGCCAACAATAACGCCGAAGAGCTTCATCTCAGCCAGTTTCTCAATATCGCCCATGTTACTTACCCCGCCGCTAGCCACGATGTTCAGCGTTGGTGCCCGTTCCTGGAGATTGCGGTAAAGATCAAACGATGGCCCCTGCAACAGCCCATCCTTAGCCACATCGGTGCTGATCATGTGCGTTATCCCCTTATCCACCCAGTTATCCACAAAATCGTAGACCCAGATCGTGGTTGCTTCCTCCCAGCCCCCAACGGCGATCTTCTCATTTTTGGCGTCGGCGCCCAGAATCAGTACGTCAGCGCCGAACCGTGACAGCCAGCGTTCAAACAGGTCAGGGTTCTTCACCGCAATGCTGCCACCCGTAACCTGTTTCGCGCCGCATTCAAACGCAATTCGCAGATCATCATCGGATTGCACACCACCCCCAAAATCGACATGCAGGCTGGTTTTTGTGGCAATAAGCTCCAACACCTTATGGTTGATGATCCGCTTTTCTTTCGCGCCGTCGAGGTCGACCAGGTGCAGCCGGGTCAGGCCAGCATCTTCAAACTGCTGCGCCACTTCCAGCGGACGGGCATTGTATTCTTTCTTCTGGGCATAATCGCCCTGGGTCAACCGAACAGCTTTCCCATCTATTAAATCAATGGCAGGGATAATGTGCATAGTGTATGAAACACGGCGGCGCAGTGAACACAGCCGGATGAGGTGTTAACCGTTAACACTCGGTGTGCTTGGCGCCGCTGTGCTTTTATTAGATCATTAAAAAATTCTCGAGAATGCGCTGACCTACATTACCGCTTATCTCGGCGTGGAACTGGGCGGCATAGAAATTATTTTTCTGGAGCATAGCACTGAATGGTCGGCCATACTCACAGATAGCGGTTGTATCGGGGCAAACATCGGCGGCGTAACTATGCACAAAGTAGACATACGGATCAACAGACAATCCGGCAAGCCCTTCGGTGAGCGGGCCACGCAGACTATGGATATTATTCCAGCCGGTATGAGGCACTTTACCCGCCGACGCAGGAAACCGGCGCACGTCGATATCGAAGATTCCCATACAGGTCGTGTCGTTCTCCTCTGAATACCGGCACATCAACTGCATACCAACGCACGTACCCAACACAGGCTGGGTCAGGCTTGGGATCAGCTTATCAAGTCCCCGTTCGCGCAGGTACGTCATGGCGGTACTTGCCTCACCTACACCGGGGAAAATAACCTTATCGGCCGCTCGTATGGTAGCTTCGTCATCCGTCAATTCGTAGCTGGCCCCAATCCTGTCGAGGGCGTACATCACCGACTGTACATTCCCCGCATTGTATTTAATAATTACGGTATGCATAAAAAATGCCCGGCTCCTGACAGAGGCGGGCTGGTCTATTCGTGAGTCAATTGGTACTAACCACAAGACATAGCGCCATCTATCTGCCTAAGCAAATAGACCGATGATGCACTAAAAAAGAATGCTTGCGCGTAATCATGTCGTAAATTTACGACGCCCCGTTGAGAACGCCAATACAAAGCCAATAAGGTGCTGTCAGTCATTCCTGTTCATAACGGCATATTTTTGCCCAATAATACCGTTACTTATGAAAACAGCCCTCATTTGCGGCGTCTCGGGACAAGATGGAGCTTATCTGGCTAAACTACTTTTAGAAAAGGGATACACTGTCTATGGTGGATCACGCGATGCCCAAATGTCGTCATTCCGAAACCTGGAACGGCTGGGTCTTCGGAACTCGGTAAACCTTGTCTCGGTAAGTATCAATGATTTCCGGAGTGTTTTGCAGACTCTACAAAAAGTAAAACCCGACGAGGTTTATAACCTGGCCGGTCAGAGTTCAGTCGGCTTATCGTTTGAACAACCTGTTGAAACGTTGGAGAGTATCAGTATTGGCACTTTAAATCTGCTTGAATCGATTCGATTCACCAATCAGCCCATTCGCCTGTACAATGCAGGCTCCAGCGAATGTTTTGGCGACACAGGTACGTTGTCGGCCGACGAGAACACGCCTTTTCGGCCCCGTAGTCCATACGGCGTAGCTAAAGCCGCCGCTTTCTGGCAAGTAGCCAACTACCGGGAAGCGTATGCGCTCCATGCCAGTACAGGCATTTTGTTCAACCATGAATCTCCATTGCGGCCCGAACGATTCGTTACCCAGAAAATCGTGTCGACAGCCTGCCGAATAGCGAAGGGAAGTGCTGAAAAGTTAACTCTGGGCAACATTGATATTGCCCGTGACTGGGGCTGGGCCCCCGACTACGTGGAAGCCATGTGGTTGATGTTACAGCGCGATGTGGCCGATGATTACGTAATCGCCACCGGGAAAACGCATACCCTGAAAGATTTCATCGCTACCGTTTTTGATCAGGCTGGACTTCACTATGAGGAACATGTTGTCTCTGACCCTCAGTTGTTTCGACCCACCGACATCGCCGAAGGACATGCCTATCCGGCAAAAGCGAAGTTGAAGCTGGGATGGTCAGCCAGGCATACGATGGAAGAAGTTGCCCGTATGATGGTCGATGCTGCCATGAATCAAGTCCATCCCCAGCTTATCCCGGTAAACTAGTTTTGCCGTACAAGACAGGTCACAGTTCGGCCAGCAACTGCTAAGATGACAGCCACTCCATCAGTTGGGTCCTTACTTTTATCAAAACCGTAGTAGATTTGTAGTCTAATTCTGGTCATTGACCCTTTGTCATGTCCGTAACTCACTTGATACTACACGCTTCTTTCCGTTTTAGCTATTTTTTCAGGACCGTCTGTAGCCTGTTGCTGGCTGTACTGACCTTTACGGCACTGGCCCAATCACGAGTTGATCAACTATCTGACGAGCAGGTTCAGGAGTTTTACCGCCGGGCGCAATCCAGCGGTTTAAGTGAGCTCCAGATCGAACAGGCTGCCATGTCGCAGGGATACACGCTGGATGATATTGCCAAGATGCGCCGTCGCATCGCACAGATTCGCGGCCGGGCACCACGTACCTACCAGAACAGTGGCGATGTTGATACCAGTATTGTTCGTTCGCTACCCAATGGCTTATCACGCCGTAGGCTCGACTCCCTGGGCTTGCCTCGCCTCGATTCATCCCAAGTACGTAGTCGCGTATTTGGGGCGTCGCTCTTCCAGAATGCCAGCCTTTCCTTCGAGCCCGATATTCGGATAGCGACGCCCCGAAACTACGTAGTTGGTCCTGATGATGAGATACTTCTTGATGTATATGGTGCGTCATCAGACAACTTCCGTCTTCGGGTTACTCCCGAGGGCACCGTCAAAATTCCCAACCTGGCTCCGGTCATTGTCAGTGGCTTGACCGTCGAACAAGCCGAGCAACGCATCATCGCCCGGCTACGGCAGGGTGGTTTCCAGGGCCTGGGAACGGCAGGCAGCGGCACGTATGCAACAGCTTCGGTAGGTAAGATCCGAAGCATTCGGGTTACGCTGGTGGGTGAGGTCGTGAGGCCAGGTACGTATACGATTTCTTCGTTAGGGTCAGCTTTCAACGCACTTTATCTGGCGGGAGGCCCAAATCCTGAGACAGGCTCGTTCCGTCGTATTCAGGTCATCAGGGGCAACAGAATCATTCGCACCATTGATCTGTATGATTTCCTGCTCCGTGCCGACCAACGCGATAATATTCGGCTCCAGGACCAGGACGTAATCCGGGTAGCCGAGTACCAGACCCGCGTTGATGTACAGGGAGAAGTACGTCGCCCTTATCTGTTTGAATTACTACCTGGCGAAACGTTTCAGACTTTACTTGGCTTTGCAGGTGGCTTCAATGAGGAAGCGTATACCGCATCGGTTTCAGTTCGTCGGAATACGTCACGCGAACGAAAAGTCCTTACCATAACTCCCGACGACTTTGCTCAGTTTGTACCGCAACGGGGCGATCGCTATACCATTGGCCGTATCCTGGACCGCTATGAAAACCGTGTCCAGATCATGGGAGCCGTTATGCGCCCTGGGGATTACGCCTTAGGGAATGGATTGACAACGGTTGGCGAGCTGATCCGACGGGCAGATGGCTTACGCAAGGACGCCTTTACTACCCGAGCCAACATCTTTCGGGAAAAAGAGAATACCGACATCGAGAATCTGACATTCGATGTTGCCAGACTGCTTCGCAAGGAAATTGCTGACATCCCACTGCAACGCCAGGATAGTGTCGTTATTCAATCCATTCGCAACCTGCGTGAGCCCTATTACGTGTCTATTAAAGGAGCCGTAAATAAGCCTGATACATTCAACTTTGCCGACAACATGACGGTGTCGGATCTGATCACCTTAGCCGGGGGTTTTCAGGAAGGAGCTACCGCCAACCGATTAGAAATAGCCCGCCGTATTCGCAGCGATTCTACGTCAGAGCAAGACAACACGGTAATTTACCGTTTTGCGCTCGACAGAGCACTTAGCCTTAATCCTGACGACGCTCGCTTTGTCCTTCAGCCCTTCGACATCGTCTATGTACGTACCCAGCCCTATTACGGCAACCAGCAACAGGTTGTGGTCTTGGGTGAAGTCCTGCATTCAGGGACCTATGCGATATTGAACCAGACAGAACGGATCAGTGATCTCATTGCACGTACGGGCGGTTTAAAACCAGACGCTTATTTACCCGGATCGCAGTTGAAACGGAATAGTCAGGTAGTCGGCACCGATATCCGGGCCGTTATAGACAATCCCTCGAGTGAAGGCAACCTCCTTCTGCAAGACCGAGATACGTTATATATCCCACGTCGTTCAGATGTGGTCCAAATTCAAGGCGCTGTGCTCAACCCGTCGACGGTGAGTTACGAAGCAGGTTTATCATTAAAAGACTACGTATCATTATCTGGCGGTTACACTGAAAATGCACGAGTTGGTCGTTCTTACGTTGTCTATCCGAATGGGCGAAAAGACCGAACAAAACGGTTTATTGGTTTAAAAAGGTATCCGGCCATTCAACCTGGGTCAATGATCGTAGTACCGTTTAAACCTTTGGATAATAATCGTTTAAGTACCATTGAACGGGTTACAATTCTATCTGTAACGGGTTCCCTTGTCTTAGCCGTGTTAAACTTTCTGCGCTGATAACACTATGTCTATTACTGAAAAAGACCAGACTAGCAGCCAAATAGACGACGGCACTATCGAAATCAGGTTGAGTGACATCGTAACTTTCTTGAAGAAAAGTCGGAGATTCATGCTTATAGGCTCCTGTCTAGGTGCTATGATAGGAGCCTTATACGCTTTTTCTCTGCCAAACCAGTATACTTCACAAATTACTGTACTACCTGAGTTACAGAACAAAACGAGTGCAAATCTTAGTAACCTCAGCTCTTTGGCTGGTCTGGCCGGTATTGATGTAAATAATATGCCGGGAGGCTCAGATGCCATTCGGCCTGAACTATATCCTAACGTTATACAAAGCATCCCATTTGCCTTGTCACTCTTTAGGAAACCTGTGTATACCAAAGGCGCAAAACAGGCTCAATCCTTCGAGAGCTTTTGGCAACAGCATCAAAAACCAGGCTTACTTAATTGGTTACCACTGGGTAGAAACGACGATTCTGATTCACTTCTGACTAGGGCTGCTCACACTAATGGCGCTTTGCAAATAACCAAAGCCCAAGAAGCCATGGCGAGAGATTTAAAAGAATATGTGTCGGCTTCGTACGATAAGAAGTCAGGAGTTTTAATTATCAGTTCCACCATGCCAGACCCATTGGTCTCTTCCAGTGTCGCAGGGTTGTCGCTGGATTATTTGACAGACTATGTAACCACCTATCGTACAGAAAAGGCGCGGCGTGAAGTTGACTTCCTTGCTCAGCAGGTCGTAGCTGCTAAACAACGTTACCAACGAGCGGAGTATGAGCTATCTGCGTATCGCGACAAGAATCGAAGTGTATTCCTCAATACAGCTAAAATTGAGGAGCAACGTATACAGGCAGAGTTTTTATTAGCTCAAGACCTTTATAACACCTTATCGAAACAGGCCGAAATGGCTAAAATTAAAGTGCAGGAAGAAACTCCCGTTTTCAAAATTCTGGAGCCTGCTCAAGTTCCTTTAAGGAAAAGTGGACCAAAGCGTCTTTATATCATACTAGGCTTGGTAACACTAGGCTTATTCACAGGGTTAGCTTCGCAACTGATAGGCTCATTTTTAAGAGGTAATGCCATGCTTGGTAGTAGAAGCTAAAACTTTGATAGTGCATTTGGCACCCTATTTGTGACGTAAAAAGCGTGTAGAGCGCTATTGTGAGAACTGACATAAGCTGGCACGACCACCATCATTTTTGCACCTGAATACGAAAAGTGCTAAATCAGTCGCTCGGGCCTGGAAGTTAATAGCACATCTTAAAACGGGGCACTAGAGAGCGGTATGTCGTTAAGGCCTATTTTGAAGGTGTAATCTATACTCTTGGAAAACATTTTGACTTCAGAACTATTATTACTTATTTAGCTATACACTAGGCCAATTATCAGTTGCATTCACGCTCTGAACTATGAGAAATATTTTATTCTTCGCGAGTTGCATAGCAATCTCCAATTTGGCGATTGCCCAAAGTAATCAGACTAATATCGTATTAACGACACCATCATCGTCAACTCCTGGGTCCGACAATACATTATTGGGTGTAGGTGCAGGCAACAACAATATGAGTGGCGCCGGCAACCTGATACTAGGACGTAGTGCTGGCTCATTAAATATGGGTGGGACGCAAAACGCCTTCGTAGGTGGTGGAGCTGGAAAGGTGAACACATCGGGTAGCTATAACAGCTTCATGGGATATGAGGCAGGTTCATCTAACACAACTGGCAATAACAATTCGTTTTTCGGCAACGGATCAGGTTATACGAACACCACTGGCTTCAATAACCTCTTTGGTGGATATAGAGCTGGCTACTTTAACAGCTCGGGAAATAGTAATGTTTTCTTAGGTTCAGGTTCAGGTTATGCAAATAGTAGTGGATCAGACAACACGTTTATTGGAGACAATGCAGGTGGCGCCAATTCGACTGGCGGAAGCAACGTCTTCATTGGATCGTTAACAGGATCCTCCAACACAACAGCCTTACAAGGAACATTCATTGGAGCTCGTTCCGGTGTGGCCAATAATGCATTTGGTAACACATTCATAGGTTATCAAAGCGGTTTAGCTAATACGATAGGTGGAGATAACGTATTTATTGGTGTCAATGCAGGTCGTTCCAATGTCGACGGAAGCTTTAATTTGTTTTTAGGTGGTAATGCCGGTCAAGCAAACGTAAGTGGACGTGAGAATATCTTTTTTGGTTCAGGTTCAGGCTATACGAATACATCTGGACGCTTTAACACATTCCTTGGTCTTAATAGTGGTTATTCAAATACTAGTGGAGAAAATAACGTATTCTTAGGTCAGCGGGCTGGGTACCTGAATAGTTCAGGTGGCTATAATTTGTTTTTGGGTGCCTCTACTGGCTACACAAACAGTACGGGGGCCTACAATACATTTGTTGGCAACGGTTCAGGGTATTCGAATAGCAGTGGAGTCAACAATACCTTTGTTGGTCTGAACAGTGGTTTTAAGACTACTGCCTCAGATAACGTTATGCTTGGGCGAGACGCTGGCTTGGAAAACGTGGGTGGCCAGCGTAATACATTCTTGGGCACAGGAGCAGGCGTATCGGCAGCAAATCCAACCTTACAGAATGCAACAGCTATCGGATACGGCGCTCAAGTCTCTGCTAGTAATAGTTTGATTCTAGGCAATGGAGTCAATGTCGGTATTGGGACAAGTAGCCCACAAGCAAAACTAGAAATAACCCAAGGTACGGACGGGAATAGCGGAATACGGCTAACTAACTTAAAGTCAACTTTTACACCTACAGCAAATGCGAATAAGTTTTTGACCGTCAATGCAAATGGTGACGTTATACTAGCAAACTACACGGCTTCAGGCTTGCGTCAGGCGGTCGATAACTATTGGAGTGTTCAGGGAGATTATCTTCAGAACAACGCAGGTACAGGTGTAATCATTGGCACAAGTGTCTCAAAAACTCCTGCAGGTTATAAGCTTTTTGTTGAAGAAGGTATTCTCACTGAGAAAGTAAAAGTGGCTATTAAGAATACATCTGAGTGGTCTGACTATGTATTTGACCCAACCTATCAGCTCAATTCTTTATCTAATGTGGAAGCTTTTATTAAACAGCACCATCACTTACCGGGTATATCTTCTGCCGAAGAGGTGGTAAAAGATGGAATGGATGTTGCTAAGACGAACGCTAAACTTTTAGAAAAAATAGAGGAGCTTACGCTTTATATGATTAACCTCAATAAAGAAGTTAATGCATTGAAGAAAGACAACGGTAATCTACGGAAGCAACTAAATAGAAGGAAATAACTTTCATAGACTACTATAGACACAAAAGCCCCTTACAATAGGGGCTTTTTTATGGTTAACGCTCCGTCACAAATTAGTTGACGGCTTATTCCTGCTAATTAAATTATTTGGTTCATTGAGTACAATCAATACAATTAAGGGTAAAGGGTATTATATACACTAGTTACAATGTATTAAAGGGTAAAACCTTTATGGGATAATTTCTTTGATCTTAGAACCAGTTACGCATATTCACTGATTCTAAGATCAAAGAATTCTATATTGTACCAATTACAAAGAAGCCATCTCATCGTCTTTACTAGCTTTATTACACCCTGGAATAGCTATTATCGGGATTCATATTGCCAAACTTGAATCAGTCGATTATCTTATTTTTCCAAGCTTACAAACTAATCTGACCCGACTGTTAGCTACCGCCCTGATTAACTATTATTCTATCTAGCATATTGTGTATTTCGCTCTACTCACTTATACCAAGTGAACCACGTATTTTAAAAGCGAAGGTGACTGCGAAGAAAAAAGAAGGCCAAAATCTATCTCATTGCGGATTGCAACTCGTTGATCAATAGACGCGAAAGCTTGCTTGAGCTTGGTCATCTTCACCTCTTCCATATCCGTTATTCGGTGTAGAGTCAGGATCAGGATTTCCTGATACAAGAATCTGCGCTTGATTAGTCCACTGACCAACTGCAACAGCACGCGCTGTGAAAACAAATACGAAACTTTCGCCAACAGGTAGCCTGTCCAGTGAAGCACTTAGTAAACTGCCATTCTGCGTCCAGCCAGTACCGCTAACAAAGACTAAACCAGCAGGAAGAACATTCTGAATTTGAATACCATTTGCATAAGCTCCACCTTGATTTGTAATTACCACCGTGCAACTGACTAACTGGTTAATAGACAAAGTATTGCTACTTAGTTTTACGCGTAGGTTAAGATCTGCCTTTGTTTGATCAGCTACAGGTTCATTCGTCTCAACTGCTGGCAAACTTCTCTGATTAGGATTAGCAGAAACAAATATGGCATTACTACTTTCCCTAGTTCTAAATACAGCTTGGCTCTCGTCATCCTCTCCATTACCCGTCCCAGAATTTGGTGTGCTATCGGGATCAATATATGTGGATGACCTTATGTTGACGTCCATTTTGTAAATACCTGGCACAGTTGGACGAGCCTGAAACGTCATTACGGATTCAGATAGACTTACTAAATTAGTTACCGTGCCACTGATTACTCCATTCACTATTTGTAAACCTGTACTATTTGTAACTTGTAAATTCGGAGGTAATCGTATTTCCCAACGAGCGTTAACAGGGGCAGATGTGATACCTGACATCCCATTATTCCGTACTCGAACTCTAAACGTAGTAACTTCATTAGTATTTACTACTTCTTTGTCTACATCAAGTTTAATACTCAGGTCGGCTGAGCCAGTAGTTTCTGCTGTCTCACGAAATAGAACAAGCGAGCGATAAGCTGGAATGGTTACCTGATCTGAATAGAGTTGGTTATTCACGTCGCGGTAGTTTCCGTTTAGTGTCACTATAGAATCTGTAGCAGTAGGATTATAAATGATGAATGAAAGTTTATCAGGATCAATACGACTGATAGAAGCTTCCCTAAAACTAAAGTTATCGACAAACAAAGGCTGGGCATTTTCGAAGACGCGTAATACGACTAACGCATTATCTAAATCTCTAATTGGTCTGATCGCCACCTCATATGATTGAGCCGTTGTGCCTACAACAACAGCAGGGCGAGTGTCAACTAGTGGTAGGAATGGAGCGAACTGGGATTGGATATACACTTGTACCAATCGATTGGGAACTGTACTTATTGCATCAAACCGTACAATATAATCTTTGTCTTTAGACACGGCATTGATTACTTGAGCCGCATAAAGCGATGCACCAGGATTATTCGTAACAGATGTAAAGTTTAAGTTTAAGCTACCACCGTTGTTGACACGATTATTATTATCCCAAGTCCCCTGCCCGTTACCAAAATCGCTAAAAATGAAAGGACCGCCAAAACCATAGCCAGAGTTAAGCGTAAAATCACCACCGACCACACGTTCAGGTCCAGTGAATGAATTAAATATATAACCTTTATAAGTTAACGGCGACTTTGTTGAATTAAGGTCTTTACCGTATCTCGTTTGCCATTCGTTTAACGACTGTGGATCAAACAAGTTTCCATTAGGTGGAGCATATGACAAGCGCAAGGTTTGCACATCATCTAACGGCCGAGCATAACTGTTACTAGTAAATGAACCGAACGTGGATAAATTTGCAGTATAAGAGTTGTAAATAGCTGCGTATTGAGTAGGTAACTTGGCAACGAACACATTATTACGCGTCACGTTGTTTGTGGATGGACAGGAAGTTGTATAATCAATTGTATACTGAGTATCAGTGTTATCAAAACTTGTGTTGCTTTCAGTAAGAATATTGCTAGCGTCATGAAGGTATATACCAGCTCCAGAGCAATTGAATGTTGTGTTATTCTTGACAATTATATTTTGTATGCAGTTATCAAGATAAATACCATTAGCGCCAAGAAAGCCATCTGGCGTTCCCTCAGGAACGCCTAATCCATTAAATACAATATTCTCTAACAATTGCACATTGCCCATTGTCTCTTGGTCATTATTAGTTATATACAGCCCCCCCCCGTCGTTTTTCGTCATACAAAAATTAGAGACTACGTTTTGCTGTACAATAGTATTGTCCTTGGGGAAGTTAAGAGCCGAATAACCAGTACTATCAATTACGTTTTTTTCTATCAGAGTATTAGTTCGGCTATACGCAGAAAAAGCGTTATACTGTGCATCGCCAGACTTGCCCCTTCCAGGTTCTAAAGCCGTTCGTAGAATTACATTATTCCTAAAAGTGAAGTTATTATACGTATCTATCTGGAAACCATTGTTATTGGTTTTAATAACTTTATTACTATCAAATAAGACGGCATTACCTGATCCGCTGAAATAAACGGCATTTTCCCCAGAATTTATAATTTCGCAACCTCGCACCGTAATGTCTGAACAATTCTCAAAATACATTCCGATATTTAAAGTCTCAGCGATCTGCAAGTTGTTAACACTAATACCTGACCTGCCCCGAGCTGTAACTCCTTGACTATATACAGTGGCTGTTATTGATGCGTTATTTGGGTCGGACTGACTAGAATATAATGTAATTTTTTTATTAGCTGTGTCATAGTGCCATTCACCTTGACG
The DNA here is from genome assembly GCF_041321095.1 of Fibrella arboris. Taxonomy (NCBI): domain Bacteria; kingdom Pseudomonadati; phylum Bacteroidota; class Cytophagia; order Cytophagales; family Spirosomataceae; genus Fibrella; species Fibrella arboris. The sequence goes on along the minus strand of NZ_JBGGWE010000017.1, from coordinate 75,924 downwards.
GTCTAACGTATTCGGATGGTTTTGGATGAAGTATCCAAAACCATCCGATAAGTCATAGGCAGACGAATTACTTAACGTAATAGTGTTACTGTTTTGCTGGGTTATTAACGCCCTATCTATTATAAAATAATTAGACCGAACCGCTACCTCTCCACCTATAAAGTTTGATGGAAGAGGTTGTTGACTTACCAGTGTAGTCTTTCCAACATGAGATTGTACAGTTAAGTAGCCCCGATTGGGCTCATTTGGATTAGGGTAACGACCTAAAGGCAACGATACAGCATTAGCATATAGCCCAGTAATTCCTGAACTACAATTATTACAAGTAGCTTGCCATCGGCCATTTCCAACATTTACCCAACCTGACACAACTTCGGAACCCGCAATGATTGGTTTATTGCCCGTACCATATGAGTCAATAACAATTGGGTTGATGGCTGTACCTGATTGGCTAATAAGCAACATGCCACGAAATGTATCACCCCGGCGAAAGAGAACTCGGCTTCCTGGTTGTAAGACCAATGTATTAACCTTACTTATACTCCTCAGAGGTGTATTTGCACTAGTTCCATTATTCATATCATCGCCCGAATTAGAGACGTAATATGTCTGTTGAGCTTTCAACTCTGTTGAAGAGCAGACTATTAATAGCAGCAAATAGATGTAGTATTTCATAAACTTTGCTTAATATCAGTAATATGTGTAGGCTTTGCTTTTAAGTCCGCGTGAAAATATAGAGATAAAGAACGTCCCACGCTCAATTATTAGTACAAATACTCATATTTTAATATGAGTATTTGATCATTAATTAACAGTTCAATTAGTGATCTTATTTTTAATAAAGCAAGTGAGATACATTATAACAGCTATTTTTACAGGCTGTTTTAATATATACCTAGAGCGCAAATCTGTCTACAACAGATGATAACGTTATATTAGTAGATGAAAAATAATAGGTTGATTACTAATGGTGTAAAACTAAGACGACGGTTATTCATGGCCCTTCAGTCGGACAAAAAACTATTCACTAACTTCTTATCGCTTGGTCTTGTACAGTTTACCAATTTTGCTTTACCCCTATTAACATACCCTTACCTATTTAGAACAGTAGGTAAGAGCTACTTTGGGGCAATAACATATGCCTTTAGTTTAATGGTCTATTTATCTGCTCTTACAGACTATGGATTTAATATATCAGCACCGCGAACAGTTGCACTCGTGCAAAATGATAGAATAAAATTATCAAAAATAGTCTCTATCGTTTATCAAACAAAAATATATATATTTTTGGCATGTAACTTATTGTTGATTCTTGGCTTATTGACAATTGATAGATTGCAGGAAGATTTATGGCTATACGGCTTGGGAACCCTATATTTAGCTGGCACATGCGTACTACCAACTTGGTTATATCAAGGCTTGGAAGATATGCGTCATATTACTTGGATCAATTTATTAGCAAAAGTAGTGTCTACGTTACTTATATTTATTCTGATTAAAAAGCCTGAAGATTATCAGTATACAGTCGGACTATTCGGTGTAGCTAACTTACTTTCAGGTCTAATTGGAGTTTTTTATGCGTGTAGAAGGTATAAATTAACTTTGAATTGGCAGCCCACCAGCATCATTATAAAAGAGTTAAAAGATGGATTTTATCACTTCTCATCTAGCCTATCCTCAGTCGCTTTCAGTAATTCTACGGTCTTTATTCTCGGTCTCTTTGTAAGCAACGCTATTATAGGCTCTTACGGAATCGTAGAGAAAATAATTTTTGCTTTATGGCAATTAATTAGTATATTTTCTCAAGTAACATATCCTGTAATATGTCGATTAGCTGTTGATTCTCATAAGCTTGTCTTAGAGTTTATGCGCAAGTATTACGTTCTCTTTACAGCCGTAATCGCATTAGGATGTCTACTAGTAGCTTTCTTTGCAAATGAGATCATTTATGTCGTAACTGGGCATTATCAGTCTGATACTGTAACATTATTACGTATCCTTAGCATTTTCCCATTCATAGTTTGCCTAAATGTATCGGCTTATCAACTTCTACTTGTTTACGAAAAACAGAAAGTAAATGCCCTAATATTCAATGTATCAGTCCTTCTAAATGCAATTGCTTGTACCGTACTATCATCAATATATGGCGCAATAGGAGCTGCGTATTCAGCTATTTTTACACAGATAGCTGTAACTTTGTCATTACATTGGGTGCTTGCGACACGATTTCCTAATCACTCTTTATGGGCACACAGATAATGATAGCCTAATAAGGTCGAAACATATATCTAATGCATGATCAATCTCGTAAAGCTCATTATCAACAGGTTAAGCAAGGTATTTTTACAGATTGATATACCTGTAAGCAGTTATGTGTCAGTGCCTTTTATTGGCCTCACAGGAGGACGATATATCAAAATAGGTCAAAACTCAACTATTGGTAAGCATGCATGGTTAGCTGCATTTGATACTTTTAGAGATCAGCGATTCAAGCCATCTATCAACATTGGTGATAATGTCACTATAGGTAACTTCTTTTGCCTTACAGCAATTGATAAAGTTGAGATAGGTGATGGTTGTTTGTTTAGTGAATATGTCTATATTTCAGACCATTCACACGGTACTGATCCCCGCCTTGGTTCTCCTGCAATCCAACCATTACATAGCAAAGGCAATGTCATTATTGGCAAAAACACCTTTGTTGGTTATCGAGCCTCTATTTTACCAGGTGTTAAGCTAGGAGAGCATTGCGTTGTTGGCGCTCATTCAGTTGTAACTCATTCATTCCCTGATTTTTCTGTTGTTGCAGGTGTACCAGCAAGGTTACTAAAAAACACGGATAGTAACTTATCTCAGATATAATGCGACTTTACGAACAGAAGCAGACTAACTACTTTTCTCAAGTTAGAGAAGATTTAATTGGACAAATACCCCATAGCCCAACTACACGGCTATTGGAAATTGGAGCTGGTGGCTGTGATACGCTAGTTGCAGTCAAAGAACGTAAATTAGCCTCGGAGGTTTTTGGAGTTGAACTGTTTTCTATAGAAAACTCTAATCAACAGAATCCCTTAATTGATAAACTTTTTATCGGAAATATTGAACAAACTCTCCCTGATTTTCCTATTGGCTATTTTGATATCATACTTTGTGGAGATGTTCTCGAACATTTAGTTGACCCTTGGTCAACTGTCCAAAAGATAAGCCGCTTCTTAAAGAAAGGTGGACTAATCATTATCTCCTGCCCAAACATACGAGAGATTATTAACTGGAGTCGTATATTAGTAACTGGGCGTTTTCAATATGAGACTAGTGGTATTATGGACAAAACTCACCTGCGTTTTTTCTGTAAGAAGGATTTGATAGAAATGATGACTACTAGTGAGTTAGAGCCTGTCCGCGCAATCGACAATTATTTCATCACGCCTAGAAGGAAGAAGTTTCGTTTACTTCACCTTGGGATATTAGATCCTTTTCTAGCGCCACAAACTATTGTCGTAAGCAAAAAAATATGAAAGCTGTGCAAGCTGTATTCACGATTGTCGCTAAAAATTACATCCCTTTAGCAAATATTTTAGGAGATTCGCTAAAGAAAATACATCCAGACCTTAATTTTTTCATTATAGTAGCTGATCGCGAAGATGGACTCATTCAATTCAATCAACAACGTTATCCAATAATTTCTGCTGAAGATCTTGGGATAATAAGCTTGAAACAGATGGCGTTTAAATATAATGTAACTGAATTTTGCACATTTCTTAAGCCGTTTAGTTTTCGGTATCTTTTTGAAAAAGGTTTTGAAAGAGTAATTTATTTTGACCCTGATATATATGTTTTCAATCCGTTAGATAAATTATTCAATGATTTAGAGGATTGTTCAATGATATTGACGCCTCATTATAGCACAGTCCAAGATACTTACACAGGCCTCTTTAATGAAGGTAATATACTGTTTGCTGGCATATTCAATCTAGGATTTTGTGCGTTGAAACAGTCTACTAATGGGCAAGGTATCATTAGTTGGTGGAGTAGTAGATTATTAGACCAGTGTTACGCAGATAGAACAGATGGTTTACACGTCGATCAGAAATGGACAGATTTTCTACCTATCTTATTTGATGACATTAAAATTGAAAAAGGGCTAGGCTACAATATGGCTGTGTGGAATTGGCATGAACGGCAGATTATTTCAAAAAATGGCCATTTTTTTGTTACAAATCGTGTTCATGGTGGTGATGCTCAGTTGCTAGTTTTTTACCATTTTTCAAATTATAAATTTAAAGATGCGGCGGATATCAAAAGATATGTTCCTGTAAACGTTACAACAATGCCTGATGTAATGGATGTCAGTAAATTTTACGCGGATTTGTTAGTTCAAGAGAACATTGCTATTCAATTGACGAAACTTTCGTATTCTTATTCAGCCTTTGATAATGGAAAATCAATAACACATTTCCACCGTCGCTTTTATAGAAGGCTGCTTGATATTAACAAGGGTGATTCAGATCCATTCAATACTTCTAGAGTATATTACCAACTTTTGTCAAAAAATAAACTAATCAGCAACGATCGTAATATTGACAAATTAAATGAATCAAATTTTGAAGGCTTTGATCGAAAATTATTAATCTTAAATAAATTATCAATGTTATTAAAGCTACTTATTGGTTTTGATCGTTACGCATTACTATGCAAATTTATGTATAGATACGTAAGAGCCGAAAATCAAGTTTTTTTAATAAAAGAGTACTCATCGCTTTTATCTTTCATAAATGAGAATAAATATATAAATTCAAAATGAGGGATTATGCAATTTCTTATCGTCAACTAATCGGATTCCTCTTTTTTCTTGTCTTTTTAAGTTCTTCGTTTGACATTTTTCTCAATTTAAAAATAGGCGGATTTTCATTTCGGTTTATTTATATTATCGTCTTAATATTATTCTCATTATATATTAGTGAACTTTTTAGAAAAGGTTTCATTACTGTTCGCGCAATCGGGCTACTGCCTTTTACAATTTGGTCTTTGTTGCTCATAATATTTATACCTAATACTCCTCTAGTTGGACGAAATATAGGATACATTTTATGGTTGTATATTCACTTCTTGTTTATAGTGATATGCGGCTATTATACCAGAAAGGACACAATACACAATTTCGTAAAACTATACTTAATTACTTTCTTGATTATAGGCTCTTTCGGTCTACTTCAATTGTGTTTTGGTTTAATTGGTATTGATTTACTTGTAGCACAATGGTGGATTGAAGGTCGGCTGCCTCGCTTAAACGGATTCTCTTATGAACCATCATATTATGCCACCTACTTACTATTGGGCTTTTCATTATCTTATTATTTGTATAGAAAAAAATTTACTATTTATAAAAATATACCCCTATATACAGCTTTAATTACGGCAATTGCGATTTTTCTTAGCTCATCAAGAATGGGAATCGTTGTAGCATTTTTGCAAGTAATATGTTTCGAATTAGTGATAGAGCGTAAAAGTATCAAGCAATTATCTTTATTTCTAACTATTACGATATTAGTCGTAAGTTTCTTATTGATCATATTGATAACGAATGAAAATCTTTCTTTTTTATTGAGTGGTTTAGGAGTAATGGGTGGTTCAGCGCATTCAAGTTTAGAGCGATTAGATGGCTTTCTTACTCAGATTACTATATTTAGCCGAAATCCATTGAAGGGTTATAGTTTAGGCGGCGTCTCCCAAGCTATAGCTTTCGAAAAGGGCGTCACTATACTTTCTCAAGAAACGATAAAGCCATATGATGTTAGTATAAATATATTCGTCGAAGTATTAACCGCTAGTGGAATTATAGGATTTATATTCTTTTTAAGATATATATATTGCTTATTAATAAATACTATAAAAAAAGCTAAGACATATAATAAGTTTGATATAAATAGCCTTTTGTTAAATGGATTCGTATGGAGTCTTTTATTCGAATTTATTATATTGTGTTTTAATCAAAACATCCTGCGTGCCTATCTGTGGGTACACATTGCATTATTAAACGGCATATTTTATCAGATAAAGTCAATATCACTTAATGAAAAAGATTACAATTCTGGTTAATTTTTATGTATATGAGTTTTGCATATGATAGAAATATAAATAAGGCATTGCATTGCGTGTTACACAATTCACATGTAATCAGGCTACTACTTGTTCTTAGATAGAAAGCCTATCAAATTTTAAAAATTCATTTACTAATACATCTTAATTTCTGTCTAGTCTAATTTTTTACAATTTTACAATCTGCTCCTTATTGTATATTCTGCTCATGACAACTCAATTGAAAACTGTTTGTGTTGATGCACGGATGCTTAATAATTCTGGTATAGGCATATACATACGCCATTTCATAAAAGTATTATTGGCTAATTCTCATTACTCAGTTGTATTACTTGGACGACACAGAGAGTTATCTGTTTATTTTTCATCAGCTTCTTATCGCCATATTGAAGCTGATTTTCCGATTTACTCTATTACTGAACAAATAAAACTTCCTTACCTCATACCAGACTGCGATGTATTTTGGTCGCCTCATTATAATATTCCTGCTTTACCAACTCGCGCTAGAAAATATCTGGTGATGGTTCCAGACGTATATCATCTAGCATTTTATAATACACTTAGTACTGCGCAAAAATTATATGCTAAAACGTTCATAAACCTCGCAGTAAGGAAAGCGAACGAAATACTCACTATTTCCAGATATTCAGAAGCGGAAATCCTCAAATTTACAAATATTAAACGGACAAATATTCACGTAATCTATCTTGGTATTGATAATGGACTATTCACAAGAATTGATGACTTATCGATTCGTAAAAGTACCCGCGATCGTTACAATGTTCCAGAAAAATATGTGCTTTTTGTTGGTAATGTTAAACCTAATAAAAATTTAAAGTCATTAGTTGCCGCCTTTATTCTGCTACTTGAATCCCTCCCTAACCATCACTTACTAATTGTAGGTAAAAAAGAAGGATTTATTACAGGAGACAGCGAGTTATTTACTTTAATTGATGAACACGAAGTATTGCGAGAGAGAGTAGTTTTTACTGGTTATGTAGAATTTAGTGATTTGCCTGTTCTTTATAGTATGGCATCTGTATTCGCATTTCCGTCATTATATGAAGGTTTTGGCTTTCCCCCACTTGAAGCAATGGCCTGTGGTTGTCCTGTCGTCGCATCAAACCGTGCTAGTATTCCCGAAATTTGTGGTAAGGCTGCCTTATATGTTGACCCTTTAGACTCAACCTCTTTTGCGAGTGCACTATATCAAATGATAACTGATAATGCGTTGAGAACATCGATTGTTCAAGAAGGCTATAGGCAAGCAGCTAAATACGATTGGAATAGAGCAGGAGAAGAATTTATTCATACAGTTAATTCATTAATTGACTAATAAATGGAGCGTGGTAATCAATATTTAAAATTAATTGATCGGTATGCAGGCATCCCACTATTATGGATACTTGGCCAGTTTCAGACGCATAATCGTAATTTACCTTCTGATATTAAACGAATCGCAATTATCAAAGGGGCTGCGATCGGCGATACAGTTCTGCTGTCGGCTATCGTTCAAGATATTCGTGCTCAGTTTCCTACAGTAGAGCTACTATTTTTTTGTGGGAAAACGTGTTTTGACACAGCAAAACAAATTCCAGGGATAAATCAAGTAGTATTAATTGAAACAACGAAGCCAATCAAATCTATACAAACTTTACGTAGCGCTGGTTGTTTTGACATTGTAATTGACGCAGGACCATGGACCCGACTTGAGGCATTACTTGCTTACTTTACTAATGGACTATTCAAGATTGGGTTTCACTCTTTATACCAGTATCGCCATTACGGATATGACTTGGCTGTTGAGCATTCAGACAAACAACATGAGCTTGAGAATAATCGTAACTTAATACGCTCTTTTGTAACTGCACCTACGCACATGCCAACATTGGTGCCACCAAGTATAAACTTCAAGAAAATTCAAGATGAACTGGGGCTATCTAATTCTTTTTGGATCTTACATGCTTGGTCAGGCGGTTTTAAGGGTCACTATAAGGAATGGGTTAACGAACGTTGGGTAGGTATAGCTGCAGATTTATCTGCACAAGGATATCAAGTGCTTTTTTCGGGCACTAAAGCTGATAGCTTTAAAACAGCTGGCTTGGTTGATGATTGTCTTCAAAGAGGGATTCCAGCAGTTAATTTGGCAGGTCAGACATCACTTTCTGAGATGATGGCTATTTTAAAGATGTCGAAGGGTGTCATCAGTGTTAATACGGGTATAATGCACATAGCAGCATCATTAGGTGTTCCGGTTGTGTGTCTAAACGGTCCAGTTCCTTCTTTAAGATGGGGGGCTTTGTCTACTGAGGCTATCAATATTGATGCAAAAGGTAGTGAATGTGGTTACATCCACCTTGGATTTGAATACCCTAAAGACGTTCCAGATTGTATGGGGTCAATAACAATACATGATGTTCAGACAGCGATCAAGAAAATCATAGAAGCGGATTATACAAATAATGATGTCGAGAAAAAGTAATGAGCAAGTTTTGCCTCGTATCTAATTCATCCATTACGAACTAGTCAACTACATTTGTCGGTGTGCCTTATCATACTGAGGTATCATTTGCCCATTTGAGCTACAATACCATGCAGATGCGTTTGACAAATATTAGTTGTACCCGGACACTCGCGATTTGTGCTTCATTATTTTTAAGCATAAATCTGAACGCTCAACAAAAACTCTTTAGGTTCCCTCAAAGCTATGAGCTTGAAGCAGGTACAATTCTTTCTTCATCGTCGAAGACACCGTTCTGGTTACGTGCGAATCAATATGGGTCCGTTCCTTATAATGCTCCTTCCGCTACAGTAAAAATCGGATTTTCAGCTGATTACGACACAACTAAGCATCAATTTGATATTGGATATGCTGCGGATTTGATCGTTAATGGGTCAACCAACATTGATTACTCTCCAACCCAGGTTGCTCTGCTTCAACAGGCTTACTTTAAAGTAAAATATGGCGTAGTTGAAGCTTATATTGGGCGTCGGCGTGAAATTTTTGGTCTAGTCGATACGACGCTGACATCAGGGGCATATAGCTGGTCAGGAAACGCATTACCAGTACCAAAGATCCAAATTGGTATTCCACGTTATACTCCTATAAAATTCACCAAAGGCTGGGTATCTGTAATGGGCACATTTGCCCATGGCTGGCTGGGGGGGATCTATGTTCGTAATGCCTTTCTGCACCAGAAATCTCTTTTCTTACGAGTTGGCAAAACGCAAAGTACATTTCGGGCTTATGGAGGGGTCAATCATAATGTAGTTTGGGGAGGAATCAGTCCTGACTTAGTCGGAACAGGTATAGTTACTTCCGAACACCTGCCTGCTAGTTTTCGTGACTATCTGTTAGTCGTATCTGGTCTACGTACGAATAGCCAAGCAATTATCCCAGTAGGTAGTGACCTCACTGATTTTGACATAACAAACAGAATAGGTAATCATCTGGGATCGATTGATATAGCACTGGAAGTTGATTTACGTAGGCATTCTTTATTTATATACCGCCAAAACCCCTACGACACGGGGGCGCTATTCTACCTGACAAGCATCGCTGATGGTTTGCATGGAATCCGGCTAAGAAACCATAGGCCTAATGCTCTATTTCAAAACATCCTGTTTGAATTTTTAAACACAGCAAGCCAGGGAGGGCCGGAGTTTGTTATTGAAGATCCACAGCGCCGGGGAAAAGTGAATTATTTCAACAACGCTCAATTTCGTGATGGGTGGGCTTATCAACGTCAAACCATTGGCACACCCTTCATCAATCCCAATTATGACATTAATGGGCGTACTTCATTCGGGGGATACACAATCAACAATCGAATCTATGCCTGGCATCTGGCAGCGTCAGGTACGTTGCCCGTTCAGGTGAGGTGGCTAAAGCAACACCCTGTTTATGTAACAAAGTTATCGTTCAGCAGAAATTTAGGCACTTATGATACCCCATTCCCACGACCGATTACTCAGTTTTCTATGTTAATCCAAGCGTCTGCTATCGTTCAATCGCAAGGAAGTATAGGATCATTGGTAGATGGTACAGAAGTGATTGGAAAACTAGCTATTGACGCGGGAGGATTATATCCATCTGGTACAGGGGTGTACTTAGGCGTGCGTCGCAGTTGGAGCAAATAGGATATTTCTAATAAGTCAGTTAAAGTTTATAGAATCTCTCTGGCTTCTAAAGTCTATATTTGCAGCTATGACAATAAGCCATTGCCTAACAAGGTCTCGTCTTATCTGTTTACAAGTCGTACCTTAAGTGACTACTAGCCGCATACGGTCATGAGGCATCGTTATTCTGTTCTCCTTTTTCCGCTACACGTCTTCTTCGATTTCGTGTGTCTGAACCTATCTTTTACCAGCGCCTATTGGTTAAAGTTTGGAGAGATGGCAGGTGTTGCTCAACCACCTTACCAGTCACTATGGATAGCATTCAATGTTGTATGGGCTACCATAGTATTACTCACTCGACCATATATATTCCCGCGTCAGCTTTTTAAAGCCATTCCTCTACTGAAGAAGCTAATCTATCTGACAGCCCTTCACGCAGCCATTATCGCTTTGTTCTGGCTATTCGTAAGGGGTGTTTACTTCTCAAGAGGCCAATTAGCCTACACATATATTCTCTTCATATTGACTGGTGGCTTATTCAGGCTGGGTGGTCTCGTGTTTTTACAATATTACCGGGCCAGAGGGTATAACAACCGCAGATATATTGTAGTAGGCTATGGTAAACTGGCGAAGACGATCACTGATTTCTATAAAATTCATCCTGAAATGGGCTTTCGATTTCAAGGATATTTCGACTGGCCTACCAAGGAGAATGAGGGTGAATTAGTAGGGTCATACACCGATTTGCCCAAATTTGTGCGTCGTGAAGAAATTGACTGTGTGTACTGTTGCCTACCCTATATTGACAATACCCAGTTAAAAAACATCATCGATCAATCTGAACTACTTGATTTTCAAGTCAAATTATTAGTGGACTTCAGAGGTTTTTTGACTAAAGGCGCTTCTGTCGAGTACCATGACTTCCTGCCTGTTCTTAATCTATCGTCCCAAGATCTTGATGATTTCCGAGTGGCTTTTTTAAAGCGGGCATTTGACGTTGCTTTTTCGCTGTGTGTGCTGATAGCTGGTTCGCCAATCTTCGTTTTAGTAGCTTTAATTACCCGATTTACTTCGGTAGGTCCAATTTTTTATGTGCAGGAGCGAATTGGACACCGCGGCAAACCGTTCATGATCTATAAATTTCGGAGTATGTATGTGGATGCAGAGAAAGCAGGGCCGTCTTTATCTCAAGGTAACATTGATAACCGCATTACGCCCTGGGGCAGAATTATGCGGCAAACCCGTATCGATGAGTTACCCCAGTTTCTAAATGTACTGTTTGGCAGCATGTCGGTTGTGGGGCCAAGGCCCGAAAGGCAGTATTTTATTGATAAAATAACGGAGGTCGCCCCTGAGTATGCAGAACTTCTTAAAGTGAAGCCGGGTATTACCTCCATTGGGCAAATCCGCTTCGGATACGCCGCCAACGTTGATGAGATGGTTGAACGCCTGCGCTTCGACCTACTTTACCCCAAGCGGCGCTCTCTGCTTCTAGACCTGTGGATCATTGCCCATACCCTTCGGGTCATGGCGCAGGGACGAGGGCGTTGAACCTTCTTAACCAGATTTTTAATACTATTTTATAAGTAAGAAGCTTTGACTGCGTTTGTAAGCAGCACTATTTTTACAACGTTGCTTATTGGTAGCCATAGGCAATTAGTTTTTTCTTTTCAAGTTATTAGTAACCGCATTGTGCGACAGGTTTTGTGCTGATGAGATTGATGTTGTGTCGCCGGGCAATGACAGCCCCTCTTTTCCTTCTACTTCTATTCGGAATCTCTTGCGGTCAATCGACCCAATACAAGTCGAATCAATCAGTTGCCGAGTTGCGTAATTGTGCAGAAGATCAAGTCTTATCTCCTGCCGAAGAAGCTACGTTGCGTGCAGCTATCGGCGCTGATCAGAAAACTCAGCAGATCGAAGCGATCATTCAGCAGAAAGTACGTAGTGGCCTCAATGGTAATGTGCTGGTTGCACAAAAAGGCCTTGTCCTTTATAAACATTGCTTTGGCTTAGCGCATTTTGAGAAAAGCAGCCGCGATTCGCTGGTAGAACAGTCAAAATTTCAGTTGGCGTCGTTGTCTAAAACATTTACAGCTATTGCTGTTCTAAAACTACAGGAATCGGGTAAACTCGCTTTTACTGATTCCATTCAGCGCTTTTTCCCCGATTTTCCCTACCACGATATTACTATACGTGATTTGCTTAGCCATCGGAGCGGGTTACCCAATTATGTGTACTCATTCGATGACAGCATGAAGGTGAACTACTATCGTAAAGAGCCAAAGCTCCCCACAAATGCCGATGTGATGCACTGGTTTGCAACGGTAAAACCAACACCCAAAAAATACAACGTACCTGGTCGGGGGTTTTCTTACAATAACACCAATTACATGGTGCTTGCAGCAATTGTTGAAAAAGTAACCAAGCAGCCATTTGATGAATACTTACGGAGAACCATTTTCCTGCCTTTAGGGATGCATAACACGTACGTAGCCACTACGAAAAATGACTCGATCAATCTGTTTCGAACGGCAGGGTACCAAATGAATCGTCGGATTCCGAAAGATTATTTCGATAATGTAGTTGGCGATAAAGGAGTTTATTCGACCATGGGTGATCTGTTTCGCTGGTATCGGGCTCTTAATGGTGATTGCCTGCTTTCACGAAAAGCACTTGCCGAAGCGTTCATTCCACGTAGCTTTGAACGCAAAGGCCAGCGTAATTACGGGTACGGTTTCCGAATGCAGTTAGATGCGATGAACCAGCCTGAGTTTATTTATCATACTGGCTGGTGGAAGGGCTACAACACGATGTTCTGGTTTAGCCCCAAAGATGAATATGTCATTATCATCCTTGGCAATCGGCTTAATTCAACTGTCTACCGGGTACAGGAACTGATCGATATCCTTCATGGTAGTCCGAAGCAAGGTATCGAGGATGTCAGTGGGGAGGTAGAGATTTAACTGAAAGGGCTTTGTTTGACAACGAAGCCCTTTTTTATGTATTTATCTACGCTAACCAGGCTGGGTGTAGCCTGCCTTTTTTCCATGACCGCAATGGCGCAGGAGGTATTGCCGCTGTGGCCGGCCAATAATATGCCCAATGTGCTTGCCGGTGCTCAATCGACAACGATCACTGAGAAGAGCGTAACGAGTGGTGGAATCATGCGTATCAGCGACGTAGTAACTCCAACACTGACCGTTTACCCAGCCAAGAACGCAGCAACCCTTGCAGCAACAGGCACCGCAGTTATGATATGTCCGGGCGGTGGCTACTCTATCCTGGCAGCCGAGCATGAAGGATCTGCTATAGCCAACTGGTTCGCAGAGCGAGGCATTACCGCGTTCGTATTGAAGTATCGGCTGCCCGACCCGCGGCTACAACAAACACCACATGAAGCGCCGCTTGCCGATGCCATGCAGGGAATGCGTTTAATCCGCCAGCAGGCAAAACGGTATAATATTAATCCAAACCAGATTGGCGTGATGGGCTTTTCGGCGGGGGGGCATCTGGCTTCTACGCTATCAACGCATTACGACAAAGGGCCAGGGGCCGACCAACTAGCGAAGCCCAACTTCTCCATACTCATGTATCCTGTTATCACCTTTGGTGATAAAGCGCATGCCGGATCACGGACAAAACTGCTAGGTACGTTAGCAACTGACCCCAGCTGGATTAATTATTACTCGAACGAAAAGCAGGTTTCGGCCACTACGCCACCTACTTTTCTGGTTCACTCAATGGATGATAAAACGGTTCCTGTCGAAAATAGCATTGATTATTATCTGGCCTGCCTGCAACAAAAAATTCCGGCAGAAATGCACCTATATCCAACTGGCGGACATGGTTTTGCGTTACGTACAAAAGCTGGTGAATCGGTAGCTACCTGGCCTATAGCGCTTGAAAATTGGTTGAAACAATTACCAGTAGGCAAGTGAGCTAATGGGTCATTAAGGTGTTGATAGCATCAAACTGGGTCGCGATCAACTGCTTGTCCACCTTAATGACCTCATTTCCAGACACCTAGTTGCTCAGTAATAAAGGTGCATTGCCCCGTCCATTCATAATTACGATTTTCGCATTGGGCGACGCAGCCAGTTCTTTTTGCGCTTTAATCTGCTCATACTGCAACTGTTTATCACTCAAACCTGTCGATAAAATTTTCTGATAATCGGCAATACCCTGCGCCTCAACTCGCTTACGTTCGGCTTCCTGACGTTCCTTCTGTAAGACAAACTGCATTTTTTGCGCCTCCTGCTCCGCACTGATTTTTGATTCGATAGTCAGTTTTACGGAGGCTGGCAGATTAATTTTCCGTATCAACAGTTGCTCTAGCAACAGGCCACGTTTGCGGAAGTCCGTTTCGATGCTCTTGTAAATCCGGTTTTGAAACTCATCCCGGCGAGTTGAGTAAAGTGCCACTGCGTCGTAATAGACGGCATTATCCCGAATGCGTGTGCGCGTGACGGGTCTGACGATCTTCTCGTTATAGTCGGTACCGATTTCCCGATAAATGCGGGGTGCGTCAGCCTGAATGACCCGGTACAAAACAGTTAGGTCAACGACTACTTCCAACCCGTCGGCCGTTAAGACACGAATGGCATCGTCTCCTCTCTTTTCGCCTTCATCGATATCGGCCGACATGGTGTAGTTCTGCGTTTTTACGTCAAATTCGGTAACCGTAGCGAGTGGATTGACAAAGTTCAGGCCCGGCATCAATACTAGGTCGGTCACTTTACCGAAGAGTGATACAACGCCAACTTGCCCGGCGTCAATCTGCCGAATACTGGCCGTCAGCGCACCCAGAATGACCAGAATAGTACCAATAACCTTTACTGGGCGAGCGTAGCGTGAAAACGATAGCGCTGGTGTGTTAATGGCAAAGCCTGCAATGAGCACAGCAATACCGATAATAATAAAAAACATGGTTTTCTGCGTGGTTAAGAACGCATCAAACGTAGTCAATTTCAGCCCCTTGGCAACAGACACGGGAAGAACGGACACGGGCCTGTAGTATCGGTCGCCCGGTTGGACAAACAAAAAAGCACCCGGTACACTACCGAATGCTTTTCAGGTACTACTTGATCAATTAACCCTTCAGTAAAAGAGTTTTACTATGTTTCGGCCTGGCGTTTCAGATGCCAGCGCTCAATTCGCCTTGCCAAGTAGCAGCGCAAGGCGGCTGGCAGCATAAGGCCTGAAACGTATTTACTTGGTTCCTTTTTTCTTGCCCGACGCCGCCTGAGCCGCTTCTGCTGCCTCTTTTGAGACAACTTCACCTTTCAGAGTCAGGTATACGGTTGAGGTCTTAGCGTTGCTGGTCACAGTAACCGTTTTGTTGAATGGCCCCATACCAGCCGCATTGAATGTAGCCGACACGCTACCAGTCTGACCTGGCGCAACCGGATCTTTCGACCACGATGGTTTTGTGCAGCCACAAGAAGCAGTAGCATCTGTCACTACAATAGGAGCAGTACCTGTATTCTTGAAAGTGAATACATACGTTACGGGCTTACCTTGCTCAATTTTACCAAAGTCATGGGCTTCTTTGGCGAACGTAGCGACCCCGTCCTGGGCGAAGCTAACACTAACAAAGGCAAAAAGAGCTACGAAAAGTGATAATGCGGTTTTCATTGTTTAATCAGATATTGGTTTGGTTGTCTGGTAGATTCAGATGCTAAAACAAATATACCACAAACGCTTTGCCAAAGACTGTTTGGCGGTTGTGGTTTCAACAAAGAAATCGAAAAAATCGTTTTTTTGATCGATGGATTCCTTTGCCGTACTTTTACTTTTCATGACCTGCCTGCTGTTGCATTAGAGTATTGACCGTAGATAAGGTTTAAATCGTGTTGCTTTTTCTATCCATCACTTAGTCAACGCACTACTTCATCAGTTTGAATTTTGACCATAAACCTGTGCCCATGCTGTGATTGCAAATGAATCTCTTCGCACAACGGACGCTCTAAGACGGGATGCAATCCTGGCCGATTACCAAATTGCCTGCGAAAGTCGGCAGGTCAGTTTGCTAGGCCGAAAGGACGTGATGGGCGGCCGGGCTAAATTCGGCATTTTTGGTGATGGCAAAGAGCTGGCTCAACTGGCTGCTGCCCGTGCTTTTCAGCGAGGCGATTTCCGGTCAGGTTATTATCGCGACCAAACGTTCGTTGCTGCGCTGGGTGAACTGCGCTGGTCCGAATTCTTTGCTCAACTTTATGCGCATACCGATCTTGCGCATGATCCCAATACGGCTGGCCGGTCAATGAATGGCCATTTCGCCACCCGTTGGCTCGATCAACAGGGGCATTGGCGTAACCAGACAGACCTGTTTAATTCGGCCTGTGACATTGCCCCTACCGCCGGCCAAATACCCCGCTCTGTGGGTTTGGCCTATGCCTCTAAATTATACCGAAACAACCCGGATTTGTCGAGTCTGACCCAGTTCTCCCATCAGGGTAATGAGGTCACGTTTGCCACTATTGGCGACGCATCTACCTCTCAGGGTATGTTTTGGGAAACCATAAACGCCGCGGGGGTCCTTCAGGTCCCTTTACTTGTGTCTGTCTGGGACGATGGGTACGGCATATCGGTACCTGTAGAATTACAAACTACAAAAGGCAGTATTTCAAAGGCATTAGCTGGTTTCCAGCGTGACGAACATGACCAGGGGTTTGCTATTTTTACGGTTAAAGGCTGGGATTATACTGCCCTGATGGACACCTATGAACGGGCTGCCCACATTTGCCGTACCGAACACGTACCTGTGCTGGTACACGTCCAGGAGCTGACCCAACCACAGGGCCATTCAAGCTCGGGATCGCATGAACGTTACAAATCATCCGATCGGCTGGCCTGGGAGCGTGAACATGATTGCAACCGACAGTTTCGTAGCTGGATTTTAGCGAACGCGATTGCCACCGAAGACGAACTGATCGAGCTTGAGAAAAAGGCGCTAAGTACCGCTAGAGACGCTCGCAATGCGGCCTGGAAGGCATATCAGAGCGCCATGGCAAACGAGCAGTCGGAGGCGCTGGATTTGCTGCAACAAGTAGCCCGAAACCAGCCAAAGTCGGCCGATATAATGGCCATTCGGATGGAATTGCAAAAGACCGTCACGCCTATCTATCGGGATTCAGTATCGGCCGTCCGGAAAGCATTGCGGCTGCTTCGTGCTGATCAAGGCCCGGGCAAACAGGCGCTGCTACGCTGGCTCGCCAACACGAGCGAGCAACATACCGATCGCTTTAGCTCCCATTTGTACAGCCAGTCCGACGAATCACCATTGCGGGTGACGCCAGTTCCAGCGCACTATTCCGATGAGAGCCCTACAATCGATGGATACCTGATTATGCAACGGTACTTCGATAGTCTGTTTAGCCGGGAACCACGTGCCGTTGCTATTGGGGAAGATGTTGGGCATATTGGTGATGTAAACCAGGGCTTTGCGGGCCTTCAGGAGAAATACGGTCATCTACGCATCACCGACACCGGCATTCGCGAGACGACCATTATTGGCCAGGGAATCGGGCTGGCCATGCGCGGCCTTCGCCCCATCGTAGAAATTCAGTATTTCGATTACATCTTTTACGCGCTCGCTACGCTGACCGATGACCTGGCTACGCTGCATTACCGCACGAAAGGGGGCCAAAAGGCACCGGTTATTATCCGTACACGCGGCCACCGGCTGGAAGGCATCTGGCATTCGGGGTCGCCAATGGGCGCCATGCTCAATAGTCTGCGTGGCATTCATGTGTTGGTGCCGCGCAATATGGTGCAGGCCGCTGGCTTTTATAATACGCTCATTAAAGGTGATGACCCGGCGCTTCTGGTCGAATGCCTGAACGGCTATCGATACAAAGAACGCCTGCCCAACAATATTGCTGACTTCTGCCTGCCACTGGGCGCTCCTGATATATTACAGGAAGGGTCTGACGTAACGGTGGTCACCTATGGGTCTATGTGCCGGATTGTGATGGATGCCACTGCTCAGCTAGCCGAAACAGGCATTTCTGTTGAAGTCATTGATGTACAGACGCTATTGCCTTTCGATCTGACGGGCACCATCGTCGAGTCGCTTAAAAAGACAAGCCGGGTTTTGTTTGCCGACGAAGACTTTCCAGGTGGTGCGTCAGCCTATATGATGCAACAGGTGCTGGACCAGCAGGATGGGTATCGTTATCTGGATTCGCCGCCGCGCACGCTAACCGCTAAAGCACACCGCCCTCCTTATGGCTCCGACGGTGATTATTTTTCGAAACCCTCTACCGACGACGTCTTCGAAGCGGTTTACGCGTTGATGAGTGAAGCCGAACCAAATCGGTTCCCAGCCCTCTATTGATCCATTTTAACCGTAAAGACGCCAGGCTTGCCGCAAAGATTGACGAGAATTCCTGCCTTCTTTGCGATGAACTCAGCGTCTTTGCGGTTAAAATAAAACCATGTCTTATTTCTCAGATATACGCAACGGTATCCGTACCACCCTGAAGGGACTGAGCCTGACGGCGCGCCACCTTCGGCATGCCACGCACCGACGTGAAGCGGTCGGCGTGGCAGATAACGCTTATTTCGATCTGAAAGACGGGCTTGTCACGTTGCAATACCCACACGAACAGCTACCCATCCCGGATAATGGTCGCTATCGCCTTCATAACGAGATAGACGATTGTATTGTCTGCGATAAATGCGCTAAAGTTTGCCCCGTAGACTGCATCACGATCGACCCGATCAAGGCCACCGAAGAAGTAGGACGTGCTTCTGATGGGTCGCCGATCCGGCTTTATGCGGCTCAGTTCGACATCGACATGGCTAAGTGCTGTTACTGTGGCCTCTGCACAGCCGTTTGCCCCACAGAATGCCTGACGATGGAGAAGAAGTTCGACTACAGTACGTTCGAGCTTGGTGATCTGACCTACGAATTTGCGAACCTGACGCCCGAACAAGCCAACGAGAAACGAACTTTGTATGAGCAGTTTATTCTCGAAAAAGAAGCGGCCAAACGTAGCAAGGAAGAGCAGGCAGCCGTAACGAATACAGAGCCACTAGCTACCAAACCGAAACCGGCATTCAGGCCAGGCATGAAACCGGCGGCAAAAGCAAGCCCAGATGCCGCCACAGAGCCGAGCAACGTACCTGAGCCTGCATCGGCGGCAGCTCCTGCGGTTGAACCGAACGTACCTGAACCTGTTACGCCAAAACCACGGCCCGTTTTTCGACCGGGCATGAAACCGGCGGCAAAAGCAGCCAATCCGGCGTCGGCGCCACCAGTTGAAACGGGGAATTCAACGGAGGGGAGCCAGCTACACCCGCTCACTGATCCCGCTCCTACCGAAGCAGAGGCGATAGCGATGGAGGGTGTGGCCGAGCAGCCTCATGTTACCGAGCCGTTGAGCGCCGTCGACAAGGACGTACCTGAAGCTGCTCCTAAAAAGACGGCCCCCTTCCGACCAACGATGAAGCCAGTATCGACAGCGGCATCAGTTACCCAACCAGACGACGCTCCCGAAGCGGCGCCCAAACCAAAGCCAGCGTTCAGGCCGTCGATGAAACCGGCTGCGCCAAAACCAGTTGGTGCTGACGAACCGGGCAGTGTGCCAGAGCCATCTTCCAGCGGTGAACCAACGCTCCCTGCTACTGCTGAGCAGGCCATCGTCAAGCCAAAACCAGCTTTTAAGCCAACCATGAAGCCGGCTGCCGCAAAACCGGCCATGCCTGAAGCTGCTACGGAAGCATTGGATGAACAGGAAACCCCGCCCATTCAGCCAGAGGCAACACCACCCACAAAGCCTAAGCCGGCATTCAGGCCCACTATGAAACCAAAATCATCTGATTAGTGCGTGTGAGCTAGTCAGGCCTTACTGTTAACCCCTACTTGCGTTGATCCAGGTCGCCTTTTTCTCGTTCATTGTCATAACCCTGTCCAGCGCCGTTGGGTTGTTATTGACGCGTAACGTGTTATATGCCGCTTATCTGCTCTTGCTGACACTGGTTGGGGTAGCAGCGCTGTTTGTGTTTGTGGGTGCCGATTTTCTGGCTGTTTCACAACTAGTCGTATATGTTGGTGGTGTGCTGGTATTGGTGCTGTTTGGCGTTATGTTAACCAATAAACAGCCTTCCGTATTACCCGATGGGAAGCCCGCCAACGAACGTTCTAATGCAATCCTAACGGAAAATCGTCGGCCCTGGCTGGCTATTTTGCTGGCGGGTGGCCTGTTTTGGGGGCTGAGCCGTTTGCTGATCAATGCTCATTTTGTGGTATTCGACCGCCCCCTTGCCACGGTCCCGACAACGATCGACGTCATTGGCCAGCAACTCATGACGGAGTATGTGCTTCCGTTTGAGATGATCAGTATCCTTCTGCTCGTGGCGTTGGTAGGGGCAGGCTATCTGGCTAAGTATAAAAAATGAATGACCAATTGCTCTGCTGCGCAACGTAGCTGCTCGGAACGATTGGTTATTAGTCATTATCGACATGGAACTTCAACTTGCTGGAATTCTTCTTTTAGTCGCAGCAGCACTGTTCAGTATTGGGTTGGCGGTGGTGCTCACGAAACGGCATGCCGTTGTTGTGCTAATGGGCATTGAATTGATGCTCAACGCCGTGAATCTGAACCTGGTAGCTTTCAGTCAGTACGATCCCGATCGATTACAGGGGCAGTTATTCAGCTTGTTTGTGATGGTGGTGGCCGCTGCCGAAGCTGCGGTAGCGCTGTCGAT
The DNA here is from genome assembly GCF_041321095.1 of Fibrella arboris. Classification (NCBI taxonomy): domain Bacteria; kingdom Pseudomonadati; phylum Bacteroidota; class Cytophagia; order Cytophagales; family Spirosomataceae; genus Fibrella; species Fibrella arboris. The sequence goes on along the minus strand of NZ_JBGGWE010000017.1, from coordinate 54,993 downwards.
GGTCATTCAGGTGTACCGGCATTTTCGGACGGTGCGGCTCGACGAACTTACTGACCTTCACCAATGACAGATTCAGAGACGCTGTTCGAATCGCTCATTGATGGCGTTCTTACTACCGGATACGGTGTAGTTGATGCCTTTCTCGCGCCCAATGAGGTAACAGCCTTACAAAACCGGCTACGGGAACGGCAGGCAGCGGGGCAGTTTCGCGAAGCGGGCATTGGCCGGGCAGCCGACCAAAACGGGCAGGCGGCTGTTGAGAAGACTATTCGGGGCGACGAAATTCTATGGCTCGATGCCGATTCAGCAACGCCCGAAGAAACCGCTTTTCTGGAGCGCATCGATCAGTTTATCGGGTACGTCAACCGCACCTGTTACCTGGGACTACGCGACAGCGAACTGCATTATGCCCGCTACCCCGTAGGTACGTTCTATAAACGCCACCTCGACCGCTTTCGCTCCGATTCAAGGCGCAGACTCTCGGTGATCTGCTACCTCAACGACAACTGGCAATCTACAGACGGCGGGCAGTTGGCAGTGTACTTGCCCCAGGCAGATGGCAATGAAAAAACTACGCTCATTGACCCCGTTGGCGGCCGACTGGTTTGCTTCGATAGTGGCCTGCTGGAACACGAAGTGCTTCCCGCCACCCGCGATCGCCTCAGCCTCACCGGCTGGTTACGCACGGCTTAATCTCCACTGGCAGATTACCTCCTATCAGGTAGTAAAAAAGCCCCTGCTATTGAGTCAGGGGCTTTTTTAACATTACGCTTACCGTTTCTTTTTCTTTTTACCACTTCCGCCGCCACCGCCGCGAATAGCGTACTTTTTGTCGAGTTGGGTAAGGTCGGCGTTGAGGGCCGCTAGCGGCACAACCTCTTTCTCACCAACTGGCGTTAGCACGTCGAACGATTCGGGAATGACGCCTTGCTTATTCAAGGCCACAATCTCTACTACCCGTTTGATCGGCAGCGGATGCCAGGTGCTTTCTGAGCTGTAGCCAAACCACATGATCTTACGGAAGATGTCGGTCTTCTGCAAAAACGCGCGGCCTTTCTGCGTTTCCAGCGGCTTTTCTACCGTCGGAATATCGCGTAAGGCATCAACGTAGGTGTCTAGCTCATAGTTGAGGCAGCATTTTAATCGCCCGCATTGGCCCGATAGCTTAGCTGGGTTGAGCGACAGATTTTGGTAGCGCGCTGCCGAGGTAGTGATGTTCTTAAAGTCGGTGAGCCAGGTGGAGCAGCATAGTTCGCGTCCACAGGAGCCGATACCGCCAATGCGTCCCGCCTCTTGACGTAAGCTTATTTGCCGCATTTCAACGCGCACTTTGAATTCGCCCGCCAGCATTTTGATCAGCTCTCGAAAATCAACGCGTTCTTCCGATGAATAATAAAACGTGGCCTTCGTATTGTCGGACTGAAACTCCACATCCGACAATTTCATATGAAGCTTCAGTTCGCGTACAATCTCACGAGCACGGTAAAGGCTCGGCAGGTCGCGCAAAACGGCTTGTTCGTGCTTCTCCAGGTCACGGGCTGAAGCCAGGCGATGAATTGCCTTCGTATCGTCGTTGATCTGAACGTGCTTGCGTTTCAATTGCAGCCGAACCAGATCACCCTGCATCGAGACCGCCCCCAGGTGGTAGCCCGACGTCATTTCGCACACCACAAAATCGCCGGTGGTCAGGTCCAGGTTATGCACGTTGCGGAAATACTCTTTCCGACCTCCTTTAAATTTCACTTCCACGACCCCGTAGGCCGGACCGGCAATCGGCGTCATATCGCTTAGCCAGTCGAATGAATTCAGTTTATTGCAGCCACCAGATGAGCAGCCCCCGCTCGAACAACCTGCCGTTGCAGTAGCCGTTTCGCCACCCGCCACAACAGTTGTTTTCGCCCGAGACCCACATCCGCCAACCGCACAGGATTGACATCCCATTTTTTTTCAGTTTTTCGTTTACTGTCTTCTGTTTACTGTTGCGCTGCTTATCCACCAACATCTTGTTTAGGCGAAGCAACGAAAAACGGTACACAGCGAACAGTACACTCAGTCTTGGTACCGGATCAGATCCAGTCCTATATCTTTTCGGAAATACTTTCCGTCATAATGCACCGTTCGGGCCGCCTCCTGCGACTTCCGAACGGCATTTTCGAGCGAGTTTGCCAGGGCCGTAATGGCCAGCACCCGCCCACCGTTGGTCACGACCGAACCATCGAGGCTGGTTGTGCCCGCGTGAAACGCCGTGACATCGTCTAGCCGGTCAAGGTCTGTTATCGGTTTACCCTTCTCATAAACGTCGGGGTACCCACCAGCAACCAGCACCGTTGTGACGGCAGTCTGCGGCGACACCTGCATCGTTACCTTGTCTAATTCCCCATCAGCCGCCGCCACCAGTAATTCCACCAGATCAGTCTGGATACGGGGCAAAACGGCTTCTGTTTCAGGGTCACCCATACGCGCATTATACTCAATGACGACGGGCTCACTCTTCACGTTCATTAAACCAATGAAAATGAAACCTTTATATACGATCCCTTCCTGTTGCAGGCCCGCTAGCGTAGGTTTCACAACACGCTCTTCCACCTTCTGAAGAAACGCTTTATTAGCAAACACAACCGGCGAGACGGCCCCCATACCACCGGTATTAGGGCCTGTATCACCTTCACCAATCCGTTTATAGTCTTTAGCTTCGGGCAGAATTTTGTAGTTCACGCCATCACTCAACACAAAAACAGACAGCTCAATTCCCCGTAAAAACTGCTCGATCACTACCCGGTCACCTGCCTCTCCAAACCGGCCATCGAGCATTTCCCGCAGTGTATGCTGCGCCTCCTGAACCGTCTCGGCAATAATCACGCCTTTTCCGGCGGCCAATCCATCGGCCTTCAATACGATTGGCAACGAATGACTTTCCAGGTACGTTAAGCCCGCGTCGATAGTCTCCTTACTGAACGTTTGCGACGCCGCCGTAGGTACGTTGTACTGGGCCATGAACCGCTTGGAAAAGTCTTTGCTACCCTCTAGCTGGGCGCCTCTGGCGTCGGGGCCAACAATGCGTAGCTTGGCCAGACCGGGTTGCTGACGCAGGTAATCAACTACGCCTTTCACCAGTGGTTCTTCGGGGCCAACTACGACCAGATCGATCTGGTAGGTACGAACCGCTTCGGCAATGGCGGCAAAATCAGAAAAACCGACAGGCAGGTTAGTGGCGATTTGCGCCGTGCCGGCATTACCGGGGGCTACATAAAGCGTATCGCACAAAGGACTCTGGGTCAGTTTCCACGCAAACGCATGTTCACGTCCGCCAGAGCCAAGTAGAAGTATATTCATTAGAGGGTTTCGAGTGTCAAGTTTCAGGTATCAAGTGTCAGGTGCTTCGCTTACTCACAGTTTGTTGTTAAGCGAAGCACCTGACACTTGATACCTGAAACTTGACACTTTTTTAATTGGCTACTTCCGACAGGAATTTGATACGCATCAGGCGCAGTTCCTGTTCGGTAAAATCATCACTGTCAAATTCCTTGAGGGCAACGGCAATGTTGTCGGTTTCGGCCCGCATGAAATACTCAAAAATCTCTTCCTGCCGGTCTTCGTCAATAATCTGGTCGATGTAGTAATCGAGGTTCAGGCGGGTACCTGAATAACAGATATGTTCCACCTCCTCGACCAGATCGACTAAGGTAAGCCCTTTGGCTTCGGCAATTTCTTCGAGATCTACTTTACGGTCGATCTGCTGGATGATATAAATCTTGATCTTCGATTTATTCACCGTCGATTTGACCACTACATCCTTATCCGTTTCGATCTCGTTTTCGTCAACGTATTTGGCGATGAGGTCAATGAAGGGCTTGCCGAATTTCTGCACCTTGCCCATGCCCACGCCGTTGATCTGGGCCATCTCTTCCCGCGTAACCGGGTACGTTGTGGCCATTTCTTCCATAGACGGGTCCTGGAAGATGACATAGGGGGGCAGATTTTTTTCTTTGGCGATCTTCTTACGAAGGGCTTTCAGCAGACCCAGCAGTTCTTCATCGTAGGCGTTGCCTCCACTCGCCGCCTGAGCCGCCGCATCATCGGCTTCTTCTTTTGCATCGGCGGTTTGCTGCTCGTAGTCGTGATCCTGCGAGAGCATGACCGGGTAAGGGTCTTCGATGTAGTTCATGCCCTTTTGCGTCAGGCGCAATACGCCGTAATTATCGACGTCTTTTTCCAGGAAGCCGTAGATCGTAATCTGCTTGATGAGCGAACACCAGACGTTGCAGTCTTCGCTGAATGATTTACCCTTTCCGTACAGGTCCAGTTTGTCGTGTTCGTAGCTGGTCACATACTGGTTGTCGGTGGCTGTCAGCACATCGGCCAGGTGACTGACGTCGAACCGCTGATCGGTCTGCAGCACGGTTTGTAGCGCCAGCACAATCTCGGCCTGTGCTTTAAACCTGGGAGTTGGCTTCAGGCAGTTATCGCAGAAACCGCAATCTTTCTCAACGTATTCCCCGAAATACCCCAGTAGCTGCCGCCGCCGACATACGCCCAGGTTGGAATAGGACACCATTTCGGCCAGCAGGTGTTTGGCGTTGTCGCGCTCGGTGACCGGCTTGTCTTTGTTGAATTTCTCCAGCTTCAGAATATCATCATAGCTATAGAACATCACGCAGTTTCCTTCCAGCCCGTCGCGCCCGGCCCGGCCTGTTTCCTGGTAGTACCCTTCCAGCGACTTGGGCGCATCGTAGTGAATTACAAACCGCACATCCGGCTTATCGATCCCCATCCCAAAGGCGATAGTGGCACAAACCACGTCGACCTCTTCGTTCAGAAAAGCATCCTGGTTATTCATCCGCGTTTGCGGGTCAAGGCCAGCGTGATAGGGTAGCGCTTTTACGTCATTTACGCGCAGCAGTTCGGCAATGTCCTCCGCCGTTTTGCGGCTCAGGCAATACACAATACCTGACTTTCCCTTGTTCTGCTTAACGTACTTGATCAGCGCTTTTTTAGCATCCACCTTAGGTTTGATCTCGTAATAGAGATTCTTCCGGTTGAACGACGTTTTGTAGACGTCGGCATCTTCCATATTCAGGTTTTTCTGAATATCGATCTGCACTTTGGGCGTGGCCGTAGCCGTTAGGGCAATGACGGGTAAACCCATCCGGCCCGAGTGATGGCCGATATTGTCGACGATACCCCGGATCTTACGGTATTCAGGTCTGAAATCGTGGCCCCACTCCGAAATACAGTGAGCTTCATCGATGGCCACAAAGGATATACACGCTTTTTTCAGGAAATCGAGGTTTTCCTCTTTTGTCAGTGACTCGGGGGCAATGTAAAGTAGTTTGAGGGTACCGTTGAGGGTATCCTTTTTCACTTTCGTCATCTCGGCCTTCGAGAGTGTCGAATTCAGAAACTGTGCGTTAATGCCAAAGGCATTGAGCTGATCGACCTGGTTTTTCATCAGGGCAATCAGCGGTGAGATCACGATGGCGGTGCCTTCAGAAGCAATGGCGGGCAACTGATAGCATAAGGATTTGCCGGCCCCGGTGGGCATAATGACAAACGTGTTGCGGCCTGCCAGAATATTGTGAATAATCGCCTCCTGGTCTCCCCGAAACTGGCCGAACCCGAATATTTCTTTTAGTCGCTCCTTCAGGGTTGTTTGAACGGAATTGTCAATCTGCATCATGGTACGCTACTACGGAAGGTGAGTGGAGCCTGCGTGAGTATCTATCTTTGTCAATAATTACGTGAGGGTGGTCTTTTCGAAAGTAAGACAAAACCTATATTTAGTAGGGCTTAGTCTATAGTATGATGAAGGAACTTAGCGAATTTACAACCCATCTGTGTTACCTAAGCATTTCTGGACGTTGAAACTAACAAAAAATCTACAATCGATTGCCCGCGACGTACTGCTGGCCGAAGCCGATGCGATCCGCGCAGCAATTGATTATCTGGATAGCCAGTTCGACCATTGTGTAGCTGCTATTCTGGCCTCACCGGGCCGGGTTGTGGTTACCGGGGTCGGAAAAAGTGCCCTGATTGGCCAGAAACTCGTAGCCACGCTGAATTCGACAGGCACTCCTGCCCTGTTCATGCACGCGGCCGATGCCATTCACGGCGACCTGGGCATGGTGCAAGCCAACGATCTGGTGCTGGCTATTTCGAAAAGCGGCAGCACGCCCGAGGTCAAAGTGCTGGTTCCGCTCATTCACCGCACCGGGGCTAAATTGATCGCGTTGGTGAGTGAAGCCGACTCCTACCTGGCCAAACAGGCTGATTTTGTTTTGTTGGCACCCGCCCCCCTGGAAGCTGACCCGCTGAATCTGGCCCCTACCACCAGCACTACCGTTGCCATGGCCCTCGGTGATGCCCTGGCCATTGCCTTGCTTACAGCCCGGGGCTTCACCCGGCAGGATTTTGCCCGGTACCATCCTGGTGGCTCGCTCGGCAAAAAACTGTACCTCAAAGTAAGCGATCTGTTTCCGGCTAATCAGTGCCCTTGCGTTACGCCAGACCAAAGCATACACGACACCATGCTAACGATGTCGGCCGGGCGATTGGGGGCCACGGCTGTGCTGGACCGGCCGGGGGCAGGTACGTTGCTGGGCATCATTACCGACGGGGATGTGCGCCGTATGGTGAGTCAGTATGATGATTATCGCCACCTCTGCGCCCGCGATATCATGACGCAGCACCCCGTCAGCGTGTCGCCTGACGATTACGCCGTGGCCGCGCTGGAGCTCATGCAAAGCCGGAATATCACGCAGATTTTGGTTGTAGAACCGTCAGGCGGAACGCCGCCCGGTACGTTGGTGGGCTTCGTTCACCTTCACGATCTGTTAAAAGAGGGGCTGGTTTAATCGCTGGCCAGCAGAGCTAGTTCTCGCCACAACGCCTTGCTTTACTTCTCTACGCGGATGGCCTGCTCATAATCAGTCCATTCGTCGATGTCGGTCAGTTCCTGGAGGCGGTCGAACGTGAGCCCTTGCTGACGAATGGCCTGCTCGGTGAGCCGCCGCAGCGCAGGCTGACTCCAGGGCATCTGGTCAAACAAAGTCATGTGCAACGCTTTCATGCCCAGCAGGTAATACCCTCCGTCGGTAGCAGGCCCAATCACCACATCGACCTGATCCAGGCACTTGAAGGCCGTATTTATATGTTCCTGCGTAATAGTCAGGCAATCACTGCCGATAATCACCACTTTTTCGGCACCGGCAGCAAATCGCTCGCGGAAGGCATTGGCCATCCGTTCACCCAGGTCCTGGCCTGTTTGCAGCGCTTTTCTGTAGCCACGCCACTCATCGTTTTCGTTCACAAAGTCACCGTAATACACGGTTTTCTCCCAGGGACCAGAGCGCGTTATCTGCTGCGTGTATCGAAGTAGGTGGCGGTATACCTCAACGGCCTTTTCATGACCAACCGTTTGGGCAATGCGTGTCTTAACGGTGCCGGGAATCGGATTCTTAACGAAGATGATCAGGTGGTGGGTAGCCATAGGATGTGTACTTTTGTGACTTGGTACGCTGGGATAATCCACGGGTTGTACTGGTACGCGGAGTGAAGGGAGTAAAAACGATTACCGCTGATTTTTGATTTAAGGGAAAGGTGAAGCAGAGCAAATCCGTGGTTCACAGTAAAAAGCCGCGGTAATCGTTTTTACTCCCTTCACTCCGCGTACCAGTACAACCCGTGGATTATTCCAGCGTACCGTAAATATCATTGAAGACGATGTCGAAGCAAATAATTTATACCGACCAGGCGCCTGCGCCGATCGGACCGTATAATCAGGCCGTGAAGATCGGCGACACCTTGTATGTATCGGGCCAAATCGCGGCTGACCTGGCGCCACTTGGCGATATCCAGGCCGAAACGCGGCAGGTAATGGAAAACCTGGGCGCTATTTTGCGGGCGGCCGGTATGGAGTACAGCAACGTGGTGAAGGCAACCATTTTCGTCAAAGACCTGAATAACTTCGCCGCTATCAACGAAACATATGGCCGCTTTTTCACCGCCGATTTTCCCGCCCGCGAAACGGTTGAAGTAGCCCGCCTCCCTAAAGACGTCAACGTCGAAATCTCAGTTATCGCCGTAAAATAAAGGAGGAAGGAGAGGAAAGGGACTGGCGGGAGGAAGGGTGTTTGCAATCCCACGTACCTAAGTAACGGTGCAAAGCTCCTTCCGCCAGTCCCTTTCCTCCCCTTCTTCCCCTCAGTTCATGCAAACTCCTCCACGCGTTCGTTTCGCGCCTAGCCCAACGGGGCCGCTTCATATTGGCGGCGTTCGAACGGCACTCTATAATTACCTGTTTGCCCGAAAAATGGGCGGACAGATGCTTCTTCGGATTGAAGACACCGACCAAAACCGGTTTGTACCGGGTGCCGAACAATATATCATTGACGCCCTCAGCTGGGTAGGTATTCAGATCGACGAGGGACAAACCGCGACGGGTTCTGTTGGTCCAGATGCTCCATACCGGCAGTCGGAACGCAAGGCCATTTACCAGCAGGAAGCCCTGCGGCTTGTTGAGGAAGGCAAAGCGTATTACGCTTTCGACACAGCCGACGAGCTGGAGGCGATGCGGCAACGGCTCGAGGCGGCCAATGCCCCCGCCGCGCAGTACAACGCCATTACGCGGATGCAGATGAAAAACGCCCTGACGCTACCCGCCGACGAGGTAAAGGCCCGTATTGAGGGTGGCGAACCGTATGTGATCCGGCTAAAGACACCCCGTAAAGAAGAGGTCCGGCTCAACGATCTTGTCCGGGGTTGGGTGAACGTGCATTCGTCGGCCATTGATGATAAGGTGCTGTTGAAGTCGGACGGGCTGCCTACCTATCACCTCGCCAACGTGGTTGACGATCACCTGATGCGGATCACCCACGTAATTCGGGGCGAAGAATGGTTGCCCTCGGCACCGTTGCACGTGCTGCTCTATCGCTACCTCGGCTGGGAAGATACGATGCCCCAGTTTGCCCACCTGCCACTCCTACTGAAGCCCGAAGGCAATGGTAAGCTGAGCAAACGTGACGCTGACCTGGGCGGTTTTCCAGTATTTCCGCTCGAGTGGACAGACCCAACTACGGGCACGGTGGCGCGCGGTTTCCGGGAAGATGGGTATCTGCCCGAAGCCCTGGTTAACTTCCTGGCGTTACTGGGCTGGAACCCCGGCACTGAACAGGAACTCTTCACGATGGATGAACTGATCGCCGCCTTTGATCTGGAAAAAATCCATAAGGCAGGCGCTCGATTCGATATTGAGAAGGCGAAATGGTTCAATCATCAATATATCCGGCAACAGGCAGCCAGTGATCTGGCTCCTACTGTACAAAAACAGGCGCAAGAGGCTGGAGTTGACTGTTCGGCCGAGAAAGCGGAGAAGATCGTGGCGCTACTTAAAGAACGCGTCACCTTCGCCAGCGAACTGTTTGCCGAGGCTAAAACCATTTTTTATGCCCCTACCAGCTACGACGAAGCTGTGCAGGCTGCCAAGTGGAACGACGATGCCCGGCGGGCTGTGATGGCCTTCCGTGATGCACTGATCAATTACAAGGGTGCGTTTGAAGCCGACGCCATTAAGCACCTGCTGGCCAATACCCTGGCCGAAGCGGGTATTAAACAGGGGAAAGTGATGCAGGCCATGCGGTTGGCCTTAACCGGACTGGGTACGGGTCCTGACCTAATGCTGACCATGGAAATTGTTGGCAAAACGGGCGTGCTCGAGCGCCTGGACAATGCCATGACCACGCTTCAATAAGCCGCCGCTACCGGAAGCCACAGGTACGTTGAAACAACGTACCTGTGGCTTCCGGTAGCGGCGGCTCGATACTATGCACCAGCCAATAATAAGAGATACAGGGTACCCCTCGGCAAATAGACAGATATCTCTATTTAGTTAAATAAATTATCTATCCGGTAACACTGTTTTTATACAAAGTCCTTTTTAATCTCTAATCTATATAGATTGGCATGAGATTGGCCGCAAATTGATGTAGGTTCGGGCTTTGCCCACCCACGCGATCCAACTATATGTTAATCTTTACCCGATTGGTAGTCTATGCCACGTTGGCCTATACGCTACTGACCCTGCCTCTACTGGGCCAGGTACGTTCTGCTCTTCCGCCAACTCGTTCATTGTCGCCCAGGCAGGCCGATTCACTCCGGCGTCGGCAACTGGCAGAACAGCTACGCCGGACAATCGACCCTGCCCTGGGCCGGGTTCCGACCGAACGGCTCGAGGCCATTCAAAATCAGCTAACCAGTCAGTTGCCAGGCCAGCAGCAAGGGCGGGCTCGCACAGCCATTCCCGACGTAGCCTGGACAGAACGGGGGCCATTTGGGTTTACAGGTACGTTGCACACCTTTCTGGCCGATCCGGCCGATCCAACCGGGCGCATCGTTTGGGCGGGCAGTACCAATGCGGGCTTATGGAAAAACGCAAACCTGATCGACCCGGCTACGAACTGGGTACCCATCAGTGACAGCTGGGAAAGCAAGAATATCTCGGCACTCGCCTCCGACCCTACCAACAGCAGTGTTATTTATGCCGCTACGGGCTATCCGCTTGGCCAGACCAACGGAGGTGGTATCTGGAAAACGACCAACAGAGGTGCCACCTGGCTCCGCTTGTCGGCCACCACTCCGGCGCAGTCGGGCACGTTGATACAGGCCGCTTTTAACCGAATTGCCGGGCTGGTCGTAACTAAAACCGGGCTACTGCTGGCGGGCACTCAGGGAGGCGTACTTCGCTCGGCCGATCAGGGGCAGTCGTGGCAGTTTTCGCTGGCACCCCAACGGCAGATCGGCAGTCAGTCGGTGAGTGGCGGCAATGATCATGTTTCGGCTATCCGGCTCGGGCAGGATGGGCTTGTGTACGTGGCTATGGCTACAGGCCGGCTATTTCGGTCAACCAGTGCGGCAGCAAACGCCTGGACCGAGATCACGCCGCCGAACATGGCCCCTTACACGGGTATTCGGACAGAACTGGTGGTGGCTGCTCCTGCCAGTGGCACGGCTCAAACGCTATACGCCGCTCAGATAGCCGACGATGCTTCTTTGGGCGGATACACCCTTCACTGGCTACAGTATTCGACCAACAGTGGTCAGACCTGGCAACCCATGACACGGCCTGTTTATCAGGATGCGCCCGACCTCGACATTACGCTGGGGCTGGGCGCTCAGTACTTTACCTTGAGCGTTTCGCCCGATTCAGCGCAGGTCGTATATATAACGGCCTATGATCGGCTCTATCGATCGGGTAATGGCGGGAACACCTGGTCGGCCGGACAAAGCATTGGCCGTACTACCGCTTTTTCGCCCTTACCTAACCAGGGCGTCGTATGGGGAAGCGACAGCCAGGTTTACTTCTCAACCACCCAGCAACTCCTTACCTTGGGACTCGATGGCGTAGAGCACTACCGGAGCAATGGGTTTGGTGGCCTGGAAATCGCCGGGTTGGCCATGAAGAACGTAGCCCGCAGTCGGTACCGGCTCACGGGCAGTTCAACGGAACCGGGCCTGCTCGAAACACCGGAAGCAGGTAACGCAGGCGGCACCCAGGTAACGTACCCAGCCTATCCGCTCAGGCCATTTATCGATCAGGACGAACCGACGGTTCAGGTGGCGGCTACCACAAACGGCGGTTTTCTGACCCGAAACCTGACAAACTCTACGGCTTGGGACTACTATTCGATGGGTTGGGGAGCCATTGATTATCCAGACGGCGGTGTTGAATACGACAGCCGTAGCAATACGTTCTTTTTCTGGTCAGACGCCTACCGAAAAGCAGTGGGAATTGGCACCACTCCAGAAATCATGGTCCTCGATAGCGGCCGGTTGCCACGGCCCACCTACCTGAAAGCAGGCGCATCGCCCAACACGCTTTTTGCCGCCACCCTGGACGGGCGACTCTACAAGCTCTCGGCCACAGACCAGGCAGTGCCCACCCTTACCCGACTCGATGGCGGCTCGTTTCCATTGGGCAGCACCATTAGCGGTGTAGACGTGGGAGCTACTGATAATGAGTTGATTGTAACGCTGTCGAACTACGGAATACAGTCGGTTTGGTACACGACCGACGGCGGCGCCAACTGGCTCAGTAAAGACTTGCCCGCCCACGGTCTGCCCGACCTACCCGTTTATGCCGTTCTGATCAACCCCACAAACCGGCAACAGGTGATGCTGGCTACTGAACTGGGCGTCTGGTCAACGAACGACATCACGGCGGCCAATCCGGGATGGACGCTGACCAACACCGGGGCGCCACTTGTCCGGTGTAAACAATTCATCTACCGCGCTGCCGATGAGCTGGTAGCCGTTGTCACGAGCGGTCGTGGCGTGTGGGAAACGAATGCCTGGAGCCTCGATGCCCCCATCGTGCAGGCAGGGGGCCTGTCGACTACAGCCCTTTGCGCCGGCACTACCTTGCCCGTGAGCTACACCCTGCTTAATGTGCAGCCGAGCCGGGTAGTTGTGCGCCTGTCAGACGCCTCGGGTGACTTCACGAATGGTACCGACATTGCCGCAGGAACCACCAGTCCACTGCTGGCTACCGTACCCGCCAGTGTTTCGTCTGGCACTGGCTACCGTCTCCGGCTCGACGTACCTGACTTCAGCATTTCGCAACTGATCAGTGGTTCGCTGACAATCACGAATCTGTCGCTCAGTCAGGCCAGCATTCTGGACCGGCGACAACTGACAGATGCCCGGCTGGCCGATGTCCGGTACGTGTCTGGGTACGTTTGCCCCGGCGATTCGGCCCTGTTACGCGCTTACCTGCCGAATCAGCCCAACAACCTCACCGCTACATACCGATGGGCCATTGACGGGCAAACGATCTCGGGGCAGACAACCGCGAGTTTGGCAACGGGTCAGACGGGCACCTACAGTTTCACGGCGTCGGTGGGTAGCTGCACCACCACCAGCGCAAACAACCTGCTGCTGATCGCGATCGACGCGCCCACGGTCAGCGTCCTTAGCCCGATAAACACCGACGACGGGCCAATCTGCCCGGGCACATCCGTTCCGCTGGGCACCTCGTACCTGGGGCAACGGGCAGTCTACCAGTGGCTTCGTAATGGCGAAGCGGTAAGTGGCGGCACAACACCTGTTTTTTCAGCGACGGCAACAGGTTCCTATGCTTACCGGCTCACGTTCAGCTCATCGGGGGGGGCTACCTGTGCAGCATCAGCACCAGCAACGTACCTGACAGTCAACCAGACAATTCTTCCGCCAACGATTGCCGTGGCCGGCGATGTTGCCCCAACTACCTGCGGCACAGCATCATTGACACTCTATGCTACCAGCCAGCCCGATGGCACCACGTATCAGTGGCTCAGAGAGGGCCGGGTGATAGCTGGCCAAACCAGTTCACTGGCCACTGTAAGTCAGGGTGGCACCTATCGACTGCAGGTGCAGCGGGGCACGTGTACGGCCGTGAGCGACCCCATCACGGTAACAGCAAACAGCCAGCTTAGCAATGGACTGTATTACTACGGCAGCACGACCCTCTGCACGGGCGAATCGCTGGTGCTTTATGCAAAAAACACCAGCCATGCCCTGCAATGGACTAAAAACAACGTACCCATCACCGGGGCCACTGGTTTTAGCTATCTGGTCGACACGCCCGGCAGTTACGCCCTTCGCTACACATCGGGTAGCTGCTCGGGCACGGCGGTGGCGGTCTCCGTTGTTTTCAGCCAGACGCTGACGCCCACCTTACTGCTGAACGAACGATGTACTGAAGTAGAACTGTCTACCCGCGATTACCCCCGCACAGGAACCGTCACATTCAGCTGGCTCCGTAACGGGCAACCCGTTAGCCAGGGGGTGCAGACGTACCAGACCGTAACGGAATCGGGCCTATACAGTGTTTCGGTGACCAACGGCGTATGCAGTGGTGTATCGAAACCAGTCAGTGTAAGCATTGGCCAACCGGTAAAACCAACGATTGCCGCCCTGGGTGGCCTGGTGCGCTGCCCCACGTCGGCGGTGAAATTGCAGCGAACGAGCGGACCATACAGTTTCTGGAGGTTCAATGGCAGCCCCCTACCCGGCGCCACGTCAGACCAGGTGGTGGCGGCCGAAACAGGGGTCTATAGTCTGGTCTATCAGCAGGGCAGTTGCTTAACCGAATCGGCTTCGGTCTCGGTGGTTATCGGCCAGCCCGCGTCGGCAACGATAGCGGGGCAACCCTTTATCCGGTCGGGTCAATCGGCGGTGTTACCGGTTCAGTTGAGTGGGGTGGCGCCCTGGTCTTTTTCGGTGGTGGGTGTCAAAGCTGTGACAAACACCTATCAGAATCCGTATTCGCTGACCGTTACGCCCAGCCGCACCACTAGTTATTCCCTGATAAACGTGGCCAACGGCTGTGGCATTGGCGCTGGTGCGGTTACAGTTATAAACGTGTTTGTCGACGGGGCCGATGTGTCGCTCACCAGTTGGGTCAGTAAACGATCCTGCCAACTGGGCGATACGATCACCTATTCTGTTCGGGTCACAAACGCCGGACCAGACGCAGCAGAAAACGTGTCGGTCATCAACCGCCTTCCGTCCGGGCTGAGCTACGTTGGCAGTTCATCGGCAACCACCGGCGATAGCCTGCGGCTTAGCGTTGGCAACGTACCTGCGGGCGAATCACGACTGGTCAGTTTTAAAACGAAGATAAACCGTCGGGGAAAATACGTGAATGCCGTAGAACTCGTTGCCTGCAACACGCCCGACCCGGATAGCCAACCCAACACAGGCACGGCCGATGGCGAAGACGATGCCACGCTGGTCGACTTACGGACGGCTGATACCACCCGCTATCTGGCTGTTTCACCTAACCCCTACGGGCGAATCTTGCCGACTGTAGCCAGCAACCAACCGGCGGCGATACCCAACCAGGCCGATTTAAGCGTAGCTCTTTTTGTGAATAAACGGCTGGTATTGCCCCGCGATACGATCCAGGTGACCCTGGTTGTGCAAAATCAGGGGGGCACGTCTACGTCGCTGGTGCAAACCGGCCTGACATTACCCAACGGAACCTATAGTTTGGATAAAACCACCTGGAGAACAGCCAGTACGGCTATCACCATCGATATAGGTCAAATGGCCGCAAGCTCAACCGTTAGCCGAACCGTGTATTGGTTGCCGACCGCCTCCGATTCCTGTCGTGTTGAGGTGATCCGTTCCGCCGTAGCTGATCCCGATTCAACGCCCAACAATCGAAGTACACGCCCCGGCGAAGACGACGACGCCGTTGTTGATGTCAGAATGCTTCGCTGACGACTCAGGGAAGAGGCGCTACTTCATCGGTTAAAAACTACTGTTCAGCCCGACGTGTGGGCGGTTGGTCAGATACTGCTGGCGTTGGCAGGCGACGCAGGCTACTTTCAAGGCATCAACTGACCATGAAGCTGACAGACAAACCTGCATCCGTTATGATACCCTCAGAAACTCCCCATGATCCAGTCTTATGGAAACAAGCCAAAGAACGCGTTGGCTTCCGTATGCATCTACGCTCATACCTGATCGTCAATGGCGGCCTGTGGCTTATCTACCTGTTCACCCAGTTCAGCCTGGTTCAGTCGGGCCATCGCGGTTATCTGGTGCCCTGGCCAATTTTTCCTATGCTAGGCTGGGGAATCGGGTTAGTATCACACTATGCTTCGGTTTACCGTAGCCCTAACCAGCGCAACCAGGTTGAGCGCGAGTATGAAAAGCTGAAAAGACAGCAGACGTACTAAGTGATAGGCAGGTAATTCTGATTGCTGCTGAAGAAGCAAAAGCAGCTAGTCGCGCCAGCCAGAACCAACCCTCCGGCCAGTAAGTAACCGATCCCAACAAGGCCACCGCACAGCTTGCGGTGGCCTTGTTGCTTACCAGCCAGAGATTCACGACTGACTGTCCGTTAGCCACTTCCAGGTACGTTGGCAGCGCGTGTGGCCCAGTAAATTCGTTGGTCATCCGTTATCAACGTGTTGATTCTATGAGTAACTTTCAAGCTTACTTCGTCTAGTACCCAACATGAAAAAAGCAACTGTTTACCTGTCGGTACTGGTGAGTTGCCTGATAGCAGGCACAACATCAGCACAGACTAAGTTAGTGGAGAAGGTGACCCGGCCAGGGAAAGAGCTCCTGATCCCGTACGAAAAATACGTGCTCCCCAACGGCCTTACGCTGGTTGTTCACGAAGACCATTCCGACCCGGTGGTGCATGTCGACGTAACGTATCACGTTGGCTCGGCCCGCGAAGAAATTGGCAAGTCGGGTTTCGCGCACTTCTTTGAACACATGATGTTCCAGGGTTCCGACCACGTTGCCGATGATGAACATTTCAAGATCGTGACCGAATCGGGCGGCACCCTCAACGGATCAACCAATACCGACCGTACCAACTACTACGAAACCCTGCCCAGCAATCAGCTGGAGCGCGCGCTCTGGCTCGAAGCCGACCGGATGGGCTTTCTGCTCGATGCCGTAACGCAGAAGAAATTCGAGATTCAGCGGGCAACCGTGAAGAACGAGCGCGGCCAGAACTACGATAACCGCCCCTACGGACTGGCCAGCGAATACGTAGCTAAAAACCTGTTTCCGTATGGCCACCCCTACTCCTGGCTGACGATTGGCTACATCGAAGACCTGAACCGGGTCAATGTCAACGACCTGAAAAACTTCTTCCTGCGCTGGTATGGCCCTAACAACGCCGTACTGACCATTGGCGGTGACGTGACCCCCAAGCAGGTGGTAGCCATGGTCGAGAAGTATTTTGGCAGCATTCCACGCGGACCAGAGGTAACGAAAACGGTGGTACCCGCCGTAGTGCTCGACAAAGACCGGCGCGTGTCGTACGAAGACAACGTTCGTTTTCCGCTGCTTCAGATCGTGTTCCCAACGGTGCCCAACTACCACCCCGACGAAGCACCGCTCGATGCCCTCGCCGAGATCCTGGGGGGCGGCAAAAACTCCCTGTTCTACAAAAACCTGGTGAAGCCTCAACTGGCTGTTCAGGCTAGCGCAGGCCACCCAACGTCGGAGCTGGCCGGTCAGCTGACAATGCGGATTCTGCCTTTTCCGAACAAACGGCTGGATAGCACCGAAGCCATCGTTCGGCAAACATTGGCGGAGTTTGAAGCCCGTGGCGTTACCGACGACGACCTGGCCCAGTTCAAGGCATCGCGTGAGGCACAGCTCATCTCGGGGCTGGCCAGTGTAGCCGGTAAGGTATCACAACTGGCGGCTTACCAGACGTACCTGGGCACGCCCAACTACATTCCGCAAGAGATCAAGCGGTACAACAGCGTGACCAAAGCCGACGTGATGCGGGTGTATAACCAGTATATCAAAGGCAAAAACGCGGTACTGCTGACGGTGTACCCAAAAGGCAAAGCCGATATAGTGGCCAAGCCCGACGACTATACGATTGTGACAACCGGCTATAAGGCTCCCGACTACGGGTATTCGGGGCTGACTTACGCCAAAGCGAAAGACAGCTTCGATCGCAGTGTAAAACCCGGTCCAGGCCCAAACCCGGCGCTGAAAGTACCGCCCTTCTGGACCGACAAGCTACCCAACGGCCTGAAAGTAATCGGTACGCGTAACGACGAGATTCCGACCGTTACGATGCTGTTCAGCATTAAAGGCGGGCACCTGCTGTCGGCAAAGGACCCATCGAAGGCGGGCATCGCGCAGCTGACGGCATCGCTGATGAACGAAGCAACGGAGCGGTATTCGAACGAAGTGATGAACACGAAACTGGAGAAACTGGGTGCCAACATCAATATCCAGGCTACCACCGAAGAAATCAATGTTTCGGTTGAATCGCCGGTCAAGAATATCGACTCTACACTGGCGCTGCTGGAAGAAAAACTACTGCACCCCAAGTTTTCGGCCGATGATTTCGAGCGGCGCAAGAAGCAGCAACTGGAAAACATTGCCAGCCAGAACACCCAGCCGGTCGTTATTGCCAACAAAGCCTATAACAAACTCCTGTATGGCGAAGGAAACATCCGCGCCGTTCCCCTGAGTGGCACCACCAAAACGGTTGAAGCCATCACGCTCGATGATGTGAAGTCGTTTTATCAGAATGCACTCTCACCATCGGTCACTAATCTGGTGATTGTCGGCGACGTTGAGCAAGCGGCGGTGATGCCCAAACTGGCTTTTCTGACCAAGTGGGCCGCTAAACCGGTTGCACTACCCAAAGAAAGCGTAGCCCGGAAAATTGACAAAACCCGCATTTACCTGATCGATAAGGAAAAGGCGGCCCAGTCGGAGATTCGGATCGGTTACCTGACCGACATGCCCTACGATGCAACCGGCGATTATTATAAAACCGGACTGGCCAACTACATGCTGGGCGGCGCCTTCAGCAGCCGGATCAATATGAACCTGCGCGAAGACAAAGGGTGGACGTATGGTGCCCGGTCGGGCTTTGCCAGCACCAAAGCGCCTGGCCCCTTTACGGCCAGTGCCGGGGTGAAAGCCGCCGCCACCGACAGTTCGGTGGTCGAGTTTATCAAGGAGATGAAGGCCTATGGCCAGTCGGGTATTACCGAGCCCGAGCTGACATTTGTGAAGAGTTCGCTTGGCCAGGTCGACGCACTGCGTTACGAGACGTCGTTCCAGAAAGCCATCTTCCTGAGCCGGATCATCGATTATGATCTGCCGAAGAACTACGTGGAGCAGCAGGCCAATATTCTACGTACCATCACCAAAGCACAGGTAGACGCCATCGCCAAAAAGCGACTCCCCGTCGACAAGATGGTGATCACGGTAGTTGGCGATAAAGCGCTCGTTAAGCCTGGTCTCTCGAAGCTCGGTTACGAAGTAATTGAGCTGGACAAAGAAGGTGATCCAATCACCACGGCTACATCTACCGGTGCTGCTCCTGCCCGCATGGGTTCGGGTGGCGACAAAAACGAGTAGCGTTATCAATAATGCCAAAAGGCCGCCTGCTCGGAAGAGCGGGCGGCCTTTTCTGTTTACGGGCCTGAACGGGCAGCCAGTTGCTTTGCCGGGCGCTTATTCGCCCAGCAACACTTTCCAGGTACGTTGCTGGTCGCCCTGGGTCAGTTTCAGGATGTAGAAACCACGGGTCAGTTCGCGAACGGGCAATGTCAGCCGGTTTTCGCCGGCCGTTACCGTATGGTCTGCCTGTAGCACCGACATCCCTGCCGTACTGATCATCTGTACCGTAGCCGTTCCGGCCTGCTGGCTGATGTACCGGATCGTCAGTTCATCACGGGCAGGAACCGGATACACGGTCGACTGCTGAATAACTGATTCATCGGCGACAGCCAGACGAGCGCTTCCACTGGCCGGATACAGCCGAATCTGGGGAATGGTTTGCTGGGCCTGTCCTGGGTACGTCCACCGTAACCGGGCCACGGCACCCACGGCACTTTCATAATATTCCATCCTGATGTTGTACTTCTGACCAGCCACCAGCGCCATGCTGTTGCTGTTGGTTGTGGTAGGGGCGTGGTCGTTCCAGTCGTTGATCACCTGTACATCATTTACCCATAAGCGCACCCCGTCATCGGCAATGGTCGTGAACACGTAATTGCCTGTCACCGGCGCTTCAACCTGGCCCGTCCAGCGAACCGAGAAATTATCAACGTTGACACCGCTACCCGGCGAACCGTTGCCCCAATCAAAGTCGATCACCGCGTCGGTACGGCTCATCACGCTGGGTGCCGTCAGGGTCTTGTTGTTGTAATACTGACCCAGCAAACCAGTGCCCGTACCCGTGTTGGCAGGCGGAGGGGTGCCGGTGCTCACCCGGAAATAAGCGGATGCCGGAATAACCTGCTTGTTGACACCGGGCCCGCTGTAGCTGACGCTCAGTACCTGGCCACCGCTGCCCTCGAAATACTGAATGGTGATGGCATGACGACCAGCTTTCAACCCAATGGTACCCGACCGCTCCTGCTCGGCATGACCGCCATCGTTGTTCACCACTTCGGTAGTGCCGATATAGAGTTTACTGCCATCATCCGAGTAGGTGTAGAAGGTATATACCCCATCGGCAGGTACGTTCACGTAGCCTTTGAACTGCAGGCCAAACTGGTCGTTTCGGTAAGCGAGGTTCAGATCGGCCTGCCCAGCCGTACCCGTACGAACCGGCGTCAGGCTGTTGAAGTTGGGAAGCGTGTTCCAGTTGCCTTCGTAATAATTATAATCCAGGCCAGCCACGGCATTATCCGGGTTCTCCGGGTCGCGCAGATTGGCGGTGGGCGGTGGCGGTGTGGCCGTAGCTATCCGGAAAAACGCCGAGGCAGGAATAGCCTGTTTGCCAATGCCGGGACCGCTATAGCTAACTGTCAGCGCCTGACCGCCACCAGCTTCAAAATACGGAATGGTGATCGCGTGCTTACCGGCTTTCAGCCCAATGGTGCCCGATCGTTCCTGCTCGGCGTGGCCACCGTCGTTGTTCACCACTTCAGTGGTGCCGATCAGCAGTTTGCTACCATCATCGGAGTAGGTATAGAAGGTATACACCCCGTCGGCAGGTACGTTCACGTAGCCTTGAAACTGTAAACCAAAGTTATCGTCGCGGCTGCGTACCGTTACGTCGGGGACAGTGGCTACTGCTGTACGGGCAGGCGTCAATGCCGCAAAATTGGGAATGCTCCCCCAGCTGCCTTCGTAATACCGGTAGTCCAGGCCCACTACGGCATTATCCGGGTTCTCCGGGTCGCGCAGATTGGCGGTGGGTGGCGGTGGCGTGGCGGCGGCCACCCGGAAAAACGCTGAGGCGGGAATGATCTGTTTGCCAATGCCAGGCCCGCTGTAGCTGACACTAAGAGCCTGCCCACCGCCCCCTTCGTAATACGGAACCGTGATGGCATGGCGACCGGCTTTCAGCCCAATAGTGCCCGACCGTTCCTGTTCGGGATGGCCGCCGTCATTATTCACTACCTCAGTAGTGCCAATAAACAATTTGCTACCGTCATCAGAGTTGGTAAAGAAGGTATACACGCCATCGATAGGTACGTTCACATACCCTTTGAACTGTAACGCGAAGTTATCGTCGCGGCCACGAGGGCTAATGTCTGGTAGTGTGGCCGTAGCCGACCGAACGGGCGTGAGAACGGCAAAGTTGGGCAGGGCCGACCAGTTGCCTTCGTAATAACTATAATCGAGCCCAGCCACAGCATTGGCCGGATTCTCCGGGTCGCGCAGGCTACCTGTTGGCGGGGGTGTATCGGTACCCACCCGGAAGAAAACCGACCCGGGAATTGCCTGCTTGTTCAGGTTGGGACCGCTGTAGCTGACGCTGAGAGCCTGCCCGCCGCCGCCTTCATAATACGTAACGGTGATGGCATGCTTACCGGCTTTCAGCCCAATGGTGCCCGACCGCTCCTGCTCGGGGTGCCCTCCGTCATTATTTACCACCTCATTGGTACCGATGTAGAGCTTGCTACCATCATCGGAATTAGTAAAGAAGGTGTAGGTTCCGTCGGTGGGTACGTCGATGTAGCCTTTGAACTGTAACGCGAAGTTATCGTCCTGGTTGCGGGGCGTGATGTCAACCTGACTGGCTATGCCTTTTTTGACGGCTGTCAACGCATTGAAATCGGGCAACGACGACCAGCTCCCTTCGAAATAACTATAGTCCAGACCCGCTACGGCATTGGCGGGGTTTTCCGGGTCCCGCAGCGGAATAACGGGTGGCGGGGGTGGGGTATCGCCCGTATTTTTGAACAGCACGACCGACGTGAACGGAGCCAGCGTCACCTGACTGGTGTACAGCGTATTGCGTGCATCACGGTACGGCTCGTTCAGCGAAATGGTCTTATCCTGGTTGGTGTCGTTGTATTCGAGCCGAATGAAATCATCGGGATTTTGCGCGGTACGGGTAGCCTCCTGCACTTGTACATTGTCGATCCAGAGCGTTTGGCCATCTTCGTTCACCTGGAACACCACGATAGAGGATGCCTCGCTGGCGTTGGCCATGAACGACACCTCGACATGCTGCCGGATCGTACCGACCAGAATTAGTGAGCGGGTGTCGAGGTCACGGAATGAACCCGTTTTTTGCCGGATGAACACCTCTGCCCGTTTTCCATTGCCCGATGCAATGGCATCGAACGTCAGTAAGTACACCTGATTCTGATTCACCGCTCCAATGTCTTTCGAGGCCAGCACGTAGGAGTTGCTCTGGTTCGACGCCGATGGAAACGAAATGCTCAGGCTACCTCCGTCCAGGCGGTTAGCGTTGTCCCAGGTGGCGCGGCCATTGCCGTAGGGACTGTAGGTGTCCCAGCCTTCGTTGGTACTGCCAAACGTATTGTTGAGCTTAAAAACGCCGTTACCCGTTGTGGCAAAAGGCTTGTAGGTCAACGGGCTATTCAGCGAGTTGGGGTCTTTACCATACCGGCTTTGCCACTCAGCCAGCGACAGATCATACCCGATAACGCCGGAGCCGGGATTCGACACCGCCCGAATTTTGAACTCGTCGTTGAAAGGACGGGCATACACGTTGTTATCGAAAGCACCAAAGCTGGTGAGGTCATTCAGGTGCGATTCGTACTTGGTCACCAGTTGCGCCGCCGTTTTACTCACCAGCACGTTGTTCTGAATCAGGTTGTCGCGGGGTGAGCAACCGCCGTTGCGGCTGTTCACCGCCAGTTGAGCTTCTCCGTTGTTGAACGACGTGTTGTTGGTGAACTGTGCCGTCATGGCCCCATGAAGGAAAAAGCCCAACCCATGAGTATTGAAAACGGTGTTGTCGCGAACCTCTACGCCGGTGGTGCAATCATCAAGGAAAATACCGTTGGCGCCTGAGTAGGCCCCGCCAGGCGTCCCTTCGGGTGCGCCAATGCCGTTGAAGACAATGTTGCTCAGAATACGCACATTGTTCATGGCCTCCCGGTTGCCGTTCCAGATGTACAGGCCACCGCCATCGCTTTTGGTGAGGCAGAAATTCGATACCCGGTTGCGCTGAACAGTGGTGCTGGTCACGAAGCTGATACCGTTATAACCGATCTGATCAACCACGTTGTTCTCAATCGTTACCCGATCGGTCAGCACCGTGTTGAAGCCATTGTAGGTGCCATCGCCGTCTTTACCACGACCCGGCGTCAGGCCAACCCGACGTAACGTATTGCCCCGGAACGTGAAATTCTGGTAGCCGGTAATAGACACGCCGTTATTATTAACGTCTTCGATCAGGTTATTCTCGACCAGAATGGTATTGCCGCTTCCCCGCGCAATCAGGCCATCTTCGCCCGAACTGGTGATGTCGTTGCCCGTCAGCGTAATATTCGTCCCATTTTCGATCAGTACACCCGTGTTAATCGTTTGGGTGATGGCCAGGTTACGTACCTGAATGTTGGTCACGAACGAAAGGCTGATGCCCGACGAAAAAGCCGTCGCCGTGATGGTTTGGCCGTTCGGGTTATCGGTCGAATACAACTGGAGCGTTTTGTTGCCGCTGTTGTAGTACCATTCGCCGTTCTGATCGAGCGTGGCCGGATGGCTCTGAATGAAATAGCCCCAATTGTCGCTGAAATCATATGAGTTGGGGTGATTCACCGTAAACGTGTTCCCGTTTTGCTGGGTGATCAGGCTCCGGTTAATGATCCACTGCACGGGCCGGTCAACCACTTCGCCCCCCACGAAATTGGCAGGCACTGGTTCCTGGCTGGTTAACTGCGTATGTCCGCTATGCGACTGAATGGTGAGGTAGCCCCGGTTGGGTGCGTCGAGGTTCGGGTAACGGCCCAACGGAAGAAGGGTGCCATTTCGGTACACACCCGTTACCTGACTGCCCAACGCCGATGCGCTGGCCTGCCAGATGTTTCCGCCTATGTTGCTCCAGTTGGTGATGGGCAACGATGCCGCCAGAACCGGTTTGCTGCCCGACCCGAACGCGTCGATACTGATGGGTTGCGCTGACGTACCTGACTGGCGGATCTGCAACGTACCCCTGAAGGTATCGCCCCGACGGAACAGCACCTGATCGCCGGGCTGAAGCGTCAGGGTGTTGATTTTCGCGAGTGTCTGAAAGGGTGCGTCGGCCGATCGGCCAGTGTTGCTGTCATTACCCGAGCTGGCGACGTAGTAGGTCGTTTGGGCATATGTACTGGCTGACAGGCTCGCCAGCCCGACCATGAACAACAGGATGTGGATGGATGAAAATAGAGTTTTTTTCACACGATAAGCAGTTGTTGAGTTGAATTAACCATCAATTAATCAATGAATTGCTAAAATAAGCCCATAATAGTCTACTAATTATGTAAACTTAGTTATTGGAGTTGATTCACTAATCCGATAGAATTGATACTAATTCAACTCAACGACTACCCGGTAGTTAAAAAAAGGCGGTCACTTTTACTTAGTGGCCTGCTGCCGGGCACAATCCTGCTCGGTGCCGCCCGGCAGCAGGGCTGCTTTCTTACCTATTCAGTTGAACAGCGTTGCCTGTTCGGGTTGACTCGTAGATAGCCTGGAACAATTCAACCACCCGTCGCCCGTCGAGGGCCGTAATGGCGGGCGGGGTCTGGGTACGTATCGCCCGACAGAAATCGGCCAGTTGCTGCCCGAAATAATGCGTCAGGGCGTCGGTTTTTGCAAAGAATTGGTGGTCTTCAGCCTTAAAGCTTTCCAGCAGTTCTTCTTCTCCCGGAACAGTCCACAGGTCGTTGATAGGTGGATCCTGAATACCCGACCGGCCGGCAATAAACATACTGCCACCGTCTGTTTGTACGCCAACGGTTGCCCCGTTCTGGCCGTGAATATGGACTTTTCCGTATAGGCCGGGTTTCTGGCTGTTGCTGGCGACAATGTTGCCAATTCCGCCGTTTTTGAACTGCACAATGGCGGCGGCGGTGTCTTCAACGTCAATATAGGGGTGATTCACATTCCGCCAAACGCCATATACCGATTCAGCCTCGCCCATATACCAGAGCAGCAGATCGAGCTGGTGGGGTGCCTGGTTCACCAGTACGCCACCGCCCTCATGCGCCCACGAGCCGCGCCACGGGTCACTCCCATAGTACGCCTCATCGCGCCAGCCGAGCATCTGGACCATACCCAACGCCGGTGTCCCGATTTTACCCGCGTCGATTGCCTGGCGAATACGTTGACAGGGTGCATAGAATCGACGCTGGCTAACCACGCTCAACAGTTTTTGGGTACGTTCGGCGGTGGCAATCATGGCGTCACAGTCTTCCAGCGATGCAGCCAGCGGCTTTTCGACCAGCACATGGGCACCTGCTTCGAGAGCCGCCACAGTTGGCTCGCGGTGGTTGGGGTGCGGCGTTAAGACCACGCAGACATCAATGCCCTCGCGGGAAACCATCTGTGCCACATTGGTATACGGCTTACAATCGTACTGGCTGGCGAAATCAGCGGTTTTCTGTTCATGCCGGCCACAAACGGCTACCAGTTGAACGTCGGGTGTTTGTTGGGTAGCCCGGGCATGGAGGTGCGCTACTTTGCCGGGGCCGATCAGGGCTATTCGGAGGGGTGCTGGCATAATCAAGTTGATGCGATGGTCAATGTTCCTTCATCAGAAATCGACATCTTGCATACAGAAGAAAGGAACCAACCCAATTTAATGTGATAGCACGCGGATATAAGGGGGTAAACAGGTTTACGGCGACAGGCAAGGGGGGTAAAAGCTTACGCCTGAATAGCCTCCCCAACTCCTTTTCGTCTGCCCCCCACCTAGGCCTGTTGCAGCCGTCAGGGCCGCTGGTATGGGGCAATCGTCCGCATCCCATCCAACAATTCGTGCCAGTCCATTAAATCCGTAAAATCCGCGTACCCTATGCGCCTCCGCTCACTCGATGCTTTTCGCGGTCTCACCGTTGCCGCTATGATCCTGGTCAACAACGCTGGCGACTGGGCTCATATTTATGCGCCACTCGAACACGCCCCCTGGCATGGCTGGACACCCACTGATCTGATCTTTCCCTTTTTTCTGTTTATCGTGGGCGTATCGATCACCTTTGCGTTGAAACCGGCCACGTCTACTTTACACGGGCAGGCCGATACGTCCGGGGTAGTGGCCAGGATCATCAAACGCGGATTGATCCTGTTTCTGCTCGGCTTCTTTCTGAACCTGTTCCCCCGTTTCGATGTCAGTAACGTGCGTATTATGGGCGTGTTGCAGCGTATTGGCCTGGTGTACATCGCCTGTGCGCTCATTTACCGCAAAACGACACCCGGCCAGCAGGCGCTGATCGCGATGGCCATCCTGCTTAGCTACTACCTGATGATGACTGCCATTCCGGTGCCGGGCATTGGTTACGCGAACCTGGAGCCGACAACTAATCTGGCCGCCTGGCTCGATTTCACCGTGCTAACCCCCGCCCACGTATACCGCCCCGCCGGCGTGTGGGACCCGGAGGGGCTGCTGAGTACGTTTCCGGCAGTGGCAACCAGTCTGTTGGGCTTACTGGCGGGCTACTGGCTACAGGCTAAACAGTACGGATCAACCGTGCGCGACAGTCAGAAAGCGCTGTTCCTCTTTCTGGCCGGGCTGGTGCTGGCCGGGCTGGGTACGTTACTCGCTCCCCTCTTTCCGATCAACAAAGCCCTCTGGACCAGCACCTATGTCCTGCTGGCAGGTGGACTCGCCATGTGCGGACTGGCCCTTTTTTATTACCTGATCGATGTTCGGAAAGGCCTCCGCTGGAACGGCGTATTCGTAGCGTTTGGCGTCAATCCCATCACCGTCTTCTTTCTTTCGGGTCTGATTCCCCGCATCATGACGCTGATTCAGCTACCTAACCCAGACGGAAGCGCCACGAAGGTGGGGCTGAAAGATTACCTCTACAAAGGCTTCATTGCCCCCCACTTTTCCGACCCGTATATGGCCTCGCTGGCAGGTGCCCTTACGTTTGTGGCCATCTGGGGCGTCATTCTGTGGGTGATGTACAAGCGGCGGATCATCATAAAAGTCTAGGTACGTCCGGCCCGATCCCCGGCGAATGAGCGCAATAACTGGCCCTGCGTATAAAGCCGTCGGCCACTCACTCAGTAAAACTCTCTTTTATAGGGGCTCTCTGTCAAATCTATTGGCAATCAGGTATGTTTAGACACACAATACACGCTCTACCTGATGACGTTAAAGCTGATTACCCGCCGCCTGTCGTGGGCCTTGTTGCTAACAATTCCACTGTGGTTTGGCTGTAGTAAAAAAGATACGGATATAACCCCCAGTGCGGCCTCTATTCAGGGCTCCTGGCGCCAGTTTGGTTACACCATCGATCCAGCCTTTGACATAACAGGAAGTGGCACTAAAGTGACGGACATCCTGGAGGCTTTCAAATCCGTTACCGGCGGGGCACAATTCGTTGATTGTTACAAGTCGGTCACCATCACGTTCAATGCCGATGGTCAGATTACCGGCACCGTCTCTATAGCCTGTAGCGGAATTGACGCCAGTATTTTTGGCAGTACCGCCACCTGGTCAGCTACGGGGAGTAAAGTAAAAATAACCGAGGGCGCTGCTGTTCAAGAGTATGATGCCACCATTAGCGGCACTACTCTAAAGCTCTCGCAGACCTTTGTTGACGACTTCGACAACGACGGTAAAACCGAGACAGCAACGGTAAGCTACGCCATGACAAAGGTGTAAATCTGTACACGTTGAGCTGGAGCGACTGGTAACGCGCACAGATGCGTAGCCGGTCGCTTTTGTGTCTAGGGCCCATTGGCGAACCAGCGATGACAAAAAAAGGTATTTGGGGTTAGTGATAGTTACAGACCAGTGCTGATGCAGCGGGATGCGTCTGCATACCGATTGGCCTGCCATTACCTTTCAACACGTTATGAACCAGACAAGTGAAGACCTTCACGGCAGTGCCCCCGATTCATCGCCGGTAGCGTTACTGATCATCGACATGATCAACGACCTGGAATTTCCTGAAGGCCCCGACTTTCTGAAACCGACCCTTGCCGCCGCCGACCGTATTGCCGCCCTGAAACTGCGGGCCAAATCAGCCAATATTCCGGTGATCTATATCAATGACAATTTCGGCAAATGGCGCTCCAACTTCGACGACCTGCTGGCCCACTGTCTGAACGATGGCGTGCGTGGCAAACCGGTGGTCGACAGGCTACGCCCCGATGCCGACGATTACATGGTGCTGAAACCCAAGCACTCGATCTTCTACGCCACCACGTTTGAAACGCTGATAACGTACCTACAGACCAAGACGTTGATCATGACCGGCATTGCCGCCGACGTGTGCGTGCTGTTCTCGGCTATCGACGCCTACGTTCGCGACCTGAAACTGATCATCCCCCCCGATTGCATCGCCTCTGGCTCTGCCCAAAACACGCAGGACGCACTCGCCTATATGCAGCGCGTCCTCAGCGCCGACGTAGTGCCATCAGCAGAAATAGATTTAGCCGGATTAATAGCGCAGGGAGTTGGCTCGTGAAGACCATCCGGGTGTGGCCGTTCGGGTCAGTAGAGACGCCAGATTTTGCCGCACCGGCGGACCGGTCTCTGCACGTGCGCCGGCAACATGCCTGAACGGTCAAAAGAATCTGGCAACGTACCTATGTCAGCTGAAACCCGTGGACGTGCAGGAATTTACGGACAATTAGCTCAGGTTTGGTGTCTTTGCTACGTACCCGCGACATGTTGTAGCTGCGTTGTTCGGGTGTATGTACGTCGGCCATGTTGTGTTCGTTGCGTGTATAGGCCTATAACGAACAGCATGCCGAATTGGTCGACGGGCGGCGTAAAACCGTCCGTTGCTGTTTCTACAGGCACTTGGCAGCAACGTGCCTAAACAAGCACGACTTCCTCTTAAAACGGTGACTATCATCAGCGGCCCATCGGGCCATAACATCGGTAGCTATCCGTCGAAAGGGTACGCCTAACGTCCCGTTAGGGACATAACATCGGTAAAGAAAGGCCCGGCATAAACCGATATTGTGCCCCTGACGGGGCGTAAAACGCCGGGATCGTGCCTATTTCCTACCGATGTTATGGCCCGATGGGCCGCCGACGGGAGCGGTTGCCAAATCAGTTCTACCCTATGGCTCTAGCCTTGAAAATGGTGTATGTAGTCAGCCAGATCATCGAGTGGCTCGTTAAAATCAGGCGGAATTGATCCCCAGCCAGTCAGGGAACCTGCTTTACGACGTTTACCTGACTGAGGTATCTTCTCCAAAAAGGTAGACAACTACTTCTGTTTCTTCCTCAACGGGCGGTCTTTCGTGCAGAATGATTCGGCCGTTGCTGTAGGTGCCTTTAACCGCTGTCAGCATGATGAATAAAATGAGGGCTTACCAAATGCTGGCATACCGGTTCAGCCGGTAAGTTGTCCTATATCCAAGGTACCTGATTAGTGAAAGAAGAAATACCCCAGCGCGATACCGGCCATGACGCCGATGAAGTCGGCCACCAGCCCGGCTACGATGGCATAACGCGTTTTTTTGATGCCAACCGACCCGAAATACAGGGCCACGATGTAGAATGTGGTGTCGGCGGCGCCCTGGAAAATACAACTCAGGCGCCCCACGAACGAATCGGGGCCAAACTGCTTCATGGCGTCGATCATCAGGGCGCGGGAGGCACTGCCGCTCAGGGGCCGCATCAGGGCCACGGGCAGCGCGTCGGTAAAATCGGTGTTCACACCCGTCAGGCTGATTACGTATTTCATGCCCCCTACCACATAGTCCATCGCACCCGAATTGCGAAAAGCCCCGATGGCCACCAGCATGCCAACCAGGTAAGGGATGATGCGCACCGAGGTGTCAAACCCAGCCTTTGCGCCGTCGATAAACGTGCTAAAGACGTCAATCTTTTTCCGGATAGCGCCAAGTAAAAACGTTACGATGATGCTCATCAGCAACAGGTTACCAACTAGTTTCGAGACCACCTCAAGCCGTTCTTTTGGTAAGCCAGCTAATCCCCATAACCCCAGCCCTAACACCGCACTGACGCCAAGAATACCGCCCATCACGGTCGTATTGAACAGATTGAGACGCTGTTTGATGCCAACAATCAGAATGCTGGCTACGGTGGCCACATACGTACCTATGAGGCAGGGAATGAAGATATCTGACGGGTCGGCAGCACCCAGAATGGCCCGCTGCGCCATGATGCCAAGCGGAATAATGGTGAGGCCCGATGTGTGCAACACCAGGAACATGATCTGCGCGTTGGAGGCCGTTTCTTTATCGGGGTTCAACTCCTGCAGGCTCTCCATGGCCTTCAGCCCAAAGGGCGTCGCGGCATTGTCGAGGCCGAGCATATTGGCCGAAAAATTCATGATCATTTGCCCGTTGGCAGGGTGATCTTTGGGGACTTCGGGGAATAGCTTATTGAAAAAAGGCCCGATAACCCGCGCAATGGCAGTAATGGCGCCTATTTTTTCGGCAATATTGAGCAGGCCCAGAAAGAAAGTCATGACCCCGGCTAGTGGCAGGGCAATGTCTATGACGGCCACTTTCGACGAATCGAATAGCCCTTCGACCAGGAGTTTAAAGATTTCAGTATCGCCCAGAAAAATCAGTTTGGCGAGCGCGACAAGGAAGGCAATCAGAAAAAAAGCTACCCAGATGTAGTTGAGGGCCATGTGGTGAAGGAGTGAAAAGCGAATGAGTGAAAGAGCGATTCGCCGCTGCGGGACCAAGTCGGGCGGCATTCCCTTTCACTGTAAGTTTACGACCGCAAATACTAACAAGCAACCAGCCCGATGAAGCTCCGATTCATTCGCCTCCAGGCAGTCACCCTTTCGCTCATTCACTCGTTCACTTTTTCACTCTTCGCCCAAACCGACGCTTCTATGCAGAAACAGGGGCTTGTGAATGTACAAACGGTTGACCCGGGCCTATTGGTCGACCTGAAGTATTCAACGACAGACAACTTTGTGAAACAGGACGTATATGGCGATCTGACGCGGGCCTACCTGCAACCCATGGCCGCCCGAAAACTGGCTGCGGCCAGCCAATGGTTACAGACCCGTCGGCCCGATCTGCGCCTGCTCATTTACGATGCCGCCCGACCTCAGGCGGCCCAGTGGAAACTATGGAAGGCGCTGCCTCAGTATGCAGAACGGCAGCGACGTACCTACGTGGCCGACCCCCGCGAAGGCTCTATCCATAGCTACGGCTGCGCCGTTGACCTTACCCTTTCTACCGACGACGGGCATGCCCTGGACATGGGCACTCCCTACGATTTCTTCGGGGTCAAAGCCTACCCGAAGCAGGAGGCGCAGTTGCTCAAAGCGGGTCAGCTAACGAAACAGCAGGTCGATAACCGACGGCTGCTGCGGCAGGCGATGCAGGCGGGGGGGTTTATGCCTATCGAGTACGAATGGTGGCATTTCAACGCCCTGTCGCGCCGCCAGGCCAAACAACAGTTTAAGCGGATAGAGTAGCGATGGGGCCACGCCGTAACTGACGAATAGCCAGCCAGACACACCAGACGAAGCCGGCGATGATTACCCATTCCATCACATATTCGGCCAGATACAGCGGATTCGAGAAGGAACTGAACGTGTAGTACGGTTGCTTCATCCGCCACCACACAGAGGGGTGATTGGCAGCCAACAGATTGAAGATGAGCAGAATAACGACTTCCGTTTTGTCGCGCAGGTTGGTCAGGCAAAAGACCAGCGGCAGCATAAACGCGAAGGCGTAAACGGTAATGGCATTTTGCTGCAACACACTCATGGCCGCAAAAATGGCGATGTAGAGCAGGGGCAGGTAGCCTGTCAGGGCATCACGCTTGCGCACCCAAAGCGTAGCCAGGCCAATCACCACGAGCAGCATAGCCAGCGTGATCCATTTGCCGAGATTACCGTTGAGCGTGACATGACCAGCCAAT
This sequence comes from Fibrella arboris, assembly GCF_041321095.1. Lineage (NCBI taxonomy): Bacteria > Pseudomonadati > Bacteroidota > Cytophagia > Cytophagales > Spirosomataceae > Fibrella > Fibrella arboris. The sequence goes on along the minus strand of NZ_JBGGWE010000017.1, from coordinate 23,216 downwards.
ACCGGATTCAGCACCGAGCGCCAGTTGGGTGCTTTCAGGTAGTCGCCTTCATGCAGGGGCTGATCCATAAACAACGTACCTGTAGTCAGGTATAGCCACACCAATACGGGTAAACCAACCACAGCCGCCCCAGCCACGAACGATACTTTACGACGGGTGAGCAGAAACAGCGGAATCAGGAGCAGCACGAATGTGGCTTTGGTGAGCAACAGCCCTATGCCCAGGGCCACACCACCCAGAAAGGCGTTCTGCCGGGTTTGCCATAGCCAGACACCCGCCAATGCCGCCCCCCAGACCAGAATATCTTCCTGACCGCTGAACACGGCGAAAATGAACGAAACGGGCAACAGGTAATAAATGAGGCAGCGAAACAGCCGTTCGCCCTGGTTCAGCTGAGGCAAATAAATGCGTTGCGTTAGCCAGACGGTCACTGTCTCCAGCAGCAGCAACGTCAGCACGATAACCCGGATGTTGTCATAAATGGCCAGTGGAATAGCCAGCAGGTAGCCAAAAAACGGGCTGTAGGCATTGTACGCGCCCACATAGGGAATCTCCAGCCGCGTTGCCGACGCAACGATGGGATAGAAACACTGCACATCCGACTGCGGCTCGAAACCCAGAACGACATACGTACCCAGGAAAGGCAACAGCCGGAAAAAGACAAAAAACAAGGTAAGCCAGGGCGCTTGCTTCGTGCTCAATACTTGCTCTACACGGGTACGTTGCCAAAGCAACAAACCAATGGCCAGTGTCAGCAACAGCGAAGAAATACCTTTTACAAGCAGAATAAGCATGGGATACAGTTAGGGGGCCAGCGGTGTGGGAGCCGGAGGAGCAGGTTGTTCGGCGGGTCGACGACTGGACGCTACAACGGCGAACCGGTCTTTCAGCGACAAGAATGGCTTTTCAAAATAAGTATAGGACAACCAGGCAACCAGCGTTGTCAGGGCAAAGCTACCCATGTACAACAACGCCATAAAGGAAAAATCGGCGCTGTTGCCTGTAACGGGCAAGCCCGGCCACAGCCGTAACAGGCCGTTCATACACAACGTAATCAGGAGCGGGTGATACATGTAGAGGCCATACGAAATATCGCCCATGAACCGCGTAACGGGGTGATCGAGCTTGACCAGCGAAGCCGGATTACCCGCCAGATTCAGCAGCATGAAGCAAAAGAAAAGGGCGTAAAACTCATAGTTGAAACCCGGTACCCGAACGCTGAACACAAAGCAAAGGGCCAGCACGCTGTATACTGCAATTTGCACGTTCCGCTGGAAAATAGGCTGCAATACCCGATGGCGTGAAAAAAGCAGCCAGGCACCAACCCCGCCAATAGCCATGCAGCCAATGCGGAACTGGGCCATAAAAAAGGCCAGCACAATAAACGGCGACCGCTCCGGATCGTCGCCCAGGTAGGCAGGGCGCGCCACAAAACGCTCGTAAAGAAACCAGAGCGCCAGCAGCCCAACCACACCCAGCACGATTTTCAGCGTTCGCTTCGGATTGTTACTCAGTACCAGCCACGGCCACATGAGGTAAAACTGCTCTTCTACGCCAATAGACCAGGCGTGCGACACCATGGGTACGTTGCCAAACAACGCCAGCGCAAAATTGGGCAGCACCAGGCCGTAGAACAGCAGCTTCAACCCAAACTGGTCAGATACATCGCCCAGCATGGCCGGCGTATGCAGCATCGGGATCAGTGGCCATACCAGTAGCCCTAGACCCACAACCAGAAAATAAAGTGGCCAGATACGCAGTACCCGTCTGATGTAGAATTTACGAATGGCAATTCGGCCCGTCTTCTGCTTTTCGGCCAGCAGTAGGTACGTGATCAGAAAACCACTCAGCACAAAAAACAGCGACACACCCAGCCGCCCCAGCTGGTAGGCAAATGGCCGCGCCCAGAGGTCTTCCCGACCAAACAGAAAAACCGATTTGTATTCTTCAATATGGTGCACAATCACCGCCGACGCAGCGATGAATCGTACTCCATTAAAGCCCTTAAAATAGATAGGGTTAGACGCTTGAGTCATAGAACCAGATACCAGAGCCCGCTTCGGGACCACACAAAACTACGCTAACCTACCCAGACCGGTGTGCATTAGACTGACTTTTCAGCCCGTAGTTACCTAAGCGGCCTTAGGGCAACGCAAACGCGACGTACTGATTTCCTCTTTTCGTACCCAGCTTTCCACCGCCACAGGCAATGACAACATACTGTTTACCAGCCACCTGATAAATGCTTGGTGTGGCATGCCCAGCCGCAGGCAAGGTAGTTTGCCACACCACTTTACCCGTTTTTGTATCAAACGCCCGAAACTGTTCATCTTTTGTGGCAGCGATAAACAACAGCCCGCTAGCCGTTACCGCCGGACCGCCGTAGTTTTCCGTGCCGGTAGGTACGCCTCCATGTTTAGCCGAAATAGCCTTTATGTCGCCAAGCGGCACTTGCCAGCGGTGTTGGCCTGTGTTCAGGTCAATAGCCGTGAGGGTTCCCCAGGGTGGCGCAATGGCAGGCAGCCCCTGGCTATCTACAAAGCGATTATAGCCGGTGATTTTGTAGGGTTGCTCCGGTTCTTTTGTCCCTCTTTTCGCCAACGTTGGGTAGGCGCTGACCTCTTTCTTTTCCTGATCAAACAAAAAGGCCAGCAGTGCCTGTTTTTCGTCGCCGGAAAGCTGCGTGAAGCCCGGCATCATCCCTTTTCCGCCATTTACAATCTGCGAAACGTATGCCCTATCGCGTCGGTCTCCAATGTCGACCAGCGACGGATAACCACTTTTCGGGTTGCCTTTCCGCTCAGGGCCGTGGCAGGTCTGGCAGTTCACCGTATATACCCGCTGACCGGGGCTCAGGTGTGCCAGTTCATCTTGCTTAGGCGCAGCGCGTAGCTTAAATATCCAGGCCATTTCATTGGCATTTACATAGAGGGTTCCGTTCGGATCGGCGGCAGACCCGCCCCATTCTGCCCCGCCGTCACAGCCCGGAAAAAGCAACGTACCTGTGGTCTGATTAATCGGCGACCACGGGCGATGGTCAATCGTGTTAAACAGGGTCGTGATCGAATCTTTATCTACCGAGTATGAATTCAACTGGGTAGCGGTCAATGTTTGCCGGGCAAAAGGCGCGGGCAACGTGGGAATGGGCTGCGTGGGCCAGGCCGACTCACCAGGCATCTCTGACGGCCGCATGGGTGTTTCCCGAATCGGGAAGATCGACTTACCGGTGGTGCGATCAAACACGTAGACGTATCCCGTCTTGGTCGTCTGCGCCACCACATCGATCGGCTGACCGTTCCGACGGATGGTCAACAGCGTGGGTGGCGCGGGCAAATCACGATCCCAGATGTCGTGGTGCATGAACTGGAAGTGCCACAATCGTTTACCGGTGCGGGCGTCGAGGGCCAGCAGGCAGTTGGCAAAGAGGTTCGTCCCCTTGCGATTGCCACCGTAAAAATCGAAGCTGGCCGAGCCAGTCGGTACGAACACGATCTGCCGCTTCGGGTCGTAGGCCATTCCCGCCCAGCAGTTAGCCGCGCCAATGTTCGGATTCTTATAGGCGTCTTTCGGCCAGGTGTCATAACCCACTTCGCTGGGGTGCGGGATGGTGTGGAACGTCCAGACCAGCTTGCCCGTCTGCACATCAAACGCCCGAACATGCCCCGGCGCTGCACCCGCCTCCTCCGACACGCGAACGGGCATGATGATCAGGTTGCCGGCAATCGTGCCGGGTGTGTTCGAGATAATAAATTTCTCGCTGTTCTCCGGGCCTAGCCCCGTGTGCAGATCAACGTGCCCCCCCGCACCAAAGGTTGGCACAGGCTTTCCTGTTCTGGCATCCAGCGCATACAGGTTGCTGCCCAGCGTGTACAGAATACGTTGATCTGTTTTTTCGGGGTTTTGCCAGAACGCTACGCCCCGGCTGGTACTGTGCCAGGCTTTCAGCGCATCGCCAAACCGCCAAAGCTCCCGTCCGGTGGCCGCGTCGAGCGCAAAGGCCTGTACCGTGGCTGTAACGCCATACAACACCCCATTGACGATGATTGTGTTGCACTGCATCTGCCCGCTGTCTGGTGCACTGTACGTCCAGGCCACCCGTAGCTTCTGCACATTCTCGGGCGTAATCTGCGTCAGCGGCGAATAATGCGCCCGGTCGGGCCCACCCAGGTAATCAGCCCAGTCGCCATTATCGGGGTTAGCGGGCGTGAGGGCGGGCAGGAAAAGCAGGCCCAGCAGGGTTAGTGTAAGGGCAGTCAAGCCTAGAAATACACGGTTCATATGGATCGATTTGTACTATTCCCCAAATATATAGCCTGATAAGTAGCTTGAAACAGAATATCGCCCGGCTTCAGCTTCAGGTTACCAGCTACAGCTCAAAAATAGAGTCCCCATAAGCGCGGTGTAGGCGCCACCTGTAGGGTAGGCATGGGTACTTTGATGTAGCTCAACACGTGTAGCACCGATCTGACCCACGGTTTCCGTGGCTTGAATAGCTTTACCAAATTAATGTCTGGCGCCAGATACACTTCCCATAGCCCTCCCTCCCCATTACGCGTTGGGCTCCAGGTAGTTGCGTCCAGCCCAAAGCCTACTGAGACCTGAAGCCAGTCGGGCCACTTCTGCCGGAGCGATGGTCCGAAGATGTATGTCGGTGAAAATGAAAACCAGTACGCCTGATTGATGTAATCGTCAATGGAGAAGGCCTGCGTTTTTATACCTCGATGGTCGAAGTATTTATTGGTACGCTGCCAATAGCTGAATTTAACCTGACTATCCTTGAAAAACGGCGAGTGATTTTGCAACATAGGCCAAAAACCGCCCAACGTACCCACTGTTACATCGGCCCAGCTAAATCCATAACGTGGCGAGAAACCATCTTTGAACTCAATACTTAGCTGCACAAATGCAGCGGCCCCTACCGCACACCATTCGGCCCGCCGTTGCGGCATCCCTGCCCATCGAAAACCGCCGTAGTACACGTCGGCGGTGAAAATTCCACCCAGCAAATGCCCTAGTTTATCTACGTTACTGGCGTACCGAAAATCACGGCCATCGTCGAAGTGGAAGTTGGTATACCCTTCACTCCACCACTTTTTCTCCAGATAAACGAATGTAGCGCCCAGCGACAATACCGACGAGCCGAGCAACAGGCCAGTACGCGCCCGTCGGGTTGACCTCAGGAGCGTATCAGGCCGGGTCAGCCTGTCGGAACGTACCTGGCCCGACGAGCCAATGACAGTGATCGAATCGGTACTTACCTGGTTCTGTGCTACTTGGTAACTGACGGGCGGGTTTAGCAGGCTATCGGTGGCCGACTCGCAGGCGGTTGGTTGCCCGACTGCTGCTGTGTGTAGACAGCCAATCAGGTAACTGACCGAGAAAAGCAGACGTGTAAAAACGAGCATTGGAACGCAGTCAGATGAGAAAGCAGATGGTCAAAATTACCCGAATTTCTGCCTTGCCCACAATGGGGGAAACCGTATATTTGCCACTCATTAAAAATGGTATGCATGCATACTACCGCGCAAAACCACTCGTATCACTGGATACCAACAAAAAAGCCTTCCCTGATTAGAGAAGGCTTTCTACGAAGAACTCTTCGCGGTGGTGATGGACGGAATCGAACCGCCGACACAAGGATTTTCAGTCCTCTTTTAGCTGGTTTGATATGGTTCGATATGTATCAATCACACTGATTATCAGCGCATTAGCAAATATATCAAACCAGCTAAAACCAAGTCAAACCACCATTTGTTGTACCATTGTTGTACCAACTTCGGAGGCTAAATGGCTGTTGTTAAGCTTGTTCTGCGCAAGAAACCGAACAAAGATGGCTTGTTGCCGCTGACTTTGCGCATCACGAAAGACCGTAAGTCATCTTTTATTTATCTGGGGTATCATATCAGCGTCGATGATTGGGACGAATCCCAGCAACGCGTCAAGAAGTCGCACCCCAATGCCGCCCGGCTCAATAACTTTATTCTCAAGAAGCTTTCCGAGGCTAACGACCACTCGTTAGAGCTTGAAACGCAGAAAACTTACGTCTCGCCGGGAGCCGTCAAGCAGAAGATCAAACCAGCAGCCGGATCGACTTTCTTTGCGCAAGCGGACCTCTATCTGCAACGCTTGAAAGAGGCCGGAAAATACAACCAGTACACGGCCGACAAGCCACGGGTGAAACACTTCAAAGAGTTCATCAAAAATGACCTGGCCTTCCAGGACATGACTGTTGCGATGCTGGAACGGTTTAAAGCGTATCTGCAAACCAAGCACAATCATTCCGAACGATCTGCTGTCAATCACATTGTAATGGTGCGCTCCGTCTTCAGCCATGCTATCAAAGATGGCGTGATTGATGGCAAGTATTATCTGTTTGGCAAAGGCAAGATGAAAATCAAGTTTCCTGAATCCAGCAAGGTGGGATTGAACGCCGAAGAGATCAAAAGCTTGGAAACAGTGGCCTTAACTGAACCGGCCAACCACGCCCGTAATCTGTGGCTATTCTCTTACTATTTTGCCGGTATGCGTGTGAGCGATGTATTACGTTTACGGTGGAGCGACTTTCAGAATGACCGGCTGCACTATGCGATGGGTAAGAATGACAAAAGCGGCTCTCTCAAAATACCGGAGAAGGCGATCAAGATCATCGACCACTACAAAGCCTTTCAGCAGAATAAAGCTGATTTGGTGTTTCCAGAGTTGAAGGGCGTCGATTTTGATGATAAGTTTATCACCCAGCGCACGATTGCCTTCAAGACGAGTGCGATTGATAAATGCCTCAAAAACCAAGTGGCTCCAGCGGCTAAAATCGACAAGAAGCTGACGATGCATTTGGCTCGTCACTCCTTTGCTCAAGTGGCGAGTGATAAGATCCCCGTGCAAATCCTGCAAAAACTCTACCGGCATAGCAGTATCCTGACCACGATGGGTTATCAATCGAACTTTACCACCCAGCAGACTGATGATGCGTTGGATGCAGTGCTGAACATGGACGACGATAAAAAGCAGAAGCCAGCGAAACCAAAATCACCCACGCGTAAACCGAAGTAACCAGATTCGTACTTTTGAATTTTGCAAAGAATCGCTACCTTGCTATGGTCTGCCACACCTTAGCGCGGCTAAGCCGCGTCCCTCCTAATGGAAGTAATATGCCTCCAAGACGATGCGTTTTACGCCTTGATTGACAAGGTGGTAGAGCGTATTCAGCAGCAACAGAACGTCCGAGACGATAAGTGGATTTCCGGCAGCGAGGCTATGCAACGCTTGCGCATTCAAAGCAAGACCACATTGCAGAAGCTGCGTGATGAGGGCAGCATCCGTTTTACCCAGCCAGAGAAGAAGATCATTTTGTACGACACTGATTCAATCGAGGCGTACTTGAACCGTCACGCCAAAAGCACCTTCTAGCCATGACTGACGAAGACGAACCATCACCAGAGTTTTTAAAGGGTTTCAATCATGGCTACCAGCTATCGAAGCATGAGCCGGAACTACTCAACAAGCTCTTACAGGCACAGCAAGCTGGCAATACGACTAATGACTACACCAGAGCCATGCAGCAAGGCAAGGAACAGCATCAACGCGAAACACTAATGGCCGAGATAAAAGCTATTCGGACCAAGCAGAGAGTAGCGGTAAAGAAAAGACGATAACGTTAGGACATTTCTAAATTAGAAAATAAATTCCTAAATCAAACTTAAAAACTCTAGAATGACAACCCAACAAGAAAGTTTTATAAATGACTATTTAAAACATTTAATAAACGGTGATGCTGCAATTTTCGCAGGGGCAGGGTTATCAGTGGGGGCAGGATACGTAGATTGGCGAGGTCTTTTGCGAGAGATCGCTCAAGATCTTGATTTAGAAATAGATAAAGAGTCTGATCTTATTTCGCTAGCGCAGTTCCACGTCAATGAAAGAGGTGGAAGAGGTCGATTAAATCAAAAGATTATTGAAGAGTTTACCGAGAAAGCTGAACTAACAGAAAATCACAAGATCTTGGCGAGACTTCCAATACGTACTTTTTGGACGACCAACTACGATTCTCTCTTAGAAGACTCTCTAGAGGAATCCGCAAAACGAGTAGATGTAAAACATACACCTTCTCAGTTAGCCAATCCTCTCTATAAAAGGGAAGCAGTGGTTTACAAGATGCATGGCGATGCAAAACATCCTCAGCACGCGATATTAACGAAAGATGACTATGAGCAATATCATCGAAAACATGAAGGTTTTATAACTACTCTCAGCTCAGATTTAATATCAAAAACCTTTCTTTTCTTAGGTTTTAGCTTTACAGACCCGAACCTTGATTATGTTTTAAGCCGCGTAAAGTTGTTTTTAGACAGTAACTCACGTCCACATTATTGTATTATCAGAAAAGTTAACAGACGAGATTTCAAGGATGACGCTGAACATGATTACGCAACGCGCAGACAATCGTTAATGATCTCTGATTTAAAGCGGTTTCAGATTCAAACTGTAGCTGTTGAAGAATATTCAGAAATAACAGATATCCTGTTGGAAATCGAAAAGAGGTTTAAGCAGAATACTGTATTCATCTCTGGGAGTGCTGCTGATTATACACCATATACAGAGCAAGAATCCTTGGAATTCGTTCACAGCTTAAGCAAAGACCTGATTAAACAGAAGTACTCCGTAGTAAATGGCTTTGGACTTGGTATAGGAAGTGCTGTAATTAACGGTGCTTTAGAAGCTATTTATAGCTCACCCAAAAAATATAACGAGGATCAGTTAATAATGAGACCATTCCCTCAAGTCAAAACGGGAAGTAAGGATTTACCAGAACTATGGCATGAATATAGGCAGAGAATGATCTCTTTTGCAGGCATATCTATCTTTGTTTTCGGCAATAAGATTGATCGATCTTCTGGGAATATTGTTTTAGCAGATGGTGTAAAGAAAGAATTCGATATTGCTATATCTCAAGGTGTGTTGCCAATTGCAGTTGGTGTTACCGGCAGTGTTTCTCATAACTTATGGGAGGAAGTTAAAAATAATTTCGATACGTATTATCCAAGTTTAAGAAACATAGAACCGTACTACTTATCTTTAGGAGACCCAACAAAGACCCTAAAAGATCATATAAAAACAGTTTTGGAAATTATTAAAATCATAAACGGAAAATAGAATGGCACGTAAAGTGTTTTTTAGTTTTCACTATGAGAGAGATTCTCATCGTGTTTCTCAAATAAGAGAGTGTAATAGCATTACTCAACATTTTATAAAAACGCCGTTTTTGCCAAAATCAGAATGGGAATCAATTGAAAGAACTGGCCCAATTGCGATAAAGAAATGGATCGATAGCAACATGGAAGGTACCTCAGTTGTGATTTTGTGTTTTGGACTTGAAACGCATCTACGGCCTTGGGTTAAGTATGAGCTGGAGAAGGCTCATAAAGAAAAAAGGGGCATTATTGCAGTCAATATGAATGGTATGAAAACTATGAGTCATCAAGTAGACCTACCAAGTACAAACCCATTGAACAATGCCTTTGACCAGAATGGTATAGAGTTAATCCGCTATAGTGCATATTTAACTTACCATTGGATAAACGATGATGGACGCAATAACATTAACAATTGGGTTGAAACAGCTGCTCAATTAGTAGGACGGTAATTTTAAACATAATGTTATGACACTAGACGAGTATCAGAATAAATCAAAATCAACAGTTCAAACTTACAATTCTAAGGATCAAGAAAATTACTTTCTAGGCTATTTAGGATTGGCAGGAGAGGCGGGTTCAGTTTTAACAACTTTAAAGAAATCAATTCGTGACGGCGTTGGTTTTGGTAGCTTTGAAGACAAATTAAAGGAAGAGCTAGGAGATGTATTATGGTATATATCCGCAATAGCATCACATTATAACATTTCTTTGGAAGAGATCGCTGAAGTTAATTTATTAAAAACCCATGATCGCTTCGAAGAGCTTGATTTATTAAATATTCCTAGATTTGATGAGAAATATGAAGAAAAATTTCCTGACAATTTTGTCATTAACTTTATAGAAGAGCAAGGAGAATATTTTTCAACTGTTAAGATGGTATGGGAAAAAGAGGCATCAGGAGAACAAATAGATTTGGGGGATACTTTGACAGATAATTCAAAGAAACCAAATAATTATCGCTATCACGATGTATTTCACTTAGGATATATAGCATACCTAGGTTGGTCGCCAGTGTTGAGAAGTTTAATGCAACTTAAAAGAAGGAGTGATGCACTAGCATTAGAAACAGAAGATAGAGGTAGGCCACAAGTGGCTGAAGAGGCTGTTACATTAATAATTTACAACTATGCGAAAGGCAATAAAATGCTAAAGTCTAGTGATCGGATTGATACTGAACTTCTTAATACTGTTAAGCAGTTGGTAGTAGACTTGGAGGTCGCAGCAGTGAGTTCTTATCAGTGGGAGAAAACGATTGTTGAATCTTATAAAGTATTTCATCAAGTGGTCGATAGTAAAGGCGGCAAAGTTTTGGTTTCACCTAAAGCGCGCCAATTAAAATACTTAGGCAGATAGCCTTACAATTTTTACATTTTACAATGCGAACTCATTTTGTGAAATTATCTAAGCCTCAGAAGTCTAATGTGTACGAAGCATATTGGAAGTTTGCGGTTGATAGAAACGAAGTATTTACTAGACGTTTAACAGATCCATTTGGTCCCTGGACCAATGATCCGGTAATCAGAGATAATAGATTTACCAATATTTTTAGAGCTTCAGATAGGGTCAGCCAATATTTAATAAGCCTCCAGTACTCTAAGGACCATGATGCACAAGAGGTTTTCTTTAAAACACTACTTTTTAAAATTTTCAATAAAATTGAGACTTATAACTATCTTGATAAAGAACTAGGAAACATATCTTCAAGAAACTTTTCAGTAAACGATTATGACAATCTATTAACAGCCCGTATGGCAAATAAGCAGACAATATATTCAGCTGCTTACATCATGCCTTCAGCGGGTAATGTATTTGGCTTCAAGTATAAGCATACAAATCACTTGGCTCTATTAGCTAAGATGATGGATGACAGAGTCTTTGATAAGATAACTGAAAGTAAATCTCTTGAGGGAGTTTATAACATATTGTTATCATATCCATCATTTGGTAGCTTCCTTGCATTTCAATACACGATTGATCTTAACTACAGCTCAATAACAAATTTTTCGGAAATGGATTTTGTTGTTGCGGGGCCAGGAGCGAAAAACGGTATCTTGAAGTGTTTTTCTACTCTTGGTGATTATAGCTACGAAGATATAATTAAAATGATGGCTGATAATCAAGAAAATGAATGTAAAAGACTTGGCTTACCTCTGCCTACTTTATGGGGAAGAACTCTTCAACTAATTGACTGTCAGAATCTTTTCTGCGAAGTTGACAAATATCTCAGGGTAACTAATCCAGATCTTAATGCAGCATCAGGAAAATCAAGAATAAAGCAAAAATACTTGTTGGCGAAAGCACCTGTTGCGTTGTTCTTTCCGCCTAAATGGAATTTAAACGATAAATTAGACAAGACATGTCAAACGAGAGCAAACGCAGGCATTTTTTTATAAGTCATCATCATAAAGATGATGAACAAGTATCTAATCTAACAAAACTTCTTTCTGGGCGTGGCTTTGATGTTAGAAACAGCTCTGTTCGTATGAAGCCTGAAAACCAAAGGCGTATGGATGAAAAGAAGGTAAGCAATAAGGTTATTGAGCGCATTCTAAGAATGAAGATTTCTTGGGCGGGTACAGTCGTTGTCTTAATAGGGAAAGATACTCACAGTAGGCCTTGGGTTAATTGGGAAATTGATAAAGCGAATGAACAAGGTAAGAGAATTGTGGGCGTTTATTTGCGTGGTGGTACTGAAGTAGATGTGCCACCTAGTTTAGAAAAGTACAGTTCAGCAATCGTAAAATGGAATACCGATAGCATTATGGACGCAATAGATGGAAAGAATATTTTTCAATCTTCTGATGGCAGTACTCGGCCTGCACCTAATAAGGGTACTTCATCCAATTGTTGATTTTTATGCCAAGAGTTTATATCTACGTAGTTGATCGCGATTTTGGTTTTGCACCAAATCCATTTCATGGGGTATGTACACTTGCTACTTGTAAGCCTGGCATTAGAAGCACTGCTAAAATAGGGGATTGGATTTTTGGTCTCGGTGGTAGCAAGCTGAAAGCTTCTGGTCGTTGTATTTTTGCGATGAAAGTAACTCGAAAAATGACTTTCAATGAGTACTGGCTATCAGAGGAGTTCAATGATAAAAAGCCGGTGCGTAATGGAAGTAAAAAAATGATGTTAGGCGACAATATTTATTTTCTGAATAATGACAATACATGGCAGCAAGCTCACTCCCATCACAGTATGGAAGATGGAACTATAAATCAATACAATCTGACCAGGGACACAAAATCTCGAAACATATTAGTATCAAATTATTTTTTCTACTTTGGCAGTTCCGCGCCGGTTATTCCACAAAACCTTTTATCTGCACTTAATTATAAGAATGCTATCGGTCATCGGGTTTTTGATATCGATCCAGCTTTAGACCTAGTTTCTTGGCTAGAAAGTGAGTTTAAGGGATCTCATAATTGTGTGTTAGCAGATCCTTTTAACTTTGATCATAGTCATGCGCATTACTCAGTAGCAACTAATCGTGTGTCAAAAAAATGATCTTTTTCATTTTATCAGTTTCTAAAATGGGACTGTGAACCTTCTTGTTAAACCAACTTCCTCCTTAGTTATTAAGAATTAATTTGGTTTGATCAGGGATGGATGGCAATTCGTTACAGTACAGCTTGTCTCAAGACATCTGCAAATAGAATTACCTTATTGCGATCCGCTTTGTAGAATAGAAATGGTTCTACATCTTTCGCCATATCGTCCATTTCCAACGTTTCACAGTGATCTAGCAGCCGTTCTTTCAACGTTACGGCGTCTTCTACTCCTACTTTTTGGGCGAGGTAACGGTAATCCGGCTTGATGCCACGACCAAGGAGAAACACAACATCAAAGAAATCACGGCCTTTGTTGCGTGGGCGGTTGAGGATGGCGTAGAATTTCTGTGCCAGGATGATGTCAAGGGGTGTCGTAAAAATTTGGACAATCGTGTCGAACCGGTTGAGTAATACGGTGTCTGGTTTAAAGTCGAACTCTTGCGCTTCCGTATCCAGTTGAATTAGAATCTTCTCTTGTTCGTAGCCCGATAGCCCATGCTGAAACAGCATTTTCGGAAAACGTATGTAGCAATGATACGCTCCTTTATTGATGGTTTTAAACTCGACGGTATAGCCCTGGAGCTTTAACCCTTCTGCGATGACGGCTGATACCTGATCAAACTGTTCAGCGGTGATGTTGAAATTGTCAAAATCCAAATCTTCCGAAAACCGCTGATATCATGGATGAGCCGCAGGCACGTACCCCCTAGAAACGCAAACTGATTGCGAAAATCACTGGTTGAACAGAATTTCCAGTATCCGGCATTGTAAATATTCGCGCAGCATAAACCGCTTGGCCTGTTGCACATGGCTTGGAAAAGACGTCTGAATGGATGGCAGGCTAAGCATTGTCATCTGCTGAATAATATATTGAGACAAGGCGGTTACCCGCTGATCGCCATATAAGGCTGCATATTCCTCGATAATAGCCGTTTGTGCAATGTCAGCCAAAACGGACCAGTTGAGGCGCAACCCGTCAATATCAGCCCTGTCGCGCCACTGTGGATTGAGATAAAGCGTATCTAAGATGGCCTTTTCCGGCTCGGCTATCAAAATGGGTTTATTCTCCCATCGCTCGATGCGATAGCCGAAAAACAAGGCAGGTTTGACGTGTTTATAAATCATCTCCCCTAACGGTGTCTCAAAAGACTTAGTCTTTTGGGTCGAGACCGAATAGGTTCGATAGACCCCCTCTGGGATCAGCCCGTAATGGCTCAGAGCTGACCAAAGCGAAATATAAGAATCCCGATAAATCCTATTGGCCGTATAGAACGCAGATTGTTCTGTTACGGGTTGATCCGTCCAGCGGTAAAACCGGTTGATGATCTTTTGGATATAGTCTTTCTCTTGCCAGTCGCTTAAACGACGCACATGGAAGTTCGGAAAGGCTTTCTGAACCTCGTGGAGTTCGATCACACCACTATTACGAAAGGCTTGCTGAAAGGCGATGAGGTTCATACATTTCCTTTTTCTGCTAAATATAGCATAAAAGAGGAATGCACTATAAAGACTTGCTTGTCAAGCATGCTGCAACAGGTACGCCTTCAGTTTATATGCCCGTTTTGTTATTTTCCACAAAAGCAGCATATAAACGCCTCCGTTTGATATAGCGCAACGACCTGTTGCGTAACACTTACCGCACTTACCGCTTATGACCACCCCGCTTATATTGCCAGGATTGGCGGCGTTTTTTGGTCTCCTCCATCATTTTCTTGATGTCCTCATCTTTGGGATTACTGGCTGACGGCGGGGAGGCTTGTAGTGGTTTGCCCGGTTGTGGTGGCTCCTGATTTTTCTGTTCTCGGTTCGCCTGTTGCTTTTTATAGTTTTGCATCATCACAACGGCCTTGTCCTGGCTCTCTGAGATATCCGGCTTTTTCTCGACTTGCGGCAGATCAGGCTCGTTGAGGTGAGTTCTTTGCTCTTGCTCGAAACGGGTTTGCATCGCATCGCGCTGACGCTCGAAATCGGCTTGCAGCCGTTCTAGTTGCCCATCATAGCGCGTCTGGTCGAAATGATCGCCTTGCAGTTTTCTGATCATGGCCTGATCGGCATAAAACCGCTGATGAAGCTGTTCCAGCTCTTTGTCTTGCTGGGCTAAGAGGTCGCTGTATGACATTGCTCAATACAGTCTGCGTGGATTACAAATTTTTAGCTTCTAGGCTTATTTTTATACAGATTGCCGAGAGCTTGGACGTAAGTAGTAACTGATTGGCAGTCTTTACCCTTTAGCGGTTAGCAATTTCTGCAACAACTCATTTTTCTCTTGCTCTAATGCGAGCATGCGTTCATAAAGCGCGATCTTCTGATCATATAATTCAACTATTTTCTCAATCGGATTGAAATTATACTGAACAGATGCTGCATGATCATGGTATGTATTTGAGAAAATTTGGACGATAGAATCTTCCGTAAAGTTTTCAATAGCTGCTTCTGATACACCTAGGGCTTTCGACACCTTTTGTAGAGCCGCTTGGTCCAATGTTTCCTTTTGTTCTAACTGAGAAACAGCTTGTTGGCTTAACCCGAGCGAGCTTGCCAAAAACTCCTGTTTGATCCCCAACATCTCGCGAATGCGCTTGACATTACGACCGTGATGTACGGTTGGTGGCGGCGTGTTCTCCATACACAAAGCTAATCCAATTCAGCGTGGTAAAAAACAAGCTGTCGGCTTGTGCGATACAAGGCCTACCAGCGCAGCCAAGCCGTTCAGAGCCAGTAGTTTTAGCCTCACAACGCTAATACGCTGGACAATGACAACTTCGCTCAATACCTCTCTGCTTTTCGATGATTTGGCCTTTCTGCAACATCATCTCGGCCAGAGCCAGCTTATTGCCTCATCGGTCAATTCCAATTGTGATTGCTCAAGTGCGCCAACCGCATTCCGTTCAGATTGCGACTGTGCCAGTACAGTTTTAGTGACCGACGACTGCAATTGTGGCAGTTCACCCACTCACTTATGTTATGATGACCGCCACACCCATAAAATCCCCTCATCTGCTATTACGGCCCGTTGAGGACGGCTATTTCTACGCAGTCAATTGCGCCCATTCGCATTCTCTCCGGCTCCTGAACCAGGCGCAATATGAATTATTGAATGCTGTTGACAGCCAGACCGATACGGCAGTACTGGCGGAAGGGTTTGGCCTTGCGCCGGACATGGTAGACGGCTTTTTCAGGCTATTGGCTCAAACCGAACTGATCCGGTTTGATGATCAGTTCAGCCAGCCGACAAAGCCGGACCTGGTAAGTTCGCTCAATTTCTGGATACACACCACCAACCGTTGCAATCTGTCTTGTGGCTATTGTTATATCGGGACACTCAATACTAGTGGCGGCATGAGTGCCGCCGTGCAGCAACAGCTATTGCACAAGCTGATAGAAACCGTGCAGCGGCGTGGCCTTGCCTCGGTCAAACTTCGGCTGGCCGGTGGTGAACCGCTCACGCAGTTCAAAGCCTGGCAAGCCTTCATTCCTCAAGTCCGGGAGAGGCTGGCCGAAGTCGACTGTGGGCTGGATATCTCGTTTTTGACTAACCTGACGATCGTCAACGACGACATTATTGCCTTCGCCAAAGCACAGCACATTAGCTTTGGCGTATCGCTGGATGGGGAGGGGGCCTACCATGATGCCACCCGGTCGCTGCGGCCCGGCGTTGGTACGTTCGACCGGGTGGATGCTAATCTAAGAACATTACTGGCAAACAACATTCCAGTCTCGACTAGCACCATCATTACCAACGCCAATCTGGTGGGATTACCCGACTTGACCCGCTACCTAATCGACATCGATATTCCGTTTCGCTACTCGATTGTCAAAGGCGAGGCGATTGATGCCGGGCTTCTCGATCACTACCTGACTGAAGCCTACGCCATCATGTTTGAGGCAATCGAAGAAGGATGGCGGTTCTCGCAACGGCATCAATTCTGCGACCTCAAGCCTAATGAATTAGGGTTTCAGACCTGCGCGTCGGGTTTCTCCGGCGGGGCCGTCTATGTCGATGGTACGGTCAATTACTGCCATACCCATGTCGGCGACACCGCCAAACAGGCGCATTCAATCTTTGATGAGGGCTTGGATTTGGTCGATATGATTCAGGCTGTCAGTCATTATGAAGGCCCACGCTCGACGGACTGCCAGACCTGTCGTTACAAATCGGTGTGCACCAGTGGCTGCCCCGTCTATCGCGTCGATGGCAAAGATCCGCAATGCAGCCTCTATCATCAGTTCATCCCTCTGATCTACGACCTCCAGGCAAAAGAGCGATTGCAATTGCTGCGTGAATACCAGATGATGCAGTGACATTGACCAGCGGGGGAGGATTTACTTGTCCATCATTGTTTCGATTATCATTTCTCTGCTGGCTTTGCTGGCAACCTTCTACCAACTTTATCTACAGCGCGTCCATAATGAAAAATCGCTCAAGCCATTGGGTCAAATCTTTCTGATAGATCGTAAAGACTATGTGGCTGTACAGATTTTGAACAACGGGCTAGGCCCGCTCATTATCGACCGGATATTGTTCAAAATGGGTGATAATATATATTCCAGCATTCAAGATTGTCTTGATCTTGATCCGAAAGCGTATAGCCACAGTTCAGGAGACAATTCTGTGGAAAAGGTCATCCTGCCAAATTCAGCCCTGACTGTGTTTGAAGCCATCTTTGACGAAACAGACAGCGCAGCTTATGTTTATCGGGTTAAGATGCAACTAACACCGATCACGTTGAGGGTAGAGGGTCGTGATATCTACGACTATAAAATTGCGCTTGAACGGGACTTGACGTGGTTTGCCAGGCATCTTTCAGTTCAATCCTAAATTCGTCGGCAACACCGGGCATAAAATTGTCAAGTTTTTTGCACAATAAACTTGACAATTATCCGGTTTTACGATAATCTTGTGAGACTATGACTGTCTCTGAGACCATCACCCGGCAAATTGAAAAATTCCAAGAAGCCACAAGCTTTGGCTATGCCGATCTGTCGATTTCTCGGCACGATTTCTCATCTGCTGCCAAAGCCTTGGAACGGCTGCAAAAGAAAGGGCTGATTCAGAAACTCTCGAAGGGCAAATTCTACAAGCCTAAACAGACTGTTTTTGGCGAAAAGCGGCCCGACGAGCAACAGATTTTAAAACCCTATTTGTACCACCAAGGCAAACGCATCGCTTATATCACGGGCAACGCGCTTTATAATCAGTTAGGTTTGACAACTCAAGTGCCAGCCGTCATCCAGATTGCCAGCCGCGATAAGCGCATCACCATCAATACCGGAGCCATAAAAGCTACCCCCGTCAAAAGCTATGTCGATGTCACGGAAGACAACTACCAAATGCTGGGTTTCTTAGACGCGATAAAAGATTTGAAACAGATACCGGACGTAATTGTTAATGAGGCCATTACCGTCATTCAAAGCCGCATCGCAAAGTTAAATGACCGCGAAATACAGCAACTGACCGACTACGCTTTAGCTTATCCGCCACGCGTCCGGGCCTTGGTCGGGGCAATTTTAGAAAATGTAAATAAACTCAGTCGCCTTGCCGTGCTGCGGGATAGCCTCAACCCGCTGACCCAATTCGACATAGGCGTTGCTCCAACCTGTTTGCCAACGGCTGCTAACTGGAACATCCGATGAAACTGCATGAAGACACAGACCTATTCAAAGACGCTGTTAGTATCACCGCCCAACATTTGAAGTTGCCCGAAATCTATGTCGAGAAAGATTATTGGGTCACGTTTGCGCTGTACCAGATTTTTACAAGCCCCGTAGCAAACGTTACTGTTTTCAAGGGCGGAACAGCCCTGGCAAAGTGTTTTTCGGTTATCAGCCGTTTTTCAGAAGACATTGACTTGGTTGTCCTGCACAGCCCCGATGACACGGCTAACCAGCTTAAGCAGCGATTGAAGCAGGTTACTCAGGTCGTAGCTGACATGATGCCGGAAGTCGAACAAATAGGGCTTACCAACAAGAAGGGCATGATCCGTAAAACGGCACACGCCTACACGCGGGCGTTTGACGGTCAGTTCGGACAAGTACGAGATTTGATTATTCTGGAGGTCAGCTGGCTGGGGTCAGCCGAGCCATGTACCACCAGCACAGTCAGTTCATTTGTCTATGACATGATGCAGGCAAGCGGCCAGCAGCAATTGGCCGCCGATTACGGGTTACTTCCGTTTACGGTTTCGGTATTAGACCCGACCAGAACGTTTTGCGAAAAAATCATGAGTCTGGTACGATTCTCCTATACCCAAACACCGTTGGATGATCTCAGGCAAAAAATTCGTCATGTGTATGACCTGCATCAGTTACTGCAACAGGACAACATCGCATCATTTGTCAACTCCGCTGATTTTGACCTAATGCTGAGGAAGGTGGCCGCAGATGACCGGATCAGTTTTAGGAGCAATAACGCTTGGCTTAAGCATCATCCATCTGAGGCATTGATCTTTGCCGATGTCGTGAATGTGTGGCGTGAACTACGCGCTATCTATCATGGCACCTTTAAAACGCTGGTTTTCGGCACATTGCCAGCGGATGATCAGATTTTGACTACGCTACAGATGCTGAAAAGCCGATTGGCTTTGGTTGACTGGAAGGCATAGTCTCATTGGTATGCGAAGCGACTAAATGAGTGCGTCTTGAATGTTCTCCTATTCCTAGCAATCAAGTTCAGCACGCGTTGTGATATGCTGGAGTTTCAATCAATCCACCTCTTCTGGATTTAAAGGCGTTGCCCCTGGCGGGTAATCAAAGTGGGGTTCATTGATCCCAAAAATCCTTAGGGTTCTCGATCAATATTCTTTGAACCAGATCGTCAAACGATTTCGCTTTCTCATCGTTTGTCAGCTCCTGTTCTTCTAGACGCATCGTATGATTGACTTTGGCCATGCGCCTCAAAGCTATTTTTCGAGCTTGCTCCTTGACCATCTCTTCAAGGCTATCTTTTGAAACGAACCCATACACAAACTGCATCTTAAAGCCCTCAGCTATCTTCTTCAGAGACGATAATTTAAGATCACCGTCGATTTCAGCATGCTCTAAGCGCGAAATCCGTGACTGATCAATGCCGACCCGTTTAGCCAGTTGCTGAGTAGACATGCCCAAGGCTTCACGGATAGACTTTATCCAGCCTATGTCGGTGTAAAGCGCAGAAAACTGAGTTTTCAGCCGTTTATCCAGTTGCTCTCTAATGAGCTTTTTATCCCAGTAAGTCATTTTATGCAATACGTAACATTGAAAATATATTATCTGATGTCAATTATAGCATAAAAAACACCATAATCAATGCTAAATATAGCATTGATTATGGTGTTGAAATGTGACAATAGTACAATCGCACATGAGTATTCTTTTCTGACGCAGATTCAGGTTTGAAATGCAATTACCTGCTTTAGAGCGAATTAGGTGGGGCTGCGTAAGTTTAATATTTTACGCAGTCGGTGATTAAGTTGATTCTAAATCTAAACAATCCACAGTTACGCCACATCTTTAGACCAAATCAGGCTAACTCTCGGATTAGCCCGTTCAATTTGTGTTCTTATCGAAACCACTTTCCCGCAACTGCAGACTACAAGAGTGATAGGGTTAAGCAAAAGCAAATCGATATCTTCAGTAAGCGACGTATCCTTTGGGGTTCGATTAACTCCTTGCCGTTGTCGAATCTATACACCCAACAGTCTTTATATTTGCACATGGTCGTTACAAGCGGCAGAGGAAAGCACTGCGGCATTAACGATGCACAATCTGCATCTCGGTCACAGCCACCAGGTGGGAAACGGGGTATAGGAGCATATGTTCAAGCAATCAGCCTCACAGATAGTGAAAAAGGCACACTTAACTTGCGAATAGTTTGTTATCTTCGAAAGAACGAGCAAATGACAGGTTTAGATTACACTTGAGGCACATTCAACGGAAATGGAAAATAGAAAGGGAATTATAGCGGAGTCGTACACTGATTTGCAGGCACTTCCTGATTTAGAAAGAGCCTCAAAGTCATATGTAACTGGAAAAGACTCACCTTGGAGCTTGATTAAGATATTATTGCAGTCACTTGAAATAAGTATACAAAATCTAAATGATTTATTTGAGAGGATAATATTTGATCTTAATAATAATAAACTCGGAAAAGCTGTAATTAAACTTGGATGGATAAAGGACATAAATAATTTGACTATGCAAATTAGTAGTCTTGTCAACATGCTTTATGGGAATTCAATTACAGAAAGTAGTCAAAGCCTATCGACTACCTCATCTCAAATTCTTTTAAATTCAACTTATGAAGATTTTGACGTTGCCATTAATGGATATTTAAAAAGGAAATCAATAAATTTATTTAAACTACTAGAAACAAAAATGCTTAATAACGATCTTTATATATTTTTTCACTATTATCGAATAATATCTCATGAGTTAGTGATTTGGAATGAGAATATGCAAAAGTATTCTATTCCGATTAACACTAATTATGACGAATTTGTTGGGTTATCAGACATTACCCATGCTGTTGATTATCCTAAATTAAAAGGCGATACTTTTTTTAAACAATTTCGCGGGCTACATCAGATACCCGAATTAATTACATATGAAGTAAACAATCGTATTGAAATTTCAATAGTTGGTATGAGAAATGGCAGATATGAGATCGCTCACAACCACTTGAAAGTGGCAAACAATTTATTAAAAATAACGGTTCAATCATTAAAGCCCATAGTGAATAACCTATCTCATAATGATTATCATAAAATAAGAGAAAATCTTGGATTAACTAGCGGTAGCCATTCTGTCAATATACATTTCCACTTATTCAGGGATTTATACACCCTCATATCAACAGAGTACATAAATACTTTTTTCAAAAATGAAGAAGAATATAAATTAGAATTACAAAGTAATTACACGCTTAAATTAGTCGAAACCGAATTGCTTAATTTAAGATACATAATTAATCAGTGGAGAGACCTTCACTTACATCTCCCTAGAGTAAATTTAGGTGAAAATAAAACAAAATCTTTAATTGGCTCTCAGGAGGCAGTCGATGCAGTGAGAAAAATGCAATCTGCAGCAAATATTAAAGATCCTTTAAATAAATTAGACGCACTGTATTTTAAATTTTCTCAGAAAAGTGAATCGAATCTACTTAACTACATCAAATCAGAGAATTCTTTTGATACTATATTAGGTAAGCATTTAGGTGAGTTGACTCAATTACGCTTTAAATCAGTCCAAGAACGAGAAGGAGTTTTCGCTAAAACTGTAAAATTTACAAATCCCCCTAAGAGAGAGGTATGAAAAAAATTTTAAAGTATTTAACCGAACCTTTGTTACATATTTTTGTAACAATCTCGTCGGTATTTTTAATTATTTTTTATGAGCACGCGATAAAAGCGGCGGAAGAAGAGAAAACAAAAGAAATAAATATTCTTTTCGGCATATTTATTGTTTTCGTTATTTTGTTTATTGCAGCCTCGGCTTCAAGCATATTTAGAAGTTTTCAGGAAAAGTTAGAAGAAGAGGGTAAAATAAAGCAGACAGAACTTGAAATTGAAAAAATAAAGGCTGAAAGTAATAATAAAATAGCTGAAAGTAATAATAAAATAGAAGAATTAAAATCTGAGCTTGTCCTCAATAACCCGATTCATGTTAAATTCATCCCTAATCATTATGACCCCACTGGAAAATTTATTGACGAGGCATACAGAATTTCTTTAGAAGAGGTTTCCAAGGCGAAGAAAAGTATTTGGATAGTTGCTGACTATTCTCCTCCTAAAGAACCATTAATAGCTACTACAAAAAGGCAGTCTTATTACGATCAAATTTTAAAATTATTGTCCAATAAATTAAATGATAATACTGTTGGTGAACCTATAACGTATGTACGTTTCATGCAACGTCCAGACGATATTTATAAAACTATTAAAGCTAACAATGGTATTATTGATGACGGAAGGATGATCGAAGGTGATGAACAGGCTTTTGCGCATTGTAAAAAGATTTTAGATTTAAGAGAGCAGAACAGAAGTAAGGTAATAATAGAGTTGTATGTTACTCCAATTATTCCATCGTTACCAAGTATATTGATTGTTGATAACAATGAACTTTTGTTCACAATACCTCAGAGGAAAGTTAATACTAGACAAGAAACAAAGAAACATCTTGATCCAGTCGAGACAGCAGGAGTATTGCATTTTACTGACATTTCACACAATGGAAAGGCAATAGTTGAACCGTTCAAGAAGATCATTCAAACTTTATCTAGCAATGCAGAAACGGATAAAGGAGAAACGCAAATTATTTCAAGCATCAGCAGTTTCGACGATAGCAACGAATTTAAAAAATGGTACGGTAATATCGATTATTGATGCGTGAATTAGTCTGTAAAGAAACCTACCTCCTTCTTGCGAAAGAAAGCAGTAATGAGTTTGGGATTAGCTCGCAACTGAGCTAACAGATCAATCACCGATTTAGCCAATTGCGA
>NZ_JBGGWE010000016.1:0-141063 GCF_041321095.1 Fibrella arboris | reverse complement strand
GGGGCCAGTTCTGCTCTTTGAGAGCGGCACAACGCCGTCGCAGCAGTTCGTAGTCAGCAGGTGTGTAAGTTGCCATACCTAAAAAAGAAAGCATCTTTATGAACCTACTCACATCTCAATAAGTTGATAAAGGCTTGATTTTTTAGGCTTCGCTTCAGTTGGCTCCATAGTAACTCGACCGGATTTAATTCTGGACTGTAGGCTGGTAAGCGTTCCAAATGGACCCTGCCCGCCCGCTGGCTGAGCCAGTCCTTGACCACTTGACTACGATGAATGGCCGCCCCATCCCAGATCACCAACAAGTTTCGTTTGCGGTATCGGCGACACAAACGATCCAAAAACCAGACGATATCCTGGCTAGTGAAGGGCCGATCCTGGCCACCCAGGTAGAGTCGTCCGTTGGGCGCAATGGCGGCTATCAGACTCAGATGCGTACGTCCTGCTTGCTCCACGATGAGTGGGGTTTGGCCTTTGGGTGCCCACGTATGAGCCAGAAAGGGCAATAAATAACAGGCAGACTCATCAACATAGACAATGACACGGCCCTCAGCCCTGGCTTTTTTTAAGCGCAGGCAAGTGCTCCTGCCGCCACTGTTGGACGGCGGCTGAGTTTTGCTGACGTGCCTTTGGCTGGGGTAATTGACGACTCCAGCCGACGCGCTTGAGTAAACGGCCTACTTGGGAGGGATCGTAGCTAACCCCAAACAGCCTGGTAATGACAGCGTTAACGCGTTGTCGGGTCCAGACTTCTCCTTCAAAGCCGTTAGCTACTGCTCCTTTGGTTAACTCGGTGACTAACTGAACCAGTTGCTGCTCATCGAGTCGGCAGGCGGGTCCAGCAGGCTTTTTCCAAATCAAGGCATCGGGGCCATCTTGGCGGTACTTTTTGAGGGTTTGACTCACCCAGCCTTCAGTCATTCCTAAGGCTTGGGCAATTTTGACTTGGGGCCAGTTCTGCTCTTTGAGAGCGGCACAACGCCGTCGCAGCAGTTCGTAGTCAGCAGGTGTGTAAGTTGCCATACCTAAAAAAGAAAGCATCTTTATGAACCTACTCACATCTCAATAAGCAGTGTAGAGCGTTCTACCTGCTCAATCATTACGTTCGTCTGCATTGTTAAACCCGGTTAGTGTCGGGGTAATGCAAACCACGTTGGTAGCGGTGCAGGTGTCCTACGCTACCATGCTACCTTGAAACGATACTATTTTTATTGCTCAGATTATCAAAGTGTTGTAGTGCCAAAGGGTAGCGTTTCAACTCAACACGCAAACGCGATACCTCATCGGGTTTTAAATCAGATAGCTTGAGTTTACCCTTTGCAATCTTATTGTAAGTCTGGTAAAATCTATTTTTATCGACTTCAAATGGTGCCGCAAACTCGTATGCATCTGCTTTGATAGTGCCTGTAGAACCAAACCGGGGCAAGCCGGATTCGTGGCACAAGTGCGCCAAAATGGCAAGAGTATTATGCGTTGGTTTTTCTGTCGACAGGGCGGGGGCAGAGTGTTGAGGTTCCTCTACTTCACAATTATCTAATTCATCAATAATTAAAGGCTCACTAACACGGCTAATATTTGTCTGTAAAACTGTCGAGGCATCAGCACCGGGCAAGAGTAGACCACGCAAGTAGGTTGCTAAATCATAAGAATAAATATCTTTTATCAACCCATTAAGGGCGGCAATCCTGTTAACGTTACTTAGCGGCTCTCCTTCACTATAAGTGGCCTCATGCACTAATGACAAACCGTCTAACTTCTGTTGATACAGTTGGTTTTTAGGCCGGAACCACTTAGCTCTTTGCAAATCTCGAACATCTGATAAAAAGCCACTTAGCCGTAAATGTTGAATAGTTTCCACCTCCTCAATAGTAGGCAGGAAATAGAATTGTGATTGTATAATTTTATCGTACTTTTCTTGTCGGAGTTTATATGCTTTTCTTTCCTCCTCATCGGGTATATATACCGTACCGGGTATGCTACCTACGTACCTAATATATTCCTCCTCAATAACCTTTAATCGATCTTGCAATTCAGTTTTTTTTTGATCGAAATGAGCCATTAGCCGTTTTGATAAACCGGTCTGATACTGTCCAAGCCAAACCCGGCAGTTTAGACGAAAAGAGGCTAATACGTATCTATTTATTTTACTTACCAACTCCGGGACTTCATTACAACGCACACCAAGCGAGCAAAGCCACTTTAGGTAAGCAGATAAATCTATTTCAGGGTCAATCATTGGTCAGCAGGATTTGAACACGGAGAGGGAAACAAAAGTCAGGTCAGGACACCTTACGGAATGGGTTAACACGTTCGGGCTTGCGCTCCACCATTTCGTACATCATTTCTATTAAATCATGGTCAGTAGCTTTCACGTACTTCATGAATACGTTTAGCTTTTTATGACCTGTGATCTTCATAAGTGCATCCGAGGGGAACCCACGTCTAAACATGTTGGAGGCGAAAGAACGCCGGGCTGTGTGACTAGTTACTAACTGCCATTTCTCCACACCTGTAGATTTGGTATCCCATCCGACAGAAGTTTGTTCAACCTCACGGCCATCTTTCACGACCTTCTTTACTACGGCGGTTTTAACCAATTCACGGCCACCCTTTACAATATGCTTTAACTCACGGCTGTTTATCTCTGCCAGCTTACATATTTCCTTTATGTAGTCGTTTGTTTTCTGGTTTGATATGCCAGCGGGCAACTTGTCATTATACTTTGCCCTTATGGCTCCAACGTGTTCATGCACGAAGGGAATTACTACACGGCCACCCGTTTTACGTTGTCTCAAGTCAATGTATGGTTTGCCTTGTGGACTGGTTTTGAAGTGTTCAGGTTGAAGGGTCGAAAAGTCCGAAAAGCGTAAACCTGTCCATGATGCAAAAATGAATTGGTCGCGTACTTTATCGAGCCGGGGGTTATTTGACAAGTCGAGGTTATAGATACGGCCTAACTCCTCCTCTGTCAGATAGATGTTTTCGGACTCTACACGCGGGGCGTTAAATTTCTGGTAAGTGATATTGGTAGTATATCCCTCATCTACGGCTATTGCCATGAAGGTTTTTACGTTTTCTATGTACTTGCTGACGTTGTTTGTTGCGTAGTTTTTAGAGGTTAGCCACGACGTATAAGCCTTGTGAAAGGCCAAATCAATATTATCAAACGTTAGCGGGCGCGGATAGATTTTAGAGAATGCAAGTAGACCGTTATAAGAAGTGATGTACCTGCGTATGGTATTAGGTGCAATGAACTGGCCTGCTTTAGCACCGCTGTTTTTAGTGAGTCGAGTAGGGGCCGTTTTTATATATGCGTCAATGAAGTCTAACAGCGTTTTAGGCTTCTCCTCATCGGCAACAGGATTTATAAAGGCATCAACGCGGGCGCGTACCAAATCCCTTGTAAGTGCAACACCTGAACTCCGTAGGTCTGCCAGTATTGCCGATACCTTTTTCTCAAGTCCAGACAGGTACGTATTGATTTGGTCTTTCTCTGTGGCATCTGACACATTGCGAACCCGATACTTTTCAAGATTCCAGTGAGCAGGTAAGCACTTAAACGGTGTTGACACCTTCACCCTATCTCCATCGAAGGAAACTAGACAGTGTATAGGGGTTGGCTTTGTCGCTTTGGGGTCGCGTAGCCAAAAAGTAGCGGGGTTATTCGCCTTCCTTGCCATAAATCAGAACTGTTTTGAACACGGCTCAAATATAGGGCTTTTAGAAAGCGGGGGAGAAAACGGGGGAGGAATTAGTTAATAAACTTGAATCTATCTTATATCAGTTTAATGTCTGTCTTTACAAAAAAGCCTCTATACTATTCAGAAACCCACTTTTTGCGCTATTTTGAGTATTGCTCAAAGTGTGCGAATTATAAAGGTTTGCGTCCGGCACCCGGTACAAAGCGCCTGATCACTGACATAAAAGTGGTTAGGCGCTTTTTTGTTTCCAGGATCGATGTAATTCCTTTGTCTGGTTCGTTGCTCAACCAGCATGAAGAAAATAGGGATCATCGAGGACGACCGGCGAATTGCCCGGAATATAAGTCGGGGCTGCACGCTGGCTATGGTGGTCATTGGTGCCCTGATCAGGGCAACGATCTTGACATGCCTGATCTTCCCAGTCATCTACCGATCATTCTATCAGTCAGAATGGGTCATGCCCGCGGGCTAACCGTAGCGTCCTGACATCATCGTAGTGGCTTATGATAAGCTATCGATTAGGCAGTGGCCGTCGTTTTGAGGGACTCATAGACATACGTTAGCAGCCACCAGAACAACCTGGCCATGAGCAGCGACAGCAGCATGACCACTAGCCAAGTAATTAATTTTACGGGATCGATTGGTGGTTCTGGACGAGAACGCGGCATAGACACTTACGTATAGACTAGGGTGCAATATACGTAGGTAGTGGCCAAATCCAGCCTGATTTCCAGGCTGGTGGTGATGCCGGCGCGCATACTGTCTACTCCTGCTTGAACCGTTTGATCTCTACAGCGCGGGTCGACCCGTCGACAGTCCAGTTGAGGGCGGGGTGTTCGCCAGCCGAGCTGACAATCAGGGCGCTGGTTCTGACGGTTGCCTGCACCTGCCGCCCATAATCGTGAACCAGGATCGTGTACGTACCTGGCGACAGATGCAGGGCGAAAGTGCCATCGGGCAAGGTCGTTGTTGACGTGATTTTTTTACCCTCCCGCTGAACTTCGATGACAAACCGTTCAAATTCGCAAGGCTTCTGGTCATAAACGTTCGTCTGGCAACTGAGCTGGCCAGTAACCCGGAATGTTTGCCGGAGCGGAATTACCCGATTCACGGATCGCTCCATGTTGATACTCTCCTGAAATAAAATGGGATCGCCCAACCGTCCGGTGCTCAGCGCAGAAACAGCGTAAGTGCCGGGGGGAAGGTTTTGATACGAGATCTGTCCTTTTTCGTCGGTGATGAGGGTATTGTCATTGACGGTCACCAGTAAACCTTCCAGCCATTGTTCGCCCGCATCGAACCGGTCATTCCCATTGGCGTCGCTGAAAAAGCGTAGATGTAACCGCCCATTTGGCCTGAACCGTAGCTTATCGAACCGTTTCGTCAGCTCCAGCCGGTATTGGCTATACGTAAATTCATCCTGCTCGGCGTAGGGTGTTCCATTGCCTTCCAACCGGACAGAGAAGGTGGGGGTGACATCGTATTGCACCCGGCCAACGGCAATGTAGCGTGATTTTAAGTACAGCGCGTCGTACAGGTAGTTGAGGCCGGCTGAACCGGCCAACCGTTTATCGAGCAGTGAAAAATTGACCATGGGTGTAAGTGAAGCCGTCATGATCTGGTTGGGCCGTTCGGTCCGAAGATCGTTGAGGAAGTAGGGACCCTTCTGGAAATAGCCCCACAGACTGAAGTTCCCAAGGCTTGCCGAGGTCGTAATACGCTGACTGATGGGCTGCGACCGGTTCGGCAGCGGTGATTCATACAGAAATAGGCCAGCATCATACGTGAGCATGAACTGACTATGCCGGCGCTGATAGGTAAGCGATGGCGCTACCCGATAGGCGGTGGCCTGCTGGCTAAACGGGTTCGACGAGTCGGTCTGGAGGGACCAGTAGGGGCGAAAGCCGGCAATAAGTGGCCCAAGTCGGCTGGTTAAACTGGCTTCGACTATCGAATTGCCAAAAACATATCGGTAGTTATCCGTGGCCGTAACGTACCTGACCTGATTATAATGAACATGATTGATACGAAACAACAGGGTGGTATGATCTGAGGGGAGCCAGGAAAGCTGACTTGTCAACAGGGTAGCGCCTCGTTGGAGCCCGGAATAAACGGGCGTGCTGAAATAAGAGCGAAGTTGCCAACGCAGCGCCGGGCGTTCATAGGAATAATGTACCTGGCCGGCCCACCCCACAGTGCGGGCCAGGCTGGGGTTACTTTGCGCGTATTCTGTACTTTGGCCAGCCAGCACTTGTAACGACTGATTCTCGGACGCATCATACTGAAAGGAAGCAAAGTTCAGATAACCGGCCCGCATCAGACCTGGCTGCGTGAAGTAGCTGCTGCTTACCGACCAGGCAGCACCGGGGACGCTGGCGATCTGTTGGTCATAGCGAACCGAAGCAACATTTCCGGTCCAGGCATTCGCGCCAGAATACAGCCAGTTCGGGTTGGTATTCACCGCCCAGAAGGTCCATTCATGGTCTGGTCTGATTAGATTTAGTCGCACCCCGCGCCCAAGTAATGGCAGCTCGTGGTAATCGTACAAACTGCCCACGTGCAACTGGGTTCGACTGGTCCGAAGCGATATCGACGAGCTCTGTAGCTGTTGATAATTGGCCGAAGCATAGTCGAGGTAGTTGAGCTGGAAAGTAAGCTGGGCGTTCCCGATAGAGTCTGCGCCCCAGATACGGGCTTCCCTCGCCCACTGGTTCGTACTCAACTTGGTGATCGCTGTTCGAATACCAAAACCCTCACTGGAACCCGTATTGGCTTTTTCAAACCGCTTACTGGCTACTGCCACTACCACCTTATAGAGCACACTGCCAACGATAGAACCTGTTGAGTCCCGAAGGGTGAGTGACAGCTGATGTGGCTTATTGGGCGACCAGTACCGTAACGGGTTCACCAGCAATGTTATACTGGTGTCTTGCAGCGCTTTAAGCGGAATTGACAGCGGAAATGCAGCCTTGTCGATGCCTGACGAAAGCGACTCGATGTCAACGGAGACCGATGTACGTCTGGCCTGGTGATGAACCAGCCTGAACGTGGGTCGGGCGGGTTCGGTCGTTGAATACAGAAGTACCGTCTCGTCGGGGACGTAGAGGGAGAACGAGGGCTTATTTTTTTGCGCAGCAATCGTCAGTTTAAAGGAACGGGTTTGTAGCAGGTGTCCGGTTGAGTCACTTAAAAAAACGGTGATCTGTTGCGTAGGTACGCCGGTATGTTGAAAAAGCAAACCTTTAAAGGGGACTGTTTCGGTCTGGCCTGGTTTGAGCTCGAACCGTTGGGGTGTTGACGACACCCATTGAACAAAGCGGGGCGTCTGCACCAGAAGGCGGAAGGAAACGGTCTCTGACCCGTTATTCTGGATGGTCAGGCGATTAATAAAGGTTGACCCGGTAGCAACACTGATTGTATCACGCCAGAACGAAGCCCGTAATGGCTGACCAACGGCTTGGCCGAGGTATAGCGCAGACAGTGCGATGGTAAAGATAAGCCTGATGAGTGCAGCCATTGTCGCTGGAGTCGACTGGTGAAGCGATAACGCAGAGTAAGCAGACCCTCACAATTTTAATGCCGACCACACTTTAATGTACTGACTTCCAGGGCGATTGCGTCAGTGACAAAAGCCAGAAAAATGGCTAATAGATTGATTATTAAGGGTTATTTATTGGTGGTAAGTAATAATGTCTATAGTGCATGGGTACTAATAAGTGAGCTAACGGGACACAGTTTGGTAGTGGCTTAATAATTGTTTAAAAAAGTACTTAGTATTCAACTAATTAAGTTTTACTAAAAGTTAACGTTAATATGAAAAAGTTTAACAAAATTATTGCGAGTGTCGCCGCGTTGGCGGCACTGAGTTCAGGGGTAGGTGCTTCGTCGGCACACGCACAACTAACGTCTGGCAATGCGATAGTTACCCTGACATTAGTCGACGTGATGGCGCTGGTCGTTAGCGTACCGGCGGTTCCGCTGACCTATGGTTCTGTTACTGACTTCATCGATGGTCGGAATGTGACAATCCCATTACAGCTACTGGTTAGCAGCAATCGGCCTTACGATCTGAAAGTGAGGGCAGATGGTGATCTGACTTCTGGGCTGGGCCAGTCGGCTACGACCATTCCGATCGGTAATATCACGGTGCAGGCGATGAGCGGAGGCCTGGGGACCACACCGGCCGTGAACCTATCGACGAGCGACCAGACATTTGTGTCAAATGCGCCGGGAGCTATGGCTAAAACTGTTGACATGAAATATTCGACACCTGCCAACAGCCAGGATTTTGTTAAAACAGGTATTTATACGGCAACAATTACGTATTCGATATCTGCCCACTAACGCTGGCTAAAAATGCTGAAACAAATGAGCTGTCTTTGCTGGCAGCGAATGCATGTATGGCTATTACTGAGCCTGGCCGGGTTAACACCCTGTCAGGCTCAGATTGGCTTTCAGGTGTCGCCCGCCAAGATATACATCAACCATAGCAGCACAACCGAACAGACGGCCCGTCTTCATCTGACCAACACGATGGATAAACGGCTGATTTTGCAGGCAACCTGTGCTGACTGGCGACGCGACTCGGCGGGTACAAAAGTGTATTATCCGGCAGGTACGTTGCCCACTTCCTGCTGCTCGGTTGTCAGGGTTACACCAACGGTTATTGAACTCGCTCCGCACGAAGAACGGGACATTCTGGTCACGGTACTGGCTGATGCCAGCTCTGGTGCCGGTCTGTTACGAAATGCAATGGTACTGCTCACGCAGGTCAACGAACAGGAAACGGCCAGTGCCAGCCGAAGTTCACAGTTTATCATCCGGGTGCAGATCGGCGTTCATGTTTATGTGCTACCGGCCGAAAGCGTGCAGCCCGACGTGGCCATTACCGGTATGAAGTTGTCAAGATCAGGTGACCGGTACCAGGTAAAAGTGCAGGTTGCCAATCAGGGTGGAACGCTGCTCGAAAGCCAGCTCCGGGTAGAATACCTGAATCTGGCCACCATGCAGGAAGTGAAAATGGAGCCTATGCCCGTCAATACCATGCCGAAGGAACAGTTCAATGTGACGGCCCTCGTGCCTGATACATTGCCGAAGGGCAAATACCTGATTGTCGCTATCCTGGATAGCGGATCCGGACAACCATTAAAAGTTGCTGAGTTGGAAACTGAATTGAAATGACCTTACGTAACGCGCTTTGGCTGTTCATTTTTCTGGCCGTTATGCCCTGGAAACTGCTGGCCCAACCCTATAGTCAGGATGTACCCGCATTTGTGACGACAGAGAGCCCTTCTGCAATTGGCCTAACGATTCTGAGTAACCCGGCCTTGACACTCAGAACCATAGACGATTATACCAAAGGTGTATCCGTCGACCACACCACGTTGCGCCTGAGTGTCTCGATTGGCCTGGCCTGGTCGTTGCAAATTCGGGTGGCCGACGATCTACGCTATCAGTCGAATGCGATACCCGCATCTGCCATCAGTATTCAGGCGATCAATCTGGGCAACAGACCCGAAGTGTTGTTGAGTACTGCCGACCAGGTCATTGCTTCTGGTCTGGCCAGCATACCCCTGTTGCTGGGAACAACGTTTCGGTACAAAACAAAGGGGGGAACCGCTTTTCTGAAGCCTGGCGGAACCTACACGGCTACGTTGGTTTTTAGCTCGTCTGCGCTCTAGCGCCGCAGTTGAGGGCTGGGTACGTTAGTGACGGCGGCAGGAACGTACCCGGCATATAACGTCAGTGCTTCCAGACAAAAGGCCGTTGTGAGCTCTTCGGACCCCCAGCCAACTGCGCCACTGCGTCCACTGTAGAAAAAGATGGCGCGGGGCCATTCGCCATATTGTCCCTGTTGCTGGTTCAGAAAAGACGCAGCCCGTTCCATCGCAGCCCTGTCTCCCCGCCAAAAAATGAGCGCGCTTAGTGCCTGGGCGGTTTCCAGTATATGTCCGCCAAACTGGCCATCCGTCGTCTCGCTGGCTAACAACCGGGAAAGCACAAGCTCACGAACCGACTCGAACGCTGTGCTGTGGGCCTGGTAGTTCCGGCCCAGAGCATAGTAGAAATTAATAGGACTGTGGTACCAGTTGTCGCAGTTGATGTCCTGATGAGACACGACCAGGGTGAGCAGATAGTCGATAACTGGCTGCGTAGAAGCACTATAGCCGAGATAATACAACGCATTGGCATTGACAACGCCATCAATATCGCCCCGCGAACAGTCGTGCTTCCGCCAGAAGAAATAGTTGCTGATCGGGTGCTTCATCTCGCGTAAGCCAACCCGCCAGTACGTTCGGTTGAGCGTCAATCGGGGCCTGAGAATAAACCAGGTGTAGATAACCCCCTGCCGGTTGACGTTAGCCAGCATCAGTGCGCGGGTGCTCTCGCTGGGATACCCGATCTGCCGGGCATTAAACAAGGAGCCTACATAAGCCGTATCATCGACGTCTGCCGGATTGAGCCGGAAAAGGGAATGCCAGCGGGTGTAATAGTTCCAGATGCCCCCATACATCATCTGGTATTGAAAGAAGGGGATGGTGCGGTTCAGCATCTCGTCGACATTGGGGTGCTGTGCCAGGGAAAGCAAGGCGTTGGCAATGACCGCCGTTGGAAAAACAGTGCTGTCGGGCACACACCATGCCTGCATCGGCATATCCGGGGCCATGTAACAACAGAACTCTCCGTTTGGATACTGATGCTGATGCAGGTAGCTGATTCCCCGTTCGATGGCCTGCGCTAACGCGGCTGGCGAAACTACGGGGGGCTGGTTGGTGCTGGTCATAGGGCCGTTTTTCTGATCAGGTGTGTCGGCATGGTTGGCTGCAAAACGAACTGCACGACCTTACTACGGGCTGACAAGTAAACGGGCTAATCCCCGCAGGCTGGTCGACGTATAATACTGGGGAGGCACCTCAACGAGCTTGAGATTGGGCAGGCGCTGTAAAATAACCTGTATCAGCACCTGTGCCTCTAACCGGGCGATCCCCACGCCGATACAATGATGGATGCCCCCGCCAAACGCCATGGCTTGGCTGGCAGATCGGTCAAGGACATAGTCGTCCGGGCTGGAAAAAACCTGCGGGTCCCGATTAGCAGAGAGCAGGCTGAGCATGAGCCGTGTACCCTGCGGAAGCGGCTGGCCAGCCAGGGTAGTATCCTGCGTCACCGTTCGCCACAGCGTCGACTCAGGCGGGTTAAGGCGTACTCCTTCTTCCACGAACTTCGGAACCAACGAGGCATTGGCACGCAGCTGACCAGCCAGCTCTGGTTGCCGGATCAGTGCATTGACCAGACTGGTCAGGACCATACTGGTAGTCGACGTACCTGCGGCCCAGAGCAGGCGCATCAGGCTGACCGCCGTTGCCGACGATAGGTTTCCTGCTTTAACCTCCCGCATGAGCAGGCTTCCCAGTTGGCCCCCGGTCGTTGGCACATCCTTCAGGTAGCACTGAAAAAAACGTTCCAGGTCCTGTAGGTAGCCCATGCCGTATAGATGCCCGGTCAGCGATGCCTGTAATGATTCAGCTTCAATAGGCCGCAAACCCAGAAAATGACCCATTACCGACTGAACCAGCGGGATGGCCAGTTCCTCGACGAAATCGAATGAGGACCGGACGATCAGGGCATCCAGTCGATGATTCAGTTCATCAGTGATAAATTCCCGTAAACTGGCCATAGCCCGGGCCGAAAATAAGGGCTGGAGCAATGCTCTGATTGTTGTATGAGCTGGCTGGTCGGCACCAAGCAGGAACGGGTCTACTTCCCGGTATGGACTGTTGGAAAAGAGGTCGGGTTTCTGCAATACATAGCTAACCTCCTCATGATGAAGAACAAGCCACGCTTTATGCTGAGGCAGAAAACAGATGCGGTGATGGCGACGGAGATAGGCGTATATAGCCGGAGCATGCTCTACGGATGCTGGCGCCAGTAAATGAAGGGTCGGAATAAGGCTGGCTGCTTTCGTACTGCTTGCCGGCAGGAGTCTGGCGAGTGAATACGTATGGCGGCGATTGAGCCGCTTAAGCTGTAGGTACGTTGCCTCAAACTGAACCTGTTCGGCACTACCGCTGCGCATGGAGTCGAGCAACCTCACATGGTCCGGCAAACTGAACGCTGACTTTATTGAGCTACCAACGAGAAATGGATGGGGGCCAACGTGCGTCATCACATGATGCCGATTGGCCATGGCCGCTGTAACAGTCGAATACAGTAATACGGGAGAGCTAAGCAGTTCGTACCACAACATGGGATCGATCACCGTGTGTTTGGGAATCACCCTGCCAAGTGTCGATGAATAGAAATCCCGTTGTAGGGGCATCGGTGTGAGGCGGCTAAGTTGGTGCGAGACTGATGGATGATGCTGCCGGAACAGCGACGTATGGAAGGGTCGGGTGGTGTCTGTAAAGGGATGTTGCCAGCTGATCTGCTGGTTGTCCAGGTAGGCTGTTGCCCGGTCTTTGTCGGCGCTTCTGCACAGCAGGATCGTACTCGTTGCGCTCGTTTCATACACAGCCCACAACGCCACCGGCGCATTCCGACAAAGAGTTTGCGCCTGTGGCAGCGAACTGCCGACGAACAGCGATAAGTAGTCTTTGTCTTCCAGATAACTGGCTGCTTTCCAGGCTGAACAGGCGCGAATGGCGTCGGTAAGGCTCAGGCCACCGGCTGCGTAGACCGCCGCGAATTCGCCCAGGCTCAACCCCAGCGTAGCATCAGGGATAATGCCTTTTGCCGCCCACAGATCAGTCAGGGCAAACTGTATGGTCAGAATAGAATAAACGACCCGATGCCCACCCGCGAAAAAATCCAGATCCAGAGGACCTTCAAAATTCGGGAGAATATCTTCGCCTGTGAGCGCTAAAAACTGCTGGCAACATACCTGTACCGATGCGCGAAACACGGGCTCCCGCTCATACAGTTCCCGGCCCATGCCAGGCCAGTGTTTAGTACGGCCACCATACACAAAAAGCTGTGATTGGCGGGTTGGCCGAAAAGATGGGCCCAGTCCGAAGACACGTCGGGCAGAGGCCCGTAAGACTCGTTTTGTAAGCGAAGGGATACGCTGAAAGTTCATCGTTGAGTAAGAATAGGCCGGGATCGGTGTAGGCTAATGACCAAGCGAGGTTTGGTCATCAGTCTGGCGACCGACTATTGTATATATTTTCTGTCATATGTTGTGAATTTCACATAAAACAAGTCATTTCGCAAGTCGATAGAGCCTTAATGCTGCCGGCTACTGGCTTCTTTTCCAAAATAGGTATGGCCTTTTTCCGGCAGTTGACCACTATTTCGCGGGCCAGTGAGTGGTGGGGGTATAAATTGTCGCCCGTAGCCGCTATTGCCTATGCAACAGCCAGCCTTGCCAGTACCAGGCTCATGTCGATGTGGGTCTCCTTTTTCCTGTTGCTTCTTGCCTTATCGGTTGGGGCGGTTTATGTAAGCCTGATCAATGATTGGACGGACCGTAACATTGATCGGGCCGCGGGCAAACACAACCGGCTAACTGACAAATCCACCGGATTTGTCATGACTTGTCTGGCAGCCTGTCTGTTAGTCGGTGCGCTGCTGGGCATATATTTCTGGTCATTGAACCCAATCAGTAGTCTATGTTATTCAGGCGCCTGGGTAGCCTATTCGCTCTACTCGCTCCCACCTTTCCGCCTTAAACTACGTGGCTTGGCGGGCGTATTGGCCGATGCCGCCGGGGCTCATTTGTTTCCTCAGTTATTTGCCGTTGCACTGATTGGGCATTTTGTACGGGGCACTGTTCCGGTTGCCTGGTGGCTCGCCATCGGAACATGGGCGTTGGCCTGCGGCATTCGTAATATTCTCTGGCATCAGCTCAGCGATGTCGTCGCCGACCAGCGGGCGGGCGTCGACACCTTTGTGACCGGTATGGGAGCGCATAAAACGCAACAACTGGGTGAACGAATCCTGTTTCCGGTTGAGGGACTGGCGTTCATACTGGCGCTGGTGGTGCTGAACCAGGTCTTGCCTATACTGTTTCTCCTGCTCTATGCGCTTCTTGAGTTTTTCCGCTGGCGCATCTGGCAACTGAGGCCGCTGATACTGGCGGCCAACCAGCGGATCATTGGCAACGAATTTTATACGGTCTTCTTCCCGCTGTCCATCCTGATTGGTCAGTGCCTGCGTGTACCTGCAGACAGTCCGTTTCTGTTGCTTCACGTACTCCTGTTTGGCAGAAACAGCCAGCAAACCTGGCGGGACTGCGTTCATCTGCTTCGCCTGCTGGCTGCCAAGCTGATGAGCTACACGCCCTGAGCCCGGCTACAGGGCAGCTAAAAAGCGCTTTCTGACGTGTGCCTGCCCCCAGGTAGCCAAGGTCAGGCCTACCGCGAAGGGAGCCAGTCGAAAAGCAGTGCGCAGGTGCCGGAACACATTTGTCGACGTCACCGACTGTTTCCAGCTGAAGTAGGCAAAATTGAAATGGTGCATGGCCAGCCGACGACGGAAGATGCGTTTTTCACGGGCAGACAGTTGATGCCGGTACCGTTGGGCCAGTACGATCTCATCATGAAAACCAAGGTCCGGGATAATCTGGGTATGGTCGCGGCAGTCCCAAATGTTGGTTCCATGAATATGCTTGGTCCAGTGAGGAACGAGTGTAAACGCTGAGCGGCAGGGGCGGTTGATGACCATGTCGAGCACCATACACCAGTCGTCGGCAATGCGCATCTGTTCGTTCCAGGCCGTCGGGAATGACAGGCGCCGAATAATCAACGCCGATGAGGGCGAGGGGCAGGTCTCAACCATCAGACGCCGGTTCTGTTCGGGAGTCAATACCCACCAGTCGCTTTCGGGCTGGGTGCAATAGCGCCGGTTGTGCCTGGCCGACCGGAAATACGAGGCATAGCCATCGCTACCCTGGCTGGTTGTCCAGTTCAGAAACACAAAATCGAGCCGGTATTTTTCAAGCATAGCTATACCGTCAGCCAGAAAGTTGGGTTGCCATTCGTCATCCGAATCCAGCGAGGCAATATAGTCGCCCCGGCAATGGCGCAATCCGGCATTGCGGGCTGCCGCCTGCCCTTTGTTGGCCTGCCTGTAATAGTCAATCGCGCTATAGGCCGATAATCGGTCCGACGTGTCATCGGTAGAACCATCGTCGATCACAATCAATTGCCAGTTCGGATACGTCTGGGCCAAGACACTGTCAATGGCTTTCTCAATCAGATGCCCTCGATTGTAGGTCGGAATGATAATCGAGATTAAAGGCTGATGCATAGGTGTGTGATGTCGTTGGATATCGTTTTACCGCGTCGAGCAGGTGTTGACTAAACAGAGCGGCCGGATTAGCAGGCATGGCTTCGCGAACGTACCTGGCGGCTACCTGGCCCATAGCTGTCCAGTTGGTTCGTTGCTCCCAGGCCCGTTCCAATGCCTCGTCGATGGCATCAACGGAGGCCGCTTTGGCCAGAAAGCCTACCTGGTTGTCGAGAAGGAGTTCGGCAATGCCGCCCGCATTGGTAGCGATGGCCGGCCGGCCACAAAGCATGGCTTCGACCAGCGCCAGAGGCAGCCCTTCACTACGGGAGGGAAGCACCAAGGCGTGGTGGGTTTGCCAAATGATTGCAGGATTGGACACATGACCACCGAAAGCAACCAGATCAGACAAGCCCATAAAGTCGACCAGTTCCTGGAGGGCTTTCTGATGGGGTCCGGCCCCAAAGAATGTAAGATGGATGGCGCGAGACCGCCATTTAGGCTGTTGCAACACATCCAGCAGTAAATCCTGCCCTTTATCCAGTACGTCGAGCCGGGCCACGCAAGCCAGCCGATACAGCTCCTCCTGAACCGGTGGCATCGGGATCGGCGCTGTCTGCTGGAGCGAAATATGGACGGGATTCGCCACCACACTAGCGTTGGGCAGGGGGAGGCTAAGCTGTTGTCGGGTAAGGGCCAGGTTGTGTTGCGACACAAAGAAACAGTGGCGGGCGGCTCGGTAGGCCTCTTTTATTTTACGCCGATCTGCATCCTGAGGGAAGAAAAAATTAACGGCTTTCTGGGCGATCAGCACATAAGGCTGCTTTTGTTGGCGGCAAAGGTCTGCATAGTCAACGCCATCGAAATTATTCCCCTGGGCTACAATAGCCAGATCAGGTTGAGTAGCTGCCAGCGCATGAGTTAAAATCGCCCGACCCCGGTGGGCACTATATCGCCACCGATTTGGCAACACCCTATTACGGAAACGGATAACCCAGGGCAGCAGTTGATGCAGATCGGTGACCGTACAGCCAGCGGACCGCAGTGTGCTGATACGCGGATGCCAGCGATCGACAGTTGTTTTATAAATGTGTACCTGGTGGCCTGCCTGGGCCAGCTGAATAGCGGCCTGTGCCCAAAGCTCTTCACTGCCGCCCCATGGTTCAGGGCAGGAACTGACGATAACGAACGTCAGTGGCCAACGTGCCTGGCTATCAAACTCCGGTAGACGCTTCACGCACAAATGAGGGTACCCAATGCAGACGCACCACTCGTAGCGTAGCAGCAAGGTACAGGTTTAGATATCTATTGAACAATTAACATATTAATATATGTAAAAATAGTATTTACCAAATAGGCTCACTACTGCATGAGTGGCATTATATATTAAGTGGAACAATTTATACTTTTCTGATCAAGGAAAGACAGCAGGGGATCTATTATATTGATGTATGATGGATTATTTATATATCAATACATGGACCAGCCGATAGGGTAGCCGGTCAGAGTAATCCGCCTGTATTAACCGATCGATATAGTTTTTTGATGTGTGTCTGGTGAGTACGCTACCCGTTTCAGGATAATCGGCAACTTTGTGACCGAACAAATGTCAACGGAAGATGACTGCTACTGATCTCACCTCGCTTTTCCCCGCCGATATCAACCAAATTCCGGCTCCATACCGTATTGCTCCTATTCACCAGCGGGAGTATCT
Organism: Fibrella arboris; assembly: GCF_041321095.1. Taxonomy (NCBI): domain Bacteria; kingdom Pseudomonadati; phylum Bacteroidota; class Cytophagia; order Cytophagales; family Spirosomataceae; genus Fibrella; species Fibrella arboris. The sequence continues at coordinate 124,425 of NZ_JBGGWE010000016.1, read as the reverse complement.
GCTCAACGGCGAAATGAAACCCTGGACGGGGAAAGTTGCCGAGGTCTACTCCCCGGTATGCCTCCCGGATACGTCAGCTTCAGCCACGCCAGGTACGTTGCAGCGGCAGCTGGTGGGCTCGTTTCCGGTGGCTGGTCCCACCGAAGCCATGGCCGCTCTGGAGGCGGCTGTGGCTGCCTACGACAATGGTCGGGGCGAATGGCCGCAGATGTCGGTTGCCGGGCGAATTGCCTGTATGGAAACGTTCGTCGGAAAGATGCTGGCGCAACGGTCACTGGTTATCAACCTGATTATGTGGGAGATCGGCAAGAATCTGGCCGATTCGACCAAGGAGTTCGACCGAACAGTGAAGTACATCTACGATACCATCGATGCGCTGAAAACGATGGACCGTAATTCATCGCGTTTTCGGATTGAAGAGGGAATTATCGGTCAAATCCGTCGGTCTCCGATGGGTGTCGTGCTCTCGATGGGCCCTTTCAATTACCCGCTGAACGAAACGTATACCACACTGATTCCGGCTATTTTGATGGGGAACACGATCCTGTTCAAAACGCCCAAACATGGCTCTCTGCTGCACTACCCCATGCTGGAGGCCTTTCGGACCAGTTTCCCGAAAGGGGTTGTGAACTCACTCTACGGACGTGGGGCCGACGTGATTCCACCCGTTATGCAGTCCGGAAAGGTAAACGTGTTAACCCTGATCGGGTCGAGTCGGGTGGCTGATGAATTACAACGGCAACACCCAAAACTGAACCGGTTGCGGTCGGTGATGAGCCTCGACGCCAAGAACGCGGCCATTATCCTGCCCGATGCTGATCTGGATGTAGCGGTGCAGGAGTGCCTGCTGGGTTCGCTTTCATTTAATGGGCAGCGGTGTACGGCGATCAAGATCATCTGGGCGCACCGCAGCATTGCCGATCAGTTCCTGGCCAAGTTTGGCCCGGCCGTGAGCAAGCTGAAACCAGGTATGCCCTGGGGCGAAGGCGTTCAGATAACCCCCTTGCCCGAGCCCGGAAAAACCGATTACCTGGCTGATTGTATCAAAGACGCTGAAGCCCAGGGCGCATCGGTGGTGAACGAAGGCGGCGGTCAGACGGCAGCATCGCTGTTTAGACCGGCGGTTGTTTACCCGGTGAAAGAAGGCATGAAGTTATACCGCGATGAGCAGTTTGGACCGGTCGTGCCGGTCGTTGTTTACGATGACGTGAATGAGTTTATCGATTACCTGATCACCGACGATCACGGTATGCAGGCGAGTATTTTTGGTACGGATACCACGGCTATTTCTGCCTTGATCGATCCGTTGGTGAACCTCGTCAGCCGGGTAAATATCAACGCACAATGCCAGCGTGGCCCGGATACGTTCCCGTTTACAGGTCGCAAAGATTCGGCTGAGGGTACGTTATCTGTGGAAGACGCTATTCGTTCCTTCTCCATTCGTTCAGCCGTGGCCACGAAAGATACGCCGGCGAACAAAGAAATTCTGAATGAGATCGTGGGCGATCATAAATCAGTGTTTCTGAGCACCAACTTCATTTTCTAGGGATTTAGTAGCACTGGGCACAGGTTTGGCCTGCGTAAATAGGACCGTTGCCTTACTGGCATACATATTGTGGAGGCGTGGTCGGGTAGACGAAAAAAGCTACCCGACCCACTATGAAGAACTGGCTACGAACTGCCACTGCCTGCCTGCTGCTCCTTGGTGCTGGCTTGCCATCACTGGCCCAGACCTGGACGTTTTACGGTGTCTTTCCACAATATTCCCAGACGGGTCCCATTACCAAACGCCTGGGCTACAATGTGTTCCTGTCATCGACCAGCCATGCCACGTCGCAGGCCGCCGAGTCGCCGGGAATTGCGATGCTGGCGCTGCAATATTATATTCAGCCTAGCTTCACCTACAAGGTGACCGACAACATTCAGGTCGGACTTGGCTATGCGTATGTACGGCATAATCTGTTTGGTATTCGGGTCAATGAAAACCGGCTGTGGGCCCAAACCGTGCTGACGCACGGTATTACCGGTAGCCGAATCAAGATGAGTCATCGACTGCGTTATGAAGAACGGTATCCACTCCGGCTCTCAACGGAAAAGTGGTCGTTAGCCCAGCTAAGTCGGTATCATGTGGGGGCTACCATTCCCTTTTTCGACCCCAAACAGCAAAAAACAGGCTGGTATGCGGCTGTATCGAACGAAGCGTTTCTCTGTTTCTCCGGCGCAAAGAATAGCCCCATCAGCTCCAAGAACGCCTTCTATGGCGAAAACTGGACATACGGCGGCGTAGGGTACAACACAGGGAAATGGGGCAAAATTGAAGTGGGCTACCAATACCAGGATCTGGTACGCAATGCCGCTCATGACCATCGAAACCTACATTTGCTACAGATTCAGTGGGCTACTAATTTTAGCCTGGACGGGCTGGCAACCTGGTTATTAACGCCTCCTTTCTGAATCTGTGGCCCGATAGTTGCTATTTTTCAGTCAAGTGCATCGGCCTACAACTGTATTTAACTATATTTGTTCTATTCTTTCTACTAAAAAGGGGAAGATTACTCGTAACTGTCTGTTAATCTAATATGAAACGCCTGTTGAGTCTAAGCTTACTGGCCTTACTGCTCTACCACACCCTGGCAACGGTATGGGTAGCGGTTGGTGTCTGGTGGCAGGATCAGCATGATCTGACTGAACGTCTGACGGTCTACTCCTCCGTGGACAGTATGGTTGAGTTTCAGGTCGTATTGGGAGCGGGGCAGGCGCAGAAACTGGTAGAGCAGACAACAGAAGACGGTTTTGCCTACCACGGGAAATTCTATGACGTGATCAGTGTTGAGCTGAGTGGCGATACGCTTCGTATTGCCGGTATGGAAGATAAGGCCGCCCGCTTCTGGCAGCAAGACCTTCTTTCTTTTGTTAAAAAAACGATCAGTGCCAACTCCGGCGACGATTCTCAGCGAAAAGCCGGTCACTGGCTTAAACTGCTGCTGAAAGAATATCGGCCCTCCGACCGGTTAGTGTTTTCCGCTTCCCTGGTAGCCTGGCTCGTCGATGTACGCATTGCCGACGCCCCACTGGCTACCATAGCCCGCTACCTGGCGGTGCTTTCGCCTCCGCCCCGAGTGTAATTGAGTTTTGCTGTCTTGTAGTCTCGTTGCAAAAGGCGCTCCGGGTTCGTACCCGCTTCCGCCCTGCTACCTAACGGGCTATGTATCATTCAGTCACTCAATTAATTGACCCACTCTGCTTTTGGTTCACGGTTCTGCCGTACTGTGCGTTGACGTACAGGTAATTCAACCTTTTTTTGGAAGATGATGCTTCTCGCAGTTGTCAGTCTGTCTGACGACTTGCTGTTGAAGTCGTGTTGACGCAACACAGCCAAAAATCGAACGAGTACCTGGCGGAATGACGTCTGCGAACGTACCTGGAGTAGAAGGGGCTACTTTCCTCTATGATCTCATCTTTAAAATATACGGGTCTAGCGTTGCTTGGCCTACTTGTTAGTACCCAATTTGCTGCTGCTCAGGGTTGCGTAGCCGTTCGTCACATGAGTTGCGCGGCCCCATCGGGGTCGTCGGCTGCTTTTTTCAAGCAGCGTACCGGCCACTGGCAGGTATCGGCTGGTTACCGCTATTTCCAGTCGTATAAACACTTTGTCGGTGACGTTGAACAGAAACAACGCGTTGAACAGGGTACGCAGGTGATTAATACATCCCACGCCTTGGATCTGGGCATCACCTACATGCCGTCGCTGCGCTGGTCGGTGTCGGTTAATCTGCCGGTTCAGATGAACGACCGATCATCGCTTTATGAGCATTACGGTAATCCGGCGGCGGGGAGCGGTATCAGTCCTGACGCCAACCGGTTCCATACCGGTTCGAAAGGCATCGGTGATCTCCGTATTTCAACCAGCTACTGGGTAATCAATCCGGCTAAATTGCCCAAAACGAACCTGGCCGTAGGTGTAGGGGTGAAACTGCCAACCGGTGACTACCAGGTAACGGATCAGTTTCACAAGAAGACCAAAGAAGGCGTCGACTATACCGTTACACTGCCCGTCGATCAGTCGATTCAGCTAGGTGATGGGGGCGTCGGTGCCAGTGTAGAACTCCAGGGTTATTCGCAGGTGACCAATAGCGGGTTAACTGTCTATGCCAATGGTTTTTACCTGTTCAATCCCCGCGAAACTAACGGTGTTAAGCGCAACCCGACAGCAACCACGATCGACCTGGTAACGGGCGAATTCTCGGTGGCCGATCAGTTTGCTGCCCGTCTGGGTCTGAGCCAGTCTATTCGGTTCATCCCGGGCCTGGCTGTTATGCTGGGAGGTCGCGTGGAAGGGGTGCCGGCGAAAGATGCATTTGGCGGGAGTGGCGGTTTCCGTCGCCCGGGCTACATCGTTTCGGTTGAACCTGGCTTCTCGTACATGAGGGGAGGGTATGCCGCCGCCTTGTCTGTGCCTGTTGCCGTATATCGGAACCGCACACGCAGCTACGCCGATCAGCTCGATCCACTGGGCCTGAAGCATGGGGATGCTGCCTTTGCCGATTACCTCATCTCCTTTAACGTGAGCCGTTCCTTTTAGACCGCACCGATCTATAGGATTTGACAAGTACAGGAAACCGGTGCCCCGTGTCTTTTCCGGTAGGCGTCGAATCCTGTAGATCAGGATGGCTCGGTTTTATGATTCTTATTCCTATGAAAAAACAACTCCTCCTTGTTGCGCTACTGTTGGTGAGCGCAACAACCAGCTGGGCACAGATGCCCCAAGATGCGATTTACATGCCTAAAAAGACCATTTGCGCCGCTGCCATGTATGGCCGGAGCAACTGGAACTGGTATTGGGAAAATACGTTGAAACGCGAGAATTTCAACATTGGTACACACACGACCCAAAGTGCATCGGTCATGGCTACCGTGGGCTTGAGTGACCGGGTGAACCTGATCGTAAACGTCCCGTATATCTGGACCAGTACCTCGGCCGGGAACCTGATGGGTCAGAAAGGGTTTCAGGACGTTTCGGGTTGGTTGAAGGTCAATGCCCTGCAATACAAAGGCTTCTCGTTACACGGACTTGTCGGTGCATCTACGCCGCTGAGCAGCTACGTCGCCAGTTTCCAGCCTATGTCGATTGGTATGGGTGCCCGGTCAGTGGCTGGGCGGGTGCTGTTGACTTACAAACACCCCAAAACGGGCCTGTATCTGACGGCGCATGGGTCGTATATCTGGCGTGGGACGATGCGCATTGACCAGGATGCCTATCAGGCCAATGATCGGGTGTATAACACGAATGAGGTGGCCGTGCCCAATGCACTGGATGGGGCCGTTCGGTTTGGTATCCTGCGTCGTGCGTTTCAGACGGAAGTGTTCGCTGAACGCTTCACGTGTACCTCGGGCGACAATATTCGCCGGAATGACATGCCGTTCCCCACCAACAACATGCAGGCAACGACCGTGGGCTGGTATGGCAAGTACCAACCCCATAACGTCGGGGTCAATGCCCGCGCCGGGTACGTTACCAATGGCCTGAATATGGGCCAGAGCACCTCGTTTATGGTGGGATTACTGTATCAAATCAACCTGAAATAAGAAGCCTGCATGGTTGTCGAAACCGTACAGATCTGATCGATTTAACACAATGAAACATATAAATAAAGCGCTTATCCTCAGTTTTGTAGCCGTTGCCATGACGGTTGTTTCCTGCGATAAGACCATTGAAGAACCACAACGCGTGGGCTATACACCCGCCAGCGTTGACGATAAGGCAGGTACGTGGAAAACGTACGTGCTGACCAGCCCAACCGACGTAACGATTGCGACACCTTCCTCAACCTCGTCGGCCGAATACATTGCAGAGCTGACCGATTTGAAATCGAAAGCAGCTAACCTGTCGCTGGAACAGCAGCAGGCGGTTGTGTACTGGGGAGCCGGCGCCGCGTATCGCTGGAACGAAATTGCCCGTGAACTGGCGGCCCGGTATAATACGCCGCCCGCCTCGAACGCCGACGGAAAATATCCGGTGCCCGATGCCGCCAACCCACTGGCTGACCCCAAATTTCCATTTGCCAACCCGCCCTACACGGCGCGGGCACTGGCAAACTTAAGCGTAGCGCAGTATGACGCGCTGGTGGCCGCCTGGAGCTATAAGTATAAGTTTAAGCGGACAGCGCCATCGAAAGTCGACGCAACGGTAACGGCTGCACTGCCTGTTTCTGCGTTGCCAACGTATCCATCGGAAGATGCGGTGGTGGCGGCGGCCTCAGCAGTTGTGTTGAAAGCGATGTTCCCTGGCGAAGTACCCTTCATTGATGCGAAAGTAGCTGAGCATACGAATGCCCGTCAGTGGGCCGGCATGAACGTGAAAAGCGAGCTGGACGCCGGTGCCAGCCTGGGTACACAGGTGGCTGCTAAAATTATGGCCCGTGCCAAAACAGACGGTATGAGCGGTGCCAACAACCAGACGCTCACCGCCGGTATGATCGAATCGGCCAAAAGCCGTGGTCAAACGGAGGTATGGACTAGCCAGGAGTCGCCGCTGCGTCCGCCCATGTTGCCCAACTACGGAGCCGTGTCAACCTGGAATTTCGATCGGGCCACGCTGGTGTCGCTACGGCCCGGCCCGGCCCCGCTGCCTGGGTCAGATCAGTTCAATACCGAGCTGAACGAGCTGAGGGAGATCAACAAAAACCAGACACGCGAGCAGGCTCGCATTGCCAACTATTGGGCCGATGGCGCAGGTAGTTACACGCCTCCGGGGCACTGGATGCGCTCGGCAGCCGATGCCGCGCACGAAGCTAAATATAGCGAGGTGCGTATGGCGCGTACACTGGCGCTGGTCGGTACGGCTTTGCAGGATGCCGGTGTTTGTTGCTGGGAAACCAAGTTTTACTACTATACTCCCCGCCCGCAGCAATTTGGGGTGAAAACGTCGGTAGGTCTGCCCAATTTCCCTAGCTACACCTCTGGCCACTCGACCTTCTCGGCGGCGGCAGCAACGGTACTGGGCAGCATTTTTCCCGATCGTTCCGATGAATTCTGGGCCCGGGCTCAGGAGGCTTCGGTGTCACGGGTGTATGGGATGATCCACTTCCGGTCAGACTGCACGTCGGGATTAGTATGCGGTAAGAATATCGGTTCCTATGCCGTAGCCAGAGGAAAAGCAGACGGATCAGGCTTGTAAGTCAACGGCATACGATTGATGTAACGACAGGGGAGATGCCCGCTTTGAGCAGGCCCCCTGTGTTGCATCCCGTAGGCATTGACACAACCTGACCGTATACTCAACAACTCTCTTCTATGAACTTGCTGAAAGGCGCGTCGATTGCCAGTTGGCTGTTGGCCTGGCCGTGCTTTGCTCAAACTCCTGATACACTACGTACCCAGCAACTGCGAACGGTCGAGGTACGAACGTCCCGATCCGGTGAGGTTCAGGCCTTACCGGATCAGCAGGGAACGTACCTGATGGCCGGGCGACGTACGGAACTGATCCGGCTGGCCGATACCGATGCCGATGTCGCTCAGAAAAACCCTCGGCAACTGCTGGCCCGCGTACCGGGCGTGTTCATCTACGACATGGACGGGTCGGGCAATCAGATCAACGTGGCCACGCGGGGACTGGATGCGCACCGGTCGTGGGAGCTGAACATGCGCTACAATGGCGTATTGACCAACTCAGATATGTATGGCTATCCGGCCAGCCATTTCTCACCACCGGGCGAAAGTCTGGAGCGCATTGAGCTGGTTCGCGGAACGGCATCACTTCAGTATGGGGCACAGTTTGGGGGAATGCTCAATATGGTTACCAAGCAGGCCGATACCACCCGCCGGTTTGGGTTCGAAAGCATTGGGTCGGTTGGCTCGTATGGCCTGCGCAGCACCTACAATGCCGTGGGTGGTCGCGTTGGCAAACTGACGTACTACGGCTACGCGTACTGGCGTCATTCGGATGGGTACCGGCAAAGCAGCCAGTCTGACGCGCAGGCACTCTTCGCCAGTTTACGTTATCAGGCCTCGGCGAAGCTAAGCCTGACGGCCGAGCTGGCGCGGTCGACGTATGTCTATCATCTTCCCGGCCCATTGACCGACTCGATGTTTCGGGCCGATGCACGGCAGGCGACGCGCAACCGAAACTACTTCAGCCCGGATATCTGGGTGCCTTCGCTACGGGCCGATTGGCAGTTGAGCCACCGCACCCGGCTTCAGTTGATCACGTCGGCGGTTCTGGGTGTGCGAAACAGTGTGTTGATCGATGCGTTCGCTACGGTTACTGATTTGCCAGACCCCGTGACGGGCCAGTACCGCCAGCGCCAGGTCGACGTTGATCATTTCAATAGCTTCACGACCGAAGCGCGGCTGTTGCACCAGCTTCGGCTGGCTGGTATGCCCGCGACGATCGTGATTGGGGGCCAACTGATGCACAACGATCTGCATCGTCAACAGTTAGGCAAAGGCACGACCGGTTCGGACTACGACATGACACTGACCGCACCATTCGGGCGCGACCTGTGGTATTACACGCGCAACGGTGCCCTTTTCGCCGAAATGCAGCTAAACGTATCATCGCGTCTGACACTGTCTCCCGGTATTCGGGTCGAACACGGGCTTACGCAGATGCGGGGCGTCATTACTAGCTACGATCCGGGTAATCTACCCAACGACATCAGCCACCAGTTTGCGTTGCTGGGAATCAGCGGACAGTACAAGGTGAATGGGGCCGTTCGCCTATACGGCGGCTTGTCACAAGCCTACCGTCCGGTTATTTTCAAGGATATCATCCCCGCTTCGACCTATGAACGGGTTGATAAAAACCTGCGCGATGCAACCGGATATAACGCTGAACTGGGCGTAGAAGGCCGCTGGAAAGGACTGCATGTGAACATGAGCCTGTTCGATGTGCTGTACCGAAACCGCATGGGGACACTGGTGCAGACCGGTGCTGATGGTCAGCCATATACCTTCCGCACAACGATTGGCGACAGCCGGAGCCAGGGGGTGGAAGTGCTGCTGGAAGGACAACTGCTGAACACCGGTCGGCTGACCGTTAGCGGGTTTACGTCGACAGCCTTTATGGATGCCCGCTACATCAACGCAAACGTATCGGCGGGAACCGAAAATCGGAATGTAACGGGTAATCAGGTTGAATCGGCTCCCCGCTTTACGTCTCGAAACGGGTTGACGTTCCGTTACCGCACGGCTAGTTTAACGGCTCAGTACAGCTACGTAGGCATGACCTACTCTGACGCATTGAACACCCCCGTTCCTACGGCCAATGGCGCTAAAGGACCTGTGCCTGCGTATGGCGTGTGGGATATCAACGCTACCTGGCGGGTAACCTCATGGCTACATGTTAGAAGTAGTGTTAACAACGTGTTGAACAGCCAGTACTTCACCAAACGGCCGTTGTTCTACCCCGGTCCCGGAGTATGGTCGTCAGATGGACGTAATGCCGTGTTGTCGGTCGGTATCAAAATCTAGGACGTACCTACACGATGCGAACTCGATTCCTGCTTGGTGTTCTATGGTTTGTCTCCATAGGAACACTGTCGGCACAATCATTGACGATCACCGACATGCTTCGGCTGGTGACAACGACACCTGCTGCGTTTGAAGAGGCGATGAAGGCAAAAGGGTACACCTGTTATCAGCGGAAGAAGTCGCTGACGAACTGGAGTTGCCTCTTTATGGATCAGCGACCTGCGTATCTGAACCAGCCGGCCTCGTCAGCGCAGGTAATGAGCTACGTATTTGGGCCAAATGCAACGGCATTGGTTGACCAGACAAAATCAGTCGAGGCCTATAAGGCCTGGCATGACGAACTGATGGCGCTGGGTTTTGCCCTCGATAAACGCCCTCAGTCGAACGAGGGTGTTGGGCTGCAATACACAAAAGATCACGTATCGGTTGTGCTACGAAAAGTAGACAGCTATAATGGAATCTCCGATAATCTCACGGGGTATAGTGCGTCAGTAACCTGGATGCGGCAACCGCCCGTTGTGTCGCAACGCGGTAAGGCTACCTTTCCCTTGACGTTCGCCCCATAGACAAGACTTAGACCATGACTTTTCCTGACGTACACGCAACAGCAAGTTTTTTGCTGACAGGCGCTCTTTTTGCTCAAAAAACGAACGTAGCCCCCAATTTGACTATAGCAAAAATGGGCAGTTCGACGAAGTTGGTAAGTAGTAACAGTCTGATTTATAGCCTGATCTGACGATATGCCACACATTCCACTTCCAGATCATCTGCCGGGGATCACTGGCCTGCTCGAATACCGGCTGGATACGGCCGAGCCAATCCGAAACCTGACGCAACTGCTCCTACGCGGTGAGTCGACGCTGACTGAAGGCGAGCGCGAACTGATTGCGGCGCTGGTGTCCTCGCGGAACTGCACCAACTTTTGCAATGCGGCCCATACCAAAGCAGCTGACCTGTTGCTGGGCGAATCGGAAACGGCACTTGCGGTGAAGACCGACATTGAAACGGCTCCCGTGAGTGAAAAAATGAAGGCACTGCTTCAGATTGCTGCCCTGACGCAGCAGGCTGGACGCGCTGTGTCGCCCGAAGCAATTGCCCGGGCACAAACAGCCGGAGCCACCGATCGTGAGATTCACGACACCGTACTGATTGCCGCTCTGTTCTGCCTCTACAACAAATACGTTGATGGGCTGGCTACCGTGACACCTACCGACCCGGCCTATTACCAACTGCTGGGTGAGCGAATCACGGGACGTGGGTACGTTCGTCCACCGGGCGGGTATCCAGCGCAGGTGAAATAAATGATCCCTGTCAGCAGGGAAACCACTTTTTACACTCATAATCATGAAACTCATATACTCGATCATCGCGCTGGCGATGATGCTTACCCTTTCGTTGCCTACTCTCGCCCAAACGCGCCGACTAACAGGGATAATCCGCGATGGCCAGGGGCACCCCTTACCCGGTGCGTCGGTTGTTGTTAAAGGACAATTGTCGGGTGCAACAGCCGACGGCGACGGGCGTTTTTCGCTGACTGTTCCGCAGAAAGGCACACTGCAACTGGCCATATCGATGGTTGGGCACCAGCGGCAGGAACTGACCGTCGGCACCAACGATCGGCCTATCGAGGTACGCCTCGTTGCTACGACCAGTCAACTGGACGAAGTCGTTGTAGGGGCTTCGCGGGTAGAAGAACGGTTGCTGCGCGCGCCCGTCACGGTCGAAAAAATGGATGTCCGCGCCATTCGGGAAACCCCTTCGGCGTCGTTCTACGAAGGGATCAACAACCTGAAGGGGGTAGATATGGTCACCAGCGGACTGACTTACCGGCAGATCAATACGCGGGGCTTTGCCAGTACGGGCAACAGCCGGTTTTTACAACTGATCGACGGCATCGACAATCAGCCTGCCGGCTTCGGCTTCTCTGTGGGGAACATGTTTGGCCTGAGTGACCTGGATGCCGAAAGCGTGGAACTGGTACCGGGCGCGGCATCGGCCTTGTATGGTCCGGCGGCGTTTAACGGCGTGTTGCTGATGACCAGCAAAGACCCGTTTCGCAACCAGGGTCTCAGCGTGCAATCCAAAGTCGGCGTCAATCACCTGGGCGACGCCAATACAGGCGCGGCTCTGTATACCGACCATGCCCTGCGCTACGCCAAAGCCTTCGGGTCCAGGTTCGCGTTTAAACTCAATGCCTCCTACATGGGTGGGTTAGACTGGTTTGCTACCGATTATTCCGATGTAAACCAGACTACATCACCCGAACTGCGTGGAGCGAACAACCCGGCCCGGAATGCGCTCAATATCTACGGCGATGAAGTAGTGCGCACCCTGCCCGGCATCGGTCAGGTGTCGCGGACGGGCTACGCCGAAAAAGACCTCACGGATTATAACGTCTACAGCCTGAAACTGAATGGCGCCCTACATTATCGGATCACCCCCAGGCTGGAAGCGATCTACGCGTACAATTTCGCCAAAGGAACGGCGAACTATACCGGCTCTAACCGATTCTCTGTCAACGGTTTCTCGCTGATTCAGCACCGGGTTGAACTGCGGGGGAGTAACTTCTTTGTGCGCTGGTACAGCAACGCAGAGGATTCACACGATTCGTTCAATACGCGGTCGCTGGGGCAGCAGATCAACCGCACGTGGGTACGTGATCTGAACGGTAACGTGGTGTCGCCCGACAAGGCAGACCAGACGTGGTTCGACCGGTATGCCGCTGCTTTTGCCGGTTCTGTTCCATCGGTTGCCGGGAACAGCCAAACGGCGGCCCGTGCCTTTGCCGATCAGGGGCGATTGCAGCCAGGTACGTCGGAGTATGAAGCCCAGAAAAGTCGATTGATCGGCATTCAGGGATTGGCGGGGGCTGGCATTCTAAGCCAGACGAGCATGTGGCATACAGACGGGCAGTACAACCTGACGTCGGCACTGAAAAACGCGGCCGAGGTGCTCGTGGGTGGTAATTACCGGCAGTATAGCCTGTTCACCAACGGAACCCTGTTCGACGATAAAGGCGGCCGTATTCTGTACAGTGAATTCGGGGCCTTTTTGCAGGTAAGCAAAACGCTGCTTGCCGACCGGCTGAAATTGACCGCGTCGGGCCGGTACGATAAAAACCAGAATTTCGCGGGTTACTTCACCCCCGTGCATCGGCGGTCTTCTCTGCCACGGATCGGCACCACTTCCGGGCCAGTTACCAGACAGGCTTCCGCAACCCCACCCCGTCTGACCAGTTCATCAAGCTGAACGTAGGGCCAATCACGATTCTGGGTGGTGCGCCGAGCAATAGCGCGGGCATGAACGTCTATGAAAATTCATTTACGGCCAGCAGTGTCAACCAGTTCGGGGCTGGCTTTGGGGCAGACGTGAACAAAGTTGGGCCGCAACAGGCGGTGCTCAATAACAAAGACAAGCTGCAAAAGTCAGCAGTCCCTTACATCGCACCAGAACGCGTTAACAGTGTTGAAGTGGGCTACCGGGGCTTGCTGACGGGCAACTTGTCGGTTGATGCCAACTACTACTACGGTGTGTATACCAACTTCATTCTGAACACCGTTGTGCTGCGGCCCGACAGCCCGGTGCTGGGCAGCGATGGCAAGCCCAACCCCGCCGCCGCGCAGGATATTCTGAATGGCCGGGTGCAGGCCTTCCAGCTGTACACAAACGCACCCGATCAGGTATCGGCGCAGGGGGCAACGCTTGGGGTGACCTACCGCACGCCGGGTGGGTACCAGTTGAGCGGGAACGGCACCTGGTCATCCTTCAACATTCGAAACGCTGACCCGAACAATGTGGCCGCCTTCAATACACCACGGCTGAAAACCAACGTAACACTGGGTCATCGGAACGTAGCACCGAATCTCGGCTTCAACGTGGCCTGGCACTGGCAGGAGGGCTTCGACTGGGTGGGTTCATTCAACGCGTTGATTCCTGGCCCTGTACCGGCGTATCACCTGCTGGATGCACAGGTGAATTACCGGGTGCCGTCGCTGAAAACGGTAGTCAAACTGGGGGCGTCGAACCTGACGAATCAGTACGTTGTGCAAGCCTACGGCTCACCTGCCGTTGGTGGTCTCTATTACGTTTCGCTCACCTTCGATCAGGGGCTCAAGTAGGTTACCTGTCAATGACCACTAAACCAGGATGTGCTATGACGACGGAAGCAGTCAATGCGAATGAGGACGTGTTAACAGCCGATTGGCTGGCCTTTGGCCTATGTGCTGTATCCTATCTGCTGGGTGGTACGGCCTCGACACTGATGGCGACGTTTCTGCCGGTGGTAGTTCCCGAGCTATTGGGCAATAAGAGTGGAGCAGCCGAACTGGGCGACGTGGGCGCGTACATCAGCGCGTCGTTTCTCTACGGCTGGATGACGGGCGGGCTGGTTTTTGGCTTTGTCAGTGACCGGATTGGTCGGGCCAAGGCGGTGGCTTTCGCGACGGCGCTGTACGGCGTATCTATGCTGGCAACAACGATGGTGCCCAACTGGCCCTCGCTGTTGCTCTGTCGATTCCTGACGGGCGCGGGCGTTGGCGGTGTGTTGCTCTTGACAACGGTCTATATCTCCGAGATCTGGCCCGCCCGAAACCGGGCTGTTGTGCTCGGTGTCCTGGCCGTTATGTTCCCGGTCGGCATTGTGGCCACGGGTGGATTGAACGTTGGTCAGGTCCTGTGGCGGCAGGCGTTTGGGCTGGGGCATATTCCGGTGCTGATCGCGTTGTGCATGCTGATCAAACTACCAGAGTCGGCCAGCTGGCAGCGTCAGCAACGGTCAGTAAACCAGGCGAAGAGCGTTGCCTGGACCACCGCCGACCGGGCCAACCTGCTCACCGGCGTACTTGTATTCGGGGCTGTGCTGGTCGGGCTCTGGGGTACGTTCTCCTGGATCCCCACCTGGGTGCAGACCTTGTTGCCGCCGGGACAAACAGGGCAGCGGGAGCGAGGCCTGACCATGATGTTGCTGGGTATGGGTGGCATTGTCGGCGGGCTCTTTTCGGGGATGCTGCTCAACCGCTTTGGCTCACGCCGCACCCTGTTAATGACCTTCGTGGGGTGTGCGGGTGGCTGTGGGTTGCTCTTCCTGACAAACAGCCAGTTTTCGCCGATCATCTACGCTGAAACGGCCTTCGTTGCCCTGTTTTTCGGTATCAGTCAGGGGGCGTTATCCAGCATCATTCCGGCCCTGTTTCCCGTTCGTATTCGGGCAACGGCAGCGGGCATCAGCTTTAATATTGGCCGTTTCTTCACCGGCACGGCCGTATTTTTTGTCGGAACGATGGTGGCCGGACTGGGTGGTTTCGGCAACGCCCTGCTCGTTTTTTCGGTCGCTTTCCTGATCGCCCTGGTGGCAGTCTGGGTACGTTACAAACCGACGAGCGGGCAATAAATGACTAGTAATGCCTACAAATGACCTCTTCATATGCCTCATATTCAACTAAATAATGACGCGCCCGGCATTCGGAGCCTCGTCATGTACCGGCCCGATACGGGCCAGCCATTATACCAACTGGCGCAGGCACTTCTCCGTGCCGGGTCGCCGGATAGTACCCTCATCGATGCAGAGCGGGAGTTGATTGCCGCCTACGTTTCGAGCCGCAACTGTACGGATTTCTGCCAGAACAGCCATGCAGCGGCAGCCCGTTTTCTGTACGGTGATCAGCAATCGATTGTCGATCAGGTGCTGGCCGATGCCGATACGGCTGCTGTGTCGCCCAAACTGAAAGCGTTGTTAGCCATTGCCGGGCACGTTCAAGCCGATGCCCGGACGGTGCGTACTGGGTTGGTCGAAGCAGCCCGAAATCAGGGAGCAACGGATGGCGACATTCACGATACCGTGCTGATTGCCGCGTCTTTCTGCATGTACAATCGGTACGTAGACGGGCTGGCTACCCTCACCCCCACGGACCCCGCTGCGTATGAGGCGATGGGTGAACGGATGGGTACGTTGGGGTACGTTTTACCTCAGCCGGTTCTATCGAATCAACGGTAAACAAGTCTTTCATAGGTTAGTAGTTTGTATCCCCCAGTCAGCTCTGGCTGGGGGCATATTGGCTGCTGAACTGACCCCGACATATGCCACATATCGAACTCCCCGCTGGCGTCCCCGGCATTCGTGGACCTATGGTATTCAGCCCCGAAACGGCCCGCCCATTAAATGATCTGGCCAATGTATTACTGCGTACCAATGCGCATCACCCGGATTCGACGCTTAGCGAAGGCGACCGCGAACTGATTGCCACCTACGTGTCGTCGCAAAACGACTGTTTTTTCTGCCAGACGATCCACGGAGCTGTCGCCAGCCATCATTTGGGCGACGACGACTGGAGTTTGGTACGATCTGTGAAGCAGGATTACCCGAATGCAGCTATTTCGAGCAAGCTCAAGGCCCTGCTTGCGGTGGCCGGGAGTGTGCAGCAGGGGGGCAAGTACGTAACGGCTGAACAGATCGATGCCGCCCGGGCTGAAGGTGCTACTGACCGTGACATTCACGATACGGTGCTGATTGCCGCCGCCTTCTGTATGTTCAACCGCTACGTCGATGGCCTGGCAACGGTAGCGCCCGTCAATGATCCGGATTTTTACCGCAACCGGGCCGCCCTGATTTCGACCAATGGCTATGCGGCCACCGACAAGACATAATCTCTTTACCACTTATAATTCACTACCAATGACTGTACACAAACAACTGTTGATTACGGCCGGATTACTACTGGCTTCGGCTCCATTTGCCTCTGCTCAATACGTTGCCATGAACACTGGCGTGGCACAAAAAAATGAGGCGATTATCCAGAAAAACAATGCCCTCGCGGCGAAGTCGCCTGCGGCCAAAACGGCTGTTGCCTTCTTCAACGCCCTGCTCAATGCCCGCGACGTGGCCTTTCTGAAAACGATCGTTACACCCGATGTGGCGTTTCGCAATTCGTTGGGTGTAACCGTCAATGGTATCGACGGGCTGACGGCGATGATGGGAAAAATGGACAATACATTTGCCGGCTTTCGAATCGAGGTGACAGAAGTGATTGCGGAGGGCGATGCCGTGTTTCTGAAAGCCAATTTTTCAGGAACCCACAGTTCAGCGTTTCTGGCTCCGGCCGCCACGAATAAACCATTCACCGTGCCGGGTTTCGCCCGGTTTACGGTTCGTGATGGCAAGATCGCCGAAGGCTTTTCCGTGGTCGATTTTAACCAGATCACGAAGCAGATCCTGTAAATGGATACCTGGGTGAGTAGGCAACTGAGCTGTCTAGTCACCCAGGCACCTTATCGTACCCAAGTCCCTAATCCATAGAACCATGAACAAGAACCCGCTGCGCTGGACGTTGGTGGGCCTGATACTGCTCATTTTACTGGAAGCAGTTCGGGTTTATTTCATCATGCCGTTTCCGGGCAGTCAGCTCGACGACGCGGCCAATCTGAGTCGGGTAGGGGTAGCCTACTGGTTGCACCAGTACGTGCCCTGGCTTCGGGCGATGATTCTGCTGCTCCTGATTACCCCCGTTTTTTATGCGATCACCAAGCCCAGGATGACGTGGCACCGGTGGCTGGTGATCGGCTTGATCGTCGTGTATGCCGGCGTATTTTATACGGTCAACATGACGATGATGGCCGATCACATGTTTTTGCAGCCGACGACCAAACGCATGCTGCCGATGAGCCAGAACAAAATTCCGGTCAATAAGCTGGTATTGGGTGTGGTGGAAAATGGCGAAGCCCGGGCTTACCCAATCCAACTGATTGGCTACCATCATCAGGTACGTGACACGGTAGGCGGGAAGCCCATCATGGTGACGTACTGTACCGTTTGTCGCACAGGGCGGGTATTCGACCCTGTTCTCGACGGAAAACCACTCACGTTCAGGCTGGTTGGCATGGATCATTTCAACGCCATGTTTGAAGACGATAGCACGGGAAGCTGGTGGCGGCAAGCCACCGGCGAGGCCATCCAGGGATCGCTCCGCGGAAAAGCGCTCACCGAACTGACGGCCCGACAGATGACACTGGCAGAATGGGCATCTGAACACCCTAGGACCCTGGTGATGCAGTCCGATCCTGCTTTTCGGGAAGAGACCGATAGCCTGGCTACTTATGATACCGGTGTTCGTCGAGGAAAACTCACCAGGAGAGACTCGGCGTCGTGGCAAGGCAAATCGTGGGTGGTGGGCGTGCTGGACGGAAAAGCAGCCAGCGCTGTCGACTGGAATGAGCTGGTCAAAAAGAAAGCGATCAATACCGTTGTTGGCAAGCAGCCAGTTGTTGTAACGCTGGCCGCCGATGGGCAGACGTTTCGTGTCTTTAATCGACTAGCCAATGGGCAGACGCTCACATTCGAGCCCGTTGCCAACAACCAGTTGAGAGACCGTGAAACCGCTACAGTCTGGACTACGCGTGGGTTGGCCACCTCCGGTACGTTGGCTGGTCAGCAACTGACGTCCGTGCAGGCGTATCAGGAGTTCTGGCATTCCTGGCAGTCATTCCACCCGAATACAACGCACTGAGTAGGATGGTACACGGATTAACTGGATTTACGCGGATCATAGCTATAAGCCGTTGATCTGCATAAATCCAGTTAATCCAACTAATCCGCGGACCCTCAATCTATCCGTGTACCATTAAGCCGCTTATATCAACGGCTTGTTGGGCTCGTTCTCCTTCAGCATTGGATCGATCAGGTACGTCATGCCGCCGGTCAGCATCCCGTCGATATACGTCTCGACCACGATAGCCAGATTCTTCTGTTTACGGAGGTCGGTGACGGTAAATTTCTCGCCGGGTTCCAGCTTCATGGTGGCCGCTACTCGTCCGCCGCCGTCAATTTTGCGTAGATCCTGCTCATTGACGAAGTGGAGTTTCCAGCCCAGTTTCTCGAGCAGCGGCGGCATGGTCACCTTGATCTGGAGTTTCCCGGATTCCCGCATCGGATTCCGAATCAGGAACTGCCGGCCTTCAAAAGCGCGCAACAGCCCTTTTAAACTACCCGCTACAGGAGCCACGTTACGCTGGCCGATGTTGTTGTCGTGCGGTACAAGCCGCCATTCCGGAATGGTATCTCCAGCCGAAAAATTGTTGATGTTACTGGGGTCGCCAGTGGCCGAAGCGATCATCAGCATACACTCGTGACCAACCTGTGAAGGCGTCCACGTAAACGGACCTACAATAATCTCCGCCGCATTGTTGGGGGCAATGGTAGCGCCTGCCAACTGGGCCGTCGTCATGGGTGCCCAGTCGTTAGGCCAGGTCAGGCCTGTACCGGGGTTGCAGTGAAAGCCTTTGACCACCACGCCCGTAGCTGTCTGTGTGCCTCTGTTTTTTACCTTCACATACGCGAAGTTAGGTTGCCCCACAATCGGCTCCTGGTGGGTAGTACCGCCATCGGCCACCCGGCGATTCCAGATGCTCTGGTTGCTCCAGTGGTTGTGAAGATACTGGTATTGACCGCCTCGTCCGTCCTCGATATATACGTCGACCAGCGGTGGGGCTCCTTCGCTGGTGGCTGGTGTGCCGGGTGTCCGGTATAAGCCCTGCTTCTCAAATGCCCAACGGATCACTTTACTATAGGCCCCGCCAGCGTGCCCCTCCGATGTCCAGTCGCCCAGATCGGCGGTCGTCAGGGCAGAGGCCAGCGCTGTTGGCCCCATCAACCCGGCAGGCGGATTGGTAGCGGGCGTTAACGTACCTACCGCCCGAAGGATGAGGTAAGCGGCGAAGCGGGCAGCAAACTGCCGACGCCCCAGGTCTGGCGAATCACCGCCCATTGACCGGTACAGGCGGAATAACGTGGTCGACACAATCTGCTCGCTGCTGTAGCCACCCACGTCGTTGCTGCCGCCCCAGCCCCAGCCCGCTGCCACGGACCGGTCGTGCCGCCGGCGCGATCCAGCTGGCAGGGACGAAAACGTCCAGGGGAACGTCTCAAATCGGTCGGTGGCATGGGTGTCCGGGTCGTTCAGAATGGCCGCAAACGAGTCACCGGCACTATGGGCGAAGCCGAAGTTGGGCGAATTTACATGATCCCAGAGAATGCCGTGACCACCTAGTTCGTGCAGCACAACGCGCCAGTCGGCTGCAATACTGATCGGATTAGCTACATCGGCCGTGTTGGCCAACATGTACCCGAGCCGCCCAATACCATTGCCGGTCCCATTACCGCCGCAATACGCGTTAACCTCATTGCCATTGGCGGTAGAAATATGACCGCGATGATCAACGGGAACGGGAAACGTGGTGTGATCGAAGTAGGAAGCCAGATTGAAGCCCAAACTTTGCACGAGTCGGAAGAACCGGTCATTGTTATAGTAAGCGTTCACGGCCGCAAAACCGTTGGTGCGGGCGTTGAAATTGAAATCGGTAGCTGCCGGTGCCGTTGGCGGCGCAATGGTCGGTGTTTCAAAATCGGTAAGCCGGACAAACGGGCCAGTCAACGACTGAATGCCGCCTACGGGCGCGTTGAGCGGTAACGCTACAACCTGGCGCAGCGTGTCGAGTGTAGCGCCGTTGGCCGTTGGTCCGTTAGCCGCGTTGCCCGTCCTGGTGATCGGATCCACTTCAAAAACCAGCCCGTTGACGTTGTCTATCAATGCCCGCAGGTACAGCACAGCACCCGTTTCTACTTCTACAAAAGCCCGCCAGTTTACGTCGCCCATTTCAGGTAGGGGCATGGTGAACAGAAACTCTTCGGCTACGTAAAAATTGCCGTCTTTAATCGAAGCGGGCAGTTTAGGCAGTGGCAACGTGATGTCTGCATGGGCGAAACCATCATATTTGTGGCCCTTGTGATCACTGGTACGTCTGGCTTTTTCATACCGGAAAACGTAGAGTGTCCGCGCATTGATGGTAAGCTTTTTGGGCGACGTACCCAGCAGTTCGGCCAGTTCTGGTGCTTTCAACGAGGCCATACGCTGAACCGATTCATCAGCTGGTTTGTCAGGAGCAAGGTCCATCACCGATGAGTTCTGCGAACTGACCACGCGGTAGGGGCCATCTTTTACCTGGACCGCCACCCCCGAATTCCAGACGGGCAGACCAAAGTAGGTTTGCTGATAGCCAACCGTTGTGATATCGAACTGGCTCTTCTCATTCGTAAACCGGAAACCGGTGGTTTCTTCCTCGGGCGTGAGGGCCACCGCCTTCGATAGCTTTTTTAGCGCCTGTGGCTGAAGCATAAACTGATCCGTCTGCTGCTGCAGGTACGCATCGGCTACCTCCCGGGCCGATTGGCCAGCCAGCTGAACCGGCTCGGCACTGTGATTCATGTCGCGCACGATACCTGCCGTATCGAGCGTTAGCAAGGTTTGTTTTCCTGGCTGAATTGCTTGGTGCACCATTGTTGGAAAGGATTAGAATGTTAGGATAATCACTTCACTGTCAGTGAGAAAACTGACGTGAATTGCCTCACAAAGGTGCACGGCCCGCTGGAATCTGTTTAGCGTAGAAGTTACCGATTTATAAAATCAGGTAATTGAGGCAATAGCTGCGTAGTAACACTCATTTGAGTGAACGAGCCTCTTTTTAGTATCCGTTTGAGCTGCAACGTGTCAGCTGCGCCAGGTACGTCATTCCGATGCGCACAGCCACGAAAAAGGCGGCAACCCCGATCGAGGTTGCCGCCTTACAGAGCAGGGTATTTGAGTCGTGAATTTACTCAATCACTACTTTCAAGACTGTACGGCTGGTACGGATGCGCCCTTCCAGCAGATAAACGCCAGTTGCTAACGGTTGGTCAACCTGTAATTTAACAACCCGGTCGGTCAGGTGTACCAGTTGCATTCGAACAGCTTGCCCCGTAAGCGTGCGGAGCTGATAGCTGGCGCCCGCCATGTTTCGAACGGCCAGTTGGAGCTGATTATCAGCAATGGGGTTACCTAGTAAGGCCATGGCAGGCGTTGTCTCATCGAGCGTAACCGCCACAATTTTGCTTGTTTCGCTGGTTCCGTCTACATCGACTGTTCGCAAGCGGTAATAGCTCGTTCCGGTGAGTGGCTGCTCATCAGTAAGTCCATACGCTTTTCTCGACGCTGAATGACCAGAAGCGGCCACCTGTCCAACCGTTGAGAATTCACGGGCGTCGACACTGCGTTCTACGACAAAACGGGAGGCACTGCGTTCTGAGGCTGTTTCCCAGGCCAGCGAAACCCGATCGCCTGCTACCGTTGCCCGAAAATGAACGAGTTGTACGGGCAATGCGCTGGCCAGGTTAAACTTTGCATAGACCGGATAATGATCCGTCGTTGTGTTGCTATAGTTGCTGATGGCTGGCGTGATCCGCGTTACCGAGTTGGCAACATAGGCGGGTGCCATTTCATTCGACACGATGATGTGGTCGATAATATCGGCGTAACTAACCGTTGAAGCGCAACCTGCATCACTGAGTTCTTTTGTGATGGCCACAAAATTCGCGTTCGGGCGGGTACCGTTAATATCAGTCTCTGCCGGATTTGCATACAGGAAGGGTTTGTAGCTACTAATAGCCGCCACATTATTGGTTGGGTCAGTCAAATAGATCGATTTATCGACATCATCATTGATATCACCCGCATAGATGATCAGGTCATTGGGGTATTGGGCCTGGAGTGTGTCATACAACGCTTTCACATCGTAAACCCGCCGGTTGTAAGACGTTACATCGGAGCCTGATTTGGCATGAATACCGATGAAGCGAACCTGCTTGCTGGTGCCACTCGTATTGACCATACCTGTAAACATGAACGGTAAGCGGCCGGAGGCGTAAAACTGAGAGGCGTTGCCGGTTGGATAGCCCACAACATTGGCACCTGTCAACAGAGGCTTGCTTGCAATTTTTGTGACAACCGACGGTTTATAAATGATACAAACCCGTTGCGGATTTGGGTCGGGCACACTGCCTGATACGGCCGGTGAACATTCGCCGGCATACGTACCTGCACCGTATTGCGCATTCAACCCATTAACCAACTGGCCAAACGCCGTTGTGTTGTCTGTTGGGTCAGCCGCGTTGTACTGGCAAACCTCCTCCAGCATGAATACATCGGCATTGAGGTTTTTCAGTACCGTGGTTACATTGGCAATCTGCGTGGCATCGCCGGCTCCGCTTTGGCTGGGGCCGTTGGCCGGGTTGCCCAACCACTCCACATTCCAGATGACAACATCCAGTGCGTTTGCGTCTGGCGTGATGGTTGGTACACCACAAGCCGCACCGGAGTTGGCAACGGCTCCTGCTACATCATCGACAAAACGCGGAAAAAGCTGGCAGATCGAGTTGAAAACACCTACCACGCCGGTAACACTGGTTGTACCCGTCGGGCGTAGAGCACCCACCAGGTTCGTGGTGTTGTAAATGCGGACTTCCTTGCCAGTCACGCCCGTAAGGCCGTAATTGGTACTGCCCTGAAAGGTAGTGCCGGTGGTGGCCGAAAACGAAACGTCGGCAATAGAAACCAACTGCCCCTGATAAGTACAGAGGTCAGCAAGGGCAATCGGTATCGGAACGGGCAACACGTTGTCGGTACCTACCCGACTGAAACAGGTAAGTGTTTGAACCTGTTTGTCTAGATTAAACGCTGACGTTGTTCCTGTTACCTGAATCAGATCACCGATGCTGTAATCGATAGCCCGGTTATCGGGTGAGTCAAAAATGGCGATACCACCTGTTTCGTCCTGGATATAATAATTACGGCCATTGGCAAATTGCCCCGATACAGTTAACCGGCCGGTAATTGTGACAGACGTACCCAGTGGTGCATTTCGCGAATCCAGAATACTAACGCTATTGCCACATGGGCCTGAGCTTGTAGAAGTACCAAAAACATACCCGCTTACTGGCACATTTAGCGATGCTGTACCCGATACGATAGCGATGTTACCGCTAGCCGCACCAACGCCAGCACCCACCATTTGCACAGACACGGTTGCATTCACTGAGCCCGCAGATGGTGTCACTGTCGCTGTTGGCCCATAGGCTCCACCCCCAACGGAGATACTGAATCCGGCAGGAGCAGTTATCAGTACATCGGCAGTTAGGTTTGAGCCTGTCAGGGCATATGTTTTGGCAGTTGATGCCGTACCCAGTACCGTTTGAAAACCTGATAAACTTGATGGAGAAGCCCCCAAAAAAGCAACTGGCGGATTCGCAATAATACTCACATCGTCGATAGCCATACCATGATCTGTACCGCTATGGTCGGGGTCATACCAGCGAAGCATGATCTCATCGCCTGGATTGAGGGTAACTGCGAATGTGGCTGTCCTGGCTGAGCGATTTGCGGACAGGTTCCCATTCAATGCCCCAACCGTAGTGTTGCTTACTGGCGAGGTGAAGTCCAGTGCTGATACGGCCACATAGCCCGCTGGCGAAGCAGACGAAGGCGAGATCGTGGTGATGGCACTAGACGAAATCAGATATGAAAAACTGACGGTCTGTGCCGCAGATGTTGGTCCACCACTCCGCCACTGCTCGCCATTGAAACTTACCTGTAAGGCTGTAATAACCGTGCTGGTCGTGTTTTTGTAGCGTATTCCATAGGCGAAATTTCCCGCCGCCGCATTGCTCGACCCAACTGAACCAATGGCCCGATCCGTATCATTGGCCAAGCCGTAACTGTATAGGCTTCCGGCAGTGCCTGAGCCCGCATCAGCCACAATCGTTGTTCCGTTACCTGTTCGTTCGCCATAAACACCCGTGATCGTGCCGTTCTGGGTAAACGTTGGAGCGCCAGTTGTTGGTAGCGTATTAAAATCAGTAGTAATGCTCGAGCCTGTTGTTGAGATAGAAATTTGCGCACGAGTTGATGAAACACAAAAAAAGAAGGCCCCTACAAATAGGAGCCAGAAAAAACGTAGTGGTTGACGCATAGGCGATTGGTAGATGAGTTGACGACGGTAGAATCTGATGCGCAAACTTACTCCAAGAGCGATAGGCGAATAGTACTCAATTGTTAGTTTTGTAATAAGTTATACAGAAACTATATATAAACATATTTTTATGAACCTTCATTCATCTCGTCCCGTATCAATTGGCGAAGCGCGAGATGAGGCCGTAACTGAGCCAATCGATTTCCCTGCCTCGGCTGTACCTGACGATCCGACGAGCCGTTCGTGTACCCGTCATTGTATTGGGCTATTCGGCGGTCGGTCAGGGCGAGTCGATGCTCATTACCAAGTTGGATGAGATCGGCCAGTAGCTGGGTACGTTGCTGTTGTAACGAGTCCAGATTTGGCAGGCCATCGAGTTGTTTGTCGATCAGTTGTTGTTGCATGGCGTGTTCGTTCAGCGCCTGATCGACTGGAGCCAACTCGCGAAGTATTGGTTTTTCCCGGCGGCGCAGTGTCCAGAGTCGGCGGTCTGCCTGCAACCACCGGAACCAGAAAGCAGAAAGCACGGGTAGCCCGATGCCGAGGCAAACAGCACCCGCCAGCGCAAAAAGTAAGCCGCTCAAGACAAACGATAGCATGGCCCATGGGCTGCTGACCAAAGCCAGATTCAATTCGCCCGACTGCTGGAGTTGCTGTTCGATCTTTGCCAACACACTCGGGTCAATCGGAGCAGATGATCCGTCGAGCGGGGTAGTCTGTTGCTGCAGCTGTCGGATGCTTCGGTTAATGGCAGCTTTTAACTGGTCGGTCCGGTAGGCCTCATACCGGAACCAGCCCAGTACGGCCAGTGTAACCAGGGCAAAAGCCGCGAGAGCCAGCTTGAACCGCTCATACCGTACCTGATTTTTGGCCGGATCTGCCTGGTAGGGTCGTTCAAGCAACCGGTCATACGCTGGCTTCAATAAAACGGTCACCATGGCAAGCCCGACGGCGAAGGCCCATGCCTCGGTGTTATCGCGGATGTTGAGCGCATAGGCTACAATCTCGTGCGAGATGATCAGGTCACCGAACAGAAACGATAACCCTGCCACCAGAAAGAACAAGCCTCCGATCAGTGAATACTCGGGCGCCGCTGCTTTTCGGCGAGCCCGTAAATCGGTTTGCTCGTCCCTGATCTGTGCCAGCTGGTCGCGCAATTGAGCCACCTTTCCCGATAGCGAACTGATCGCGCTCAGCTGGGTATACTGCTGTTGGTCAAGCTGTTGCCTGCGCTCGGTCGTGGTAGCGATAGTGGTGTCGAGCACGTCCAGATCACGTTGATAGCGAGCTAGTTGAGTAGCCAGAAACGTTTCATTCTCCTGACTGGAGACAAAGCTCTCAAAATGATCCCGCTGTGCCTGATCCTGGCCACTGGTATAGCCGTGTTGAAAGTCGGATTGCATAAACGTAAGGGTTAATGCCGATCTGGGATCGGCTACATGTCAACGAGGCGGGCACGTACCTGATGCCGCATACTGCGCGCCAGGTCGAACTCACTCTCAAAGAGGCGGATGAGCAAATCGCGATGTGCCTGCTGCTGGGCTAGAAGAGCTTCTGCCTGATACAACTGCTGTACCTGGGCTTGTTTCTGCGCCTGCCAGTCAAGCCGTATACTGTCCAGTTGCTGATGGCTGTTGGCCTGTTTAAGTTGGGCCAACTGATGGTGAGCCAGTGACGCCCGGTAGGCCAGCACGCTGCTGATCACCGTAAATACACAGCCACTGATCCCCGTCAGCGTGGCAATAACCAGGGCCAATTGGCTGGTGATAAGCGATGACGTACCCAGGTACGTTCCTGCACTAAGCAGCGTAGAGAGGAATAGTCCCACCAGTAGTCTGACCAGCGATCTGGTGCCCACTGGCAACGGCTGATCCACTTCCTGGCGATTGGTGTATGGCTGCGCCGCTGACTCGAGTTGGGCAGTAAGGTCGCCGATTACTTCCCGATGCTGCTCAATTTTCTTCTCGGTTGAGGCCGTCAGGGCAGCGAAGGCCAACCGGATAGCCGCTAGCTTCTCGTCAGGTTGGGCTTCCGACAAGCCATACAGAACAGCCTCGTCACGGAGTAGCTGTTGGTCGGCGATCCAGTCGGGAAGCACATAGGCTGTTTGGGTTCCATTCATCGGTCTTGAGTTTACTCAGCCCGTTTAGTATCAGATTGATCGTTTAGTGTGTGTAGCGTCACGGCCACTTCCCGCCGACCAACCAGCCGAAACAGACCCAGCGATAGCACGCCCAACAAAAGGAACAGCGCACTAAGCCACGGGTTGAAATAGATAATAGCTACTAAACAAATTACGGCCAGAACAAGTGCTGTAACAGGTAATATTGGGTAAAAAGGAGTGCGAAATGGGCGTTCCAATTCAGGCTCCTGCCGGCGCAGCGCCATCAGACTGACCAGACTGATGGCGTACATCATCATGGCGCCCAGCACCGAAAAAATGATGATCTGATTGGTGCTCCCCGTAAACAGGGCGATCAACCCAACCAGTCCGCCGGCCAGCAAGGCCCAGTGCGGCGTACGAAAGCGCTCGTTTACGGCTGCCAGGAAAGCAGGTAGATAGCCATTACGGGCAAGCACATAGATCTGCCGCGAGTAGCCCAGCGTATTGCAATGAAACGAAGCAATAAGTCCGAACAGGCCAAGACTGGCGAAGAAGCGGGTCCAGAGACTACCACGACCCAAGACTGTCGCCAGCGTTTCGGGGAGTGGATAATCAATAGCTGACAACGTGCGCCAGTCGCCTACACCGGCGCAGAGGAGCATGGTACCCAGGGCCAGAAAAACCAGCGTACCGATACTGAGCAGGTAGGCGCGGGGGATCGTTCGGCGCGGATCTTTCACCTCTTCGGCCATCATGGCGGCTCCCTCGATGGCGAGGTAGAACCAGATGGCGAACGGGAGAGCCGCAAATATGCCCTGCCAACCAAACGAATCCGTATGAGCAACCACGTTTTCTACCTTGAACGCCGGAAACACCAGGGCCATAAACACCAGCAGTTCACCCACCGACAGGAGGGTGATGACCAACGAGAAGTTGGCCGACTCCCTGACCCCCAGCACATTCAGGGCCATAAAGACGAGGTAGGCCAGGACGCCGATCCAGACGGCCGATAGATCGGGGTTTAGAAAGTGAGCATAGGCGCCGAGGGCGGCGGCAATGGCCGGTGGAGCCAGTAAAAAATCGACCAGCGTCGCAAATCCGGCTAAAAAACCACCCATTGGACCGAATGCGCGGTAGGCGTAAGCAAAAGGGCCACCCGCGTCGGGAATGGCGGTGGTCAGCTCGGTGTAGCTGAAAATGAAGGCGATATAGAAGATGGTTACAATGCCTGTAGCGATTGTAAACCCGACAGTACCGGCCACTGCCCATCCGTAATTCCAGCCAAAATATTCGCCGGAAATAACCAGTCCCACGGCAATGCCCCATAGTTGAGGCGTAGTCAGCACACGACGCAGCGTAGGATGGGTGTCGGAACCAGGTTCGCTTATCGCCACAGGAATATCTTTTTCAGCGATTCCCAAAGTTTCTTTTTCAAGGCTACGTCCGCTTCGATGGCAGGCAGTGGATCGGCCATTAAGAAGGTGATGCCCTCGAACCGAACCGGCTGGTAGCGATCCATCATAATGTCGAGGTTCAGTCGGCTAAAGGGTACACCGAACGTAAAGAAATGGTGAATGTATTTTCCGGCTAGTAACTCTGAAAAATTGACATTTTTTGTGCCGTGCACATTCAACAAATCAACGCCATCAACGTCGAGATGAACAGCCTTCAGTATTTTTTCCAGGAACAGAAGATCGCTGGGCAGTAGATCGTCATCCACCAGGATCAGCACCTTCTGACTAATCAGCGGCGTAGCTGGTTTGCTCGGCGCTGGCTGTTGTGGGGTAGGAACAGAAACCGTGTTGCCAGGTTCGTGGGAGAGCGAGGGAGGCTCAGGCCGAACGGGGTTTTCCTCGACGGGTTCAACCGGGCTATACACCTCTTCTACGGGCAAAGGGGCCTCCATCACGACTATCGACGGCATAACCGGATCCTGGATGGAAACGGCAGGGGCGGGCATTGTTTCGATAACCAGGCTATTGACCGCTGATCCCTCAAACGCAGCGACTTCCAGGGCTGGAAAGGCGTGTAGGTCATCGCCACGGCGAAAAAGCTGCTCCGTCTGAAAAAAAGTCTGGTAAAACGCTTTGTTCGACATGTAGCCAAAGATACAGCCTCAAGCCGCAAAAAAGCCCTGTTGTCGGTTGAGAACAGGGCTTTTTTGCGGTTGGATACGCAAGCTTATGGTTCTGTACGTTGCCGACTGTCGCGGCCGAGGGCTGCATAAATGGCGCAAAACCCAGCTGCACCGCTGTAGGCTAAATAGACAACCAGGAGAAGCGAAAGAATGACGGTGAGGCCAGTGATGAAGGAGGTTAAGCAAAGTGCTAACAAATCGATTGCCAGCAATCCACGAACAAGTCGGTCAATGAATCCAACGTTTTGGTTATGATTAGGCATCTTTCTTGGTAGGTTAAGACGCTAATATAAAATGAATTGAAATACCAGTAACAAATAGATTAAACTATATTACTATCCAGGTATTTATAAGGTATACTTAGTGGGCCTGAAGCGGAGTCGTGGCTTGAGCATCTGCCACGCGGACCGCCGTCTGACTAATTCGGGCGACACGTACGCCCGACAGCCGTTTGTTCGCCAGTAGGTAGTCTGCCAGCGGCTGCTGGGTGAGTACCACTTTTTTATGGTCAGAGGAGGCATGCAGCAGGTGTAACCGGCCCTCGCGCCAGGTAGCATAGCCAACATGCCGCATGTCCAGCCCGGGGCGGGCGGCAGTCAGCATAACAATGTCTCCCTCTTTAAATCGACTCTCCAGGGACTTGAACTGTTTTTTAGGAATAAAGTAAAAAGGTTGCTGACTGATATCAGACTGCACCTGCGTGATCTGTTTATAAACCGCCGGGTCGGCCAGACGTGGATACTTATGAACAGCTGCAGTCATGTAGTTAACCGCTTTCTGCACCTGTATGCCACCTATCTCGCGGGTAACATCTTGCAGGATGCCTTTCCGCTCATTATCGCGTAGCCAGTCAGAGAGGTAATGTAATCGGCTGGCGTAGCCATCGATCTGCCCGTTTCGGTAACGCACCTTCGTCAGGTATTTACGAAACGTAGCCTCCAGTTGCGTCGGCGTGTGTTTCACCGGTAAATCATGGTCAGCCAAGGCCAGCGCCAGGGTCGTCTCTATAAAGGTGGTGCAATCGAACTCATGGAGGTTAATCACCAGCTGTTCCGACTCGTTTACCTCCAGGGTATGGTACACGTAAGGCTTGCCAATTAGGGAACTGGCCGTTTGTACGGCTGTTTCGGCAACCGTCCGGCCGGGAGTGATCGTCACCTGACGAAGCTCGTCTGTAACCTGTGCTGATGCCAGCAGGGGTAAGGCCGTGCAGAATAGCCATAGCAGTCTGTATTTCATGTAGGTTAGACGTTCCCCTTCCAAAAAGTAGCTGGTTCTAAAGAATATTCAGGGCAAAAATTCTGACACTGTTCGGCGGCAGATCAAGCGGTAATCCGCTCTGGCCACTGCCCGTCAGCCGATCGGTCGTGAACAACTGATCTTCTAAAACGAGCGGCGCATCGAACGGAACATGCAGTAACGAAAAAGCATGTTCTGGAAACTGCAGCGTTGCCGACAGTGAGCTGGCCTGGTCAAAGTTACAGACGATTAGTAGCTTTTGGTTTTGGGTGTATCGCAGGTAAGCGTAAACACGGTGCTGATTGTAGCCATCCGTCGATTGGTTGGCCCATTGTAAATCGTAAAAGGCCCCTTCCCGAATGGCTTCCGCACCCGCAACGAACGTACCCAGTTTTTCATAAAAAGACCGTAGTTCACGTTGCGCATCCGTTAGGGCTTCCCCATCATACTGGTGATTGTTCAGATAACCCTGCCAGTCGGTCAGGCCCCAGTAGTCAAAAATGGTGGTCCGGCCATCGTACCCACTGAACCCTTCAGCGTCTTCGCCTTTAACGCCGATTTCCTGGCCGAAATAGAGCAGATAGGGCCCTGTATGCATCGTTGCCGCAACAACCATAGCGGGCAATGCCCGTTTAGGGTCAACTGCGAAAAAAGCCGACGCGATACGCTGCTCATCGTGCGTTTCCAGGAAGCGGAGCATATGCTCTGAGAAGTCCCCTGATTCCTGCTGCCATACCCGCGTGAGGTCGTAACAGCTACCGTGCCCTTCGATCAGTCGGCGCAATGAATCGTACAGGCCCACTTTGTCGTAGAGGTAATCAAAACCACCTTCGAAAATAAACGATCGGTACAGACCCGGATCGTAGATTTCGGCAATGAAAATATGGGCTGGGTACGTTGCCCGTACCTGCGCCGTTACCCACTGCCAGAAAGCCACCGGCACCAGATGCGCCATGTCGCAGCGAAATCCATCGACACCTTTTCCTGCCCAGAACAGCATGATGTCGCGCAGCTTGTACCAGGTATCCGGTCGGTCGGGGTGGGGCGTTGCCGATGCGTCGTCAGCGAATGGGTGCAGACTACCGTCGAAGACGTTGTAGCCGTAGTTGAGCTTGATCGTTTCGTACCAGTCGTTGATGTGGGGCGCTTCGTTGATCGAACCCGACCCAGTTACTTTTGCGGGTGCTTCATAAATGGGCGACGCCGAGTTGGCGAGAGGCGGGTCAGCGTCTACGCTGCCGGGGACAAAGGGAGCCACAAAGGCAGTTCCCGGCAAATAATAGAAGTTATTTTGGGTTGAAAACGCCTGCCGCCGGTCATCGCCCTCGCCAAGGTCCTGCGTATTGGCGGGCTTTGCATCAGAGCCGTATTGACGGGCCACGTGGTTAGGCACAATGTCAATAATTACCTTCAGGCCATACGCGTGGGTACGGGCCACCAAGGCCTCGAACTCGGCCATCCGATCAGGGACCGACCGGGCAAAATCGGGAACTACATCGTAATAATCTTTAATGGCATAGGGCGATCCCGCGCGCCCTTTCACCACCGCCGGATCATCTGGCCTGATGCCCTGCGCCGAATAGTCGGTCATGGTGGCATGTTCAGGAACGCCGGTATACCAGACGTGGGTGGTACCGAGACGTTTTATGCCAGTGAGCGCGGCGTCGTTGATGTCGGCGAACGTACCTGATCCGTTGTCGGCCAGGGTTCCCCAGACGCGGTTCGTTGTGTTCGTATTGCCAAATAAACGGGGTAACAGTTGGTAAATAATGAGCTTGTCGGATGCCATAACGGCAAAATTAAGGCTCAATCGCGGGAGATTTGGTATTGAGTGTCAAGTTTCAGGTTTCAGGTGTCAAGTCTCAAGGGCTCCGCTTATTCACGGATTGGTTGCTAAGCGGAGCCCTTGAGACTTGACACCTGAGACTTGACACCTGAAACTTGACACCTGAAACTTGATACCTGAAACTTGACACCTGAAACTTGATACCTGAAACTTGATACCTGAAATTTGACACCTGAAACTTGATACCTGCCCTCTAGTACCGAATCTCCCAATAGGGGTTCTGCTGCTCCTTGATCTGCTCGGCGATATACGTTCTGAGCATGGTCTCGTAGCCTTTCTCATCCAGTTTTTTAGGCTTCTTCACCTTGGGCAGTTTAATGTCTGCGGCTACGGGCTTGAAGGTGATGCTGGCCGTTTCAATGATCACGTCGCCGTTGTTGATGTCGAGCTCCAGGATCAGTCCGGGCAGGCCGCAGATGCGCTCAGGACCGGCAGAAACGGGTATATCCTGGGCAAACCAGGCTGTCAGGACCTGGTCTTTTACGGGGTCGGTCGTGGTGGCATTGATGCACATATGGCCCGCAATTTCACGGACCTGATTGCCAATCTTCCAGGCTGGCAGCCGTAATGAATCTTCAACCACATACACTTTTCCCAACATCTCCTCCACGTCGACCTGCTTTTCGTTGGCGAAGTCCCGGAAAAGGGCCAATTCCCGGTTGCGCCAGGTGTAACGGCCATCTTCTGATTCGCTCGATTCGCTTTCATACCCATACAGGCTCGTTGTAGGCGTAAAGGTGAGCTTCATTTTTTCTTTGCTGCCTTCCTCATTTTTCCAGGTATTGGCGGCCCGGTCTTTCTGTTCCTGGCTCAGGTACGTCATGCGGGCCGTGATTCTTGGCCAGAATGTGCGCCGGGTATATAAGACAACGCCCTCTGTCTGGTTGGTTTGGGCCTCGGCCGTCAGCGTTGCCAGCAGCAGGAGGGTATAAAAGATTGGTTGCAGCAATCGAGTCATAGCGTTTTGGGGGTTGTAAGGCCGAAGCTCCAGCTTCGGTGGTCTAAGCCTGTCAATGACTACCGAAGCTGGAGCTTCGGAACTACGTCGTCTAATCCCAGCCATTGCTTTGACGAACACTGGCTTTTATACCACGCATGTTGTAGGTCATGCTGAACATGAAATAGCGGGCCAGCGTCCGGGTTCTTTCCGATGAAACGGAGTTTTGGCCAGCGTATTGACTGACGTTTACATTCCGGTTCAACATATCGTAGGCCGACAGCCGGATTTCCATTTTTTTGGCCTTTCCAATCAAACGATAGATTGCCGAGTTCCAGAGCGGGATGCCCTGATTGAAGCCAAAGCGCTGATTACGATACAATTGATAATCGAACGAGGTGCTCACAAAGATGTCGCCAGGGAGTTTCACGTTAGCGTCGGCCTGGTAGCTGTTGTTGATCGTCTGGGCGTTTTGGGCCGTGTTGATCGAATAACGTGCGTTATTGATGCCGACCTGCGTACTGCCGTAGAACGTAAACCAATCTACCGGCGTCAGGCTCAGCTTCAGGTTGACATTGTAGTTGGTTGTATTGGTCTGGTTGTTTACACCATTGATGGGGGTGATCAGCTGGCCCAGATTCAGGTTGCCGCCCAGATCAAGGGTCGCTTTCGTTTTCTTCAGCGGGAAGCTCAGGTAACTATAGTACCCGAAGTTATACCCACCCGTAATGTTCCGCGGTATTGTGCTGGTGATCAACGTCCGGGTATCGATGGTCTGCGCATACACAATCTGGTTGACGTTGTAGCCGTAATTGAGGCCGCCGTAGAAATTCGTAAATGAACCCGGATTGAAGTAGTTGAAGCCCAGGTTGAGCCGATGCGTAATGGCTGGTAACAGGTCTGGATTGCCCTGGGTGATATAGAGCGGATTACTATTGTCGACAATGGGCTGCAACTGCCGTGACGTAGGGGTCTGCACACCAACGTTGTACCCTCCGTAGAGGTATTTGTTGTTTTTCAGGTCAAAGTTGACCGACATATTGGGTACGAAGGTGGTAAACGTGCGGTCAATTCGCCCAAGAATTGGCAGGGTCTGGTCAGAGGCGTACTGGCCATTGATTTGAAACTGCTGAAAGGCGCCACCAATGCCCAGGTTCAACCCTTTGTTGGTGTAGCGAATGCTGGTGCCCAATCGGTTATACAGGTACGTGTTGGTGTAATACCGGCTCAGCGAATCGTTGCGGGTGGGGGTGTCGGTCTGGGTGTTCAGTACGTTGCGATCCACTTCATCGTAACGCAGGCTGAAATTGTAGAACGACTCCCAGAAGAACTTCTTCGACAGCGGCTCTACATAGAGCAAACTGGCTTTGTACTGCGAAACCGTACTGTTGGTCGACTGCAACTGGCTGATAATTCGGAGCTGATCGTTGATGTCGGTAGCCTCAAAAAAGCGGTTTCTGGCCTCCAGATCCAGCGAGCCGTCGCTGCTGCTCAACTCGTAGTTGGCACTGGCGGCGAAACTACGCCCCTTTTTCATGAATTTGTGCCGGTATATCAGCGCGTTAGACATTCCGAACGACTGCCCGGTTCGATTATTAACGGTCGTGTTTGAGGTGGTAGGCGTCGTGGCTGTGTTCAGAATCCGACGGATGTCGCGGGTGCTGAGCAGTAATGCATTGCTGGTGTTGTAGCGGCTGTTGTTCGAAAAGACCAGCGTATTCAACGTGTCGAGCTGCTTTTCCAGGCGGAAGCTAAACCGGTGACTGCTATTTTTAGTGGTCTGGTTCGAGACTGTTTCCGTGTTCAGATCACCGGCCGGAATAAAGTTAGTCACGTTACTCATGCTTTCCGTGCGCAGTTTGGTCTGGCTGAAATAGTAGCTGCTACTCACCTTCGTTTTCTTGGTGTCGTAGTTGTAATTGGCTCCTCCCGCCGCATTATCCGAAAGCCCCCGACCCCGGTCGCCGCCCGTAATGGGAATAGAGAAACTCTCATCGTCGCCCCCCCCAATGATGTAGTAGTTGCCACTGCTGAAGCCAAAGTCGGCGTTGTCGTTCCAGTTGAAGGAATTACTACCCCGGAAGTCCTGATAATCAGCCCAGGAGAGGCCCGTCTGGTTGGTGTTGTTGGCCAGACCGATGAGCGAAAGCTGCTGTTTCTTGTCGAATTTGTTGTAGCTGCCCCGTACCTCGGCGCGGGCGGGCAGGTTGCTGGCTGGCCCGGCCCCCCCGGTAATTTTACCAAAGCCCCCTTTCTTGAATTCTTCTTTCAATTCAAGGTTCATGGTCTTTTCTTTCGTGCCGTCGTCAACACCGGTCAGTTTAGCTTTTTCGGTCTTATCGCTGAACACCTGCACTTTTGAGATCGCTTCGGCCTGTAAGTTTTTGGTAGCCGTCTTCGGGTCGTCGCTGAAGAATTGCTTGCCATCTACGGTTACCCGTTTCACTTCCTGCCCCTGCGCTCTGATGTTGCCTTCGCGGTCAACAATCACGCCCGGTAGCTTCCTGAGCAGGTCTTCAACGCTGGATCCTGGCGGTACCTTGAATGCCCGTGTGTCGTACTCGACCGTATCGCCCCGGATCGTCAGTGGTGCCCGGGCTGCTTTCACCACAACTTCATACAATTCTTTGGCAATCGGCTTCAGTTTGATGGTGCCCAGATCAACCGTTGCGTCGGTATCAAACGTCACCGTCTGATTCAGCGGCATCATGCCTACGTAAGTCACCTTGAGTATATAGTCGCCCCGCCGTATGCCTTTCAGCGAAAATTTGCCTGCCTCGTCAGTCCGGCCAAAGCTGGTTAGTACCGAATCTTTAGCTGTTTGAAGCATGACCGTGACGCTATTCAATTTAGCGCCCAGCGTGTCGGTTACAGTGGCCTGCAACGTAAAGCGTGCCGGTGCCGTCTGGGCATGAACGGCGCTGGCGAAAAGAAGAAAGAGGAAGCAAACAAGTAAGCGGTTTTTCATACGCAGTAGAGAGATAGAGGAGCAATAGGGGCAAATGTAGACACGCCGCCGCCTGAACGTAAGCCGTTAAGAAAAATTAACTATAAAATTAGTTGAACGGTGATACCAAGCGACGGGCGGTCGCAGGGTAGATGTAATTCGAAGCCAGATTGCATAAGCGCAACGCCAATATTAATTGCATGGAACAGGGCGCAAGTAGACGTCGAATGGGCAGACTGATGCCAACTGAGCGTAAAAGATTGTAAGCAAAACGTAAAAGTTATATGACAACCCGGTGCCGTGCCTCGATTGGCCTCTGCCATTCAGTGGCTGCACGTACGACCGGCATAGTCACTGGCCATCCACTGATGGTAAGGATTCTCCAAAACTGGCTTTCGTTGCACTGATTAGGCACAAAAAAACCGGAAAGGTGACAGCCTTTCCGGTTTGATCAACGCGTATAGGTTAATCTCAGTATAATCTTGGTGGTGACTTAGTAGCGCTTCCGTCTGAAAATCAACTAAACGGCAGTTTAGCCTTGCGCCTAAGCCTCTAGCTGGCTACGCTGACGGCTTCTGTACCCCTGCTCGGGTGTGTAACCAACCGATTTCTTACTGTAGTATCCGGTACCGTCGTAGGGACGTAGCAATGGATCGTGCTTGCAGTCATCGCTACACGTACCTGCGTGGGCATCGCCGCAGGCTTCGCAGAGCGGAACGTGGTTGTTGCAGGCAGGGCTGGCGCAGTTGACCATGCGGCTGCTGACCGTTCCGCACCGGTAGCAGGTCGAGATCACCGTTGGGTTCACGTGGTTTACCTCTACGGCCAGGCGGTTGTCAAACACGTAACATTGCCCTTCGAACCCTTCACCCGTATTTTCCAGGCCGTATTTGATAATGCCCCCATGCAACTGGTACACGTTGTCAAAACCCTGCGATAGGAGGTAAGCCGATGCTTTCTCGCACTTGATACCGCCGGTGCAATAGGTAATGATTTTCTTGTCCTTCAAATGCGCAATCTCACCAACGTGGTCGGGCAGTTCGCGCAGGTTTTCCATGTCGAACGTAACGGCACCACTAAACTTACCCACGCTGTGTTCGTAGTTCGACCGCATATCGACCAGTACCACGTCAGGATCATCCTTCATGGCCTTGAATTCGGCGGGTTCCAGGTACGTTCCTGTGCGCTCAAGGGGATTCACCGGTAGTTCTGAATGAACGATTTCGGGCTTTACCCGAACGTGAAGTTTCTGGAAGGCGTGGCCGTCGTGCGCGTCGATTTTGAACTCAATACCGGCAAAGCGGGCGTCGGCCCGAACGGCGGCCATATAAGCGTCGCAGTCGGCGGCAAGGCCAGAAACGGTGCCGTTCAATCCTTCGGGTGCTACAATGATGCGGCCCAGCAGATTCAGTGTAAGGCAAAGCTGATGCTGTTCTTCCCGGAACTGTTCGGGGTCAGCAATGGGTGTATAATAGTAATAAAGGAGTACGCGGTATGGTTTCATGGCAAGTTTTACCTCACCCCCACCCCCTCTCCTGAAAACCAGGAGAGGGGAGCCGCTTTAGCGTAGCTCTGCTGAATCGCGAAGCTGCTGTAGAGTAGCTCCCCTCGCCTGGTTTTCAGGAGAGGGGGTGGGGGTGAGGTCAGGTATTACGCTTGCAAATTTACGAAAATCCGGGCGTTTTCCGGAACGGTTGCCAGGGCTGCCACCGCACCAATCACGATCACCGCCGGATTATCGACTCCCGACTGGGCAACCTCATCGACAATGGTCTTTACCGTCCCGACCACCACGCGTTGCTGCGGGGTCGTTCCGTTTTGAATAATGGCGACGGGCGTTTCCTGCTTGCCTGCATCGCTGAATAGCTGAACGATTTCAGGTAGTTTATGCATGCCCATGAGCACAACGACCGTGGCCGATGACTGAGCCGCCAGGTGCATATCGTTCGACAGCTTTCCTGCTTTGGTAGTGCCTGTTACCACCCAGAAGCTTTCTGACAACCCACGCGAGGTGAGGGGCACGCCCGCCGCAGCCGGCACGGCATAACTACTCGAAATACCCGGAACCACCTCGACAGTCAAGCCATGTTGCTGCGCGTATGCCATCTCTTCATAACCACGTCCGAACACGAAGGAGTCGCCCCCTTTCAAGCGGACCACATGGCCGTAGTTACGGGCGTAATGAACAATAAGCGGATTGATATCTTCCTGCATGCAGGAATAAGCACCACGCCGTTTGCCCACGTACACTTTGAGCGCCTCGGGTCGGCAATACTCCAGCAGTTCTTCAGCAACGAGCGCGTCATACATGACTACATCGGCCGATTGAAGTGCTTTGATGCCTTTCAGTGTAATCAGTTCCGGGTCTCCAGGCCCCGCGCCAATGAGGGTTACCTTCATATGTTTGAATGAGCGACTTAGCGAGTGGGCGACTTAGTGAATGTTTGGCTTAGTACGAGACTAAGCCAAACATTCACTAAGTCGCCCACTCGCTAAGTCGCCATTATGAATCCTGTGCCTGAACGAGTTCTTTTAATTCGGGAAGGCCTTCCAGTTGAATCTGTTGCTCGCGGTAAGCCCGTA
Organism: Fibrella arboris; assembly: GCF_041321095.1. NCBI lineage: Bacteria > Pseudomonadati > Bacteroidota > Cytophagia > Cytophagales > Spirosomataceae > Fibrella > Fibrella arboris. The sequence goes on along the minus strand of NZ_JBGGWE010000016.1, from coordinate 86,335 downwards.
CTGCGTTCAGAAAGCCACGGGCTTCGCTGATGAACGTACCTGCGAATTCTTCCGTGGGCTCGTTCTTGTTGATGCTGAAAACCAGGATTTTGAAGGCTGATTCTTCGGTGTGGAAGCCATCAACGCCAACGAATTCACGATCAAAGTCAGCGACAATTCCGTGCTGCGTATTTGTAGGTACGTCGCGGCTCATCAGTGCGGCTTTGGCGCCAGTGATAAACACGTTATAGGCGTGATAAATGGCGTCGGCCCAACGGTTGTCTGACTGCGCTTCGGTGGCCCAGTTCAGCTTGTCGGCGGCTTCGTCGAGCGTAGTCGCTACCAGGTCGAGCATCACGCCCGCACATTCACCAACTCCCACTTCGGTGGCATATTGCTCGGTATGGTCCCAGTCGACGTAATCGCTATCCTGTACCGTTTTCAGGTCGGCCAGCGGTTTCAGCAGGGTATAGAAATAGTTTTTCCCCTGCCGACCGTAATAGTTGTTGTAATATTCGCCGTCGAACGCGTTGGCTTCGTAGTCGTTGAACAGTGTACGCAGGGCAGCCGGTCCGCGTTTGGTGGGCAGTTTGATGACTTTATCACCCATCTGCCCAACGCCTTCCGCATTGAACCCGCCGCCGAGCAGCACCTGCAAGGCAGGCAACACATACGCCCCGTTCTTGATCGACGAGCCGTGGAAACCAATATTGGCTACCGAATGCTGGCCGCAACCGTTCATACAACCGCTGATCTTGATCTTGATATCGGTGTTATACACGATGTCGGGAAACTCATCGTTCATCAGGTCTTCCAACGCCCGCGTGATGCCGTAGCTGCTGGTAATGGCCAGATTACAGGTGTCGGTACCGGGGCAGGTAGTGATGTCGGCCGTGGTATCGAATCCAGGTTTGGCCAGGCCCAGTGCGTCGAGCGCATCGTACAGCGCTGATAAATTTTCGGGACGAACGTACCTGAGCAGATACCCCTGATTGACCGTTACCCGAATGTCGTCGCCCGCATATTGCCGCACGAGTTGAGCCAGTGCCCGCGCCGTATCCGACGACATGTCGCCCAGCAATACCCGCAGTTGCACGGCATACCAGCCCGCCTGTTTTTGCTCGAATACGTTGGTTTTAAACCAGGTAGTAAACGCTTCGTCCTGACGATCAGGCTGGTAATCGGCCAGTTCAGGTTGCGCGGCTTTTTCATCAATGGAAGCCGATGAGGTGTCTATCACGAGATCCTTGCTCTTCAACGCTGTCCATTCAGTTTGCACGCGGCTTAGGAACTCCTCCAGACCAATGTCGTTTAGCAGGTATTTCATCCGGGCTTTGTGCCGTTTGGTGCGCTCGCCATAGCGATCGAACACGCGGATTACGGCCTCGATGAAAGGAATAATCTGGTCTTCGACAATGAATTCGGTAGCCGTTTGAGCCGCGAATGGCTGTGCGCCAAGTCCACCGGCCAGTAACACTTTGAAACCGCGTTTCCCGTCCTGGATGCGTGGAATCAGCCCGATATCGTGCATGTAGCCGTAAGCTGAATCACGTTCTGATGACGACAGCGCGATCTTGAACTTCCGACCCATATCCTGACAAATCGGGTTGCGCAGGAAGTAGGCATAAATGGCCTGCGCATACGGCGACACGTCGAATGGCTCTTCGGGATCAATACCGGCCCGGGCCGAACCAGTCACGTTGCGAACAGTATTGCCACAGGCTTCTTTCAACGTGATACCGGCGTCTTCGAGCTCTGCCCAAAGCTGAGGGGAGTCAGCCAGTTTAACAAAGTGTAACTGAATGTCCTGGCGAGTGGTAGCGTGCAGGTTTCCGGTTGCGTAGCGGTCCGATACATCGGCGATACGGATAAGCTGATCGGCCGTAACCCGACCGTAGGGCAGCTTGATGCGAATCATCTGAACGCCCGCCTGCCGTTGCCCGTATACGCCCCGCGCCAGACGAAACTTGCGAAACTGCTCGTCGTTCATCTGCCCGGTGGAAAAGGCATTCACTTTTTGCTGAAGGTCGAGAATGTCGCGCTGCGCCGCCCGGCTGACGTTGGGAGAGAAGGTAATAGACATATTTACTATTACTCTATAGAGTTTATATACTGACTAATTAAAACAAAGGCCGGAGGTTGATCCGGCTTAGTCATTGTGAAGTGAAGGTACCAAGATAAGGCCAAACCCGCGAAAATCGTTCCGAATGACCCAAGATTCGGGGGTTTGGGCCCTGTAAAAGCACATATATCCAGGTACGTTGCCTACTTCTCTTTGGTTGCGCTCAGCGCCTGTCCCTGTGCCGCCAGTGTTAAACCAGTAACCGCTTTCGTGGTCGCATCGCGAATAAACGTGATGATCGATCCATACGAGCTGGTCGATTTATACTGATCTGCCTGTTCCTGCTTCAGGAGTTTATACTCTCCCATGCCGGCATCACCGTACAGGTTTCCTTCTTTCACCGAAATGGAATACGTGCTGATTGGGCTACCGCTGGTAAACGTATACGTACCTGCGTATTCGCGCAGGTCGGTTGTCGAGGTTGCAGTTGCGTTGACTGGTGTCGTGGCCTGACCACCGGTCGACTGCGCCTGCGCGCTGAGAAAGGCAATAACTACCAGCGAACTGGTCAACATGAAACGTGCTACCATAAGGATCCGGGTTTTGAACTGGTTTTGATACACAAGTTCACCAAAATTTCTGACTCAACAGCAGAATAGAACCGATTGCTTCACTCACTCAACTTTTTAAACACCCGATAAACAGGGCTGTTCTGTTGCTATACCCGACTTATATTCCTTATGCAAACGACCCTGTCACCGCCTGCCATCGCCGGGACTGCCGCTCCTACTTCCCCTGGCACAGTTCGTCTGACCATTAATGGAAGGTCCAGAACGCTGGAAATTGCCCCCTGGACAACCTTACTCGATGCGTTGCGCGAATACATGAACTTAACCGGCACCAAAAAAGGCTGTGATCACGGTCAATGCGGTGCCTGCACAGTACTGATTGATGGTAAACGGGTGAACGCCTGCCTGACGCTGGCCGTGATGCACGATGATCACGAAATCACGACCATTGAAGGGCTGGCTGAAGCAAACGGAACGCTGCACCCGTTGCAGGCGGCCTTTGTTGATCACGACGCTTTTCAGTGTGGCTATTGTACGCCCGGACAGATCTGTTCGGCCGTAGGCTTGATCAACGAAGGGCAGGCGAAGTCGGCGTCTGATGTGCGCGAACTGATGAGCGGCAACCTCTGCCGCTGTGGCGCTTATCCGCACATCGTCGATGCTGTCATGGACGTCATGAAGGGTAGTTCAACGTCAATCGCTTAACCTCAATCGCTATGAACCCATTTACCTATGCCCGTCCCGATTCGGTAGGCTCGGCCATTGATGAGCTGATGGCTGAACCCGCTGCCAAATTCATTGGCGGTGGCACAAACCTCATCGACCTGATGAAGGAAAACATCGAAAAGCCCACCCGTCTTGTCGATATAAACCGGCTTCCGCTAACCGATATCGTTGAACTGCCCGACGGTGGCCTGCGCCTTGGGGCCCTGGCGACCAATGCCGACACGGCCTATAATTCGTTGGTAAAAGAGCGCTATCCGTTGCTGTCGCAGACGATTCTGGCTGGTGCTTCGCCTCAACTTCGGAATATGGCCACCAACGGCGGAAACCTTTTTCAACGTACCCGCTGCTATTATTTCTACGACAACAGCATGCCCTGCAACAAGCGTAATCCAGGGAGCGGTTGCGGGGCACTGAACGGTTATAATCGTATTCATGCTGTTCTGGGTACGTCGGACGGTAATCCGCAGGTCGCCTGCATTGCCACGCACCCGTCCGATCTGTGTGTGGCACTGGCCGCCCTTGAAGCCATTGTGCGGGTCGATGGACCCAATGGAGAACGTACCGTTGCCATGGCTGATTTCCACCGGCTGCCGGGGAATGAACCTCAGTACGACAACACAGTACAGCCTGGTGAGATCGTAACGGCTATTGACCTGCCTGCCAACGGCTTTGCGCAACACTACAACTACCTGAAACTACGTGACCGGGCATCGTATGCGTTTGCACTGGTGTCGGTGGCTGTTGGTCTGGAACTGGATGGGAACACCATCACAAACGTCCGCCTTGCGCTGGGTGGTGTGGCTCATAAGCCCTGGCGGAAAACGGAAGCGGAACAACTGCTGGTTGGCAAGGAGGCCGTCGCCGATAATTTCTGGCCCGTTGCCGGAAACCTGCTGGAGGGCGCAAAGGGCTACGGCCACAATACATTCAAGATCGATCTGGCGAAACGGGCTATCGTCCGGGCCTTGACCGAGGCGGTTACAATGCAGAAAGCGACGCCACAGTGAATCATCTAAACAGACTCAACAAATGACTTATATCGGACAACCCGTTAAACGTGTCGACGGAGCAGACAAGGTAACTGGCAAGGCCAAGTATGCCGCCGAATTCAACGTACCTGGCCTGACCTACGGCTACGTTGTGTCGAGTGCGCTGGTAAAAGGGAAGATCACCAGCATCGATACAACCGCAGCGCTGGCCGTTCCCGGCGTGCTGGAGGTCTTTACGCATGAGAACCGGCCCAAAACTGCCTGGTTCGATATGAATTACAAGGATATGGATGCGCCACCCGGCTCGCCATTCCGCCCCCTGCACGACGAAAAAATCAAGTACAGCGGGCAACCGATTGCGCTGGTCGTAGCTGAAACCTTCGAACTGGCCCGCTATGCCGCCTCGCTCGTGAAAACCACGTATGACATGGAAGAGCACGAGACTGATCTGGAAGCCCATCTGGCCGACGCCCGCGATCCTGCAGTCGGCGTAGCGAGCCTGCTGAAACCACCACCACCGAAGCCCCGTGGTAATGCCGATATGGCGATGCTGGCCGCCGATGTGTCCATCAAAGCACGTCATGTGCATGGACCCCAGCACCATAACCCGATGGAGATGTTTGCCACAACGGTGGAATATGGGAAGGAAGACAAGGACGGAAAACCCTACTTGACGATCTACGACAAAACGCAGGGCGCCTACAACAGCCAGCTCTACGTAGCGCAGATTTTCGATTTGCCGTTCAGTCATGTGCGCGTGATTTCGCCCTACGTCGGCGGTGGGTTTGGCTCAGGGCTACGTCCTCAGTATCAGTTGTTTCTGGCCGTTATGGTTGCCAAGGCGCTGAAGCGATCCGTGCGGGTTACGCTCACCCGGCAGCAGATGTTCACCTTTGGTCACCGCCCCAACACGGTGCAGGAAGTAGAGCTGGGCGCGTCAACCGACGGAACCATTACCGCTATTAAGCATGATGCCAAGGCTGCCACGTCGCAGTTTGAAGATTATACCGAAGTGGTCGTCAACTGGACGGGCATGCTCTACGACGTACCTGACACCACGCTGACGTATAAGCTAAAGCCCCTCGATATTTATTCGCCCCTCGATATGCGGGCACCCGGTGGGGTTACGGGCGATCACGCCATTGAAACGGCCATTGATGCACTGGCTTACGAACTCGGTATGGATCCTGTTGAGTTTCGCCTGAAAAATTACTCGGAGAAAAACTGGACAGAAGGCGATAAGCCTTATTCGAGCAAAGAATTACGGGCCTGTTTTTACCAGGGAGCTGAACGATTCGGCTGGAAAGAGCGCAACCCGGAACCACGCTCCATGAAGCGAGGACACAACCTGGTGGGCTGGGGTATGGCCACCGGCATCTGGGACGCGAGTCGCCTGTTTGCCCGCGCCGAAGCCGTTTTGACGGTAAATGGTAAACTCCGCGTAAGCAGCGCCACGGCCGATATTGGCACAGGTACGTATACGATCATGACCCAGATTGCCGCCGATACGCTGGGGATGCCCATCGAAGATGTGCTCTTCAAACTGGGCGATACCGAGATGCCGCTGGCTCCGTTCCAGGGTGGTTCGATGACCATATCAACGGTAGGTTCGGCCGTGAAGCAGGTGTGTGAAGATCTAGGCAAGAAGCTGCTTAAGCTGGCCGGGAAAGACCCTAAATCGCCGTTTTACGATGCGGCCTGGAAAGACGTCACGTTTTTTGAAGGCGAAATGCGCCTGAAAAAAGACCCACACGTGTCGATGAAACTAGTCGACATCGTAGCCATGAACGGCGGTAGGGCTGTCAGCGAAACCTCCACATCGATGCCGAATCCACTCGTGTCAGGCAAGTATTCAAAGCACACTCACTCGGCGGCGTTTGTCGAGGTAGAGGTGGATGAGGATCTAGGGACGGTGACGGTAACACGGGCGGTAACGGCTGTGGCGGGTGGCCGCATCATGAACCCCCGCACGGCCCGCAGCCAGATCATCGGCGGCATGGTATGGGGTATCAGCAGCGCGTTGCAGGAAGACAGCAAAATGGACCACCGTTACGGCCGGTTCATGAACCATAATTTCGCCGAATACCACATCCCTGTGTGCGCCGATATTCATGACCTCGATGTAATTTTTGTCGAAGAACACGACGAGATCGTAAACCCGCTGGGGGCCAAAGGTCTCGGCGAAATTGGCATTGTGGGTATGCCCGCCGCCATCGCCAACGCTGTTTTCCACGCCACCGGCAAACGCATTTATGACCTGCCCATCACGCTGGATCGGGTGCTGTATTAACAAAACTGAACAGGCTGAGGTACAAACAGCGCGTTTGTACCTCAGCCTGTTTATATCAACAACAGTAAGTCCGATGCTGATGGGCAGTGCATTATTTTTAGCGATTCAAACCATTTTCACAAAGTAAACCAGTCGCAAAAAAATATGATAATGTCGGTTATCAAGGCTAGACAAACTACGAAGCTGTTTAAACGTTTCTAATTGGCTTTCTCTTGGCATCCCGACGTATGAGCGGTTCGCCGTTGCGAGATCCTGGCGTTCTGACGGAAGAATCTATCTTTTTTAGAAGGAACGCCAGGATCTCGCAACGGCGAACCGCTCATACTTCGGGATGACAAAAACCGCCTCAAAAACGACGAAAACCGAAAGTTTAAACAGCTTCGTAGTTTACCGGTCAGCTTTTACCGCCTTTTGGCATAAACGTGTTTCCGGTTTACCTGCTTTTCCAGCCGGATGACGTGAAGGGTCAGTTCCTCTATTTTCTGCAACAGCAGCGCGTTCATGTGGACCAGATCAATGCCTTCTTTGGCCACGGTGGCCGCACTGGGTACGTCGGGCAAATGACCGTTTTTCTGAATAAACCGCCCCACGTCGGCCAGCGATTTTAGCCGGTAACCCCGCTTAAAAACCCGGTCGGCCCACTGGCTGGGCGTGTCGATCTGCAAACGCGGACGACCCAGCACGACGTTGCCCTGCTCATCGACAGTCAGAAACGCAGGGGTCGAGGCTACCGGCTGGCTTTGATTCGTCAGCGTTTCCAGGCGCAGGCCCGACTCGCCGGGTTGATGACCGACCACATGGAGCCGCGCCGTTGGGGCCGACGTACCCACCCCCACGTTGGCCCCGTTGCCCAGCACCAGGGCATTGCTCACCCGCACCCGCGCCCCGTAGCCAATGGCCGTGGCGTTGTAGAGCGGCCCGCTACCGGCCAGCACGTCGGCCTCGGTACCCAGCAGGGTATTGCCCCGGCCCCGGTCGCTGCGGCCCGTGTTGTAGCCGAAATAAACATTATCGTCGGAGTTGAACGAGGCTGGCCCTGCCCCGTTGCCCACGATGGTGTTGTTGCTGCCGGTCTGGTTGCCGCCCCCCGAACAGGCCCCCACAAATACGTTGTTCAGCCCGGCCGTATTGGCCTGACCCGCACAGGAACCAATGAACGTATTGCCGCTGCTGCTGGTGTTGAAGCCACTCTGGTTGCCCACGAAGGTATTGGCCGAGGTGGTCAGGCTGCTATAGCCCGATGCCGTTCCGACAAAGGTATTCTGGCTCCCCGACGTGGTGGACTGCCCCGCCGACGTACCTACGAAGGTGTTGGCCGTGCCAGAGATCACGCCACTGCCCGCATCGTAGCCCACAAACGTATTGTTGAGGGCCGTTGTGCTCAGGGCCGCCCCCGCATTACCCGATCCCACGACCGTATTGAACTCTCCTACGGCATTGCCGCTCTGCGTGGGTGAGTTGATGATGACTGTGGTTTGCGCCTGCGTGGCCGTGATGGCGAAGCAGGCAAGTACGATGAGAAAGAGAAACTGGTTCATACGATCTGGTTGATGGGTTATCGCCCGCACCCGCAGTTAGTTCCGGTGAAGGTGGGCGACAAACTCGCTGTGGGTACAATAGCTGTATAATTGAGGTTGCTCAGCGTGGCTGCTCCGGTGGTGGCATTGTAGTCGGTATAATCGGCCAGAATCCAGTACCCTTCTTTGGTCACCCAGCCCACCCGCAGTATACTGCCTTCATCAAGCAGGTCGTCTTCGGTAGGGGTGCCGCCTCCCGACATGTCGTATACCCGTATGGTGGAGCGGACGGTGTAGCGCAGGGCCTGAAAGGTACCGTTGGGGGTTTTCAGGGTGCCGAACCCATCGACGCTGAGTGTATCCGACTGGATGGTGCCTGTCTCATCGTCGGGGTCGTCAATGAGTACCCTGGTGGTGAAACTGGCTCCTAGCCCCAGGGGTACTACAGCAAACGACGAGGCATCGGTGGGGGAATCGGTTTCGTAATCCTGGCCCACCTTCCGGTCGACCGAGTAGCCCAGAAACTCAATTTCAGCGGGTTTGATGGCATATTGCCGGTAGCTGGTAAAGAGCCGGTTGGCCGCCCGAAAGCGGGTGGCGTGGGTGACCCCCGGCAAGCGCAGACTGGCCGGAATGGTGCCAGGGCTGACAAAATCGCGGCGTTCCACGTTGTCCAACTGGTTGGTTAGGTCGGCCGGGAGAGTCCAGGTTTGGGCATTCAGGGCATCGGCCTTGCCGATGTCCATGGTGAAGGTCGCCGTTTCGCTCTCGCTGGTGTAGACAAGCTGGGTACGGCCCGCCTGGGCGAAGGTGCTGAAGTCGCTGCCGGTAAGTTGAATACTTCCCGACTTTCCGAGTTTTTTTCGCAGCCGTTCTTCTACCCGCGACACCACATTGGCGTAGTCCAGATCGGCCGACAGGGTGGTGCGGGTGCTGGCCCAGGCGGTGGAGTTGGCCGTCCTTGTTGGCAGAAACATGCCCCCAGGAAAGGGGGCCGAAAGGGCTTGACATTGTATGCAGCTAGCGGTACAACAAAACCTGCTTGTCGTCCCCATTACCTGGTTCGTGGACAGTACTACGAGCAGCAGTAGTAAAAAAGAAGCGGTGTGTATTCCCTTTTTCATGGAGGATTGGTTTAGACGATTAAGAGGTTACCAGTTTCTTCCGAACGAGAGGCTGTTGCGATTTTTTAGCCGCTCGATTCCAGAGCATGAGCCACCCGGCCAACACCAGCCCGCAGGTGATTGGAAACCAGTTGGGATGACGGGTGAAAAAGGTCAGTCTGGTGTTGGTTTGCACCAAAATGTGCCCCACAGCTTCCTGGCGGCGAGGCAGTACCGACACCACCCGTCCGAAGGGGTCTACATAGCCTGAATAGCCCTGATTGGAGCAACGGGCCACCGACCGGCGGTTTTCAATAGCCCGCAACTGCGTAAAGGTCAGCAACATACCCGGTCCGGGCGAGTCATAAAACCAGCCATCGTTCATGATGAACGCCAGAAGATCGGCCGGACCTTCGCGGGTCAGGGCCGCAATGGTGTTTGGGTAAAGCTGCTCCCAGCAGATCGACATGGCTACGGTGCGCGGGTTTTTCTGCTGGTCAGCAAACCGGAATGCGTAGGGCTGATCGCCGACTGTCACGGCCGGTTTCCCGCCACGAATCCAGCGGTTGGCCCAGCGCAGCAACCAGGGCGTGTCTTCGGCGAAGACCATGATGTGCTGCTTGCGATACACCTTCAGATCGGCGGGGGTGAGGTGCAGGGGTTCATAGACCCGGCTCAGTTCGGGTGTAAACACGAAGGCTTCGTTGTAAAAATGGGTACTGTCTATCGGGGTCATCAGACCGGTGGCAAACGGCACGTTCCAATACTGCACGTACTGCCGCAGCCCCGCAAACAGGATTGAATCGTGCATCAGGGGGAGGGGAAAGGCCCCTTCCGGTGCAATCACCATGTCGGGTCGGCCAGGCGTTCGACCAGGCGTAGTCGATACTGCTTTTATGCTCAACCGAACCAATCGCTGAAGCACCGCTGTATCGCTCGAATCGGTGTGAGCGGCGTAGGAGTCTTCGTTGGTCTGCACCAGCCCCACCCGAACGGGAGTAGCTTTTCGGTCAACTACCAGCGCCGGTACGTTCAGGACTACCGCACTGTAGAGCACGGGTGCGGCCAGCCAGCCGCCCACACCCAGTGCCAGCCGCCCCACCTGTTTGGTCCGCGACCAGGTAGCCGATGCATCGCAGAGGCGGGCAATCAGGACGTTCATACCAAGTACCCAGCATAGCAGCCCCCACTGCCCGGTCAGGTCGACAAACTGATTCAGAAAGAGCAGTCGGGCCTGGGTGTAGGCTGGGTTCCCCACCGCCATATTGACATCGCTGAGATACAGCCAGGCCCACTCCCAAACCGTCCAGAGCAGGGGCAGCAACAGCAACGCCTGTCGCCAGCCCAGGTGCTTCTGCAAGGGATAGAACAGGGCGACGGGCAGCCAGAGAAATGGCACCTGCGACACCCAGATGACCGGCACAGCCCACGGGCTGAAGTAACTCAACCACCAGCACACCAGCGGGGGCAACAGCAGAAAAGCAGGCAGCGTGACGCGCACATGCTCCCGGAACGACCCTACCCGCCGCACCCGCAGCAACAGCGGAACCAGCGCAAACCACGCCAGCCAGCCTGTTTCAACGGGATAGTTCGGCCAGGAAAGCCCGAAGAGTACACCGGTGATGAGCCAGGCCGGGATTTTGGTCGTAAAGGAAAACAGGTTACCCATCCCGAAGCGTGTCAACTGAAAAATCGCCAATTCATTTGGGCAAGGTTACGCCGGGAAAGCAATGAGTAAAATACTCCCAAGTAGGTAATTTTCAGCGTATCCGTTCCGCTTAGCTTTGCCCCGATGCGCACTGTGTTTATCCTGTTCTGGTTGCTATTGCCCCTGCGAAGCTGGGCTGACCCGCCGGTGCTGCGGCCCGGTGCCGGGTTCCGGTCGTCGGACCTGGCGGGGTACCTGGCGCGGTTCGATACCAGCCGGGCTGTCTCGGCGCAGGGACTGGCTACGGTGCCCTTTCGCCCGGTTGCCGAAGCCGTGGTGAACTATGGAGGCGACCAACGGCATCATTACCTGCGGTTTCGGGTCGGAAACGCCACGGCCACCCCACAACCCTACATCCTGCACCTGCAGCAGCACTTCTTCGATACGGCTCAGGTGTGGGTGTATGCTGCCACGGGCCATCTGCTGAGCGAGCAGATCAGCGGCTGGCAGATGCCCGTAGCGCAACGCCCGCTTCCCGACCGGCTCCATGCCTTCCGGGTGGTGGTGCCGCCCAGGCAGGTCGTTTGGGTGGTGCTGCACACTAAAGTCAACCCCCGGCAGGGGGTAAGCAAGGCCCTGCTGCGCTTCTATGCCGAGCGGGCGTTTATCCAGACCAACAGCAGCGAGTTGTTTTTTCAGAGTGGTTTGTTTGGCTGTCTGGCCCTGGTCTGTCTGCTGGGTATTTTTCTGTTTGCCTATACCAGCGAACGTTTTTACGGGTTCTATAGCCTGTATATCCTTGCTTTAGGTACGTATGTCCTGAACATTTACGGGCAGTTCGGTACGTTCATTGCCGATCCGGGCTGGCTGGCCGATCCGGGCGTTGGCTACAGCATGCTGCTGGCCATGCTGGTCTTTCAGGGGCTGTTCTACCTCCGCTATCTGCGGGTCGACAGGCTGGGTGCTACGTACCTGCACCGCTGGGGCGTTGGTTTGTGTCTGGTATTAGCCATATTGGCGGTTGGCGCGGCACTCATTCCCCAGAACCCCTGGGTACGTCGGCTGTCGGGCTGGGGTGGGCCTTTATATGTCCTGACGATGCTCGTCTGCCTGGGCTGGGGACTCTATAAACGACGCATGGAAGCGTATTGGCTCACGGTTGCCTTAGTGCCTTTACTGCTGTTGTTGCTGTATTATGTACTGGCCGGGTGGTGGTTACCGGTGTATCTGGTTGCCTATACCAACGTCGTTATCGCGCCGGTGCTGGCGTTTGAAGCGGTGGTGCTGGCGGCGGCACTGGCCTATCGGTTCAATGCCGACCGGCAGCGGGCCTTGCTTCAGCTTGGGCAACTGGAGCGCGAAAGTTCGCGGCAGGTGGTGTTGGCGCAGGAAGAAGAACGCCAGCGGCTGGCCCGCGACCTCCACGATGACCTGGGGGCCACGCTGGGCCTGCTCCGGCACGAACTAGCTGGGTTACACACGCAGCCATCGCCGTTACAAACCGGGCAGTTGGCCTCCTCGATCACCCTGATTACCAAGTCTATCGACGATCTGCGGCTGATTGCCCATCACCTCATGCCCGATCAGTTTGCCCGGCTTGGGCTGCGGCAAACGCTGGCCGAAGCTGTGAACTGGCTAACGCAAACGCAGTCGGGAGGCGTACTCATTCAGTTTGTTACCTACGGATCGCTGCATCCGCTTCCGCTCGATGTCGATATCAACCTCTACCGGATTGCCCGCGAACTGCTCAATAATGCCCTCAAACACGCCCGGCCGCAACGGGTCGTGGTGCAATTGATCTATCATCCCGACCACTTATATTTGTCAGTAGAGGACGACGGTATCGGCTATTCCGTCAGCAGCGTTACGCAGCCACCAACGGCGGCATCAGGCATCGGCCTGAAAAACATGCGTCGGCGGGCCGACTACATCGGGGCCTTGCTGACCACCGAGAGCGGCCCGTTGGGTACGCTCACCACTGTTACGCTGCCGTATGCCAACCCCCCTGCCGATACCCACCCGCGTGCTGGTAGCTGATGACCATCCGTTGTTCAACGACAGCCTGAGCAGTTTGCTGACCACCGAACTCGGCTGGCAGGTCGTTGGCCAGACCTACGAAGGCAATCAGGTTATTCCATTGGTCCATCAAACCAGGCCCCACCTCATTCTGCTCGATCTGAACCTGCCCCAGCAATCGGGCCTCACCATTGCGGAGGTGCTGCTGCGTGACTTTGCGGCGGTGACCATCGTGTTTCTGACCATGTATGCCGAAAGCCGGGTGGTAGACGAGGCGCAGCGGCTGGGCGTGCAGGGGTATCTGCTCAAAACAACTACCCGGCAGGAACTGCTGACTGGCTTACAGGCTGTAGCTGACGGGCATCGCTACTTCGACCCAGCCCTGAATCAGTCGGTTACCCAACCCGCCGCCGACGATTTTGCCCGTCGCCTCCAGCTAACACCCCGCGAACTAAGCATCATCCGGTACATCCGGCAGGGCCTCGACACCCAAACCATTGCGGCCCGAATGCATCTGAGTCCGCTGACGATTAAAACGCACCGGCGCAATATTCATTTCAAACTGGGCACCAGCAGCACCGCCGACCTGATGCGGTTTGCTATCGATCAGGGTTTGTAGATGCCGCTTCCTGCGCCGGGTAGACTATAGCCCCTGCGGCTCATGTTGTTCCCGCCACCTGGCTACGTCCTCCGGCGTATCCAGGTCAACAATGCCCTGGTCGAAGGGGACGCTGACTACCTCGTCGGGGTGTTTCTGGATGATTTTTCTGGCCCCGGTGTCGCCGGTCAGGGATTTCAGCGCGTCGAAAAATTCGGGTCGGAACAGCACAGGTACGCCCTGAACATCACCGTATTGGCTGGCAACAATGGCTTTGTGCGACGACGCGGCCGTGTCGATCAGTTGCTCGATCAGGGCGCGACTCACGTGCGGTTGATCGGTCAACAAGACAAGAATGGCTTCTGGAAACGTCTTTTCCAGGGTCTCAACGCCGATTTTGAGCGAACTGGCCATGCCGGCTTTCCAGTCGGGATTAGAAACGATACGTACCTGCAGGTCGTGAAGCGCGGCCGTAACGGCTTCCGCGTTGGCCCCAACGACCACTACCACCGGCCCGGTAGCCAGGTCGTGGGCCAGTTGGGCCATGTGGCGAATGAGGGGTACGCCGTTCGTTTCCAGCAACTGTTTGGGTTGCCCCAGCCGCGATGATTCGCCCGCCGCGAGAATAATAGTGCCGATGGTCATGTGTGTTGAGTTTACTGTTTACTGTTTTCTGTTGCGCTGCTCCTGAGGGATCAAGTATCACCGGCAGCGCAACAGAAGACTGTAAACAGTAAACAGTAAACTAAAGTTATGCCGCTTCACCCTGGAGCATGAGCGCTCCAACCGTCACGTTGCTGGTTTCGTCGATCAGGATGGCGCCGCCGTTGGCCCGGTTTTGACCATATGGATCGAAGGCAACGGGTTGGGCGGTGCGCAGCACGACGCGCGCCAGGTCGTTCAGTTTCAGTGTATCTACGCCCTCGATCTGTTCGTAGGTCTCAATATTAAGCTGATAGGGGATAGCCCGGACTGAGCAACGGGTACGCGACGTACCTACTTGTAACACGTACTTGCTACCAACCGATAAGTTCTTGGTATCCATCCAGCAGAGCATCGCATCGACGTTCTGGCTCAGTACTGGCTGGTTAACCGTTGGCACGATCAAATCACCCCGGCTGATGTCGATGTTATCGGTCAGGTGAAGAATAACCGACTGGTTGACATGCCCTTCAGGTACGTCCTGCTCATTGGTTTCAATCCGGGAAATAGTCGAGCTTTCGCCAGAAGGTAATACGGTAACGACCTCACCCACGCGGAACGAGCCGCAGGTAATTTTTCCGGCATAACCCCGGTAGTCGGGTAGTTCAGCCGTTTGTGGCCGAATAACCAGCTGCACCGGCAGGCGGCCCTGGGTCTGGCTGTCATCCTGACGGATTTCAATGGTTTCGAGGTGATTAAGCAACGTCGTGCCTTCATACCAGGGCATCGACGAGGATTTATCAACCACGTTATCCCCATTCAAGGCGCTCAACGGAATGTACGTGATGTCGGGAATTGACAGTTTCTGGGCCAGATCAGCATATTGAATGCAGATGTTGGAGAACACATCCTGCGAAAAATCAACCAGGTCCATTTTGTTCACCGCCACCACAACGTGCCGGATACCAAGCAGGCTGGCGATGAGTGAATGCCGACGGGTCTGCTCGACCACACCATGCCGCGCATCGATCAGCACGATAGCCAGTTGGCAGTTCGATGCCCCCGTCACCATGTTACGGGTGTACTGAATATGCCCCGGTGCATCAACAATGATGAACTTGCGGGCCGTCGTCTGGAAGTAGCGGTACGCCACGTCGATGGTGATTCCCTGTTCGCGTTCCGAGCGGAGGCCGTCGGTCAGCAAGGCTAAATCGACCTCGCCATTATCCCGGCTTTTGCTGGCCTTCTCGATGGCTTCGAGCTGATCGGCCAGGATTGATTTGGAATCATACAGCAGACGACCAATGAGGGTACTTTTCCCATCATCAACGCTCCCGCAGGTTATAAAACGTAGTAAATCCATTTAAGCTATTTTTTCAAAGTCGATGTGCCGATAGTAGGTGCTTTCTTTGGAGAGATCGTAATCCGTTTTGTCGAAAGTTCCGTGGGCCATCTCTGTGCGAATGATGTGCTCAATTAGTAGTTGTAAATCAGGAAGTTGCTGCCTGATCGTATCGAAAACAATGAACCGATCAACATTTACGTAATCATGGGCAATGATATTTCGAAATCCTTTAATCGCTGTCCAGGGTATCTGCGTGTATGCGTTTCTGAGTGGCTCGCTGATTCGACTAACCTGCTCGCCAATATGCATCAACAATAACAATGAAGCATTAAAGTCCTTCTGGTCATTAGCCTCGAAAAAGACGTAAGGATCTTCATAGCCACTGGTGTACGTATTAATCTTACCAATTGCTTCCAGAATCCGTAAGAAATATACCAGATCGGTCTTAGGCGTTGATGGCATACCGAATGTCTTTCAACGCACTGCGTAGGATGATTGGCTCTGCATAACGACGAATCATTAAATCGATTGGAATGGTTAAGTCGGCTTGAAGTTCATTTCGAAGCGCTATTAACGTCTGATAAGGAATGTCCTCCTCGATAAGCAGATCAATATCCCGAAAATCCTCACCTCGAATGAACGACCCAAACACACCGATCCGACTCAAGCCAAAACGTCCGAAGATGTCTTGTTCCCGAAGATAGGTTTGTAGTGTCTGGAAGTCGCTGATTTTCATGAAGTAAAGATAGTAGCTGCTTCTGCAATCAAAAATAACCGCCTTTCTTGCGGTCTTCCATGGCGGCTTCGGAGAGCTGGTCATCCATGCGGGTTTCGCCCCGTTCAGACACGCGCGTAGCCTGAATTTCGGCAATGACTTCGTCGAGCGAATCGGCATCTGATTCAGACGCGGCGGTGCAGGAGATGTCGCCAACGGTACGGAAACGTACCCGGCGCGTTACCCGCTCATCGTCGGCTTCGGGTTGAATCACGTTGCCGGCAGTGGCCATCAGCTTACCGTCGCGGAGCAGCAATTCACGGTCATGGGCAAAATAGAGGCTTGGCAGGGCGATGTTTTCGCGGCGGATGTAATTCCAGACGTCGAGTTCGGTCCAGTTCGAAATGGGAAACACGCGCACGTTTTCGCCTTTGTGGATCCGGCCGTTGTAGAGGTTCCACAATTCGGGACGCTGCCGTTTGGGGTCCCACGAGCCGAACTCGTCGCGCACCGAGAACACACGTTCTTTAGCGCGTGCTTTTTCTTCATCGCGGCGGGCACCACCAATGCAGGCATCGAACTCGAATTCTTCGATGGTATCGAGTAGAGTGAAGGTCTGCAAGCCGTTGCGGGTCGCGTTGCGGCCGGTGGGTTCTTTCAGTTTCCGGGTACGGATCGTGTCTTCAACGTACCTGACAATGAGCTTTTCGCCGAGGCTGTCGGCCAGCCAGTCGCGGAAGTCAAGGGCTTCCTGAAAATTATGTCCCGTGTCGATATGCACGAGCGGGAACGGGAATTTGCCGGGGCGAAACGCTTTGCGAGCCAGGTGCACGAGCGTGATCGAGTCTTTACCGCCCGAAAACAGCAAAGCAGGCCGCTCAAACTGACCGGCCACTTCCCGCATGATGTGAATCGCTTCCGATTCGAGTTGATCTAAATAATCCATAATAACGGTGTACCATTCTCAGTTTACAGTTGTCTGTTTACTGTCTTCTGTTGCTTCGCTGATTAGCAGCGCAACAGAAGACAGTAAACAGACAACTGTAAACTGAAGGCATTACGGTTTGAATACTTCTTCGTGCGTGTGTAGACCGCATTCTTTTTTCGAGTTGTCTTCCCACCACCAGCGGCCGGCGCGGAAATCTTCGCCGGGCTGAATGGCGCGGGTGCAGGGCTGACAGCCAATACTGACATACCCTTTGTCGTGCAGTGGGTTGTAGGGTACGTTGTGCTCTTTGACGTAGGCCTTTACGTCATCAAATGACCAGTTCATCAACGGGTGGAATTTGAACAATTGATGGGCTTCGTCCCACTCCAGCTGCGTCATGTCGTGCCGGTTGTTCGACTGCTCGGCCCGGATGCCGGTGATCCATATTTTCTGGCCTGCCAGTGCCCGGTTCAACGGCTCTACCTTGCGAATAAAGCAGCATTCTTTCCGGTTTTCTACGGACTCATACATGCTGTATGGACCCTTGGCGGTCATGAGCTGTTCGATCTTGACCTGATCGGGAAACATCGTTTCGATAGGCAGCCCGTAGCGGCTCAGCGTCTTGTTCCAGACCGAATACGTCTCACCGAACATACGGCCGGTATCCAGCGTGAAGAGACGAACGGGTAGCTCGTGTCGGGCAATAAGATCGGTAATGACCTGATCTTCGTAGCCCAGGCTCGTCGAGAAAACGACCTGGCCGGGGAAAAGCGCCGTTAATTTTCGGAGCGCATCGATCTCATTCAGGCCCGCTAATTGGGCTGAAAGCGATTCGAGAGTGGGGGAGGTGGATTCGGTAATCATACGTATCGTAAGAACTTCTTTCGGCTGAAAAAGGCAGCTAATGTGCCCAGTAAGCAATGACCATAACCCGCCACGACTAGCCAACATGCGAAACGTAGGCCGTCTGGATCG
The DNA here is from genome assembly GCF_041321095.1 of Fibrella arboris. Lineage (NCBI taxonomy): Bacteria > Pseudomonadati > Bacteroidota > Cytophagia > Cytophagales > Spirosomataceae > Fibrella > Fibrella arboris. The sequence continues at coordinate 68,233 of NZ_JBGGWE010000016.1, read as the reverse complement.
GATTCAGCATGAACCAGCAAGCGAAGTAGCGCGACATAAACGACGACTAGCACAGCATGACCAAGCACATACTGTCTGAAATAACGCCACGGATAGACCAGCAAAAAACTCCAGACGAATGTGCTGATTGGCAACACAATCAGAAACGACCAGAGTATAAGTTGCGGGCCTATCATACGCTACTTCAAGACAACCGCTTTACCCGTTTTGGCCGACTGCCGGGCGGCATCTAAAATCTGAACAACAATCAGGTTATTCTCTAGTGACGTAAGCACGTCGGGTTTGGTTTCACCGCGGAGCAGACGGGCCAGGTACGTGAACGGGTCGGTGGCGGGGGCTTCCGTTTGGGGGGCTTCCAGGGTCCGTTCAGCTTTGTCCGCCTTTAACCGCACGCGCATCCGGTTGCCATCGATCGTGCTAACGTACCCGGTCTGACCATACACTTCCATATCCTTGCGCCCGAATGGCCAGTTCCAGGATGCCTGAATAACGGCCTGTGTCTTCGGGTACGTTAGTAAAACGGTCGCTTCGTCGTCAACGTTCGGATAGAGATCAGGTTTGATCTGCTGGGTCACCGCCCGCACCGATGTTGGTCGCTGGCCCTGCATGAGCCAGGTCGACAGGTTGGCGCCATAGCAGCCAAAGTCGAACAGCGCACCGGCTCCGTTGGCGACCGGGTCTGTCAGCCAGGCCAGAAACTCCGGATTGCAGCCAATTTCTTTCGGTCCTTCGTGCCCATCATGTACCACGATCTTCCGAATATCGCCAATGGCCCTGTCTACATTGGCCACGGCATAAGCACGGTGATTACTGCCGTACCAGGTTGTTTCGTAATTCGTTAGTAACTGGGTCTTGTGCTTTCTGGCCAGTGCTGCCATCTGAACGGCATCGGCATAGGTCGTGGCAAGCGGCTTCTCAACCATGACATGAACGCCACGCGGCGCACAAACCCGAACGGTCTTCACGTGATCGGCGATGGCTCCAAAATCAAGCACGGCTTCCGGCTTGCCTTTAGTCAGCATCTCATCGATCGTCGGATAAACCAGCGCCCTATCAAACCCGTATTGCTTGGCCAGTCGCCCGGCCAGATCGAGATTGGTCTCGGCAATGCCAACCAAAACAAGATCGCCTTTTTTCAGCCGACTGAGTATCGTGTTCACGTGTGCGTGCGTCAACCCCGCAATGCCAATCCGCAACGGCTTTGGCGCTGTCTGGGCTACGGCAAACTGCGTGATCAGGAGCAGCAGGAGGGTGAGGCGGGTTACCATTGGCTGGTGAGGGCGAATCAGGTGATTAGACGCGTTCTTTCAAAATCTCCGCGCTCACGGTCGCTGCCTGCTCAAAATCGGCGATCAGGTCATCGATGTGTTCCAGACCAACCGAGATACGGATCAGGCCCGGCGTAATGCCCAGCGCTGCTTTTTCGTCGGGCTTCAGCTTCGCATGCGTGGTTGTATTCGGGTTGGTCACGATCGTGCGCGAATCACCCAGGTTCGATGAAAGCGTTGGAATCTCTAACGCCTCCATGAAGGCCTGCACGCGCTCAAAACCACCTTCCAGTTCGATGGTCACAATGGCACCCCCGGCGCTCATCTGCGATTTGGCCAGATCGTGTTGCGGATGCGAAGGCAGGAACGGATACTTCACCGTGGCTACGTCGGGATGATTCTCCAGCGACTCAGCCAGTGCCAACGCATTCGAGCAATGCCGCTCCATGCGCAAATCAAGCGTTTCCAGACTTTTCGATAATGTCCAGGCGTTGAATGGCGACAGCGACGGACCAGTATGGCGGGCGAAGAACCGGATCGGCGCAATCAGATCGGCACGGCCCACAACGATGCCACCTAACACCCGACCCTGGCCGTCGAAGAACTTGGTCGCTGAGTGAACAGACAGATCGGCGCCGAAGTCGAGTGGGGTTTGCAGAACAGGCGTGGCAAAGCAGTTGTCGACGTTCAGAATGAAGCCGTACTTCTCTTTCAACCGACCCAGCATGGCCAGATCGACCAGTTCAAGCCCTGGATTGGAGGGGGTTTCCAGGTACACCATTCTGGTGTTCGGCTGAATGGCCGCTTCCCACTCCGCTTCCGTCGCCGTCGCGTCGACGTATGTGTGGGTGATGCCCCATTTGCTCAGGATCTGGGTAATGATCTGATGCGCCGAACCGAACAGGGCCCGACAGGCAACCAGGTGGTCACCCGATTTTAACAGACCAGCCATCGACGCAAACACCGCCGCCATACCCGTTGCCGTGGCAATGCCTTCTTCGGCCCCTTCCAGCATACAAACCTTGTCGACAAACTCGGTGACGTTGGGGTTCGAGAACCGGCTGTAGATGTTTCCTTCGATGGTTTCCTCGAAGAGCTCTTTGCCCTGCTCAGCACTTTCGAAGGTGAAACTAGACGTTAGAAACAGGGGGGTCGAGTGCTCCCGATACTGCGTTTTTTTCGTCTGGGTACGTATGGCTTTGGTCTGCTTTTTCATAGAAGAACTGTCGTTCAGCTTCGCTGTCATGGATGGTCATTGCTAAAGAAAGACCGACTGACAACCTAGCAACAGCAAAGCTGAATGACTACTTAATGACTAAAAGAATAGAATAATTTTCCGCAAACTTACGATGATCACGACGATGCCAACCAATACCATCATGGTTTTAACGGGCAACCGTTGGGCTAGATGAGCGGCGATGGGCGCTGCAATGCTGCCGCCCAGGATCAGACCCAGGATCACCAGGCCGTAATTGCCAAGCCCGACATATAGAGCAAAAACCACCGACGAGGCAAACGAGATAAAGAATTCAGCCAGGTTGACCGAGCCAATCGTATAGCGCGGATGGCGACCGCTGGCAATGAGCGTGGAGTTCACGATCGGTCCCCAACCGCCGCCGCCGATTGAATCGAGAAAGCCCCCCGTCCAGGCCAGCATACCGATGTTTTTGATCGGTTTTTTGACAATCCGTTTGACGAGCGCCTTTCGAATGATCAGGATACCCAGAATGGCCGTATAGACCGAAATGATGGGTTGTAGCGCCTTGGCGTACTGCTCAAACGACGATAGTTCGGAGATGAGCCAGGCACCGAGCGCAGCGCCGATGACACCCGGGATCAAGACGGCTTTGAACAGTTTGCTGTTGATGTTGCCAAACTTAAGATGCATGTAGCCCGAGACGCCCGAGGTGAAAATTTCGGAGCTGTGCACGCTGGCCGTGGCATGTAAGGGGCTGATGCCCACGCTCATCAGAAACGTTGTGGCCGTGACGCCATAGGCCATGCCCAGGGCGCCATCGATCATCTGGGCCACAAAACCGGCCATCAGAAAATAGAAAAATTCGGGTTCGACCCGAACAGACGTTGCCAGTACCGTAATGCGATCCAGTGTGAAATAGCTGAAGAGCAAATGCCCCACAATCATCAGCGACAGGGCTGCCGTTACGTAGATCGCAATCTCGGTCCGGGTACGTCGCCGCCAGATAGGAGGCGGTGGCTCGGTCGTGATTTTTGCGGCTGGGTACGCCTTTCGCAGGGCTACGGCTTTCTGGTCAGCCTGCTCGCCCTGAATGACAACAGACATGCCGTTGAGGTCGATGGCTGGCGCAACAGAGACAGCGGATATGGGTTCAGAAACAGGCTCAGCCTGATTGTCGATCTGCATAATGTATTAACTATATCGACTTAATAGAGTATTGTTCTTATGAAAAACGCCACAGAGTTGTGGCGTTTTAGTTGGCTGATGAAGCGCAAAGGTAAAAGAAATATTTTGTCAGCATAGTTCACGGCACCCCGCATTTATGATAAATGCACCAGAAAGGCGGGTAATTCTGCCAGAGTAAAGGCCGTGCCCCAGCGAAGCGCTTCGTTGCCACCCAGCCACCGACCACGATATACGAGAGAGCACAACCCAACTGCTCAACGCTTACCAGATGCTCCTGCCTGGTTGGTCGCTACCCCTAAAATGACTCAGGTAAGCAATCCGTCAGTACTTGTAGGTACGTATCAACATACTGTTCCAGATACTTCGAGCGGTACTGGAGAATGTAACGGGGATGATCGACGGTGACGATTCGTCCGAAAAATCCCTGCTCGTCATTGAGCCGTTTCAGGAAACCCTCGTTTTTACGACCCAGACAAATGGCCACCCGCTTATCGCAACCAAATGCCTGCTGTTGGTGAAGGCTATCGACCATAACTGGCCAAAGGGCCGTCGTGGTGGCTTTGTCGTCGTAGAAATTGTAGTTTTTGCCGTCTTTTACCAGCGCCAGCGGGTACAATGACGATAAAAAGAAGCGGCCATAGAAGGCCTCGACACCGCCAAATGCGTCAATTACTCTGTAGATAAACCGACTCGATAGTTCAGGCGTAGGCGGTAGGTTGTTCGGTATGCCGCAGTAGCGCGTCAGGTTTTGCGGCGTTGTGAAAGACAGGCCCGTCACGCCCGCGCCAAACCGACCCGGATTGATTCCCAGCACAAAAACGCGCGGCTGGTTGTCGTTGTAAAATTTTGTATAGAACTGCTGGATGATGTCCTGAACAACCGGATCAGCATACGGATTCATGGCCGACACACCGGCTGGCAACTGGGCGGGTGGCTGTTGGCTGAGGTAAAAGCGGATGGCCCGGTCGGCAAACGAATCGGTTAAAATTGGCATCGAATAAAAGGAACGGTTGTGAAGACAACCGGTAAACGGGCGCGCTGGTTACGCTGCACCGCTATATTGCGGTCGCCCGGTGTCCCATGCCCCGGTCAATGCGGTATTTGATCAGCGTCAAGTCCTGGCCCATTCCGCCCAGTCCGTCATACTGGCTGATGATGGCCGCGCCCATCGACTCCGGGATTTTCCGGCTCGACATGTTCCGCGAATCGACGGGATAAACGAGGTATTCGTACGGAATATGATCATCGGCCCAGTGTTTCATGGTATAGATCGCTTCCCGCCCGTAGCCGTGCATATGCGCTGACTGTTTTACCCAGATCCCGAATTCTGGTCGTTTGTCGGCTAGCTTGTGCAGACCGGCACAGCCGATAAAATCCCCCGACTGCCGGTCGGTGATAACCATGTTCAGACTGCTTCCTTCTTTATTGGCTGCCTTAGCCGCTTCGACGAACGCTTCGGTTTCGCTGCGTTCAGTGGCCGGTCGGGGGTACATGTAGGTGGCCACCTCCGGCGTGAATTCACGGAAAATCAGATCGGTATAGGCTTCCGTGACAGGCAGTAGCCGCAGTCGCTCAGAATCAAGCGTCAGGTTGGATAGGTCGGTGGTCATCGTCGAAAAAGGGGTCGTGCCGGGCAGCTACGAATATAGACGGAATGACCTGATCGTGCAACCCAGGTACGTGGCCCTATGATCCTATTGGCGCGGGTGAGGCCGTATTAGATCATCAGTGACCCGACGCAGAAGGCGTCAACGATCCACAGGCCTATGGGTACGTCCTGTCGTTTACCAACTGCGAGCTTGATGACTGTCCAGCTCAGAAAGCCCCAGATGATGCCCTGCGTGATCGAGTAGCTGAACGGAATCAGCACCAGCGCCAGAAAACAGGGAATGGCTTCGTCGAGTTCGGTCCATCGAATGCGGGTGACGGGCTGCATCATGAACGTACCCACCAGCACCAGGGCCGGCGCCGTTGCCAGGCTTGGAATGATGGAGAGCAGTGGCGACAGGAACAGAAAAGGTAAAAACAGGATCCCGGCCACAACGGCCACCAGACCTGTCCGGCCGCCCTGGGCAATGCCCACTGCCGATTCGATATAGGCCGTGCCCGGGCTGGTGCCAAAGAATCCGGCCAGCGTGGTAGCTACGGCATCCGTGAGCAGCGATCGGCTCAGGTGTTGGGGTTCACCCTGTTCATCCTGCAAGCCGGAAGCCTCCGCTACGCCGACAAAGGTGGAGATGCTATCGAACAGATCCGTAAAGGCGAAGGCGAAGATGACCGGGGCAAGCGACCATTTCAGTGAGCCGATCAGATCGAGTTTGCCAATCAGGCTGAAATCGGGCGCGGCCACTACGCCCTTCCAACTGACTAGTGTAGCTTGTCCGAAGTTGATCGCAGACGCATCGCCCCACCAGCGGCCAATGGGCCAGGCCAGTGCCGTGGTCAAGGTAATGCCTAACAGAATAGCCCCCGGCACCCGTCGGGCGACCAGCAGGGCCGTCAGGAGCAGGCCCGCCATGAACGTCAGCACAATTGGGTCGTGAAAATTGGCCATGTGCACCAGTGTGGCGGGGCTGGCCACGATGAAATGGGCGTTTTCGAAGCCAATGAGTGTGATGAACAGGCCAATACCGACCGAGATGGCGTACCGGAGCGGGGTTGGAATAGCCCGTACAAGGGCAGTGCGCACATTGAAGACCGTAAGCAACAGAAACAGTACGCCCGCCCAAAATACGGCACCCAGCGCCACCTCTGGCTGAATACCCATGCCTTTTACCGCCGAAAACGTGAAGAAAGCGTTCAGACCCATGCCTGGTGCCACCACAATTGGGTTGCGGGCGTACAGGCCCATCATCAGGCTACAAAAGAACGAGAGCAATACGGTGGCGGTGACCACGCCCGAAAAGGGTAATCCACTCTGACTGAGAATGGACGGATTCACCACAATGATGTACATCGTGGCAACGAAGGTCGAAACACCCGCGAGGATCTCTGTTCGGGTAGAGGGTGGAGCCGTGTTCACTATGTACAGTCTGGTTGTATCGACTAGTCAGATTTTTGTCATCCCGACGCCAGGAGGGACGAAAAAATTATACGCGTTTCATGCCAAGGTATCAATCAGCATCGAGCGCTACAGGGAATCCAGGGCGCCCTTCATGGCGTCAAGCTGACGTTTCTTTTGCAAAACGGTTGGTGAAGCTACCCGCTCCCGACAGTCGAAAATGCCGCAGCGCTCGCAGGCTTCGTTCACGACCCGATGCGGAATACCCGCGTCAGGATTGGTCAAAAAGCGCATCTTTGCCTTAAGCGTATCATTCACCGCAAAGCACATCGACACGCTCATATTCTGCCCGGCGCTGCCATCCGTGCGGTCAGAGCGGTGGGGATGCGCTACCGAAACGATCAGAAACGTCTGGCCCGTATCGGCGTAGGTCGACAACTGTGCCCGACACAGCGACCCCGTGAAATCTTTATGGTGCTGGAGGAAACCAAGCTCCTGCAGGCTTGTCAACGCTACCCAACGTCGACAGAAATGCTCATCGACCATACCGCGTGGTCCCTGTTGACGCGACAGGTGCATCTCTTTGGTGAGGGCAAATGTGGTTTGGCCAGGTACGTGGTTGAACCGGTAAAAAAACAGCTGATCGATGCCGAAATCGCGGGGTAGAATATTGCTGAGCCGGTAAAAAAAGCGTTCAGGCGTAGCCCCGAATTCATCGATAACCTCCAGTAATGCCTCGTTACTCCAGGTGTCGCGGGCAAATAGCTCGTTGACCCGGTCAACCATCGTTTCGCGGCGAATCAGTACAGCCCCGGCAAAGTAGGAGGCTTTGTAGTTATTCAGAATCTGCTCGAACGACTCTGCTTCGACATAGGCGTAGGTATAGGGACGAACCTTCAGCGTGAGGTAATGAAAGCCAACCTCACGCGCCAGCACGTAGGCTCGTTGCGGCTCCGTCAGCGTGCTGTTCACGTGCAGCGTGTGCGACTCGGGCCGGTAGATCGACCGCAACGACGCCAGGGCCGGTTGCTGAGCCGGATCGAAATAGGTCAGCGTAATGGCGTAGCGCGTTTTTAGCAGGTTCGTGAGCAAACCCGTGTCAACGGAGCGCCCTGGCGGGGCAAATTCCGTTAGGAATCGGCTGGCTTCCACCTCTATATCGTCGAAATGGTTGTCGTTGATCTCCTGATAGGAGCGGAGCATGGTCAGGTATAACCGCTCGACGCTCATGTTGTAGCTCAGCGCAATATCCATGAACGTACGGATCATGGCGCTGACTTTATCAGGCGCACCGGCCAGCAGGTCGAGCAGGTCCGATGGGTCGATGCCAAAGAGTTCGAGCGGAATTTCGGTGAGGAATTTAGATCGGAGCAGGTCAGCAATAGGGGCGAGTTTCTTATTGACTTTTAACGAAACCAGCGTATCATAATCGACGTCGAGAGCTCTGGCCAGGCCCGAAATCTTGTCGGCTTTCGGGTACTTGCGCCCCTTCTCGATTTCGGAAATGTAAGAGATAGCCAGCCCCGACCGTTGCGCCAGCTCACTGACAGAAATGCCTCTTTCCTGACGAAGCTGACGGAGTTTGAGCCCAAATAACAGGCGAATATGATCGGAAGAAAGCGACACGGATGATGATTTAGACCTGTAAAGATAGCATTCTCCCGCGGATGGCCGATAAACCGGCCGTTGGCGACTATTTGCCAAACAATATACCTCGTTCAGGTCTCTTACTGGCAGTACCGGCTTTACCGGACAAACAAACTGTTAACGGATTCTTTAAATCTATGGAACAAGAGGTAAAACGCCCTGAAAGTGGTGAGTTGAAAAGTGACGTACAGGATTTTCCGGCCATCCAGGCCAAAATGACGCCGGAACCGCAGAGCGATCTGTCCAGCTACAACGCGGCGGGCAAACTAGCTGGCAAAGTGGCCCTCGTGACCGGTGGCGATAGCGGCATTGGTCGGGCGGTGGCCGTGGCGTTTGCCAAAGAGGGCGCCAACGTGGCGATCGTGTATCTGGACGAGGAGCAGGAGGATGCCGACGAAACCAAGCGATTGGCTGAACAGTTTGGCACAAAATGCCTGCTGATTCCGTCGGATGTGCGTAGTAAAGCCAAGTGTGTGGAGGCCGTCGAACAGACGGTAGCTGAGTTCGGCAAACTCAATATTCTGGTCAATAACGCCGCTTATCAGCACATCGTTGAGAAAATTACCGACATCACCGAAGAACAATTACGCCGCACCTTCGACACGAATATTCTCGGCTACTTCTTCATGGTACAGGCGGCCTTGCCGCATCTGCACGAGAACGACGTTATCATCAATACGGGCAGTATCGTGGGTAAAATGGGTCAGCCTAAACTGGTCGATTACGCCTCAACGAAAGGGGCCATCCACGCGTTCACCATGTCGTTGGCCACGCAGTTGGGCGACCAGAAGATCCGCGTGAATGCGGTATTGCCGGGTCCGATCTATACGCCGTTTCTGCCGGGTGCCGGTATGGGGCCGGAAGGTGTCGAGGAAGCGGCCAGCAAAACCATTCTGCAACGCCCCGGCCAGCCCGACGAGTTGGCACCGGCCTACGTGCTGCTGGCTTCGAGCGATGGCTCGTACATTACCGGTAGTTTGCTGGACGTGAACGGCGGGAACGCCTAACCGACAGCAGGCATGACCGTTGAACCCGATCGATGCCGAGGCATTGAGCGGGTTCAACGGTCAACTAGTCGATGGGCCTGGTTGTAAGTGGCTACAGCCGAGCCAGTTGCTTTTGGTTATCCCGCTTATTGAGTTCAGGCCACGCGCCCAGCGGGTCAATCTGTACCGTTACGGCGTCGGGGTGAGTAGGGAGCCAGTCCGGTTTATCGCTGCGGCCATCCGTACCGACCATTACCAGCTGGCGATAGACCACGTTGCCCTGCGCATTCAGCAGCACGACTGGTACATAATCACGCAGTAACTGCTCGTTTAGCAGCCCGGCCGAATCAGCCCTGTATTTGTGCGCCCGAACCTGAACCGACAACCGATCCGGGTACGTTCCGACCCGGCCAATCCGGAAATCAAACGTTGGTTGGTCGCTCAGGTACGTGGCCAGGTACGTTAGTGAATCGGGCAGAGCTTTCAATAGACTAGTAGTGAATGACTGGGTATTGGCCGGGTTTGCATCCTGCACGAACGTGCCGATCTGCCGACAGAGTTTATCATGCCCCCACACTTCACCAACGCACGTGAGCGACAACGGACCACGAACTGTCAGCAGGTCAGGTACGTTGCTTTTGCTGGCTAGCTTTCGGCAATGACGTTGCAGGCGGGCTAGTTCAGAGGTCAGCCATTCATCGCCACGTACTTGCTGGACAATTCGAAGGGCCAGGTAGTCAGGGAGGCTTTGGTTGATCAACGCATTGCCTGTTCGTGTCTGACTAACCCAATAGCGCATTACCGTCCGGGCGATGGACAGATCAAATTGCCCCGCATCGTCAGGGCGGCTGGCATCGGTTAACCAGCCATCCCGTTCACTGATCTCGATACGATCAGGCGAGAAACTGCCGGTCGATTGGAAGAAAGGCACTTCAACAAGGGTCAGTTCGGTCTGTGGGAACGTACCCAGCCAACTGCTTCCCTCCGTAATCGTTTGCCGGACGATGGCCTGTAGACGCGGCAGGTTTTGCGCATGAACATACTGGTAATGAACGGTGATCGATCGCTTTTGCTGCGCTATGACCTGCGTAGTGCGCTGATACGCAATAGGTGAATGAGCGACGGGTGAGTTGACTTGCCCCAGTTGGCTGTCGGGAAAACGCAGGTAGAGCTGGCTAATAACTATCCCCGTTACTACGGCCGATAACCAGACAACGTACCCAGGTTGCAGCGACGCCCGCCATCGCCGACCAATGACCTGCATGGGCACTACCACGCCCCGTTGGCTAAACCCCGTTGCCAGCAACAGGAAGCCCAGTCCTGTCAGTGACCACATTGTTGCGTAGGCCCAGCGTAGGGCTTCAGCGTCTCCGTACCCCGTCAGCTCTGAATAGGACCATGAATTGGGCAGGCTACTGTACAGGGCAAGCCACGAGCCGTTCAGGCCGGGCTGATCAACGGACAGAAGCAATAACACCGTGGCTGCCGATATGAGTTGGCCTGCCAGTCTGTTCGGGACCAGCGTTTGAATGAGAAAGGCCAGTGCGATGAGCTGCGCGTACCGAAACAGGCCATCAACTACTAAATCGGTGGCGTACAGTTGCCAGTTTACGGTCGTTTGGCCATTCAGCAGTTGAACCGATAGACCTGTCAGTAACACCGTCAGGGTGAGCAGGACGGCCACGCCGAGCATGGCCCCGTATTTTGCCACGAGCATTACCCAACCGGGCAGCGGAACGGCATCCACGAGCCGCCACAGGCCTGAACTTCGTTCGCGATGGAGTAGCTCGCCCGAAAAGACTGTCAGAAACAGGCCGATGAACAGCAGCAGCGGCAAGCGAACATAGGTCATTCGGGAGGTGAAGGGTAGCAGTCGCTGCCCCGTTTCATTCAGGTTGCCAAGCCCGGTGGCGTAGCCGATGATCGACAGAACGAGCAACAGGAACACAACGGCAAAGGCGGGTTGCCGAACCACGTACAGGAAATCTCGTCCGATCAGCCGACCGACAATCTGCCAGTTGGCGTAGCTGGTGAATGGGCGATGCACCGTTGGTAAAGGGGTAGTCAAAAGATATGATTCAGCGGTAACGGGCTTCGAGTTGGCCGTTTTCAAACAGGCTACATACCCTGCCTGAGTCGGTTCATGAGCAGCCCAGTGCTGGAACGTCAACCGGTCAGCTGCTTTCACCAGCAAGCCACCGCTGAGTCCTAACCAGAGCAGGCGGTTGATCAGCAGCAGATCGGGAATGGGCACCGTGGCGGTCAATTGGTCAGCTGGCGTTTGCTGGCTCAGCGCTTCGCGGATCAACACGTGGCCAAATGGGTCGAGCAACAGCAGCAGCTCGTTACCGAGTACGGTTGCCTCTCCGATCCTGAACAGGACTTGCCCAATCACGAGCGCCAGCATGGCGAGATAAGCCCCTGTCAGTCGCTGGGTGATTGCCGTTAAGGCGTAAGCCAGGCTGACGACGATCAATAGATTGGGAAGCAGCAGCAGGCAGAACGAGATCAGGATGGCCGACAGCGGAAATGGCCCAACCGGTGCTGTCACCCAGAGTGGAAGCAGCAACGTACCCAGCACAGTACCCGTGGCCAGCAGGAGACACGTACCCAATACGCCAATCAGTTTTCCGGCGAAATAAAGCCGTTCATTCAGCGGTAGCGCGTAGAGATAATCGCCAACGTGGTAGGTCCGATCGCGTAACAGCGACTGGCCGGTTAGCAGGGCTGCCAGTGCCGTGAGTAGAACGCCGACGGTCGAGAAAACGCTGATGAACAGGCTGGGGGTGTTTGAATAGGGGAGACTAATGAGCTCACCGTTGAAGGCGTCGAGGCTGTAGGAAAAGCCCTGCGCAATCATCAGCCCGTAAAACAGGTAAAAAGCTGGTTGCCTGAGGTGATACCGAAATTCGAAGCGGGCAGTGTACCAGAACGTGTGCATCTGAAAAAGATGGGGGTTGAGCAATCGCACGCACAAGATGGCGAAACTTGCCACGCAATCAAGGCGTTGTGCCTGAAATTCCCCTATCCGTTCGCCCTACATGAAACCTACCATTCAGGAGTTACACGAATCGGGCCATTATCGCCTTATAGAATCGTTCAGGATTGACGAGATGATGCAGTTTGTGGCTCGCGAGTTAGGCATGGCTCCGTCGAGTCGGTCGATTTCGAACGCGTTGGCCACTAAAACAACCGGTCAGAAAGCCAAAGCCGGACTGCGTTTTGCGATCATCTTCATTGGCTCGCTGGCGTTTGGTTGGGTTGTCGGTACCGGTATGTCGAAGTGGCTGTCTAAAGCCATGCTGGTCACTGGCGGTACCCAGTTCCTGATCGGTTTCCTGGCCTTTTTTCCATTGATTACGGTCCATGAGTTCATTCACGGCCTTTTCTTCAAACGAGTTGGCGCGCCCCGCGTTGGCTACGGCTGGTCGTGGAAAGGCATGATGGCCTATGCCTACGCCCAGAATTACGTCATGAACCTGCGCGAAGTGGCCTTTGTGGCCGCGATGCCCTTCCTGGTACTAACACCCGCCCTGATTGTCGCCTGGATTATGTTCCCGACGTATGGCGTGGTGTGGGGAACGCTGTTGTTTCTCCACACGACCGGTTGTATCGGCGATTTTGTGCTGGTCAATTTCTGGCGCAAAAACCAGCACCGCCTGATGTTCACTTACGACGACGTAGAGAACGAACGTCGAACCTATTACTTCGAGCGGATAAACCTGCTTCCAGAAAACGAACCTTCACATACTGGCCAAGCCGGTAAACCTCAGCGGTGACCTGCCGTGGCTGAATCGAACACGCGGCAGAAATTGTCACTGCCTATTTTGCCAATCTCAGGTTCAGAGAAGCCAGCTTTTATCAGGGCATCAACAACGGCATAATAAAATCCAACCTGCTGATCGGGCCAGGCGTCATTCGTCCGTTCACCAATCCGCCCACGATTTTGATTTGCACCGCCAGGTACGTAGGTCGGGGTCATCTTGGTATCGGTTCCCAGGCAGACATGCTCGATTCCGACAACGTCGACCAGTGCCCGGATATGCTGGGCGTACTCCAGCGGACTGTCGGCCAAGTGGGTCCACACGCCCAGCACACCACCCGCGTCGGCAACAATTTTTGCCTGCTCTTTGCTGATGAGCCGTGGCCGCATCATTTTGGCCATCGTCGGGTTAGTACCTAACCTGGAGTCGAGGCCGGTGTGCGTAATGAGCATGGGTTTGGTCGATACCCTGAGGGCCGCATTGATCGTATCGTTGCTGGCATGGGTCAGATCGACCAGAATGCCCAGTCGGTTGCAGGCCCTGATCACGTCAGCGCCAAATGCAGTCAACCCGCCCCACTGAGGCGGGTTCGTGTAGATGTCGCCCAGCGGCACCGATGCGTCGTTGTCGTGGAGCAGTCCGAGCAGGCGCAGGCCCCGGCTGTAGGCTTCATCCAGTCGCTCCAGTTTCCCTTCGAGGAAGTGACCTCCTTCCACAGACTGGATAATGGCTGGCTGCCGCTTCTGATGAGCGGCGCGTAAATCTGACAGGTTTAAGGAGCGTTTCAGGCTGTTTTGGGCAAGCTGCCTGTCCATCGATGCTAACGCATTATTGAAGCGCTCGTAGGCATCGCCGGGGTTGCGAAGCGCTGGCCGATCCACGGCAAAGGTCATGCAGATGGCCGAAAGACCCGACCGTTTTATCTCGCCTGCCAACTCGATCGCCGGACCGGGTACTTCCGACGTGGCAAAAGGGACATCGACATGGTTGTGGGTATCGATTCCAATCGTTCTGGCAACGATACCCGCTACCCGAGGATCGAGCTCATCGTTTGCCCATGACACCAGCGGCTTAAGAACTAATGCGGTTCCTGCGCCAGTAAGAGTAGACATAAACGTCCGACGCGAGTAGGCCTGTTTTGACTTGTTCATACGACGCTAAATGTAGGCATCTACCTGGTGGCAAGGGTAGGCATGTTCTAAAAGTGTCTGACGTAGATTGAATCGTATCGTCATGAAGGGGAAGGATTCATCCGCATCGTTACTTCATCGCCTTGATCCAGTCGCGCAGCAACGCCAGACTTTCAGTATGCACCGTTTTACGACCCAACTCAGGCATCATCACGCCGGGGTCGGTGGAGTGCAGGCGGTAAATCAGAATTGATTCGTCGGGCTTGCCGGGCACAATATCGTACGATCGTCCACCCGATCCGCGACCGGCGGCAACGGGGGTCTTCAGCAGGCCAATGGCCGTCGGGTCTGTTGCCGATACGCTCAGGTTCAGCCCCGATGTCATGGCTGGTCCCTTCGGATTGTGGCAGTGCGCGCAGTTAATATCGAGCCAGATGCGTGCCCGGTCGTTGATCGAGCCTGATGTCGGGTCGTTCCAAACGGGGGCTTTCGGGCAGTTGGCCAGCGCTGGCATACCCGTCAACATGGCCGTCTGCTGCCAGTGCGTGAGCTGATTGTCGGCTTTGTTGCCATAAACCAACTCGCCATTCAATTGCCGCGCCGATGGACCAATCGGCGTCAGCACCTCCTGTTGATTATGACAACCTTTACACTGATTGAGGTTCGGAATCAGATACGGTTGCTCATGACGGATACCGGTCTGGTCGATGTAACTCACCGTTTTTGTGTCGCCGGCAACTTCCAGAAACGCCTCGGTCTGTTCATCGTTCCAGACATAATCCAGTGCTTTCCAGCCTTCCGGCTGGTGAACCAGCAACCGCGTTTCAATGAGTCGACGGCCCTTCGCCGGATCGCGAAAATCGATGGGATAGTAGAACGTTTTGATCAGCGTAGTACCCACCGGAAAAGCCAATACAGCCGAATCGTTATACGCAACCGATTTCCCGGCGGGCAACTTAACGAACCGGAGCTTTTCGGCATAGTCGCTAAAGAGCGGCGTGTTCAGCGCATACGGCACTACCCCCGCTATTGGCCGCTGATCGGCGGGGTTTCCCGTGAAGAAGCCGTAGTCGCTTAATTTTTCGGGAACAGCCACCGATCGCCAGCCTGCTGAAACGATCCAGAAAGCCGCTATGGCCAGCGTATAAATCAGGTACGTACCCAGCCTATTTGCGTTCATTAATCGCCGTAGTTTTTAAGGGAGCCAACTGGCAGTCGAAGGGCGCCGCATCGAGCGACGCGTTTTTAAAGCTGCGTCCGGCATCGAGGTTCACCAGGCTCTGGTTCCTGTTGTTGCGAATACAGATACGCCGGTCGGGGAGGGGCTTACCGGCTCTGTCTAACGTACCTGGATCAACGATGCCGTCATACAGAATATGCGGAACCGCCTGACCGTCTTTTAGAATTGCCTTAAAAATGCTGTTGTACCGACCACGTGAACTGGGCGGGCCGGGGTTGCGCTCATACACATTGTCGTGGATGGAAATAGCAGTCGGGTACGGATAATAGCCTTTGTCGGTGATGGGCCGTTCGGTGATCAGGTAGCTGATGATGCCGGTACCCATCGTCTGATTGCGAATAAAACGATTGTTGAACACCTCCACGTTGTTCGTCGCCAGAATCAGCAGGCCCGTCCCGTCCGATACACTGGCCACGATATTCCCCGCCGGGGCGAAGTTGGGCAGGTTGTTGTCGTGGATGTTGTTGTTGAACACCCGCACAGTACCACCCTGTTTCTGTACCAGATCGGGCAGATCGAATACCAGTACGCCGCCCGTGTTGTCATACGCTTCATTGTCGAACACATCGGCATCGCGCGAATTTTCGATCTCGATGCCCGCCACATTATGATGGGCCACGCAGTTCTTCACCACGATCTTCCGTGACTGCCCTACATAAATACCTGCGTCGGATGCCCCGATCGAGATGCACTTGTCGATCATCACCTTGTCGCACTGCACCGGGTACAGGCCGTAGCTGCCATTTTCGGGGCTGGGTGGCCCCGTCCACTCTACCTTGACGTTGCGGAAGGTGATGCCCTTCACGTTCATGGTTTTGATGGCGTCGCCTTTCGTATCCTGAATGGTCATATCCTCGATCACGATCTCTTCGGCATTCGATACCCGCAGCCCTTCGGCGCCGTCGGTCTGACCTTTAAAGCTGAGAATGGTCTTGTCGATGCCTTTTCCCCGGATGGTAATGCGTTTTTTGTCCTCCATGGATAAACTCCCGGTAAAGGTGAACGTACCTGCGTCAAGATCGATCGTACTGCCGTTATCAGCCATGATCAACTGTGTCTGAATGCGCTTCTGAACAGCCGGTTGCGCCCAAAGGGTCGAGTAGCACAGACAGGTAAGCAGCAGGACGAAAATGGGTTTCATCGGTCAGGGATTTAGGTAGTTAGGGTAGAAGAAAACCAGTAATGGCACATACTCTTTCGGGCTATTATAGGGTATTGCTTCGCGTTGGTGTGTATTGCTGCCGCCAGCTAGCGTCAGCAATACACACCAACGCGAAGCAATACAACAGAACGTACCCGGCAACTACATGAAACTACATTATTTCCATGAACTCTGTAAGAAATAGCTTCCTGTTTGGTACTAATAGTGTAACTACCGACTGCCATGACCGAACGAGAGCAGAATCAAACGTTTACCGACTGGCTTGGCCAGTACAAGGCGCTGCTCTTCAAAATAGTACGTGCGTATGCTGTTCCGGTTATGGATCAGGACGACCTGTTGCAGGAAATACTGATCCAGGTGTGGCATTCTATCCCGACGTTCAGACAACAGTCATCACCCACCACCTGGATTTATCGAATAGCCCTGAATACGGCGATAAAATGGTCGACGAAGGAACGGAAGCACACCGACGCCCGAGAAACGATTGATACGGAACAATCCATCTTAGTGGAACCATCCGTTCAGTCCGATGAGCGAGTTGACTGGCTGTACGAAGAAATTCATCAGCTCAACGAAGTGGATCGCTCCATCTGCCTGCTTTTTCTCGACGGATTTAGCTACAAAGAAATGGCGATGATGCTGGGCATCTCGGAATCAAACATTGGCGTGAAAATCAATCGAATCAAAAAGCAACTGATCACCCGATCAAAACAACCCGATCACCATGGAATTTGACGAACTGCAAAAAATCTGGGATAGCCAGACGAAACAACCGCTCTGGGCAATAAACGAAAACGCCCTGCGCAACCATGTTCAGGCTAAAACGCGACAGGCATTTCACATCACGCGGATTAGTGAAGGGCTGTCTATCATTGTCAATGCCAGCGTCGGCAGTTTTGTGCTGGCGGTCAATCTGGCTAAATCCCCGGCAAATCTGGCCATGTACCTGCTGGCCGTCTGGATGTTCGCCACGGCCCTCTACGTGTTGGTAAGCCGGATTCGCCGACTAAATGGCGAAAAAACGTTCGACCGCACGATGCTCGGTGAACTGACGCACGCTATCTCGATGGCCACCTATCAGGTACGTCTCTCGCGACTCTTACGCTGGAATATGCTGCCCATCGTGGCGCTGACCCTGCTGGGTGTATGGGAAGGAGGGAAGTCAGGCTGGCTGCTTCTGGGCCTGATCGCTTTTTTCGCAGTGGCCTTCGTTGCCAGCGGCTGGGAACATGGTATCTACGCGGCCAAAAAACGTGAGTTGGAAGCGTTGCGGGGAAAGCTGGAGCAGTAGGATACAAGGTTTGCGGCTTGTCGAGGAATGCGCTAGCCGGTGCTGGTTATGACCAGTTCAGCATGAGTGACAAACACGCTACCGCAAAACGCGTGTTGACGCAAACTCACACTTGATCGAGAAACCGCTTGTTAATGTTAGCAAGCCCGTCGCATAGCGACCGGATGTTTGTAGGTACAATGCCCGCTTAAACCAAGCATTCCGTCGCGTAGCGACCTGATGTCTATAGAAAAAGGCTTTGATTAACTATTCCGTCGCGTAGCGACCTAATGTCTATAGAAAAAGGCTTTGATTAACCATTCCGTCGCATAGCGACCAAACAAGTATGCGGATTTGTTTGGTCGCTATGCGACGGAATAGTTAATCAAAGCCTTTTTCTATAGCCATCAGGTCGCTACGCGACGGGCCTATCGAATCGTTGTCAGTAGCCACAGACAAGTGGTAGCAAGTATGTCAATGGCTACTCGATTGAACAAAAATAGCTCTATAAACACGCTTAGTTCAGCCGCGTCATGGCCTCCAGTATGGTGGCACCGCTCAGCTGGGTCGTCAGGTCCGTTTTGCCGTCGGTGGGGCGATTGCCCCAGAACGTTCCATAAACAACCTGTGGTTTTTGGGTACCCGTCCGCCAGAGTGTTTCGGCGTTGAACGTCAGGTAATTAACGTACCGGGTGCGCGTGTCGGCAGAAACGGCAGGTTCGGTAGCCAGCAAGGTAAGGTACCGCACCAGCACCGCTTTAAACAAACCACCGTCGCCGTTGCCTTCGGCGCGCAGGAGGCCGTTGTTGGTCAGTTCTGGATCGGCGAGGGTGAAATTGGCCGTTTTGGTCGCATCGCTCAGGTACGTCTGATTTTGCGTAGCGCGGAACATCTCCAGGCCGGCACCGATCATAAGGCCCTGGTTATACGTGAATTTCCAGGTCAGGTCAATCTTGCCGTCATTCTGCCGGTTAATGCCGTCGTAGGTGTAGCCGGTGGCGGGATCGACCAGCGTTTTCAGCTGCCAGTCATAGATCTTTTTGGCCCATTCCAGGTCTTCAGGACGTTTCAAACGCTGATAAAGGCGGGCGGCCAGGATGATGGCGGGCGCATTGGCCGGCGTGTTTTTATAGTAGCGCTGCCCTTTCCGCCAGGCAATACCGCCACCCATGGTATCATTCCAGCCGAGCTTAATGTCGTTCCAGAGTTGTTGCGCCGTATCAAGCCATTTTTTGTCGCCAGTAGCGTCGTAGGCCCGTAGCGTGGCCAGCGCATTCCAGAGCATGTCATCGTAATACTCATTCAGGAAGCCTCCGTTATTCTTGACCGGAACACCGCCATACCAGTCGTTCATGTAGGTCAGGTAGCGGCTGTCTTTCGTACGCACGTAGGCATCCACCAGCACATCGAGCGCGTGCGCCTGCGGCCAGTAGTTGAACTGCGTACTGCCGCTGTTGTTCTCGTTGAAGTAGCGCCCCTGCTCGTTGAAAAACTGCCGGGTCAGGGCCTGCGTGCTGCTGTCGGCAATAACCGTCCAGTTAAAGACATAGGGTTTTGTTGCAGGCCCCGCACCCTGTCCAATGCTGCTGTCTTTGCAGGCAACAAAAAGAGACAGGGTAAGCAGGGCAAGTAATTTATTGAGTGACGACATCGACGTTGAGGGGTTTTTTGAGATCAGAATGTTTGCTCAGTTGTTAATTGATTGCTTTCGCGTTGGTTGGCTTCGCGCTGTCGTGTATTGCTGACGCATGGCCCCACAGCGGCGGACTGTTCCGCTATGGGTGACAGGTAACGCAGGTACGGTGGCCTAATTTCCAGCTTTCGTTGTCGCTTGCCTCTAGCTCGTTGTCGCTTGCCTGTGGCGAGTGACCCTTAACTGTAGGGCCTCTGGCCCGTTGGTAGAAAATTGCCAACGTGAGCTAATTGACCGTTTCACTAGCTGCCAACGGTGATATGAGTCACTCGCCACAGGCAAGCGACAACGAAAGTGAAGTCCACATACGAAGCAATCAACACGTTGCCTTACTTAATCGTAACCTTATGCGTGTAGGGGCCGGTCGGGGCCAGCGACACCATGATATCAGCGTTTTTGGTATCGGCGGCTCCGTTGAACTTGTAGGTATAGTCCCACTGGCTTTCGCCGATGGGCAGCAGGAAGAAGTAACTGTCGGGGGTAGTGGCATCGGCGCGGGAGTTGTCGGCTTTGCTGCTGCCCAGCCATTCGTAGGCGTCTTTACCGTCGGACCCGACTGTGGTGAGGCGGAACTTGTAGCGCTCATCCCGGCCCCACGAAAACTGAACAAATTCCACTTTGTAGTTCGGAATCATCCAGACGCCTCCGCCCACATACGGCAAGGTTGTCCGAACGGCATTGTCGCCTGCGACCCACAGGCCCACCGATTTGATCTCGGTTACCCGGGCGGCAGCATTGTTGAAATCCAGCGTGATACGGTACGTTTTAGCGGCCCCGGTCACGGCGGTCGTTCCGCTTTCGCCGATGTTCGTTCCATTAACGTTGAACGATTTAGCCGTGCCGGTCGTGCGGTCTACAAACGAATACGTACCTGCTTTGAGCGACGTGTATACCTCAAAAATACCCGAGCCAACGCTTTTCAGCCTGATCGCTTTGGTCAGGTCAGTTCCTGCCTCGGTAGCGTCGCCGGTCAGGTATACCTCTGCCGGAATTTCGGCGAAACCGGCTGGGCGCTCTACGTTCAGCACCCGGCTCTGGCTGGCCTGCTTCACGTTGGTACCGCGCGATGCCTGCACCGTCCATTTCAGCTTGCCCTGCCCCAACGAGCCAATGCCAGCCAGGGCGGCAATGCGGTTCAGGGTGGCGTGGGTCACGGTCGCCTTGTTCATCACGCCGTTCTGGTCGGAGGTAAGCTTGTAGATCGGCTTCGAGAAATCGCCGGTCTCTTTGTCGAACGCCAGTTCATACAGCACCAGCGTACCGTCTGCGGCCCGCGCCTGATCCCATTCAAACACCACCGTAGCCGGGGTGGCGGGAAGTAGTTTTATCGACTGGTTGTCGTTCGGCGCAAAGAAGGCCGTCACGTCGCTGATGTTCGTGTTGATGTCACGACCAGCGTCTTTGCACTGCATCAGCATGCCAGCGAGGCAAAGGCAAAGAAGAGAAAGAAGGGTCTGTTTCATGGAAAATGGACGACCAACTTGTATGGGGCCAGTGCTACTGGTAGCCGTGGCTCCGTACCCGTTGATCTGTTTGGTTTACCAGTTCGGATTTTGTGTTAAGCTGTTATTCAGATCACGCTCGACCTGCGGTATCGGCCAGAGGTATTGTTTACTCGGGTCGAAGGTGCGTCGGTCGACCCGGACGTACCCATTGTCGATGGCCGGGTCACCAAATCGGGCGCCGTGGGCAAATCCGTTCAGCACCGTTTCCGCCAGGCGCCACCGCCGGATGTCGAATACGCGCAGCCCTTCCATAGCCAGTTCAATGCGCCGTTCTCGGCGGACAATATCGCGCAGGCCGACCTGGTTACTCCCTGCCGGAAAAGCAAGGGCATTGGCATCGGTGAAGCCCGCCCGGCGACGAATTGCCCCAATTGTTTTGTCCCAGATAGCGGTGGTCATCTGCCCTTGCTCCGTTTTGGCTTCGGCATACATCAGCAAGACATCGGCGTAGCGGATGAGCATCAGATCAAGTCCCGACTGGAAGCTGGCGTTGGCCGTCGGATCGTAGTATTTACGGACGTAATAGCCGGTTGTCGAGGCGTTTTGTTTGCCAAACTCATTCCGGGCATCGACGTTGGCGGGCGTTGAGCCGGGTCGGATATAGATGGTCGTGGTAGACCCGTCGGCCCGGCGCCAGAGATACCCGTCATACACGATCGTTGCCGCCAGACGTGGGTCGCGATTCGCGTACGGGGTCGCTTCTGAATAGCCGGAACCCGTTTCGGTGATGGCTCTGCCGTTGCTGGTCAGGTACGCATTGACCAGTTCCTGCGTGGGGGCAATGTTGTTGACCCGCTCGCCGATCGTGATGGGCACAAAGTCGCGGAAGTTACCGTGGGTACGTAGCTCCGGCACGAAACCAAGGCTCAGGATGCTCTCCTGACTGTTTTCGGCAGCGGGTAAAAACAGCCCCTCGTAGCTGGGGTACAACCCATAGGTTCCGTTGGCCGTGTTATCGATCAGCTGCTCGCAAAGGGTTGCCACCTCGGCCCAGCGGCTTTCGTAGAGCAGCGCCCGCGCTTTCAGGGCCAACGCCGCGCCTTTCGTAATTCGGCCCTTGTCGGCCGCTGCGTATTGCCCGTTGGTGGGCAGGCCCGCTGCTACCGCATCCAGTTCCGACAGCACAAAGGCCAGGACCTCCGCCCGGGGTGTACGGGGAATGGTGCGCGCTTCAGCAATGCCAATATCCTGCGTGAAGAGGGGGACATCACCGTACCAGGTCAGCAACTGGAAATAGTGAAACGCCCGAATAAACCGTGTTTCAGCCAGAATCCTGGCTTTTAACGTGGCGTCGATCGATGGAATCCGGTCGATGTTGGCCAGCAGGATGTGCGTGGTCTTGATGCCGCCGTAGTGAAAATCCCACTCGCCTTTAATGCGTCCCAGCGCCGGGTCATACGCTCCGCGGGCAATGGAATTGGCCCCCTGAAAGTCGCCCAGTTGATTGTAGGCATTGTCGGACAGAGCATCGTTGGCGAAAAAATAGTCGGGCGAGTACAGGCCCGCGTAGGCCGTGTTGAGCACGCTGAGTGCCCGGTCGGCAGACGTCCAGTAGGTAGCCTCGGTGAACCGGTCGGTGGGAGCCAGGTCAAGGGATTTACACCCGCCCATCCACAACGCTGCCGCCAGCAAGGCGATATAGGTATGTTTCATAAGTTTAAGGTCATTATGTGGTCATTCGCTTCGCTGTCATTCGCTGCGCTGTCATTAGGAGTCATTGCTTGTCATTCGTTGTCGCTTGCCTGTGGCGAGTGACCCTTAACTGTAGGGCCTCTGGCCCGTTGGTAGAAAATTGCCAACGTGAGCTAATTGACCGTTTCATTAGCTGCCAACGGGCCAGAGGCCCTACAGTTAGGGGTCACTCGCCGCAGGCAAGCGACAACGAATGACAAGCAATGACCATCTAATGACAGCGCAGCGAATGACAATTAATTTAAAACGTTACGTCCAGCCCAATGCCGTTGAACTGCGGGTTGGGGTACACCCGTCCTGAGTTCACGTTGCCGCGTGTGGACACTAAACTGTTGTTAAACTCGGTAGCTTCGGGGTCAATGCCGACCTGCATGGGTGTGAGCGTCAGCATGTTCTGGCCGGTGTAGTAAACGCGCAATTTGCTGATGCCCAGCTTGTTCGTGAGACGTCCGGGCAGGGTGTAGCCTACCTGTAGGTTTTTCAGGCGCACATACGAGGCATCCTGCAGGAACCGGTCCGAGCCAACGCCCCAGTTGTTCCGTGAGGCACCGCCAAGGGTTAACCGTGGATAGGCGGCATCGGGATTCGTGGGTGTCCAGTAATCGCTCTGGTGCTTGAAGATGGCATCCTGGAAGGGGCCGTGGAAGGGTTCAACGGCTTCACCCCGCAGGAACAGCGAGCGCTTGCCTACGCCCTGCACGAAGAGGTTCAGGTCGAACCCTTTCCAGCTCGCCGTGTAGGTTGCTCCGAAGGTGTAGCGCGGGAAGGGGTTGCCCAGCACCACCCGGTCGGCTTCGTCGATGAGGTTGTCGCCATTCTGATCAACGTACCTGACATCGCCGGGGCGCAGATCGCCGGGGGCCACGAACGTCGGACGTGGACCGGCCGACAGCTGCTCCAGGTTCTGGAAATAGCCGTTGCTCTGATAGCCGTAGTACGACCGTACGGGTAGCCCTTCCCGCAGAATGACGGCCAGCTCACCCAGGTAGTTGATGTTCGTTTTTCCGTCGATCGACACCACTTTGTTGTAGCTGTCGGCCAGATTCAATGACAGTGTATGCCGTACCTGACCGGTATTGTGACGCACCGTCGCCGACACTTCCCAGCCCTGATTACGTACCTGCGCCGCGTTGTAATCGCCGATCGACCCGCCGAAAATGCCGGGTACCGACGGCGCAATCAGGATGTCTTTGGTCAGCTTGTTAAAATAGTCGAGCGAGAACGTCACCTTGTTGCGCCAGACCGACGCGTCGAGACCGAGGTTGAAGGTCTGCGCCCGTTCCCAGGTAATGTCGGGGTTCGCCAGCGTCAGGCCGGTACCCGCAGCGCTGGTGTTGTTGAACCCGTAGGCGTTGGCGAAGTTGAAGTAGGTGCTCTGGTACTGGAAATCACCCACGTTCTGATTGCCCAGCACGCCGTAGGAGGTGCGAAGCTTCCAGTCGCCAAAGGTGTTGCGGAAGTTGGACGCGAACGCTTCTTCAGTGATGCGCCAGGCCAGCGCTGCCGACGGGAAAAAGCCCCAGCGGTTGGCTTTGGCAAAGCGTGACGACCCATCGTAGCGGAAGTTCACCTCGGCAATGTATTTATCGGCAAAGGTGTAGTTGACCCGCCCGAACACGCTGGAAATGGCGTTCTGGCTGGTCCGCTGGTTCGAGGTGTACGACGCGTTCTGGATGATCGTCCGCGAAATATCGGTGCCCAGGTCATTGTCGACGTCCCGCTTGAAAATGCCATTGCCCTGCGAAGTGAAGCCTTCGTTGGAGAAACCAACCAGCGCCGACACGTTGCTTTTGCCAAACGTCCGGGTATAGTCGGCCAGGGCCTGAACGTTGGTATAGAGCGATTTGTAGTTCTCATCTTTCACCGTGGCCACATTGTCGGTACCGCCCGTGTAGGGGAAGTAGTTGATGGCCCGGTGGAACTCGTACTGGTGGTTGCCGTTCAGTTCGCCCCCGAAAATACCCCGCAGCCGGAACCCGCTGAACACTTCCCATTCGGCCGTGAGGTTACCAAACACGTTGTCGTTATCATACCGCCGGTAGCCGCCCTGCTCCAGCCGCGCCAGCGGGTTGCTCTCCGACAGGATCGGTGAGAGAACGTACCTACCCAGCGAGTCTTTGATCGGGTAAGTGCGGGGCATCCGGGCTGCATCCAGGATCAGGCCATCGGTCGAGTAGGCGTGCTCCTTGATCTCGTTGCGCGAATAGGCCAGAATCCCCGTGAACTTGACCTTGTCGATCTGGTGGGTCAGGTTCATGCGGTAATTGTAGCGGTTCAGGCCAAAATCAGGACCTTTCAACAGGTTGGACTGGTTCAGATACCCCACCGAGATGTGATAGGTAGTCTGCGCATTCCCGCCCGACACGCTCAGGTTGTGGTTCTGCTGTGGTGCCTGCTTCTTCAGGATTTCGGTCAGAAACCAGGGGTAGGATCCCTGCTGCCTGAACTGCGCAATCTGGCTCGGCGTGAACTGAGGCGACAACCCTGAATTCACCAGCGCCTCATTCTTGAACATCGCGTATTCCCACGCCTCATTCGATTCGCGCAACAGCGTTGGCGTCTGGGCACCGAACGTGCCGTTATAGATCACGGTCGTTTTGCCCGATTTGGCGCCTTTTTTTGTCGTCACCAGAATGACGCCGTTGGCCGACCGTGAGCCGTAGATAGCGGCCGAACCGGCATCTTTCAACACCGAAATTGACTCGATATCCGACGGGTTCAGCACGTCGAGCGAGCCGGGAATGCCATCCACGATCACCAGCGGACTGTTGTTGCCCAGCGTACTGACGCCCCGGATGTTGATGTTCAGACCGGCCCCCGGCTCGCCCGAACCCTGCTGCACCACCAGGTTGGGCGACACACCCTGTAACGCCTGCGACACAGTGGTGACGGGTCGGCCTTCCAGCGCCTGTTGCCCCACCTGATCCACGGCCCCCGTCACGCTCGACCGGCGCTGGGTCCCGTAGGCCACCACGACCACCTCACCCAGCGACTTGGTATCGGGCGTCAGTTTCAGGTCAAATGAACTCCGGTTGCCTACTTCCTGCTGTTGGGTGACGTACCCGATAAAGCTGAATACCAGCACCGACTGCGGACCGGCTACACTCAGCGTGAAGCGACCGTCGGCATTGGTCGTGGTGCCGTTCGACGTACCCCGTTCAATGACGCTGACACCCACCAGCGGCCCGCCGTTTTCGTCGGTGATGGTGCCCGTAACCGGCTGAACGGCCTTGTCGGCCGAAAAGGTCAGACTGCTTAGGTCGCGTTCAGGTACGTTGCCCGATGAGGGTGACCGCAGCGACAGCAGCGGTCCGTCGGTGAGGCGGGAAGGCAGTAAACCGGTTGGTCGGCTGTTATCCACTACGATCGAATAGTACCGGTCGGCCATCCGTTGCGAGCGCAGGTTCACCGGGTTCAGCAGTTGCTGAAGCGTCGCGTCGAGGCTGGAGGCCGATGGCAGCTCGGCGCTGACCTGGATGTTGCGAACCAGCTTGCTTTCGTACGAGAAGAATACTTTGTACCTGCGTTCCAGCTCGGTCAGTACATCGCGGAGGGGCCGTTGGCGGGCCGACGAAGGCCGTTCCAGCCGATTTTTGACCGAGGCTGTTTCCTGGCTATGGGCGGGTAACTGGTACAATAAGGTGATACCCAGCAGGCCGTAGCGGAGTTGTCTGTGGAGTTGTCTTTTCATTGGGGTTTCAGAATTACCTGATTGGGCCGGCGGTCAACGGCCAGGTTATACGATAACGAGAGTGTGCGGAGAACAACCGTCAGGTCGTTGTTGGGCAACGTACCCGTCAGCTCGCGACGGGCCAGTTCGCGGTTCGGCACCACGACCCTGATGCCGTAATAGTCTTCGATCCGTTGCGCCACCTGGCTCAGCGGCGTATCGGTAAAAACGAGCAGGTTCTGGCGGTAGGCTGCCACCTGATCGGGCCGCAGGGTCAGCTTGCGCCGGAAGGCCGTATCGCCTTTCATCAGCGTCACCTGGTCGCCGGGTTTCATGGTCAGGGAGTGCTTGTCTGCGGCATTGGCCTCTACCAGTTCCACTTTTCCCTCGCTGAGCACCACCTCTGTCTGACCGGCGCGGGCATCGACATTGAATTTGGTACCCAGCACATGAATGTCCAGGTTGCTGGTGTGCACCGTGAACCGGTGGTCGTTTACCGTGTGCCGAACGTTGAAGTAGCCCTCCCCCGTCATCCAGACGTCGCGGTCGGCGTTGCCAAATCCGAAGCGAGGCACCCGCAGCACCGAGTGGGCGTTCAGCGTCACGTCGGACCCATCGGCCAGGGTGAACGTGCGGGTCTGACCATAGGGCGCCGTCAGCGATTCGTAGCCCCACCAGTCGTAGGTAACGTACCCAACACCCAGTAGCAGCAGCAGGGAGGCGGCAATGCTCAGCAGCCAGCGCGGACTCTGCCGGACGGGGAGGGGGCGGATAGGGGTTACTGTGCCGTGGCGCGGGTACGTGCCGCCCTTCATAAACGACTGGTAATCGGCCAGCGATGTGGTGAGGTCGGGTACGTACTGACTGTGGTCGGCTTCGTAGCGGGCCAGGCACTGGTAATACAATTCCTGGTTTTCGGGGGTACGCAGCCAAACCTCTACCGTCTTTTTTTGAAGCGGCGTGGCTCGGCCGGCAAACAGGTCATGCAGGGTACGTTCTATAGATGGTCCGTCCATAAGGTCAATAGTGAGCAGGGAGTATTGTCAGGAAGTTGACAGGTAGACAAGGTGGCGGTGCTTTACCCTATATAAGGCCTGTGGCCAGCAGCAGCGCCACGACAAATTCATTCCGGAGCATGTTGCGCAAGGCGGTCAATGCCCGGCTGATGTTGGCTTCGACGGCCTTGACGGAGATGCCCATTTCCTCGGCAATGTCCCGGTACGACTTCTGTTCAAAGCGCGAGAGCAGGAAAGACCGGCGGCATTGCGGCGGCAACACGGCAATGGCCTCGTTGATCTTCTGGTAGAGTTCATCGAACTGCACCACTTCGGCGGGCGTGTGCAGATCCGTGGCGACAACAGTGGCAGATGCATCACCGAACACGTCGGTTCCCACAGCGGACCGGTCCAGTTCCCAGCGCAGGTAGTTCAGCGACTTGTTGCGAACGGCCACAAACAGGTAGGCCCGGTACGACGTGGTGATGGTCTCATACAACTTGTTGGTCCAGAGCGTGCAGAAGACCTCGCCCACAATATCTTCGGCTACTTCCCGCGAGTAGACGTACCTGAGCGCGTGATTGCACAGCAGGGTATAGTACCGACGAAACAGCCAGCTACACCCCTGTTCAGGATCCGTTTTCATCAGTTGGGCAACCAGTACTTCATCGTCGAGCATAAGTGGATGCGCTATCGTATCGACCTGCTGTACGTTGTTTGTGGTCAGTGGTGCCGGGCTACTGGGTATTAAATGGGGCATAAAAGGGCTCAACCAGGTCTTGAACTACGTATAACGATTTGAAGACAAGATTGCACCGAAGTACCCTATATAGCTGAATAGAAAAAATTGAAATCTATCGTATGTATCTGCTTGCTAGCATGGCGAGCTATAAATCCAGTTGCCAACTAATGGATAAGAACTCAGGTACGTTGACAGGACGATAAGTTGGTTGTGAGGTTACCAAGGCGTAGATGCCAGATAGCAGCAAAAAAACCCACCATATAGCTGGTGGGTTCGTATTAAATGGAGTTGAGGATGATGCGTTTCAGTGTTGAAGTCCATGCCAATTATTAATCTTTTGATAGCTAAAGGGCGGCAGGATAGAAAGCGCGGTGGATGTTAAAATAGATATTGTCTAACCCCAGATTTATTTATTCGGAAAAGGTAGAACGATGAGGTATGCTACCAATCGGCGTACTCACGACGATGAGCGTATAGGAGGGAGGCAAATTCAGCTGGCTGTTACTGGGCCTGCTCGTCTTTCTCGCCCAGGCATACGTTGCCAGCAGATGGGAATGTAACGTATATGCTGGCAAAAAGAGAGAACTCGAAAAACTTCAGGATAAGCTAAAGAATGAAGTCAATTGAGTCTGGTCGTATTGCCGCAATGAGGGCGGCTCAAGCCGAGATCTGAATCAGAATTACTTTTCACCAGTGGCTACAGTCGGAAGGCGAAAAAATCATTGAGCACGTGATAAACCCTTATAAAGCATTCATAAATGCAATTAGTGCCTTCTTTTCTGTTGGGGTTAGGTTCAGTTTTTTGGCTGGGAGAGTTTGGTTAGCTAAGGTCAAGCCTAAGCCGCCGCCGCCGCCTTCGTTGTAAAAATCAACCACTTCATCAAGCGTCTGGTACACCCCATTGTGCATGTACGGAGCCGTTTTGGCCACCCGGCGGATTGTTGGCGTTTTGAACGCATGTCGATGCGGCTCGCGCTGGGTCATAACGAATTTGCCAACGTCCTTATCCAGCTGTTTGCCCTCTTTCGTAGCTGGTGTGCCAATGACTTCGCTTTCGCTTTCCAGGTAAGCCGGGGGAACTGTGCCATTGAATAAGGGGAAGAAATGGCACGTAGCACAGCTGGCCTTGCCCATAAATAGATTGAACCCCCGCTTTTCTTCCGCAGTCAGTTCGGCCGATTGATCGCGTAAATACCGGTCAACGCGCGAGTCAAGATCAATTAGGGAACGTACATAACTGGCAATCGCATTTTTGAGAGACGACTCCGTAATGGTTCCATCATAGGCGCTGGTGAATAAGGTCCGGTAGTGCGCATCTTGTTGCAGTGCCCTTACCGCCATTGGGAGCGATCCGTGCATTTCTTCTTTATTCTGGATCACATCGCTAGCCTGGTCCTCCAAAAATACTACCCGGGAATCGGCAAACTGCGCCGCTTGCAGCGCAGCGTTGATCAACGTCGGCGCATTTCGCAGTGCACGACGGCCGCCAAAACCCAGGGCCATACTTTTTGATTCACCATCGGTGAATGCCCGGTCAGGTTGATGGCAACTGGCACAACTCCGACCGGCATTCCCCGACAGAATGGGGTCGTAAAACAATTGTTTACCCAATGCAATACGTTCTGGCGTGGCCCGCTGCTGATTCGTATTGACAAAGAAATTAGGGTCAAATGCATTCGAATCGGTCAAGGTTTGGGCTGACGGACGAAGCAGCCGGTATTCCGTAAATACGGGGATTTGTAAGCTGTTTTGGGCTCTAAATAACAACCGTCCTAATACGTTTGCCCGGTCTTTAATGAACGATAGCCGGTCAAACTCATTAAACGTACCACCTGATTGCAGGCTTGTAACAGCTTCAGAAAACGCCTTATCAATTTGTAGGGCTAAATCTGGCTCACGATCGGTCAGTTGGTAATGAGCAAGTTGATGCTTCAGACTTTCAAGCGCACTCGCTGTTTCAGGTAATGACTGGAGAGCAACCGGAGAGTCAAACCCTGTAATACCTAACGAGATGAGACGAAACAGTTCAAGGCGCATGGCATCGAAGATATGACTATCCGTAACCTCGTTGCCCTCCGAAATCTTTCGAAGTCGATTGGTATTCGCTCGTAACACGGCTGCCTGATGGATCGCCTCCTTGGTTGATGATGCGTCTATGGCCGGGAAGATGAGTTCTTCCAGGACCTGAAAGCCAGATGGTTCATTGACTCTTAAATCGTCGTCGATATCGGGCAGGTTGGATCCGTTGAGCGCCTTAGTGGTTTCAGGACTGTAGTAAGCAGACAAAAATTCGACCCGTTTATAGGCCAGCCGTGCTTTTTTGAATGCGTCTTGAATAGCCTGGTTGGATGCTGGCTGGTTTGCCAACGTTTTTTGTAGTTGGCTCACTGCACTATCCAATTCATTGATCTCCTGGATAAACTGAGCCTTAACTGCCTGGGCTGGTGTGGGTTTAGGTGTCAGACTATACAGTAAAAGCACAACGAATACACTCAGTATTCCCAGAGAAATTAAAACAGTTGAACGTGCCATTTACTGTGCTTCGTGGTGATGAAGCGGAATGATGAGCTGAATAGACTGGATGAAAAAAGCCTGACTGGGTTTGGTCCAGTCAGGCAGTTGTAGTAACATCAGGTTGCTAACGGGGCAAACCTTCGATCAGAATGAGTTGGCTCGCCTGGTTTTCAGCTTTCCGCACCGAACCGCCATCAACGCCCAGATACTTGTCGCCGCGCCAGGTGTGTGCCTGAATACCCAGCATGAATGTGTTTGGACGACCTGTTATATCAGACACATCGATCATGCCGCTACTTTCCCACGAGCCAAACTTTGACGTACCCCCAACATTGTATTTGGCGGCATCGGCCTCTGTCCGGCGGTGATCCAGCTCAAGAATCGCGGTTAATTTTCCTGTAGCTAATTCGTACTGGTAGACATATGCATCATGTTTTTCGTCACCATACTCGTTTGGATCTTCCATGATGTAGGCATAATTGGTCGTGACGCAGATATTATCAGGATCCTGGAACGTCTTGGCAGGCCCAGTGCGGTCGTCACCATTCAGAAGAACTTCCAGTTTACCTTTTGTAGGATCGTTAGCGTCCAATGTAAGCCGATAAATACGGCCATATTTAGAACGAGAGTTATCTGCATTGACGCCTGTGTTATTCTGCCCTGTTACCGCAAAGAAAACTTCCCGACCATTGGCACCGCCCCCTTTCCGGTAATCAACGTCCTCTACTCGCCCAAACTTAATCGCTCCTAATTCATTTACCTTGGCGTTGATTTGTGCCCCAGTCAATGTTTTCTGGTTGTCGATTTTCACAAACTCCACATCGTATTTGGTGCCGACATTCATGGCTGTCTCGATCTGATTACCGTTCGTGCGTTTCAGCATGTAGAGCGAACCATTGTCCAGATCGCCCACAGTGTTTGTCAGGTAGAGGGCAACCTGTCCGCCGTTGACGTCCGAATCGTCGTCCCCGATAATGATGGCTGTTTTACCAGGATACGCCGTTTTAGGTAGGGGCACAGCATTCTCTGCGCTCCAGCGGCCCAGTGCAGGTACTTCTCTTGATATCGCAGCCTGTTGAGGATCAGCATCAACCCGGAGGGCGTGTGTCCGCGATTCCTGACCACTTTCGCCGCAAGTCAGGAATAGGGGCCCAAATCCATGTTCAAGAGGGGTGGCAAGCGTAGCCGAGCAAAGCCGCCAGGTTCCCCCGTCCGAATTTAGAACGTACTCGCCTTTTATCGGCTTAAACGACTTGTCGAGCGTGATGCGTGAGACCGAGAAATTATCTTCGTTATTGACCAGGATGCTATAGGTCCCATCCAGATTCTGAAAAATTCCCGCCCCGTCAGCAGACCCCCCGAAAACATAATTGGGAGATAATCCCAACTTGTCGTCGCTGCTCAGCAAGGCGTACAGGTTGATTCCACTCGCCATCAGTCGTGCACCCGCCGCACTAGGTAAGAGTTTAGCAAGAACAGGCGTTACCGATTGGTTTTGTAGCGTGATAGCTGGGCTATTGGGATCTCTGTGATCCTGACAGGCCCCTAAAGCTACGATTGAGAATGCCGTTGTTGCGGAGAGGAAAAGTTTATCCAGTTGCATGATTGATGTGTAGAATACATTTCTACAAAACAACAAACTGAACGTTACCTGAATGTGGCGCTGCTTTTACGACTTCGCTATGAATGTCTTAACCTTATTAATGAAAATTTAATAAACTTATGGCTGCAATAACCGCGAATGGTCTGTATTACTTAAAACAGATTATCAAACCACTAAGTGACTTGTGCGTACAGATAGGGTTCGGTATGAAAGTAGCCTATAAGGGTATATCAGTATCAACTCTTCCCGTTTAAAAACGCCAACATACCCATAACTAGCTGGAAGTTATAGAATGAAAAAAGCCGCATCTGCAGGTGCGGCTTTTTGACTAATACGATACTAATAGTTCAGTGCAGAGAGAGAGGGATTCGAACCCCCGGACCTGTTACAGTCAGCGGTTTTCAAGACCGCCGCAATCGACCACTCTGCCATCTCTCTGTGTGATTCGATGATGCAAAAGTAGGCTTATTTCTGACATTTGTCAAGCAGCAGCCCGAAAAAAATGGCCCCGAACGGGCAAAAAAGCCTATTTTTGCCCTGTCAAATCGGTACCGTTTCGGCTTACTGACTTGATACTGAATGGGTATAACTCACCTGCTCAGGCCGGTATCATCTTCCATTTTTCTCCCTTTGTGGTACGCACTGTGAACGCTCCCGAACAACCGCAGACTAGTCTAGATCCCATTCCAACCGTCGAAACCGCCCGCAAACTGGGGGTGCTACCCGAAGAATTTGACCGGATTGTCGCCATCCTCGGCCGTCAGCCCAACTTTACCGAACTCAGCATCTTCTCGGTGATGTGGTCGGAACACTGTTCGTATAAGAACTCCATCGTCTGGCTTAAAACGCTTCCCCGCGACTCAGACCGGATGCTGGCCAAAGCCGGTGACGAAAACGCAGGTCTGGTCGATATCGGCGACGGACTGGCCTGTTCGTTCAAGATCGAGTCGCACAACCACCCCTCGGCGCTGGAACCCTATCAGGGGGCCGCAACGGGCGTCGGCGGGATCAACCGCGATATTTTCACGATGGGTGCCCGGCCCATTGCCCAACTCAACTCACTCCGCTTCGGCGATCTGAGCCTGCCCAAAACACGTCGGCTGTTGCGCGGCGTGGTGAAAGGCATCGGCGACTATGGGAATGCCTTTGGTATTCCGACGGTGGGCGGCGAAATCTATTTCGATGAATGCTACAACACCAATCCGCTGGTAAACGCCTTCTCGGCGGGTATCGTGGAAGTGGGCAAAAGCGCCAAAGCAACGAGCTACGGCGTGGGTAATCCGGTGTTCATCGTCGGCTCGGCAACGGGGAAAGACGGTATCCATGGCGCCACGTTCGCCTCAGAAGACATCACCGCCGCGTCGACGGATAAACTGCCTGCCGTGCAGGTGGGTGATCCGTTCATGGAGAAACTGCTGCTCGAAGCCACGCTCGAGATCATTGCCACCGGCTACGTGATCGGTATTCAGGACATGGGTGCCGCCGGTATCATCTGCTCGACCTCCGAAATGAGCGCGAAGGGGGAACACGGCATGATCATCGACCTCGATAAAGTACCGACGCGTCAGCCCAACATGGCGCCGTTCGAAATCCTGCTGTCCGAATCGCAGGAACGGATGCTGGTGGTGGTCGAAAAAGGGAAAGAGAGCATTATTCAGGGTATTTTCGACAAGTGGGATCTGCACTGCGCGCAGATCGGTGAGGTGACCGCCGCGCCCGAAGAGGGCGTTGGCCGACTGCATTTCTACCGCTACGGCAAACTGGTGGCCGACGTACCGGCCCATGACCTGGTGTTGGGCGGTGGTGCGCCGCAGTATCGCCGCGAGTATAAGGAACCGGCCTACATCAAGGAGTTCGCCAAATTCCGCATCGCCAGCGTGGCCGACGTCACAACCGACGAACTGAGCGCGGTGGCCAAACACCTGTTGAGCCACCCGAATATCTGCTCACGGCAGTGGGTATCGCAGCAGTACGACTCGATGGTGGGCACCAGCAACCGGACCACCAACGCCCCGTCTGATGCGGCCGTGGTACGGGTAAAAGGCGCGGGGATTCCCAAGTCAGAGAAATCGATCGTCATCACCGTCGATTGCAACAGCCGGTATGTAAACGCCAACCCATTCGTGGGGGCGCAGATTGCCGTGGCCGAAGCCTGCCGGAACGTGGTGTGTACGGGTGGCGAGCCGCTGGCCGTGACCAACAACCTGAACTTTGGCAACCCCTACGTACCTGAAGTGTACTGGCATTTCGTGGAAGCCGTGAAAGGCATGGGCGAAGCCTGCCGCCGCTTCGAAACGCCGGTGACGGGTGGTAACGTGAGCTTTTACAACCAGTCGTCGGACGACGGACCGGTGTTCCCAACCCCAACGATCGGGATGCTGGGCCTGATGGAAAAGCCCGACAACCGCATGACGCTCAACTTCCGTCAGGCAGGAGACAATATCTACCTGATCGGCTCGTCGCAGAACGACATTGCTTCGTCGGAGTACCTGTATTCGTACCGGGGTGTGAAAGCATCGCCGGCTCCCGCGTTCGATATCGATCAGGAGCTAACGCTTCAATCGGTCGTGAAACAGCTGATCACGAAGAAGCTCATCTCGTCGGCGCACGATATTTCGGATGGTGGTCTGTTCGTGGCTGTGGCTGAATCAGCGATGGCGGGCGGTACCGGCTTCGCCATCACAACGGACGCCGACTACCGGAAAGATGCCTACCTGTTCGGCGAAAGCCAGAGCCGCGTCGTGGTATCGGTATCGGCGGAGCAGCAGGCGGCCTTCGAGCAGTTTATGGAGCACGCCCGTGTAGCCTTCAGCCAGATCGGTGACGTCACTGCCGCTGACTTCGTGGTCGATGGCCAAACCGTGATTGCCACCGCCGACGCGTCGGACCTCTACGACAACGCCCTGGGCAAGATCATGGCATAAGTTTCCTGCGTCAGATATGTAGCACCGAAGCTCCAGCTTCGGTAGTAGTAAACAGCTCAATTACTACCGAAGCTGGAGCTTCGGTGCTACTTTCTGATGCAGCGTTATTTTATTGAACTGAGTTATAAAGGCACTGACTTCCACGGCTGGCAATTTCAGCCGAATGGAATATCGGTGCAGCAGGTGCTGGAAGAAACGCTGACCAAACGGCTGAGTCAGCCGATCTACATTGTCGGCAGCGGCCGCACCGACGCGGGGGTGCATGCCCGGCAGCAGTACGCCCATTTCGAGATGGACGGTGACCTGCCGGAGCATGATCTGCTGGTGCATTCGCTGAACAACATGCTGCCCGACGGGATCGCGATCTACCGGATATTCCCCGTCGGCCCGACCGATCACGCCCGGTTTTCGGCCCGATCGCGGTATTACCAGTACCACATTCGTCGACAGAAGAGCGCGTTCCTGACCAATCAGAGCTACATCTTCCGGCCGCAGCTGGATATTCACCTAATGAACGAAGCGGCGGCCAAACTGCTGACGTTTAGTAATTTCAAGAGCTTCAGCAAGGTTCGGACCAACGTAAATCACTACCACTGCCAGCTGATGCGGGCCGAGTGGGAGCAGACGGCGGAGTCGCTCATTTTCCATATCAAAGCCGACCGGTTTCTCTACGGCATGGTGCGCTGCATCGTCGGCACGATGCTCGATATCGGCCAGCACCGCATGACCCTCGACCAGTTCGAGGCCATCATCCGGGCCGAAGACCGCACCATGGCTAGTCGCGCTGCACCCGCCAGCGGATTATTTTTAACCGAAATAACGTACCCGGATGCAGTGCTGGCCAGGCGATTCGAGAATGGCTAGGTACGTTGACGGATCACAAACGAGATGGTCTGATTGCTTCGCGCTCTAGGTTGCTTTCGCCTAGTCGAAGGGCTATGCGAAAGCAACCTAGAGCGCGAAGCAATACAAAATCAAACACACCTAATCAGATTACCAACTGAAACATTTCATCACAAACAGTTCTTCATGAATCGCTTCTCAACATTACTGCTCTACACCCTCACGCTCGCCAGCATCTTTGCTGGGTGTTCACCGAAAACAGCCCCGGCCAAATCGTCAGTTCGGGCTACCGAGCGGTTCAGGTACGTCGCTGGGCAGCATCCACTGATTTCGGTGCATCGGGGTGGGGGCGATTTACGCGGATATCCTGAAAACTGTATCGAATCGTTCGACTACGTCACCGGACAGATCGAGCGGCCCGACGCGCCAGCGGTGATCGAGTGCGACATTGACCTGACCAAAGACAGCGTACTGGTCATGATGCACGACGCTACCCTCGACCGCACCACGACCGGTACCGGGAAGCTCATTGAACGTACCTACGCCGAGGTGAAACAGGTGAAGCTGGAAGATAATCAGGGAAACCCAACGGCGTTTCGCGTACCTACGCTTACCGAAACCCTGAACTGGGGCCGTAAACGGGGGGCGATGTTCACGTTGGACGTGAAACGGAATGTGTCCTTCGCGAAGGTGGTCGAACACGTGCGCAAAACGAAAACGGAGAATAATGTCGCCATCATCACCTACAATGCGAAAGATGCGGCGCTGGTGAACAAACTGGCTCCCGAGTTGATGATCTCCGTGACGATTCGCAACGAGGCGGAATACAATCAACTCCACGCGCTGGGTATTCCTGACAACCGGATGTTTGCGTTCGTTGGCGTGAAAGCGCCCGACTCAAGCCTGTATGCGTTCCTGCACGCCAAAGGTATCGCCACCATCCTGGGTACGTTGGGCAACCTCGACAAACAGGCCGCCGCCAAAGGCGATAACCTCTATACCGAATGGACCGCCGCCGGTGCCGATATGCTCTCGACAGACCGCCCGCTGGAAGTGGCCAGGGCGTTAAAATAGAAAATACAGGTGAAGCGGAACAGGGTTATTTACACCGGCCTGACAGCAGGCGCTCTACTTTTAGGATTGGCGTCGAGGCGATTCGGCACGTACCTGCCAGCCTTCATCAACGCCTACATCGGTGACACGCTTTGGGCGTTGATGGTCTTCTTCGGCTTTGCCTTTGTGTTCAGTCGCCAGCCTACCAGAGCGATTGCGTTGTTGGCGCTGCTGTTTTCGTTCGGTATTGAGATCAGCCAACTCTACCATGCACCCTGGATCGATTCGGTGCGTGCAACCCGCCTGGGCGCACTCGTTCTCGGCTTCGGTTTCTTGTGGACCGACCTGATCTGTTACAGCGTAGGCGTCTGCATTGGCTGCCTGATAGACCAGTTGATCAGGCGGAATCAGTAAAAACAAAT
Source organism: Fibrella arboris (assembly GCF_041321095.1). Taxonomy (NCBI): domain Bacteria; kingdom Pseudomonadati; phylum Bacteroidota; class Cytophagia; order Cytophagales; family Spirosomataceae; genus Fibrella; species Fibrella arboris. Next base: position 30,726 of record NZ_JBGGWE010000016.1, on the reverse strand, counting down.
GCGGAATAACAATTTGCCGGGAGCTTACTGGATCCAGCAATAGGTTGGTGAGGCTGTTACTTCACCGGTTATCAGATTGATCCGCGCCTCAACGCATTTATTGGCGTTGAAATCGATGGTTCCGAACGAGAACAGGTACGGATCGCCATTCGTACGGACGGCAGCGCCAGGCAGATAGACAGCTACCCGGGCTGGATTCAGGATGTCGTAACCTGTCTTCTGCCGCAGGGTTGAGCAGGCCGCTTCACAACTGCTAAAGGCGAGGGGCTGATTGAGCCTGAGCGGAATGTCGTTCTCGGCGAAGAGGGTATTGAACGGAAGCTGGCTTTCGGTCAGGAAGACGCCCCTGGGTACTTTTATCGCAAACGATGCCGTGGCTACCGGGTCGAATTTTACCTGAAACGTTTCATAATAAGGCAGCCGTAGCCACTCCCGTTCATAGACATAATTCACCCGGAAGGTAACCCCCTGAACCCAGGTCTGAAGCACCCCACTGACCGATTTGATGTGCGCCTGAAAGAGCGAATCACTAAGCTGATTGCGCTGTAAAAATTTCTTCTTCCAGATGGCCAGGTAATAGGTCGTGAGCGAATCAGGCGTTTGATTGGCGCTGTAGGGCAGTGGCTCATGTAGAAAAGGGCAGCCACAGGGCTTAATCGCTACCGTCGGTGCATCTGGGGTAGGGCTGGTATGCCGACAACCAAGCAGGAAAATCAGGCCAAAGCAGGTCAACAGCAGACGCATACAGCTTATCGAAACGAGTTGACCGGGTAGACCCGATTTTCCGGTAAATGGTTGCAGTAAGCAGGAGCAATACGATTCAATTACTCCGACACCACGATCACGGGTGCTACATGCTCCGGGTCGTTGTCGTGAGAGGCTTTCTTTGAACCGCGGCGAGAAGGACGTTTCATTGAGACTTCGTAGAGGTCCGTGCGGCGGTCTTTCAGGTTTTGCACCGAGCCGTATTCGTGCAATTCCTTCAGCAGCGATACGTCGACATCCGCGAAGAGGACCATCTCCGTGTTGGTCGTCGCTTCGGCCTTGATCGCATTATTGGGAAACTGGAAATCAGACGGTGTGAATACGGCCGACTGAGCATAATGAATATCTGTATTGGGTACGTTCGGCAGGTTTCCCACGCAGCCGGAAATGGCTACGTAACACTCGTTTTCGATGGCCCGTGCCTGCGCGCAATTCCGAACCCGATAATAGCCATTTTGCGTGTCGGTCAGGAAGGGGACGAAGATGATCTGGGCACCCTGAGCGGCCAGGGCCCGACCTAGTTCGGGGAACTCGACGTCGTAGCAGATCATCATGCCGATCTTGCCACAGTCGGTATCGTAGGTACGTACCTCGTAGCCACCCACCATGCCGTAAAATTTCACCTCATTGGGCGTAATATGGATCTTCCGGTATTCTTCATACGACCCATCGCGGCGGCAGAGGTAGGAGACGTTGTAGAGCCTGCCATCGTCCATCAGCGGCATGGAGCCGGCGATGATATTCACGTTGTAGGAAATGGCGAACGAACACATTTTCTCTCGTACCGCATCTGTGTATTTCGCCAATTCGCGGATGGCCTGTGGTTCGGGCATATCCCTGAACTGTGCCATCAGGGGTGTGTTGAAAAACTCGGGCAGCACCAGGAAATCGGCTTTGTAATCGGATACCACATCGGTGAAAAATTCCACCTGATCGAAGAACGCCTGGATATCGGGGAAATGCCGCATCTGCCACTGCACGACGCCCAACCGGATAATTGAATCCGTATGAGGCTTACGGTCTTTTTCAGCAACGTAGTAAATGTTATTCCACTCCAGCAGCGTTGCGTATTCCTTCGATTCAGTATCGCCGGGCAGATATCCGCGTAAAACTTTCTTGACGTGAAAATCATTGGCCAACTGGAACGTCAGCGTGGGGTCGTAAATGTCTTTCTGCTTCACCCGCGTAATGAATTCGCGGGGCGACAGTTCATCGGCGTATTTCCGGTAGTTAGGAATCCGGCCACCGGCCAGAATGCCTTTGAGGTTCAGTTGTTCGCACAGCTCTTTCCGCGCGTCGTATAAACGTCGGCCCAGCCGCAGATCGCGGTAGTCGGGATGAACGAACACTTCGATGCCGTAGAGCCAGTCGCCTTTGCTGGTGTGCGTATCAAAAGTGTATTCGCCCGTGATTTCCTCGAACGTATGGCTGTCGCCAAAGTCAGCGTATTTTACCCGGATGGCCAGCGCACAGGCTACTACTTTGTCGTCGACTTCTACGCAGAATTGCCCGTCGGGGAAAATATTGACGAGTTTGTCGATCAGGTTTTTCTCCCAATAATCGCCGCCAATGCCGCTATATGATTCGATCATCGCCTCTTTGAGGTCGGCATAATCACTTTTTTTGAGATTCCTGCTTACAATACGCATGGAGAATGGGGACGGTTATAACGTGCTACAGGAAAGGAACAGCAGGGAAGGTACCCTTGGTTTCGGGTAATCCTAAAAGTGCCCCGCTAATCGGTGCGGTTGATAGACGATCAATAAAGTCGATGAACGGATGAAACAATCTGGGCCGTGATACGGGTTCTACAATCAATCGTTAGGAAGTCTAGCGCTAAACATTAAACCACAATCATGGCACAAGCAAAACGCAGAGCATCGGCCACCTGGTCGGGAAGCCTGCAGGAAGGCACCGGCTCACTATCAGCCACCGGAGGCGTATTGAACAATACCCCCTTTTCATTCAAAACACGTTTTCTGAGTGAAGACGGCAGCGCGGGAACCAACCCCGAAGAACTGCTGGCTGCCGCCCACGCAGGCTGTTTCACCATGGCCACCGGTGCCACCATGGGCCAACAGGGTTTTACACCCACCAATCTGGAAACAAAGGCTGTGCTGACCATGGACATGGATACGCTCACGATCACTGCCGTTGATCTGGTATTAACGGGTAGCGTACCTGGCCTCGACCAGGCTAAGTTTGAGGAGATCGCCAATGATGCCAAGAAAAACTGTATCATCTCGCGCGCCCTTTCTCCCGACATCAAACTGACGCTGACGGCTACACTGGTCTAATAACAATTCATATCCTGTCGTGCTATAGGTTGTTGTCGCTTAGTCGAAGGGCCACGCGACAACAACCTACAGCACGACAGGACTTTTACATTTAAAGGAGTTCGCCCGCTCAACAGCTTGTTGTGGCGGGTATTTTTTTGCCGGAACGTACCTAGATTTGTCTCATTCATTGATAAACTATGAACGATCTGGTTAATTATTCCATTCCGGCCTTTGTGATACTGATCGCTGCTGAAGTGGCTGTAACGGCCTGGCAACAGCGTGATCACTACGAAGCCAAAGACAGCGCCAGCAGCATTACCATGGGTATTGGCAGCGTGGTTGTTGGCTTTGCCGGCAAAGCGCTGGCGCTGGGAGCCTACACGCTGGTCTACCAGTTTCGACTCTTCACGATCGATATGGCGCAGGGCTGGCCGTGGGTCGCGCTGTTTTTTGCGGAGGATTTCAGCTATTACTGGTTCCACCGCATCAGCCACGAAAGCCGCTGGTTCTGGGCCTCGCATGTGGTGCATCATTCGTCGCAGAAGTACAACCTGAGCACCGCCGTCCGCCAAACCTGGACCGGGACGTTGACCGGCTCGTTTATTTTCTGGCTCTGGTTACCACTGATCGGCTTTTCGCCCCTTGCTGTCATGACCATGCAGTCGATTAGCCTGCTCTATCAATTCTGGATTCACACTGAACTGATCCAGCGCTTTCCAAAGCCGATCGAGTGGCTGTTCAATACACCGTCGCATCACCGGGTTCATCACGGTTCCGATCTGGTTTATCTCGACAAGAACCATGCAGGTGTGCTCATTATCTGGGACCGGCTGTTTGGCACCTTCGAGCCTGAACAACACCGGCCCACGTATGGCCTCACCAGGAATGTGGGCTCTTATAACCCAGTACGGATTGCCTTTCATGAGTGGAGCAACATGGCCAGTGACGTCCGTCACGCTGGCTCTTTCCGCAACGCGCTTGGTTACCTGTTCGGTCCCCCCGGCTGGAGCCACGACGGGTCGCGGAAAACAACCAAGGAGTTAAGGGGGCAGATGAAAGGCTAAAAAAAGCCTCGCCCAACAACGTACCTGAGCAGCGCCTTTCATAATACTTCGTTCTTAACGCGTAATTGCTTACCTTTGCGGCTGTAAAATCAATTTGTAAACAAAAAGCTGTCTGACGATGTATTTACCATCAGAAAAAAAGCAGGAAATTTTCGCTACGCAGGGTGCCCAGAAAAATCCGGGGGACACTGGGTCAGCAGAATCTCAGATCGCGTTGTTTACGTACCGGATCTCTCATTTGACTGAGCACCTTAAAGTGCACAAGCATGATTACAGCACCCGTCAGGGGCTGCTGAAACTGGTAGGTAAGCGTCGCGCCATGTTGGATTACCTCCAACGTAAAGATATCAACCGCTATCGGGCCGTGTTAGCTGCCCTTGGCATCCGTAAATAAGCGGACAGGTTGTCAACAAACAGGGAACTCGCTAGCGAGTTCCCTGTTTTTCTTATGTGCCAAGTCAATTGTACCCATTCAGTGAATTATTCGTCTAAGTTGTAGTACAAAGGCTAGCGTCATTTTGCGCCCCTTTGGCTGCTCGTAGCTCGTAATCAAGAAGTACTCAGTAACAGGTTATCGTTGCAGTGAATCTGCCTAAGGGAGGCAATGTCCCTTCCACTAAGTAAACCGGGTTGTCTGACTGTTTCTTTTTTGTGGTGAAAGCGGTAGGAGTGAGTCTAACTGATGTTTTAAAGCTGTTGTAGCGAGAATCAAAATCTGTTGTATGTTTCAAATCACCACGCAAACGGTTGCGCTTCCCGATGGCCGGGAGATTACCATTGAAACCGGTAAACTAGCCCGTCAGGCCGACGGAGCCGTTGTTGTCCGGTTGGGCGACACCATGTTGTTAGCCACCGTCGTAGCGAGTAAAGAGGCCCGTGAAGGCATTGATTTCCTGCCCCTCTCGGTCGATTATCAGGAGAAATTCGCGTCGGCAGGCCGTATTCCCGGTAGTTTTCAGCGTCGCGAAGGTCGGTTGTCTGATTACGAAATCCTGATTTCCCGTCTGGTCGACCGTGCCCTGCGGCCCACTTTCCCTGAAGATTTCCACGGCGATACGCAGGTCATGATCACCATGATCTCGGCTGATCCCGAAGTACTGCCCGATCAGCTGGCGGCGCTGGCAGCTTCGGCGGCGCTGGCCGTGTCGGATATTCCGTTCAACGGACCAATCTCGGAGGTTCGCGTCGCTAAGATCGACGGTGAATATAAAATTAACCCGCTTGCTTCTGAACTGGAGCGCGCTACCCTCGACCTGATCGTTGCGGCCAACGCCAATGACATCAACATGGTTGAAGGTGAAATGAAAGAGTGCCAGGAAGCCGAAGTGGTGGAAGCGCTGAAAATTGCTCACGATGCCATCAAGGCGCAGTGTGCTGCTCAGAAAGAACTCGAAGCGAAAGTTGGCAAGACCGAGAAACGTACCTACAACCACGAAACGCACGACGAAGAACTTCGCAAGGCGGTTCATGCGGCTACGTACGATAAAGTATACGAAGTAGCGCTGAAAGGGCAGGCAAGCAAAAAAGCACGCTCTGAAGGGTTCAAGGCTGTTCGTGAAGAATACCTGGCGTCATTGCCAGAAGGTACCGAAGTGAATACCTCACTGGTGAAGACCTACTTCAGCGATGTGGTTTGGGAAGCCTCACGGAATCTGGTCTTGAACGAACGCTATCGTCTCGATAGCCGGAAGCTGGATGAAATCCGGCCAATCCAGTGCGAAGTAGATTACCTGCCCCGCGCCCACGGTTCAGCCGTGTTCACTCGTGGTGAAACACAGTCGATGACGACCGTTACGCTGGGTACCAAGCTCGATGAGCAGATCGTTGATCAGGCGTTGACGCAGGGCTACAACAAATTCCTGCTACACTACAACTTCCCCGGTTTCTCGACGGGTGAAGTAAAACCGAACCGGGGGGCCAGCCGTCGCGAAATTGGTCATGGTAACCTGGCTCACCGTGCGCTGAAAGGCATGTTGCCCGAAGGGGCCGACAATCCGTACACCATCCGTATCGTATCTGATATTCTGGAGTCGAACGGTTCGTCGTCAATGGCGACGGTTTGCGCAGGTACGTTGGCCCTGATGGATGCCGGTATCAAAATCAAAGCCCCCGTAGCCGGTATCGCTATGGGCCTGATCTCCGACGAAGCCACTGGCAAATATGCCGTCCTGTCTGATATCCTGGGCGATGAAGATCACCTCGGCGACATGGACTTCAAGGTAACGGGTACCGAGAAAGGCATTACCGCTGTTCAGATGGACATGAAGGTAAACGGCCTGTCGTACGAAATCCTGACCGAAGCGCTGAATCAGGCGCGGGCGGGTCGCCTGCACATCCTGGGTGAAATGAAGAAAGGCCTCGATGCCGTGAAGCCCGACCTGAAACCGTTTGCTCCACGTGCCTACGTGATCAAGATTGCGCAGGATCAGATCGGTTCGGTAATCGGGCCCGGTGGTAAAGTGGTTCAGGAGATCCAACGTGAGTCGGGCGCTACGGTCAACATCGAAGAACGTGAGGGGGCCGGTTTTGTCAGCATCTATGCCACCAACAAAGAGAGCATGGACAAAGCCGTTAGCCGCGTGAAAGGGATCACGGCAACAGCTGAGGTAGGTGAGATTTACGACGGTAAAGTGAAGACGATCCAGCCATTCGGCGCGTTCGTTGAGTTCCTGCCGGGTAAAGACGGACTACTCCATATCTCGGAAGTGAAATGGGAGCGCCTCGAAACAATGGACGGCGTTTTCCAGGTTGGAGAGACGGTACGAGTTAAATTAGTTGAAATTGACAAAAAAACGGGAAAATACCGTTTATCTCGTAAGGCACTCTTACCACGTCCAGAGAACAATACCAAAGCATAGATTGTTGACCAGATAAGCACGTGTGCCGTAAAACAGGCGTACAGGCCTGTAGTACACCATCCTCAGCAGATACATGAGACAGCTAAAAATTTCAAAACAGATTACCAACCGTGAAAGTCAGTCGCTGGATAAGTACCTCCAGGAGATTGGTAAGGTTGACCTGCTGACGCCCGACGAAGAAGTGACCCTAGCCCAGAAAATCCGGGAAGGCGATCAGCTGTCGCTCGAGCGATTGACAAAGGCCAACCTTCGTTTCGTGGTCTCGGTTGCTAAACAATACCAGAACCAGGGTCTGTCACTGGGCGACTTGATCAACGAGGGAAACCTTGGTCTGATCAAAGCCGCGCAACGGTTCGATGAGACGCGTGGTTTTAAATTTATTTCGTACGCCGTATGGTGGATTCGTCAGTCGATTTTGCAGGCCCTGGCCGAGCAGTCTCGTATTGTTCGTCTTCCCCTGAACCGGGTAGGTTCGCTGAATAAAATCTCGAAGACCTTCTCTGACCTCGAGCAGAAATTCGAGCGTGAGCCGTCGCCGGAAGAACTAGCCGCCGTGCTGGAAATTTCACCCGCCGAGGTGGTCGACACACTTAAAATTTCGGGTCGGCACGTGTCGATGGATGCGCCGTTTGTGCAGGGTGAAGAAAACAGCCTGCTCGACGTGCTGGAGAATGACGGTGAAGACAAGCCTGACTCAGGACTGATCAACGATTCACTGCGGAAAGAAGTGCAGCGTGCCCTCTCAACGCTGACCCAGCGCGAAGCCGACGTGATTACGCTGTACTTCGGTCTGAACGGCGAACACGCCATGACGCTGGAAGAGATTGGCGAGAAGTTCAACCTCACCCGCGAACGCGTTCGTCAGATCAAGGAGAAGGCCATTCGCCGCCTGCGTCATACCTCACGCTCCAAAGCGCTGAAGACGTACCTGGGGTAACGTCCCTGCGTAAACAGATTACAGAAAAGCTCGCTCCGGCGGGCTTTTTTTATGGCAGAACGACCAGGCATAATTATAAAAACAGGATGGAGTCTTTATCCAGTAAGCAGATGATACATTTCAAACGACTCGACCACATACTGGTTTCGATACCCGAACAGGCAACTGAAGAGGCGAGACAATTTTATTCACAGGTGTTGGGACTGGCAGAAATTCCGGGTCAGCATCCGGGCGGGGCAATCTGGTTCGAGATAGCCGACATTCAACTTCATTTACGGGAGGAGCCATCCGGGAACCGATCCCTGCGGCATCCTGCTTTTGACATTGAGAATCTGGACGAAACCCGGCACGAACTGGAAAAGAAGGGAGTCGAGATCAGCTACTCCTCAGCCATCGACGGGAGACAGCGTTTCTTTATTCGTGACCCGTTTGGCAATCGAATCGAGTTTTTAGCGTATGATGCTTAGTAAGTTGAGTCTCGTTATTAGCGGCTTAACTGGTTCCTTAACCTTTTCTTAAAATAAAATATGAAAATAACACTTGTACTGTGCTTGACTATACTACCCATAGCCTTCGGCTGCTCGACTGGTCAGCAATCTGTTCCGCTGGTTGGAACCTGGGAATTAGTCGCGGCGACAAGCTCAGAAAACGGGCAGACAACGTCGACGTTTGACCCTAACCGGAAGATGATCAAGATTATCAATGACACGCATTTTGCGTTCCTGAACCATGATACACGCGCCGTGGGTGATTCAACGGCAGCGCCGTTCAGCGCCGGTGGTGGACGGTATACGCTGACAGGTGATGCCTATACGGAGTATCTAGACTATTTCAATGATAAACAGTGGGAGGGTAATAAGTTCGACTTCACCATCACTTTCCTTAATGATACGCTCGTGCAACGGGGTGTTGAAAAAGTAGAAAAGGCGGGTGTTGATCACATCATTGTTGAGAAGTATAAGCGAGTGAAATAGCCCTGAGGAACGTACCTGACTAAGCGATGATCAGGTACGTTCCTCAGGGCTATCTGGCGATCGGCGCCGTTAAAGAAGCTCGACTGTCCGGGTTTGCTGAATAGGTTGACCGGTCGAGATCTTGAGGTCGCGGGTAATCATTTCCAATCCGTTCGATACTTTCAGTACATAGTCGCTGGCTTTTAAGTGGCTGATATCCAGATTTAAACGGGCTGTTTCCTCATCGGCATAGAGCGTATGGTTGTAGATAAGATGACCGGTCCTGTCGAGAAGCTGAATATAGACCAGACCACCTAATTGCTTGTCGACATTAACGCGTAGTTTGCCACTGCCCGTGATCAGGGCGCCAACATCAAAATGAACGAGTCTGGTAGGATGGTCACGTTTACTTTGGCGAATGGGACCAGCGAGCGACATTGTACTGACAGTTGCCGTCAGCATAACCGAAAAGAGAAGCGAATTCATCGAAGTAGGGGTTTTGTGAGTAAGGAGTAGCCTGAGTATCAATAGGCGTCAGGTACGTTAAAGACGACTAGACAGCCAATGAGTTGCATCAACTGTATGAACGGCCAGAAAAATGGGTGAGCGGGTGCAGGTCACCTGCCAACCCCGGAAAATTGGCGCCTGGCAGACCAGTCGCAGACGGTAAAGCACATTGGGGAACGCAGGCACGAGCTTGAGAATGCCCCTACCTTTAGACACTGATCAGCTTATAGATCCATCCCACATGTCGCCTTTCCCAATCCTAATATGACTCTACTATCTGTTCTGTTGATCGGCTGTGTGGCCCTTGAACATCTCTACATACTCTGGTTTGAAATGTTTGCCTGGGAGAGCCGGGGAAAAGAGATTTTCAAGGGGGCCATGCCCGCTGACTTATTCAAGCCAACAAAAAGGCTGGCAGCGAACCAAGGGTTGTATAACGGTTTCCTGGCGGCAGGGCTGATCTGGACTTTTTTTATTACAGATCCCGTCTGGAAATCAAACGTCGCTATTTTCTTTTTGAGTTGCGTGGTGGTTGCTGGTAGCTACGGGGCCATAACCGCCAGCCGTAAAATCTTTTTCGTACAGGCCCTGCCAGCGTTACTTGCCCTGGTTTCGGTTTTAGTGTCACGGTACATGTAGATCCGTCGGCTGTCAGACCATTGCCCATAGAATAAATTGCCTGAACAGACGAACTCGTGGCCTGGTAATGCTGAGTACTCAACAGCCTACTCCGAATGTCTACACAATTGCCCCCGCCCGATGATAGCAATGAGCCGGATGGTTCGCTTGTTATTGATGCCAATACAACGCTCGATGTATTTGTTGGCCCAAACCAGTCTGTGACCGAACTGGCCGATACGTTTGATACGATGGACGGGGTAACGGCTGAAACAATTGATATTACCAACGAAAAAGATGGGACGCACCTGGAAGTGATCTCGTTGGAAGAGCCTTCCCCCGACCAGCCCCGCGTCAATGTTGTCGACAATTTTGTGACGGTCGAAGGTATAGGGCCAGAGGTGGCTGCGTTGCTGATAGCGGGCGGGATTCACACGTTCAAACAGCTGGCGAATACCCCAGTTGAGCGAATTCGGGAGATACTGGAAGCCGCAGGGCAACGATACCGCATCCACGATGCAACCGAATGGCCGGACCGCGCCAGTCGACTGCAGGCTACGAACGATCATCGGCGGGCCTATATGGAGTAGCCAGTCCGAATGGCCAAGGCAGGCGCCCCCGACGTATGGGACAACCTAAATGAAGTTAAGCGTATCGAATGTACGGCCTAATATGGTCGTATCATCTGCTTTGAGCCAGTCACGCAGTAGGGTGGCGTATATAGTACGAAAATCGACGGTGTATTTCAGATCGCCTTCATCGAGGTTAGTCAGGTTAGGCGCTTCGTTGAACACCTTACCCGGTGTTAGTCCGCCACCCACCAGGAATACGTTATTGGCCGTGCCGTGGTCGGTACCATTGCTGGCATTCTGCTTTACACGACGACCAAATTCCGAAAATGTCATCAGGAGTACATCATTCTGTCGGTTTGTGGCTTTCAGGTCGCTCATAAACGCTTTAACAGCATCACCGTACTGACGCAACAGCCGCTCCTGCTGATTAGGCTGGTTAATGTGTGTGTCAAAACCGGCAATCGAGATGTAGTACACGCTTGTGCTCACGCCCGATTGAATCAGCTCTGACACTGTTTTTAACCGATTGCCTAACTCGCTGGCTGGGTACGTTCCCCGGGTGCTGTTGACCGGACTGGCCGATTTATCGTAGACATAGGCGGCCGACGATACGGTTTCAGCCAGGGTCTTGTACAGATACGACACGTTATTATGCTGATCATCGTGGCTGGCTTTCGCTAACCCGTCTATCAGGTCGGTCTTGGTTTGCTTATACAGTTTTTGCGGATTTAACATAGCCAATCCATGTACGTTCGATCCCTTCAGCGCGAGACTGAGGGTGTCATCTACGTCAACAGCACGATGCGGTTGGCAGGCCGCCGACCCCGAACAGGTCGCGTCGAGGTAACGGCCTAGCCAGCCAGTAGCTACATACTTGTCGGCATCACTGGCAGTCTGCCAAATATCCATTGATCGAAAATGAGACCGGTCTGGATTAGGGTAGCCGACGTTATTGATAACCGTGACCAGCCCATCGTCGTACAGCGATTTGAGCGATTCAAGCGCCGGGTTAAAGCCAATCTCATCATTGAGCGTCAGCACCTTGTCGCGTGGAATCGCCAGCGTTGGGCGTTCGCGGTAATAAATATCATTCCGGTAGGGCACCACGGTGTTCAAGCCATCATTCCCGCCCGACAGTTGCACAATTACGAGCGTTTTACCGGTCACTGGCGCCAGGCCAAGCTGATTGAGTTCATAGGCCTTCAGGAAATGGGGGATCAGCATGGTCCCGGCCGTTGTGAGGGCTGATTTTCTTAGAAAGTCTCTGCGACGCATACTGAAAGAGCGAAAGGGTGATCGGGCAAATGAGTACATCCGACGGCTGACGTACCGTCATAAACTGGCAGTCGGCAATTAACACAGTTGATAGTCAGGAAGCGCCATAATAGACGCTGTCAACATCCTGATTTGCTCACTACGTGAACTGTCGGGCTTCACCCGCTTCATAACCGCTGCCCGTTGCACGGTGCCGAGCGGCTGTTGAAGCAGGTAGTTCGCCAGTTCGTCCGGTAGTTTGTCGACGCTGATTTTAGCAAAGGCTTCTTCAAACGATTGCCAGTCTGCCGTGACCTGCATCGACCCTTTGCCTCGCTTCGACAGAAGTTCAGTGTTGACATCACCGTCTTCTTTCGAACTGATGGTTACCTGAGCGGCCTGCAATAGCAAGTCTGGCAGTTTCATGCGGAAGAGCAGGCTCGAACTGTCGATCCAGTTGCGCCCTCCCGGCCAGCCAGCCACGTTTGGCGGATACAGCAAGACTTGACCTAAAGTGCGCTGAATGAACATGATCGACTGTTTCTGTTCAAACTGAAGGCCCAATGAACGGTCTATACCGGCCAGCAACTCAACGGGCGACTTAATCCGGTTGCCCACAACGGCTGGATCATAAAACCAGTCGGCAGTCAGGATCGTCTCGATCAGGTCGGTGATATCATAGCCTTTCGTGTAGAACCGATCGGCCAGGGTATCGATCCGTGCCTTTGCCGTTGCATCGGAGGCCTGTTCATCAACCAGGAATCGGTAAAGCTTGGTCGTGATGAAGCGGGCGGTTTGTTTCCGTTCCAGCAGCAACCGAATCACATCGTCGCCTGCGAACGTACCTGACTGACCAAATATCGTTTTTGGGCCGTCGTCATGGACATTCTTCCGAAACTGAAAGGCACCATCGGCATTGAAGCCCCACCCTGTGAACGCACGGGCAGCATCTTTCACATCGGCTTCCGTATAGTTGGGTGTCGACCCGTCGGTGCGTCCCAGGGTGAAGAGTTCCATGACTTCACGGGCAAAATTTTCGTTGGGCGCATTTTTGCGATTCTGCTGATTATTCAGAAACTGAAGCATGGCTGGTTCCTTGGAGACGGCCATCAACAGATCGCTGAATTTGCCGAGCGCGTGCTGCCTGATCGTGTTCAGGTACTGTTGAATCGCCACCGGATTCAGTACGCGGCAGGCGAAGTGACCGTGCCAGAACAAGGCCATCTTCTCGCGTAGGGCATCCTGACCAGTACCCATACGTTCGACCCACAGGACATTCAAGTCGCGAATGTGCTCGGCGTTCTCTTTGAGGCGTTGCTTCAGCATAGTCCGATCAAGTACGCCTGCACGTGCCAGGGTCCGAAGCTCCTTCCGGTCAACTAATTGCCCCGATTCAATGACCGTCAGAGGCATAAAAGCCGTATCGGCGTGGAGTAAATCACGTACTACCTTTCTGAGGGGGCGGCTGCTTTCGCGCTGTACCACAGAAGGCGTGGCACCGAAACCGGCCCGCCAGTACAGGTGCTGTACTTGTTGCTGCTTGCTAATCGAACGCATAGGAATGGGTAGGGAATTGGGTGACGGTGATGCTGAGGGCCTAACGCCATCAGTGTGCGCGGCGTGGGGCTACATATACCCGACGCGGTGCTGCATACAGTACCGGACGGGGAGCCACGTAGACCCGGCGCGGTGCCATATAGACCGGGCGGGGCGCTACATACACTGGCCTTGGCGCAACATAAACGGGACGGGGCGCTATATAGACCGGACGCGGGGCTTCATACACCGGCCGTGGCGCAATATACACTGGACGGGGCCTGGGATACGACCGAACCACTACGCGTTGTGCATCTGCAAACCGGGTGGTCAGCAGGCTGAATGCCAGACAAATAACCGAGGCAATTGTTGCCGTTCTCATAAGGTGTAATAGGGTAACGTTGATAGATAAAGCGAAAAATACCACTGGTGAACGGTATCACCCTGTTTCACTAAGACTGCATTAAAACAGCTAAGTTTAACCACTGTTTACCCCTACAATGCGATCTGTCGGAGAAACTTGCGGGTGGAAATACTTTTTTCGTGCTGACTCATAGCTTTCCAAAAAATTTACCCATACCCGCAAGTTTTAGTTGGCCATCTGCATTTAATCATGTGTAGCCCTTACCAATCGTTTGACCGTACCTGACCTAATAACCGGATTACAAAGGGGCGACCCCGCGGCCTTTCGGCAGTTGGTCGAAACGTATCAGCACCGTGTGTATAATACGGTGCTGGCGATCGTGCGGCAACCCGACGAAGCGGAAGACGTGGCCCAGGAGGTCTTTATCCAGGTGTTTGAGTCGATTAAGTCATTTGGCGGCGATGGGAAGCTGACAGCCTGGATATACCGAATAGCAACGACCAAAGCACTGGAGGCCTACCGGAAACGGCACGCCCGCAAGCGATTTGCGTTTTTTACGTCGCTGTTTTCGTCTGACGAAGCGGGCGGACTTGACGATAGGCTGCACCCGGTCGATTTTTTACACCCTGGCGTGAAGCTTGAGCAGCAGGAACGGGCTAACGTGTTGTTTGCGGCCATTGCCCGCCTATCCGACCAGCAAAAGGTGGCGTTTATGCTTCACCATATTGAAGGGCTTAGCTATCAGGAGATTACAGACGTGATGCAAGTGTCACGCTCGTCGGTCGAATCACTGTTGCACCGGGCCAAACGCAACTTGCAGAAGTGGCTGCGGGCTTACTACATCAATGACAAAGCATAAAGGCAGGGCCGATCAAATCACCAAAATGACCATATATACTACCGGTACATACAATGAAAAATAACCTGTCAAACCTGGACGATGAAGTGGACAAAACACTCCGTTCGATCGACGGTATGGAGCGTGCCAGTCCACCGCCCTTTTTTCTGACAAGAGTTGAAGCGCGACTGGCTGGCCGGGGAACGGCCCGGTTGGCCAGCCGGTGGTTCCTTCGGCCTGCCTGGGTAGCTGCTTCGCTTGGGCTAGTGCTGCTGCTGAACCTATCGGCAGTCGTGTATGCTCGTGAGCAGATTCAGCAGCAGGAACAGGAGCAGGAGCAGGATGCCGTTGGCCTTTCGGCCGATTGGCGATTCGATACAACCGCATTGGACTGGTAAGTACATGGAAACAAAACGAAACTATTATTGGCTATGGGCTGCCATCGGTTTCCTGCTCTGCCTGAATCTGTTGACGGTTGGCTGGGTTATGCGTCGGACCAATTCATTACGGGCCACGCGCCAACTACCAGAAAGCGTTCTGATTCGTAGACTGGACCTGTCGCCCGGTCAGGTGAAGCTTTACCGACAGAGCCGGAAACAACTCCGGCTGCAAAGCAAACCCCATGAAGACAGCCTACGAACGGTTCGGGCTATCCTCCTTGATCAGCTTAAACGGCCGGCGGTTACTGAGGAAGAGCTGGATCGGATATGGGCGCAGATGGCCCGCCAAAATGGGCAAATTGTCCGGTTACGCTTCAGACACTGGCAACAGGTACGTTCGTTCTGCACGCCACCACAACAGAAGCAGTTCGATCAGCTCATTCGGCGGGTAGGCCAGGGACTCAATAATCCGGGGCTTCGGGGGCGCCTGCCGACCCGCCTGGGTGAAATAAATGAATAGGTCGCGCAAGTTTTGTCTTGACTTTGCATTTACAACAGGACCAGGCTGCTTACCGGAGCCTGCCAATAAACCATCTTCTCACATACAACTATGAAAACCAACAGGTTGCTGGCTATGCTGATCGGCGCTTTTGTTTCTGTTCAGGCCTGCGCGCAGAATGTACCTGCCGATGAGCCTACCCGCGCTGAAAACCGCCGCGAACGAATGGCGGCGAGCACGCCCGAACAGCGTGCTGAACGGCAAACGGCCCAGCTGAAAAAACGGCTAACGCTAACGGCCGATCAGGAGAAATCGGTTTCGGCCATTAACCTGAAATACGCACAGAAAGTACAGGCAATGATGACGGGCGACCGCGAGCGAGGGGCCCTGAAGGAAGCCCGCGATATGATGGAAAGCAAAGATGCTGAATTGAAGGCCGTGTTGAGTGCCGATCAATACAAACAGTACGTAACGATGCGCGATGAGCAACGGGACCGGCTGCGGCAAGGGCGGGGGCAGCGCAACAACAGGTAGCCAACGACCCTGTGCCTCTACATGCTGACGTGCTGAAAGTAGTGGTGAGGTGCCTGAAAATCGGATCAATTCCCGTCTTTGTGGCGTTCAGGAGTTGATCCGATTTTTTATGCGGTAGTGTCAGGTAATCCGCCTGTGTGATACTGGCCATTGAACTACCTTTGCCCTGTAACAGCCAACGTCAGCGAGTTTCCCACCAGGTGGGGGCGATTTAGGAGAAGCCAATGAGTATCAGAGAAGTGTCTGCCTCGGATTTTAAGGAATGGTTCGACTTAGCGTGCCTGCTATGGCCCGATTATGAACCAGATGAGATGACGGATGCCCTGAATGGCATTCAACAGCGCTCAGCTACCGAGTCGGCCTTTCTCTTACGCCATGACAACAGACAGGCCATTGGTTTTATTAACCTATCGCTTCGCTTCGACTACGTACCTGGCGCCACAAAAAGGCCCGTCGCCTACGTTGAAGGCATCTTCGTTTTAGCCGATCACCGACAACGGGGTTATGGGAAACTACTGATCGAACATGCTGAAGAATGGGCCAGACAGCAGGGATGCAGCGAGTTGGCCTCTGATGTATTGTTGGATAATGAGGCCAGTCAGGCTTTTCACCGGCAAGTGGGGTTTGACGAAGCCGAGCGGGTGGTCAGTTTCATTAAAAGCGTTTAGCCTGATTCAGGGCCGGGCCAACGGCGAATCTTTTTCTTTGGCCAGCGTATTGTACGTCAGCTTATCGACCAAACCTGGAAACAGCTTATTCAGAAAAACGGTGAGCTTTCCCTGACCGGTCAGAATCAATTCGCGTTTGCGCTGTTGCACCGCTTTCAGAATGTGCTGGGCGCATTCTTCCGAACTCATCATTGACCCTTCTTCCCGCATCGTATCACCGGTGGAGTTGCCCTCGCTGTTGAGCGCAGAAAAGCGAATATTCGAGGCGGTGAAGCCGGGGCAGGCTGTCAAGACATGTACACCAGAGTAGCGTAGTTCAATGCGGATGGCCTCCAGAAAACCATTCATCGCAAACTTAGACGCTGAATAGCCCGAACGGACCGGCAAGCCTTTATAACCCGCGATCGACGAGATGCCCACAATTGATCCCTTGGTTTTCAGAATATGCGGCAGGGCGTAGCGCGTAGCGTAGACCGTACCCATGAAATTGATATCCATTACCTTCCGCAGCACCTCAGGGTCGGCATCGATGAACATTGAACGCATGCTGATGCCGGCATTATTGATCAGAATATCGATTTGGCCAAAACGGGTCATGGTTTCGTCTATGAACCGTTTCATATCAGCGTCAACGCTGACATCCGCCACAACGGGCAGATTGGTAATGCCTGCGGCCGTCAGGGCGTTGGCGGTCGTTTGCAGGGCGTCGGCTTTGCGGCCACAAAAGGCAATAGCGGCCCCCGTTTGGCCAAATGCGAAAGCCAGTGCCTCTCCAATGCCCGACGAGGCACCGGTAATCACAACAACAGATTGATTCATGGGGCAAAGTAAAGGAGTTTCAGTTTACTGTCTTCTGCTAGCAGTAGCTCTGGCGCGTGTTTTTCTGACAGGATCTCGGGTGATCGAAGACCGCAAACCAGGAACCCCTTTCCTATTTCAGCGCTTCGACAACCAACGTTATTTCTTCGGCGGTGGCTTCCGCGTTGCCCGAATACCCGATGCTTCGGTAACGTACCCGGCCTTTCGGATCAATGATCACTTTGGTGGGAATCCCCGCTACGCCGAATGAATCGGCCACCTTCTGGTTCTGGTCAATGGGAATAACTCCCGTGTAAGGCTGCTTGGCTACAAACGAATGCACGCGACTGATCGGCCCACCTTCACGGGTATTGACAAACAGGAATTGAACGGTCGGGTCGTTTTTGAAGTAATCGCGGGCTTGGCGCATCGCGGGGAAAGAAGCAATACAAGGCCCGCACCAGGTAGCCCAGAAGTCGAGCACCACTACCTTGCCCCGCAGCGATGCCAGCGATACTTTACCGCCGTCGAGTGTTGTGAGGGTAAATGCCGGAGCAGGTTCATTCACGAATGTGTCGGCGAGCTCGGCCCGTCGGTCGGCGCGGTAGCCTGCCTCCAGTTTGCGCAGGTATGTTTCGGCCTGGGCCGTGCCGCCCAGCCGTTTTGCCTGCCACGTGTGCAGACTGCTGCGGAGGTGTGGAGTACCTTTCCCTGCCTGCACTACCCGTTCGATATAGGGTAAAACAGAATCGGCCCTGTTCGCCTGAACAGCACACAGCCAGAGTCGTTCGCTGGTGCGCGGGTCGCTGGTTTCCGGGTCACTGCCATCCAGTGCCTGTTTATAAGTTGTCAGGGCGGTGGGTAATTTCTTCTGCAGGGCATAAGCGTAGGCCAGTGTTGCCCGATAAGCCCGCAGTTGTGCGTCGCGTCCGGTAGCTGCGCTTTTGGGCTGGGTACGTTGCTGCAACGCCGCAATTGACCGGGTGGCGAGCCAATCCGTTTGTGGTAGGCCCCGCTCTTCGTCGGTCATTTGCTGGACAAAACTATGGAGCAGCGCCGGGTCAGTAGCTGTCAGCGACTGTTGGCTAAGAAACGTGACCAGCTCCTGGAACTGCCCGGCTTTGAAATAGCCCTCTGCCAGCGAACTAACCAGCACCGGACGGTAGGCCGATGTGGGAAACGTCTGTGTGAAAGACGCGAATCCACTTAATTTTTTAGTGAGGTTTGTTTCAGCACGGACCAGCGCAGCCTGAGCTTTCTGGGCGGCATCACCGCTGGGATCAACTGTTTTGATGCGGTCGCGGGCGGAAAGGGCCAGTGTCGGCTCACCCAGTTGGTCATAAAGCCGGGCCGCCTCGTTTAAATCAGCTGGTGTTGGGTTGGGCCTGCGGCTGTTGAGATAAGCGTCGATGTTGCCCAATGCTGTTTTGCGGGCATTCGGCTTTTGCTGTTTTAGCTGCGCTGTGATCAGATCGGCCCAGTATTGCGGGCGGCTGGCCGGGAATTGCCTGATTTCCTGCTCATACTGCTGAACCACCCAATTCCAGTCGGGCGTGATCTTCAACATGTATGGAAACGCCGTTCGCACCAGCACCGATGCCTGCCCACCATAGGCATGCGTTTGTAGCGCTCCTGTTGAGTCGTGCAGGAGGATCGGGTAGAAATGGCCGTTGTTGTGGTCAATAAGGGAAGGGTTGGCTTTACTCTGAAAGGCCAGCAGAACACCGGCCACATTCGTCCTGGGCAGGGTCAATTCACCAGTTACCAGCCGTCCCTGATGCACCGCTGTAGCCGTAGCGGGCTGGCTCAGACGCATGGTCGAAGGGCCTGCATACCGAACGTACCTGCCGTCAATGACCGATTCATTGGTCAGCGAGTTACCGGGCGTGTAGGTAAACGACACCACATCGCCAGGAACAGGCCGTTGGGGAACGTACCTGAACTGCTGGGCATAGAGCGCAGAGGTAAGACAGACGAACAGGAGTGATAGGGAATAACGCATACTGAAAAGTAATGCACATCGCCTAATCTACAAGGAGAAAAGGCTTCGCTGGTGTCAATTTTGACACCAGCGAAGCCTTTTCTGCAGATCGTCAGCCACTTAATAGGCCCTGGCAAACACTACCCGCCGGGCCGAGGGCTTACCGGTAAAGACACAGCTGCCGGCTTCTTCCGGGGCATCCAGGGGAATGCAGCGGATCGTTGCTTTGGTGGCTTCTTTAATGGCGTCTTCGGTTTCGGAAGTGCCATCCCAGTGAGCCATAATGAAGCCACCCTTTTCGATCTGCTCTTTAAACTGATCGAAGGTGTCGACGTGAAACGTGTTCGACTCCCGGAAAGCAAGCGCTTTCTGATAGATGGACTGTTGGATATCGTCGAGCAGGGTCTTGATATGCTCAGTCAGCCCATCGAAGGAAACCGTCTCTTTGGTCTTCAGGTCGCGACGGGCGATCTCAACGGTACCATTTTCCAGGTCACGCGCACCCAGGGCAAGCCGAACGGGAACCCCCCGTAATTCGTATTCGGCAAATTTCCAGCCGGGCTTATTCGCATCAGAGTTGTCGTACTTCACCGAAATGCCCGCCTTTTTTAGGTCGGCCATCAACGGTTTCACTTTGTCTGTGATCGCATCGAGCTGTTCATCAGACCGGTAGATTGGCACAATAACGACCTGGATAGGGGCCAGCTTTGGCGGAATCACTAAGCCCGAATCATCGGAATGAGCCATCACCAGGGCGCCCATCATCCGGGTCGATACGCCCCAGGACGTACCCCAAACGTGTTCCAGCGTATTTTGCCTGTTGAGGAACTGCACATCAAAAGCTTTGGCAAAGTTCTGCCCCAGGAAGTGCGACGTACCAGCCTGTAACGCTCGGCCATCCTGCATCATGGCTTCGATGCAGAGCGTATCATCGGCGCCGGCAAAGCGTTCATTCGCCGATTTTCTGCCCCGGATAACCGGCATGGCCATCCATTCCTCAGCAAACGTAGCGTATACCTCCAGCATCTGACGCGTTTCTTCCTGCGCTTCCTCGGCGGTGGCGTGGGCGGTATGGCCTTCCTGCCACAGGAATTCGGCCGTGCGCAGGAACAACCGCGTCCGCATTTCCCAGCGAACAACGTTGGCCCACTGGTTGATCAGCAAGGGCAAATCACGGTAGCTCTGGATCCAGTTCTTGTAGGTGCTCCAGATAACGGTCTCCGATGTTGGCCGTACAATCAATTCTTCTTCCAGTTTCGCATCGGGATCAACAATGACACCCGACCCGTCTTCGGCATTCTTCAGGCGGTAATGAGTCACTACGGCGCACTCTTTGGCAAAGCCTTCTACGTGCGAAGCCTCTTTACTGAGATACGATTTGGGGATGAAAAGCGGGAAATAAGCATTCTGGTGACCAGTCTCTTTAAACATATCATCCAGTGCCCGCTGCATCTTTTCCCAGATCGAAAAACCGTATGGTTTGATGACCATACAGCCCCGGACAGCTGAATTTTCGGCCAAATCGGCCCGTTTAACCAGTTCGTTGTACCATTCCGAGTAATCCTCGGCCCGCGTTGGTAATGCTTTTGCCATTATGTATCAGTTTACTGTTTACCGTTTTCTGTTTTCTGTTGCCCTGCTACTTATCAGATTGGTATAATTAGCAGAGCAACAGAAAACAGAAAACGGTAAACAGTAAACTATTTTTTTAATAGATTAAACCTTGATTAGTTCCCTTGGTCTAACTGTAGAGAGGGGTTGCAAAGATAGGTTTTAATCCTATTTTTGTAATCAAACAGTCACCATTCTGGTTATACTGGTAATAGTGAACGCCTTCTTTCTGCTTAACCCTTTACAGACACTATAAACACATTGTTTGTATGAAACTTAACAATACATGGCATTACCTGGCAGTCGTTGCCATGCTGGGTATGGGAGCGTGTAGCTCCAGCCGTCAGGCAGCCCAAAATGCCGGGGAGGTCGACGACCTGTACGGCAATTCTGGGGATGCGGCCGTGTATGCTGGTGATGACCGGAAAACAACGCAGCAGGATGTTCGTCAGGCTACGCGGTTCGATCGCCGTCAATCACAGCAGCGTGGTAGTAATGTGAACCCCGATTACATGGAAGGGCAGCAAGGTGCTACCGGTACCGACAGCGAGTACTACACGGAACTAAGCGCCCGACAGGTGCAGCGGGGTATCTCGCCCGATCCGGGTTGGGGCGCTACGGATGCCTATGCGAGTGGTTACGCGAACGGCTACAACCAGGGCCTTTACGGTGCCAACAGCTGGAATCGCTGGGGACTCGGTAATGCCGGGTTCGTCAGCGGTCTGAGCCTGGGAATCGGCTTTGGTTCTGCCTTTGGGTATAGCCCATTCGGCTACAGTCCGTTTGGTTATAGTCCTTATGCGTATGGAAGCTATGGCTATAGCCCATTTGGCTATGGCGGTTTCTACGATCCGTTCTACAGCTCGTATGCGTATGGTATCGGTGGTTATGGCTACAGCCCATTCGGTTATGGTGGCTATGGTGGTTACGGCTATAATCCATACGCCTACGGCGGATATTATGGTGGCACAACGGTGATCAACAACAACTACATCACCGGCGCTGATCCATACCGGAATAACCGCACCTATGGTCCGCGTGGTACCAGCTCGTCAGCGCGCTACAGTGGTGATTTCAACAACACGGCCCCTAGCTACAACGGTGGCCGCCGGACAGGCAGCTACGGATCGGCTTACAACAACTCGTCGACCGGTGATGGTACATACTACACCAACCCATCGTCGGGTCGTGGCTCGAGCCGGGGTTCTGGCTCGTACAGTAACTCGGCCACGCCAAGCGGGGGACGTACCTACGGGAACTCGGCAGGAAGCTATGCTCCGTCGACAGGGGCAACAGGTACCTACTACGAACGGCCTTCGTCACGGCAGGGATCGTACAACCAGTCGTATAGCAGTGGTGGTGGAAGCAGCCGGGGTAACTATTCGCAGCCAAGCCAATCGGCTCCATCGTATGCCCGGCCAAGCCAACCATCGTATCAGCAAAGCCAGCCAACTTATCAGCAGCCTAGCCGTAGCTACAGTGCACCCACACCAAGCTATAGTGCGCCAAGTTACAGTGCGCCGAGCTCAGGTGGCGGCGGAGGCGGTGGCTACTCGAGTGGCAGTGGCAGCTCACGTGGTCCACGGTAGTTGATCACAGGTTTTTTGCCTAAATAATCCCCGTTGGAAAGACTTCTGGCGGGGATTATTTGTTAATAGACAGATGAATGCCTGAATGCCGATTTTTTGCGTTAAACCTACGGGTGTTTTTGCACTCTAACGGTCATAGCGCCACAAACGCACACGATAACAGGGCTTCCATTCACTTATCATTTTCAGACACGCACATGAAACGCCTTTTAGCTGGTCTTTTGCTGGCTCTTCCAACCACATCGCTTCTGGCACAGGGAAGTGCCGCGGAATATGCCGATGATGCCTTTCGGTATAATGATTTTGTTCTACAGGGATCGGCCCGGTTTCGGGGCGTAGGGGGCAACCAGACCGCGCTCGGTGGTGATGCCAGCAACATTTCCGGGAACCCGGCGGGCCTCGGCTTCTACAACCGGTCGGAGTTTACGCTAAGCCCGTCGATCAACCTGTTATCGTCGAAGAATGCGTACCTGGGAAGTAACACCAATGCCGACAAAACGAATTTCAACATCGGGCAGCTTAGTCTAGTGTTTGCCGGCGAATCTTCGCGCAATAGTCGGTGGCGTCGTTCGTCGTTCGGAATATCGTATTCGCAATCGCTGAATTTTTCGGGCAGCGTTGATGCGCAGGGCCGGAATAATAACACAAACTCAACATTTCTGAACGAATACATTCCTGGCTTGAATAGTGGCGGAGCAGGAAGTGTGAAAGAACGGGCGTTGTCAGACGACTTTACGAATAACACAGCCCGTACGCCCGAAGCCGCTTTGTATGGATTATTTTTGATTAACCCGACCATTTATGGGGCAACAACAGCGAACCCGAATGGGACTGTAGATACGAATGGTTCTCCGTTCTATCGACTTGATCCAACGCTGCCGCTGAATCAGCGGGTAACCACTAACCAGTCGGGAGCCAATTCGCAGTGGACATTTGCCTACGGTAGTAACTTCGACGATAAGCTATACCTGGGTATTTCAGCCAATATTTCCAGAATTCGCTATGAATCGGACATTACTGTTCGTGAATCGCCCATTAACGGTCAGTTCGATAATTACGGCCGCGCGAACAATTTGACGGTTACCGGCACAGGGTTTGGCATCAAGGTAGGCGCTATCTACCGACCCGTCCAGAGTTTTCAACTGGGTATAGACGCGGCTTCACCCACATTTTATAGCATGAAGGAAACGTTTCAGCAATCCTTTTTTGCGTTCGGGCGTAGTCCGCAACTGATCAGCGACCTGACAGTGAACACCGTCAACGTTGATCCAAACGATTTTGATTATTCGATGACGACACCTTTCCGGGCGTCGGGTGGCTTCACTTATTTCCTCGGTGGTGGTAAACTGGGATTCCTGACAGCCACCGCCGATTATGTGGGCTACGGGGGGATGCGCATCAGCACCGATGTGTTCAATTCGTCTCAGAGTAATACCGACTTCAAGAACGATGTAAAAACAGAAGTGCAGAACACCTATCAGAATGTGGTGAATGTCCGGGCCGGGGCTGAAATCCGGGCGAATATTTTCCGCATCCGGGCGGGGGTAGCCTATCTGCCTACGGCCTATCGCATTGATCTGGATCGGGTAAGTGCTGCGTCCCGCGCCCGTACCCTGTTTACGGGTGGCGTCGGAATGCGCACCGATCGGTTCTCCATCGATCTGTCTGGCTCGTTCTACAGCCAGAAGACAGGTTTGTCTCCGTACATTCTCAGTGATTCAGATACGCCAACGGTCTCTACAACGACTCAACGGACGAACGCAATGCTCTCTCTCGGATTCTTCTTCTGATTGTCTGGCAGTAGGTACATACATCTGTTCAAAAAAGCCCAACGTGAGTTGGGCTTTTTTGATGCCTGTTACCAGTCAATAATATGAACGCCTGCGCATGACCGGAAGCGTGTGGTCCGTGCATTTAGTTACGTATATTTCAGCCTGTTCACTGGCATAACAAGCCAGGATCACCACTCCCCTCTATGAACCTGTCTACGGAAACTAAACGGGCTATCCAGATTGCCCAGGCACTTGTTCACGAACACCGTCACGATGCCATTGCGCCGCCCCACTTGTTGCTTGGCCTGCTACACAATGATGTAGGCATGGCTTCCTGGCTAGTGGCGCTGGGAAAAGATATTTATTTCCTGCGCGACTGGGCGGAATATCGGTTGGAACTGTTACCGAAGGCTTCCAAAAATGTGTCGATCCCGGCAAACGACGCCGCTACAGCACAGGTGCTGCAACTGGCTGATCTGATAGCAACTCAAGAAGAAACGATGCAGATAGAGCCCGCCCATGTGCTGGCTGCCATGCTAAAAGTCAATGTTGCCTTTTCGGCCGAACAGTTGAAATCACTGCCTATTTCCCAAAAAGAAGTGCTCGATGCCTTACAGGACGAAAGCATGGCTGAGAAAGCGTTATCGTCCATGACCGGCGGCAATGGGCAGGCAACAGGGGCAGGTACGTTGCCTGGCGCTGGTTCCAATTCGGGCGAATCAGCACTGGCCAGGTTCTGCGAAAATAAAACGAACCAGGCGCGGGAAGGTAAACTGGACCCTATTGTTGGCCGTGATCGGGAATTGCGACTGATGCTGGAGATTCTGCTTCGGCGAACCAAGCCCAATGTTATGCTGGTTGGCGAGCCGGGCGTTGGCAAAACCGCCCTGGTCGACGGTTTTGCGCAGGCTATCGTGGCCGGAACAGTCCCCAGTGGTTTGCAGGTGGCTGAACTGTATGAGTTGGATCTTGGCTCGCTGGTGGCTGGCGCTTCCTACAAAGGAGAGGTGGAAGACCGGCTGAAAAGTATTCTGAAAGAGGTGAAACAGCATGATAAAGCGGTGCTCTTTATCGACGAGATCCACATGCTGCTCAACCCAAACGGCTCGGTAGGAGCAGGGGTATCGCAACTGCTGAAACCCGAGCTGGCGCGGGGTGAAATAACCGTGATTGGGGCTACTACGCAGGACGAATACCGGCAGTATGTAGAGAAAGACGAGGCCTTCAGCCGCCGGTTCGAGCAATTGCCGGTACACGAGCCAACGACGGTTGCCGCCACGCGCATGGTCGAAACGCTGATTCCCCGCTATGAAACGCACCACAGCCTAAAAACTGATGAGGGCGTAGCGGCCGAAGCCGTACGGCTGGCGCAACGGTACGTGAAAGACCGTCGCCTGCCCGACGCCGCCGTTGACCTGCTCGACCGCACCATGGCCGCCATTCGGACCATGGGCGATACCGCTACGCAGGATCTGGAAGGGTTGCGCACGCAGCTTGAAGCGGCAAAAGAGAAAATGACGGGTCTGGAAGACGAACGTCAGCTGGCCGAATACCAGTGGGTATTGCAACAACTCCAGCAGAAGGTTAGCCCAATATTGTTGCAGCAGGTGGAGGAGAATGGCGCTACAGACCGAATTCAGCCTGAAAAAATCGAAGTGCCTGAAGCCCTGCATACGTACCTGACCGAGCGAATTGATGAGCTTCTGCCCCTGGCCGGCATCAAGCATGAAACCGTGAGCAAACAGGACGTGGCCGCGATGGTGGCGGCCAAGACTGGTATTCCGATGGGTAAGTTGCAGACCAATGAGCGCGAGCGGCTACTGAAAATGGATGAGGTGCTCCAAAAACGGGTTGTTGGGCAAGATCACGCCATTCATACCCTGTCGGCCAGTATCCTGGAGTCACGTGCGGGCCTTTCGGGCGGAAAACAGCCAACGGGAGCCTTCTTTCTCTTAGGACCGACAGGAACCGGTAAAACAGAGCTGGCTAAGGCGCTGGCCGATTTCCTGTTCAATGACGAGTCGTTCCTGATCCGGTTCGACATGTCGGAGTTCAAGGAGGAACACTCGGCGGCGTTGTTGTATGGAGCGCCTCCCGGGTACGTTGGTTATGAGCAGGGAGGGCTCCTGGTGAACAAAATCAGGGAGAAACCGTATTCGGTGGTCTTGTTCGATGAAATTGAAAAAGCGCACCCATCGGTCTTCGATATCTTCCTGCAAATTCTGGATGAAGGAAAACTGCACGACCGGTTGGGCAAAGAGGGTGACTTTACAAACGCAGTGGTCCTGTTCACGTCCAACATCGGCAGTGAATTTGTGGTGAAGCAGTTCGGTGAGGGAATTATACCGGCCGCCAATGACCTGATGGAAATTATGTCGAAACATTTCCGCCCCGAATTTCTGGCCCGCCTGACGGAGATAGTCCCATTCGCGCCCATCTCGGAAGCAAACGTGGCCAAAATATTCGATATTCACTTGCGTGGCCTCACCGAACCACTGCGTCAGCAGGGGATTCGATTGGAAATCAGCCCGGCGGCCCGTGATTTTCTGGCCCTGAGCGGCTTCACCCCACGTTATGGTGCCCGGCCGTTGAAAGGGGTGATTCGTAGTCAGCTACGCCGTCCGATGTCGCGCATGATCATTTCAGGCGAAGTCAATAAAGGCGATACCGTACAGGTAGGTCTTACGGACGGGAATGAACTAACCTGGCTTGTAATCTCAGATGTTCTTGCTGTTGACGTGTTATAAATAAGAGATTACATAAACCAGGTGACCGGTCTACCAGCTTTGCGGATTGTTCGCACGGCAGCGGTTACCCAATTGCCCCACTCAGTATGATATCACCAGCCACCACGCTGAACAATGGCGTGGTCATGCCACTACTAGGTTTAGGCGTATATGCCCCTCAGCATAATAGCGAGGTGCAGCAGGCTGTTGAAGCAGCCCTGGAAGTAGGTTGCCGATTGATCGACACCGCCTCGGCCTATGGGAACGAACGTGAAGTAGCCAACGCTTTATCTGCCAGTGGTATACCCCGTGAAGAGGTCTTCATCACCACTAAAGTCTGGACGACCGACCAGGGCTACGAGTCGACGCTACGTGCTTTTGACCGGAGCCTTAATTTATTACAACTTGATGTGGTGGATCTCTACCTGATACACTGGCCCAACAGTCCTGAACGGCTTGCTACATGGCGGGCACTCGAAAAGCTGTATGCCGACCGGCGCGTGCGGGCCATTGGCGTATCGAACTACTACCAGACACACCTGGACGAACTCTTTGAGATCGCCACCGTCGCGCCGGCTGTTAATCAGATTGAAGTCAGCCCCTATTGCTACAGACCAGATGTAATGCACTACTGCCACACCAAAGGCATTCAGGTAGAAGGATATGCGCCCTTGGTGCGTGGGCTGAAACAGAACGACGCCCGGCTGGTTGCTCTTGCGGCAAACTATGGCAAATCGACCTACCAGGTATTGGTACGGTGGTCGCTACAACACGGAGTGGTCACTATTCCGAAATCAGTGCAAAAACAGCGGATCGAGCATAATTTCGATGTACTCGATTTTGACCTGTCGGCCGATGACATGGCACTGATGGATACCTTCTACGACAATACCCGTATTGCTGATGATCCGTCAGATATTGGGTAAGATGCTGCCAGTTGAGGTGTTGTGGGTTGGCTACATCGTTGCCCTTCCCAGATAAATCTCATCGCCATTGAGCCGGATGGTCGTGTAGAACTGTTTTCCGTTTGCCACGTACCTGACCATCATCGTGGTCTGTTGGCCTGCTTTGGCGTAGGGCATAGTGGCCGCGATCAGAATCTGGTTACCGTTTACGATGGCTCTGGCAAAGGGCAAATTTCGGGTTTTTAACTGATTGGCGTTGTATTTATACCAGGTCTGTCCGCCATCGAAGGAGCAGTCTGTCTGTTGATTCAGGTACTGTTCCTGGCCATTGAACAGATCGCCATGGTGTTTGAACAACCGCCACAACCCGTGGATGTAGTGCTCATAGCCGGCGTAAACCCGGTCATTCCCAATGCCTTGCTGAGCCGGGTCTCTTGGGGTAGGCTGGTCTGGGGTCAGTTCCACGAAATCGTCCCAAAAAACGGTGCCGTAAGCACCGGTAAACCAGTAAAACACTGCTAGTCCTTCGGCCACTGCCGGTGGGGCTGGGTTCGAGGATTTCTCGCTTCTGAAGAATGGCCCCTGCGTATTGAACACCCAGTGGTACGCGATCCGTTTTTTGTTGGTCAGCCGAATATTGTATTCCTGTTCAGACAGCACTCCCGCCAGCCAGTGGCGACCCGCATCGGCATTGTGAGGAATCGTATAATCAAAGTCAGGGTAATAGAAGTACGTACCTGGCATATGAAAATCGATGTAATCGCTGTAGCTCTTGCCAACAATGTCGTCGGGCATTCCGCGCTGGCGTGAGGTGGCTGTCTGGCGGGCGGGCATAGTGAACAGCCACTCGGCCGGTGCGTTATAGTCGGCGGCTCTCGAATAGCCAAACCCATTATGGGCTGTTGGGGCAATGCCGCCAATGTCGGTGTGTCTACCGGCAACATCGGGGGCTATATCGCGGGTAGCTTTGATGAAATAGGTATACAGATTCGCCTGCTCCTGACGCTTGCCGTCGCTGATACCGTCATTCTCAATGTCGAAAAAGATCTTGCTGTAGCCATTGGATTTGACGCCGCCTGGACAATCACCGAAGGCTTCGCAGCTACCCGCCAGCGCCTGAATAGCCGAGTAGATCGTCTGGATAGACGTTCGGGCATTGGGCGACGGCCTGAAACTGGTTTCAGGAGCCAGTTCGCTATTCCCGGCCCAGGCAATATTGAAAGGTGGATTCCTGAAATGATGTTGCCCAACTGCGTCGGCCCGTTGCTCAAAGGTGAGCCGACTTTTCCAACCTCTTGGCAACCGCGCTACGTCTTGCGCAATCTCGGAGTCAAAAACCATCCGGGTCCGGTCAATCGACGAAAAGCCCCGCCGGAAGAGGATACTCCAGTCTTTTAAATACAGGTTTCGGCCGGCCCCCGAAAAGGTGATCGACTTTGTTTTTGGTAGGGTAAAATCATCAACGACATTCGCATTCCAGTAGCCTTTACGGGTCGTGGGGGTGAACGTACTGCGGGGAGTAGGGGTGAGGTCAGTTTGCGCAGGAAGTGCCCCATGAATTTCTGC
The DNA here is from genome assembly GCF_041321095.1 of Fibrella arboris. Taxonomy (NCBI): domain Bacteria; kingdom Pseudomonadati; phylum Bacteroidota; class Cytophagia; order Cytophagales; family Spirosomataceae; genus Fibrella; species Fibrella arboris. The sequence goes on along the minus strand of NZ_JBGGWE010000016.1, from coordinate 1,152 downwards.
CCCCTTTGTGTGCAGCAGCCTGGCTGTACTCGTGACCAGTAACCCGCCGGTCAGACTCACCGCCAGTAGAAAGAAAAGTCGCATGATGGATGTAGACATGGTGGCTGTTGATGAAGTAAGAACGCAGGGCAGGCACTGACATTGCCGATTGTGGCCGTGAACCAGCTGGCCGCCCTGTCAGTCTGCCTCCGCTATTCATCAAGATATCGCTTCGTAATGGGCTGATACGAGTCAATACGACGATCCCGGAAGTAGGGCCAGGTGGTTCGGTACCGTTCGCCTGCTTCCAGGTCAATTTCCTGCACATGAACCACTTCCTGATCATGAGGGGCTAGATAAAGGAGCGTTCCGAAGGGGTTCGAGACAAACGAGCCGCCCCAGAATTGCTGATCGGCTTCGCGGCCAACCCGATTAACCGACACGACATGCAGGCCATTGGCAATGGCATGACTGCGCTGAATCGTTTGCCAGGCATTGTATTGCTCCGTGTTTTGAGCAGGGTCCGGCTCATTGGTGTCCCAGCCAATCGCGGTGGGATAGACCAGCAAATCGGCCCCCATGAGTGCGGTGATCCGGGCCGCCTCGGGGTACCATTGATCCCAGCAGATCAACACGCCAACGCGGGCAAACTTAGTGTCGAATACCTTATAGCCCAGATCGCCCGGCGTGAAGTAAAACTTTTCGTAATAGCCTGGATCGTCGGGAATGTGCATCTTCCGGTATTTGCCCAGGTACGTTCCGTCGGCATCGAGCACAGCAGTGGTGTTATGATAGAGCCCCTGAGCCCGTTTTTCGAAAAGCGACGCCACGATCACTACGCCCAGTTCGGCCGCCAACGTACCCAACCGGTTGGTGGTGGGGCCGGGTATCGCTTCGGCCAGACTGAAATTGTGGTGATCTTCCACATCGCAGAAATAGAGCGACGTGAATAATTCCTGCAGGCAAACGATCTGTGCCCCTTTCCGGGCGGCTTCGCGAATGCGTTCTTCTGCTTTCTGGATGTTGGCCTCCACATCGGCAGAACAACTCATCTGCACCAGACCTATATTGACTTTTTTCGACATAATACTTGTAAGGCCGAACCGGGCGGGCGTCGCCGCTCCAGCTTCGGTAGTTGTTGACGGGCGGATACTACCGGAGCTGGAGTGGCGA
>NZ_JBGGWE010000015.1:0-143138 GCF_041321095.1 Fibrella arboris | reverse complement strand
TGGGGCCAGTTCTGCTCTTTGAGAGCGGCACAACGCCGTCGCAGCAGTTCGTAGTCAGCAGGTGTGTAAGTTGCCATACCTAAAAAAGAAAGCATCTTTATGAACCTACTCACATCTCAATAACGAACTTAACCAAGTGTTGGGAGGTGACTACAAAGTAGAAGGATTATTGGCCGACCTCGATCAGATTTTCAACATCACAGGTTTCGGCATTTACGATACCATCCGCGATGAAATACGTGATCTACTATAGAGAAGCATCCTTGCGGCTCCACACCCACATGATTTCTCTGTTTTCCATGTAACGCGGCTGACGCACAGGTCAGGAGACGCGAGGATGTGCCTCTGCGGGATCGCCAACCAATCAACCCTTCACTATCCGGCTGTCGATGGGGAAGGGGGCGTTTTCGATGATGCGTACCTGACTGCTAAAATCGGGATGCAGTGTGTGTAGCAGGAAATTTTGCGATCGGGTGACGATAGCTGAGGGTACCGATACCGTCAGGATATCGGGTTGGCGCAGCCAGTCGATCAGGTGAAAGGCAAGCGATTCGTTAGGTTGCTCGTCCTGCCAATTTTCGGGAAGATCAGCGACGGAAACAGTCCGAAACGAATCGGGAATGTCAAGAACAAGCAGGTGAAAGCTGGGTATGAACTGTGGGTTCAGGTGGACCGCTACTTCCAGCAGGGCCAACTCTGGCGTGGCCGACGTATATAAGATGGGATACCCCTTGGGATTCCAGCGACCACCGGCCCGACGTGCTCCTTCGGCTGAGAGTGGCTCAGCAATATAGGTGCTTTTATAGAGTCGATAAACGAGCATTATGAATAAACGCCGTATTCAATGCGTGTCAGCACGTCATCGACCAAACCAAACCCGCTGATGGTTGTCAGCAGCTGAAAGGGGGGCTGGTTTTGCAATTCGCGGAGCGGATACCGCAACCAGTTCGCCAAGGCATCGGCGCGGTCATCAAACACCTGTAATCCATGTGCTGCCAGGTTGTCGAGCAGCAACAAGCGCTCAGAAGCCTGTTGATCGAGCCTGCCCTCGCTACGAAAGCGGTGTAGAGTACGTTCGGCAATCTGCAATAGCGCCGCCATCTCTTTCAGAGAAAGGCCAAGCAGTTGGCTAAGCTGATCAACGCGTTGCGTGTTGACCCCCTGCCGAGCCCGTTCGATGATAGCGAAGCCTGTGGCCCGTTGAGGCACATAACGAGGTAATGTATCGAGCCGTTGTGTTTTCGTACCCATAATGTGTGTGAAGATAGCTGTCTTTTTGCAGTATACCAACTGCATAATAACAGTTAACAGGCTAGTTAGTTCAAGCGGGAAGCATCAGCACTCTATTTGAAGGGTTACCTTACTTGGCTGTGTAGCGGTGCATCATCAGCTTTACCTTCTCAGCTAGTTCGGCCCGGCGGTGTGCTGGCTTAAGCAACTCGGCGTCGGGGCCTAATTCCAATAGTTTCGCTATCAATTCAGGGTTCCAGCGGAGATTGTATTGGAAATCCAGGTACGTATCGGTTTTGTTTACCAGGTTCTGCGAAGTATGGAACGGCTTGGTCGCCACGTACTTGGCGCGGGGAAGCCATACGCGCAGCAGTAAGGGCTCAACGGGGTGTTCAACTATACGTGTTACACCTACAATGTCGGCAAACTCAGTTCTCCAGTCTGTTTTGCCGGACCGACGGCGTTTATTGGTCAGAAGAACAATCCGTTGAATACGATCGAGTGGAAAGGGACGGCCCTCGTACCAACCCTCGGCGTAACCCAGCAGAAACCAACGATTGTTGTATTCTTTCAACAAGTAAGGACTAACTTCGTAGCGGGTCGAGCTACTTGAGTTGAAGTCTTGGTAATCCAGCAGTATCGGGTGGTCTTGCAGGATAGCGTCATATAGCTGTCGGAGCCAGTTCAGCCCGGTATAGCCCGTATTCTGCTCAAACTGCACTACACTTTCTCTGGCCTTGCCAATGACGCCTGGCTGCTGCTCAAATTTTAGCAAGATTTCTTCCAGTCCTGCAAACTGAGGCAGGGTATTCATCTGCCGAACCAACGCAACCGCCTCATTAGCTAGGGTGGCATCGGTTGGATTTAGTAAACCGAACAACGAAAATGGCTCTGTATAGAAATACGGCTTTCCCGATCGATCACGTTCGGGAATTGGCGCACCATATTCATCTTTAAGTGCTCTAATGTCATTATATAGTGTTTTTTCTGAAGGACGACTGTCTGTCGCTGTCTCAATAGCCTCCAGGAGTTCTTCCTTCGTGTAGTGTATACCCGTACTAAGCCGCTCATGTATGGCCATCAAACGGCCTAAGTAGTTTTTAGTAATGCCCATCAACAGTCCTTTTTCAGAAAGGTATTAGATTCCACGGCAATTCCATTGCAGTAGAGCCGCTTTGTTTTGCATCGTCAATATCGGCAAAGCACGCAACCTGATTCACCATTCGACAATAATTATCGTCTCCACCTCCAACGCATGCTGGGTACTGCGCCCACCTTCACCGGCATCATTCAGCACCATGTCCAGCAATTTGTGGCCAATGGTACAAAGGCCGATTTTCAGGCCCTCCAGAGCGGAACGGCGCTACTCGACACAGACGAACAGTGCAGCGCTTATCTGGCTGCCTACGGGGATATGCACCGGCTGAAACTCGACAGTGCATTTGAAGCCCTCTTTGCCCATGTAGGTATGCTGACAGCCGGCATTGAAGTAGTTGACTGGGGATGCGGTCAGGGTATGGCCAGTGGGGTACTGCTCGACTATGTACGGCAACATCGGATCAGTCTGAACATCCGGCGTTTTACACTGATCGAACCGGCCAAACTGACATTGAGCCGAGCCGTTGATCACCTAAGCGTACTGGCCGCTGAAGATACCGTCATCAAGGCGCTGCACGACAAGGCCGATAAGGTGTCTACATCGTTGCTGGTAACGGACCCAGAGGCTGTGAAGATTCACCTGTTTTCGAATCTGCTGGACATGTGCGAGGTAGATCACCAGGCTATTGCCCATCGGATTATAGCCACGCAACGGGGCTTGAATCTTTTTGTATGCGTAAGCCCGGCCATTGCTGATTTTCGGAATCAACGGCTACGGGCATTTAGAGACCAGTTTCAGCAGGCCAAAACGCTGTCTCAACGGACAGACTCTTTTCAGGGGAGCGTACTGAGCATCTACAGGAAGGTGTATGCACCGTATTCCGTGAAACGGACCGAATGTATTTTCTCTGTTCAACTTTAATCAACTTACAGCTATGACGACGAATCAACTCGACCTGTTTGGCCAACCGCAGCCCAGCTACAATCCGCTCATTCAGCTACCGAACGCGGAGTTGCTGTATTATCCTACATTTTTCGGCAAAGTCGAAGCCGATCAACTGTTGCAAAGCCTGCTGACGCAAATCGACTGGCAGCAGGACCGCATTAAAATGTACGGCAAAGAGATTCCTTTACCGCGCCTGTCGGCCTGGTACGGCGACGATAACAAGCCGTATACCTATTCGGGTATTAAGCTGACGCCAAAGCCCTGGACAGCCGACCTGCTACGGATCAAAGAACGGATCGAAGCCGTAGCAGGCGTGCAGTTTTCGAGCGTACTGCTGAATCGATACCGCGACGGGAAGGACTACATCAGCTGGCATACCGATGCCGAGAAAGAGCTGGGCCGCAACCCGGTGATTGGCTCGGTCAACTTTGGAGCTGCGCGCCGATTTCAGCTACGTCGGATCGATGACCATGCCGTAAAGCATGAGGTGGAGTTGGGCCACGGCACGTTGCTGGTGATGAAAGGGGAGACCCAGCATTTCTGGCAACACCAGGTGCCCAAGACAGCTGCGCCCATCGGCGAACGACTTAACCTGACCTTCCGCGTGATCCGGTAACCCGGAAGAAGAATTAACCTGTTGCTGCAATTCCGTTGCAGTGAACGACCGTTGCTTTGCGCCAGCCAGTCGACGGCTGCGACTTACCTAATTGCCTCTATGTCTATTCATACCAAACCAACCATACACCATGACAACGTTTGCTACCCTTTTCTCTTCGCCCGCCAACAGTACTAGTTCTACTATCGATACGGACAGCAATGGAATGCCCGCTACGCTGCTACCAGCCGATGAGTTGCCGCTTGCCCCGGTGAACCTCCATGCGGTTGGCTACGAGAAAGCCGAACAACACCGCGGTAATGCCCAGGCGCTCGACAATCTGCTGAATCGGGTACTGCGCGGTTATCTGGTCGACGAGCGGAATGACGATAGTCGGCGACAGCAGCACGAGCAGCGTGTTGGTGCTCAATTGCTCGAGTTGGAAAAGCAGGCCGAGACAGCGCGCACCGACATTCGGAAGATCAACGGCACCCAACTGCCTGCCCTGCGCGACGCTATCGAGCAACTTAATGAGGAGATCCTGCAGATCCGCCGCGATGAGGCTGCCGGGCTGCGTGATCCCAACCACCTCGACCGGGTCAAACTGCGGCTGTATGGCGGCCTGGTGGGCTTTTTGACGCTGTTCATGTTTCTGTTCTACGTATCGGCCTTCTATTCGGCTTTTTACCGCGATCTGGCAGGTGAGCTACAGACAGCGGGTCCCGACAGACAGGCGGGCGTATTGTCGGCCATTTTCGCCAAAGCCGCTTTTTCAGTGATAGACTTTCACTGGTGCGGGCCGATGCTCCTGTTTGCCTTTGGCGGCTTGCTGCACGTACTGGTCGACTACAAGACGCTGATTGGCAGGCTCCTGCTGGTAGCGTTGCTGGGCGCTATTGCTGGTACCGATGGGCTAATCGCCTACTTTGTGGAAGCCAAAAACCACGAGGTGAAAGTGCTGATGGGGCTGGCCGAGGCTGGTGATCATGCCTGGTGGGCATCGCCGGTTTTCTGGCTCGTCATCGCCCTGGGCTTTGTAGCTGCCCTGGTCTGGAGCGCGCTCCTGCATGCCTGGATGCAGGAGGTCAGTAAGAAAGATGTAGGCCGTATTACAGCCTTGGACATTCAGCACCGGCAGGAGAAACAATGGACACTGAAAGGACAGATCAATGAGCTGACAGCGAGCCTGGCCGATCTGGAAGGTCAGCTGGCTCGCATCGAACTGGAAGTCAAATCACTGCAGGCGCGGCGCCAGTCGGTCGTTTTCAGTCCGTCTGAACTGGAGAAATATGTGACTGATTTCTACGACGGCTGGCTGACCTACGTAAACAACCGGATGGGCAATGACGCTCCGCTGCGGGATGCCTGTGATGCCGTCATTAAGTCTTTCTATGCCCGGCACCTGTCCAGCGAGCCGGCCGCTGAGCAGCTACCTGTTCATTCCCTGTTTAGTTAACCCAACCTCTCAGCCTTATGACGACTTTCTTCTACTTCCTGTTATCGCTTACACTCACAGTCAGCGCCTTGGCCGGTCCAGCCAAACCGGCACGACCTGTTAACTACGTGGTACTGCTCGACCTGTCGGATCGGCTGCTGGTGCCCGATCAGGCCCGACGGGACGCCGCACTGGTGCAGGCCGTCTTCGCCCGCTTTGAACAGCAGGTCAGAAGCCAGTTGATTATCAATTCGCACGACCGGTTTCGGGTAGTCGTTGCGCCTCAACGGGGTATCAGCTATCGGCCTGGGGTATATATGGATGCGCTTTACCTGGATATGGGCACCACGGCTATGGCTCAGAAACGTCAGCGGCTCGATGCATTAAAAGCGGACTTGCCCCGGCAGCTGATGCAGTTGTATGCTGTTGCGCTGGCCGGGAAACGGCAGGCCCGCGATTTTGCTGGTTGCGACCTCTGGCAGTATGCCAATGAGCAACTGCCAACCGATCTCGATCCCGGCTACGGCAACGTGCTGGTGGTCATCACCGACGGGTATTTCGATTTCGAGAACAACCCGCGCGCTATTCGGCAAGGCAACCGCGCCACCGACTCGCGAATGCTGGAGCGGCTCCGTCGCGACCCCAACTGGCGAGCAACGCTGGCCATGCCTACTGAAGGACTTCTGCCGGTAACCAAACCGCTGCCAAACCTGGCGGTGTGCGTGGTCGAATTACGGTCCAAATTCGACAACCTGAAGGAGATCGATTTATTGGCGGCCCTGTGGAACAAGTGGCTGCATGAGCTACGAGTTCGAAAGCAGGCCGTACAGGCGCAGGGCAGCCAGACTAAATCGCTGGCGATGCTCACTCAGTTTCTGACGCTACGTTAACCTTTACGATCATGACGACACAACTTGTACTCAATCAGCGTGGTAGCAGCGTGTCTGTATCGGGCGGGCGTTACCGGATACGTACCCGTGAGCAGGAGTTCTTTCTGCCTGTTCACGAGGTAAGCAGCATCGTGCTCCATGCAGCTACCCGGTTAAGCCATGATGTGGTGATGACGGCTATTGGCCAGGATACGGATATCCTGTTTGTGGATCGAAGAGGGTTCCCAACCGGGCGGGTCTGGAGCAATCGGTTTGGGTCAATCGCCACCATTCGGAAACACCAGCTGACGTTCGCACAAAGCCGGGCCGGGGGCGAATGGATCCGGGGGCTGCTACTACGAAAGCTGGAGAATCAGGCTATTGTGCTTGACTTACTGGGTACCTTGATGGGTGACACTTATCTACAGGATATAGAACCGAGCCTGCATGCGCTGGACCGGTATGCCCAGAAAATGCGAAACGTACCTGTCGACGACCTGAGTGAGTGCTTCGCTACGTTTCGTGGCCTGGAGGGAAGTGCCGGTAGAGTGTATTTCACGCAACTAAATGCCTGTCTGCCGGTGGCGTATCGGTTTGAAAAACGAAGCGGCCGGGGCGCTACCGATTCCTTCAACTGCCTGCTTAACTATGCCTATGGCATGCTGTACGGTCAGTGCGAATCAGCCCTGATTCAGGCGGGGGTGGATCCCTTCGTGGGTGTCATGCACCGCGATGAATACAACCGACCCGTGTTGACGTACGACTTCATTGAGCCTTTCCGTGCCTGGGCCGACTATGTTGTGTGCCACCTGTTGATGCAGGAGATTGTCTTCGATGAGTTTTTCGACCAGGAAAGTGGCGGTATGTATCTCAACACCACCGGCAAGCGCATTCTGATTCAGGCTATGAATGACTATCTGTCGGAAGTTATTCAGCACGGCAAAACTGGTCTGGCCCGGTCGCGCGGCCAGCACATCGTTCTAGAAGCACAGCAACTGGCCAGTGTGCTAAAGAAACTGGATGCGAACGACCCGGCACTTTAGAAACGCTCCCTGTCCGGAAGCGTTTGGGCAATGGGTTTGATTTCACTGTAATTGTGTTGCAGTATGGAGCGGTAGATTTGTTTTGTTCTTCACCATCAACCAATCATAGTTATGACAACGTACCCACTTTCACTTGGTCAGCGTATCACCAATGCGGCCGACGCTTTACAGGTATTTACGCTGGCAGAGGTTGCTACGCAGGTACGTGTCGATGACGCCCTACAGCGTCAGACGGCACGTTTACGAAAGCTGGCCCAGTTTGACCGGGATGCCTACAGGATGGCCAAAACCAGTTTGCCTTATGTAGTGGGAAGCGTCTTTACAACGGGCGTTCGTCGACTGGATATGCTGGAGGAGGCCACTTATTTCATCCTCGACCTTGATCATTGTACCGGGCTGGATGGGCGCGTACCCGATGCCATTCGGGCCGATCTGTCGGTGGCAATGGCCTTTGTTTCGCCGTCGGGAGAGGGGTTGAAACTGTTCTTCCGGTTGTTGGGTCCATGCAAGGACGCCAAAGCATTTACGATGGCCTATCGCAACTTCGCGGGGAATTTTGGGGCTACATACGGGTTTGTTCAAAGCGTTGATCTGCGCACATCAGACGCGACCAGGGCCTGCTTCCTGGCTCATGACCCGGCTTGTTATCATAATCCCGATTCGATGCCGGTCGACTGGCAGATCTGGCTGCCAACCGCCTCACAGGAGGGCAATCAGTCAGATGATTTCGACCTGTCCGGCACCGACGTTCAGGTTGTAGCCCGTAAGGCACCTGCCGACCGGCCTATTAACGAGGAAAAGTATCGTAATGTGCTACAGACGATGAATCCAACGGCCCCTGTCAGGCGGGAAAAACAGACGTATGTGCCCGACGAACTGGCTGGGATTCAGCCTGCTGTTTGCAGAATTGGTAGCCAGTTGAACTGGGAGCTTACTGAATTTGCTCCGCTAAACTTTGGATTGAAGGTGGTGGTGAAGCAGGGGTTTCGGCGGGCAGAAGTCAACGTATTTTATGGCAAACGAGGCTTCTCGGTCGTGCGTTCGCCGAAAACCGGTACGGATCCCACGCTGGCCGATGTGCTCTACAACCAACTGTACAACCTGCTCTTTCCAGCGCCAGTTGTGCAGCAGGTCCCCATTCTGGAGGCACTCTGCCCTAACTGACCGTGTTCTGTTTGTCCATCCTATCCCTTTCGCCCTATGCCCCGCCGACAACGACTTGTTCCCCTATCACCTGTTGAACAGAATAACCGACAGGCGCACGCTGGTTTACCGGCACTGACTGCCAGGCAACTAGCTGATGGGCAGACCGTACCGGACCATCTGGCCAACTGGATGGGTTGGCTGGCACAACAACCACGCAAACGCCCTGAAGACATGTACTGCTTGATCTGCTACGACATTGAGAACAACAAGATCCGTCGCCTGGTAGCCAGGCTTCTGGAGAAAGAGGGCTGCATCAGAGTTCAGAAATCCGTTTTCTTCGCCCGCATTCACCGCCGCCGTCATAGTCAGCTGACAGCGCTATTACGTGAGATTCAGCAGCTCTACGAAAACCAGGACAGCATTATGGTACTACCGGTTGGCGAAGATATGTTAACTAGTTTGCAGTGCATTGGAAAGTCTTTTGAATTGGGGCAACTGACTGCCCCCAGGCATACTGTGTTTGTATAAGCGTTCACCTTTCATCCCGATACGACCTTCGAGAATAACACACTACCTACCCGCCCGACTGCCGACCTACGCACTACCTACCAGCAGGCACGTACCCAATACGAGGCCGATCCGACCAATCCTACTGCAGTCCGGGCATTGGGGTGGGTGTATGCTAATTTGCTTAAAGACACGTCTGGAAGCGCGGATACTACCCGGATGCTGCGCGGGCTGGGACTTATTGCCAGCTTCCCGATGACCGACGATCCACGCTGGCGTGAATCGGTCTTGTGGAGCGTTTGTCGGTTTTTGCTGCGCCATAAACCAGATACCTTGTCAGTAGGCCCGCTGGCAGAAGTTGTTGTACTGGCTGCGCCTTTTGTGCCACTGGAAGCCTGTCTGGTCCGTTCGGTGTGGTGGCGTGCGCTGCTGCGGCATGCTGATACGGGGATCGACTGGCTGGGGTTATTCGACCAACACGGCTGGGAGGGTGGTTTCCGGCCAGACGACGAAGAGACGGAGAGCTATGGTGATGGAAGAACGTCGCGGCCATTGGTTGAAGGGCTAATTCAGGCTGTTGCCAGGCAGTTGCTTCAGCTGGTTGTCCTGCCCGATACGCTGGCGGCCCCTTGGCTCGCCCGGATCGATGCGCTGGTGGCCCGGCATTCCGACTGGGATTTTCTGCCGTACTACCAGGCCCGGCTCCTGCTGCGTCTCGATCAGGCCAGCCAGGCCATGCGGGTGTTTTTGCCGGTTGCCCGCCTGAAAAAGCGCGAGTTCTGGGTATGGGCAATGCTGGCCGAACTGGTATCGCCCGAGCAGGTAGGGATGTGCTATGCCCGTGCGCTGACGCTGGGCACACCCGAAACGTTCCTGGTAAAACTACGCCAGCGGGTAGCCGCCTGGTTAATTGCCCAGGATCGCTGGGCCGATGCTCGCGCCGAGATCGATCGCCTGCTACAAACCCGTGAGGTAAACGGCTGGCCAATACCGCTCGAGGTACAACACTGGCTGACCGATACTCGCTATATGCAGGCTGCCGCCCAGTCGACAGGTCAATGGTATAGCAGCTTACTGACCGAGGCGCACGAGCTGTTATGGCATGATCTACCTGAAACGGTGGTTTTGGTTACGGGCGTGGATAGTACAGGGCAGTATGTCAATGTAGCGATAGATGCGCATACGAGGGGCAGCTTCCCGGCGCGCAAATTTGAGATACATCCTGCCGCAGGCGCTAAGGTGGCTATCCGCTACACGCAACAGCAGAAAGAAGGTCGCCTGCAACTGCGTGTCCAGACGGCCGCACTTTCTGAGTTACCCCTGACTCACCTGCAGACCCGAACACAACAGGGACCATTACGGTTGGCGCCGGGCAAGGGTATAGGGTTTGTTGGTGATATATACGTACCTGCCGATAGGTTGACCGGTTTGGCCATCGCTGGCGATACGCTGGTGACGGTCGACGCGGTTGCTTCCTGGGATTCAGTGAAAAAGCAGGTTGGCTGGCGCGCTTTCAGGATTCAGAAAGAATGAGTAAACTTGTTGACTAAGCAGCTGATACGCTCCTTTTTTGATTTAAAATAAGTATGATTGGATTGAACTTTTTCAATAAACGCGTTCTTTACTTCTTGATTTACAGGCCTGTCACCGATGTAGCCCTCAGAGTCTCACTTCCAGCAGAATAAGGATTAAGACAATTTCCTGCCTTTGGCAGTAGATTCAATGTCTGATTCCTCAGAGTCTCACTTCCAGCAGAATAAGGATTAAGACAGTTAGTTCATCTATCAGTATGCACCTGAATTATTGAGACTCAGAGTCTCACTTCCAGCAGAATAAGGATTAAGACATTCTAGCTAATGCCTCATCGTAAAGTTTTTTCTCAGCCTCAGAGTCTCACTTCCAGCAGAATAAGGATTAAGACAACTTTGCCATGAGTTGCTATCTACTGCATCAGGTAGATCTCAGAGTCTCACTTCCAGCAGAATAAGGATTAAGACAGGAAAACGGCTGTGATCAACATCTTTCAAGGGGATTTGACTCAGAGTCTCACTTCCAGCAGAATAAGGATTAAGACGGTAGCCATTCGAGTTCTCACGAACCGCCATGTGTCTCAGAGTCTCACTTCCAGCAGAATAAGGATTAAGACCGAGTATTTGCAACCCTCCCAGATCAGTACATCGATACTCAGAGTCTCACTTCCAGCAGAATAAGGATTAAGACTTAGTGCGGTCTGTATATCGTCAGCAGTCAGGATACTCAGAGTCTCACTTCCAGCAGAATAAGGATTAAGACCAGTAGGTGCTGGAGGCCCTACCCATAAAGGCGTTAGTGCTCAGAGTCTCACTTCCAGCAGAATAAGGATTAAGACCGAGCGCCGGGTAATCTTTCGCCGAGCAGGCACTCCTCAGAGTCTCACTTCCAGCAGAATAAGGATTAAGACCGCTCACCAGAGAGTTCTTTGCGGCATTCCTGAACGAATCTCAGAGTCTCACTTCCAGCAGAATAAGGATTAAGACAGTTTGCACTACGATTAAACACAGAATTTACAAGTCTCTCAGAGTCTCACTTCCAGCAGAATAAGGATTAAGACTCATCAGTCATTTCAACTGATGATTGAGAATTATCAACCTCAGAGTCTCACTTCCAGCAGAATAAGGATTAAGACAGTTTGCACTACGATTAAACACAGAATTTACAAGTCTCTCAGAGTCTCACTTCCAGCAGAATAAGGATTAAGACTCATCAGTCATTTCAACTGATGATTGAGAATTATCAACCTCAGAGTCTCACTTCCAGCAGAATAAGGATTAAGACACTGTCTACCTGGCGATGTGTACTTGTTTAGAAGTAGACTCAGAGTCTCACTTCCAGCAGAATAAGGATTAAGACATTAGCGTATTGTTGTTCAATAGCTTGAAAATTAGTGGCTCAGAGTCTCACTTCCAGCAGAATAAGGATTAAGACCCGTTTCTCCTACTGCTTGTAAATTACTAACAGATCTCAGAGTCTCACTTCCAGCAGAATAAGGATTAAGACTTAGATTTGTCGTGTTCATTTGGATTTTGAGTTATGCCTCAGAGTCTCACTTCCAGCAGAATAAGGATTAAGACGTTATATTATTGACCATGATTTTATTTCATGTTTACTCAGAGTCTCACTTCCAGCAGAATAAGGATTAAGACTAAACTGATTCGGATAGTAGAGCATTGGTTCACCTTCTCAGAGTCTCACTTCCAGCAGAATAGGGATTAAGACGTTGCCCATTCTTCGCCTTTCTCTGACTCTTGATACTTCTCAGAGTCTCACTTCCAGCAGAATAAGGATTAAGACAATCTTGCAACATTACCCCTGTTGCTGCTTCTGGTATTTCTCAGAGTCTCACTTCCAGCAGAATAAGGATTAAGACGCAGACAATCGCATTTCCTTTGTTTCGGTACAATCCCTCAGAGTCTCACTTCCAGCAGAATAAGGATTAAGACTGTAGAAAGCAGGCAACGGCAGCGGCAAGTTGATTTTGCTCAGAGTCTCACTTCCAGCAGAATAAGGATTAAGACGGGAGTTGCTGGTAGCTTTTCCGGTTTAATGCCTTATCACGTTTAATTGTACGCTAACCGGAGAGCCTCGTGGAGTAGCGTAGGCTTATTAAGTACTTACCTGCCCCCTTAACTGAGTGTTACTTTTGCTTGATAACTTGTTGATAATCAAGAGTCTATTTGTATGGGCGCAAGCGGGCGTAGACGGGCCGCCCCAGCGGTTCGAATCCCGCCTTCCCGACTAAAGCCAGTCAATATTGACTGGCTTTTTTGTTGTCAGAACTGGTCCATGCCTAACTTGGGCGAGGTTTATCCGCCTGCCTTTAGACACTACAGTTAAGCTATGTATGGTCAACCACCTTTTATGAATCCATACCGTGGTCTGTTTTTGCTCCTCGTTTTGACTTACTGGGTTGAAGTCAGCTGTCAGGCGCAATCGGGCGTAGATTCGACCTCGACCCGCACTGCCAGGAATCAGCAAACGTACCAGTCGATCAGTCGATCATCGGAGGATTCGACTAAATCTGTATTCAATTTTAAAGCGGCCCCCTGGTATGGCCGGGCTAACCCTTTGCTGATCTATACCGGGCTGGGGGCTGTACGTGACCGGATCTCGCAGAGTGTGGAGATTGGTAAATCATTCAATGTCATTGATTTGGGCGTCGCTGTTGGCCGGAATTCGCTTCGTCCAGACTCGACGATGTTCCTGGAAGGGCGCGTAACCATGGACGTAGCCAATTACGGTGTCTTCGCCAACGAAATGACTATTGGCGCGGGGCGGGTATTTGATAAGGCGGGTAGTCTGATGCTGGAACTGACCTACAGTATTATTGCACAGGTAGCCCCCCGGCTGGGGATTGGCCTGACTACCGGCTACTACGATTTCAGCAGTGAATTTACTGACAGCTCCAAGACGTTCTACGGCGTGTATCTGCGTTATGGTCTGTTGCGTACCGACTCGGGTGGGCTGCTGGGTAATGGCAGAGCGCGCCCCCCTCGGGTTGGGCGCCCTGCACGGGGGCACACGCGTGGACATGGCCGGTAGCGAAAAGGACGTCATTATATACGAAATAGTGGTTACCTTAAGTGGTATCAGCGCTGGTGAATAACGGCCTATCTGTACATACTGAGTACTTTTGTCATTATGCAGCAACTTCCTCTGGTTTCAGTTGTGTTGGCCACTTACAATGGCGAACGCTTTCTGGAAGCTCAACTCGATAGTATTGTCCGGCAGACGTACCCAAATCTGGAGGTTGTGATTGTAGATGACTGTTCAACGGATTCGACTGCTGCCATTCTTACCCGGTATGCAGCCCAGTACAGTTTTGTGCGGGTTGTGCTCAACGAAACAAATCTTGGGTACGTTCGCAACTTCGAGAAGGGTATGCTACTGGCTACTGGAGACTACATCGCTCCCAGCGATCAGGATGATGTCTGGCACCCCGACAAAATCAGTACCCTGGTGGCCGAAATTGGCGACAGTGAACTGGCTTACGCCGATTCCCGACTCATCGATGAAGCAGGCAACAGCCTGGATATGGTTATTTC
This sequence comes from Fibrella arboris, assembly GCF_041321095.1. Lineage (NCBI taxonomy): Bacteria > Pseudomonadati > Bacteroidota > Cytophagia > Cytophagales > Spirosomataceae > Fibrella > Fibrella arboris. The sequence goes on along the minus strand of NZ_JBGGWE010000015.1, from coordinate 129,188 downwards.
TGATGTAAAACCCGTTCGGGATTTCGATAACTGTCTGGCCTTCGCTATTTGGAATACGGCACCGGGGCACGCTATGCTGTTAACGAGAAAGCTGGTGCAGGAGACCATACCTTTCCCAACAAGCATGCCACACGATCACTGGCTGTGTTTCGTCGCGACGTTTCATAAGCCAATTCGGTTTATTCCAACGGTGTTGGTCGATTACCGGCAGCATAGCCAGAATGTGTTTGGCATTACCCACCGGGTCGATGGCGTTCGGCGACCACGAAAACAGAAAACTGAAACGGAAAAGCTACACGATATACGCGAACGAATTGCGTTGCTGTATGAGAAATGCCCCGCCGAATTGACCGAACAAAAACAGGTGCTGGCTACGCTCAATGAAAGCTACAAAAGCTTCTCGCTGCGCAACAACTTTGTTCGGGTGATGACTTTCTTTCAGCACCGTGACAAGTTGCTGGCTTCTAAAAAACGGTCGCCTTTCCGTAAATGGCTGTTCTGTCTGAAAATGTTTGTTAAAATCAGATGATTCATCGACTGACCAGCCTGTGAAAGCTACAGCAACAAAGCCCGGATCTGATTGACTAACTGGTCGAATTGATCGGGCGTGTTCACGGGTTTTTTGACGAGTTTCCCCTGTGGGGTAATGAGGCGGACCGGCGTTAATTCGTTTAGATTCAGAATACTGAAAATCGAAATCGTTTGTAGCTCCGACAACCGGACATGTTCGCCTTTCAGCCGGTTCCGAACGATCGATTCCAGCCAGACCTCATCATCGTCGGTATTGGTACTCACGTAAAGAATCGTGAAATCACGTGGCAGGAAAACGTCGCGAAGCCGCTGTGCGTCGCGGGCAAGCTGCCGTTCAGGTTCGCTGACCGGGTTCCATAATACCACGTAAACGACGTGCCCCCGGTTCTGATCAATAGCTTTTTCTACCAATGAGGCCCCATTCCGGTTGGTACCAGTTGTCACGTATACCCCATCGCTGACAAAGCCGCTGTTGATACCCGGCTGCTTCTCCAGGGCCAGATAGGCGGTACGGGCCTGACGTACCAGCGCCGTGTCGCGAAGTGCCTGACCAACCGCATCGCTGAACGACCGTTTTATGGCCGGGTTGCCAACCTGCGGATAAATGTAATCAGACAGAAGTCGGGTTACAGTGAGGGGAGACTCGGCCATGGTGATCGCCATCATGTACCCTTTCAGGTAGTCGATGGCTAGACTATCGAATAGGGAGCGGGCAACCTGGAGTGTGTTCTCATAGGTTAGCAGCCGTGTCAGCGTATCGGGACTACGTTCCATTAGCTTCGACAGGTAGCGTACATCGGCTGGTCGGGCCGTATTCGTTTCGCGAAAAGTGGCGAGTCGCTGGCGATCGTTGGCGGTAAGGCCAACGCCGAACTGATCAATGAGTTGCGCCAGGGTGCGAATGCGTATGCCACGCCCGCCAGTAGGGGTATTCTGCTCGATACGCATGGCTGCATAGGCCCCAAACCGTTTCATGGCAATGGCCCGACTGGCCGTAAGAAGCCCCTCGGCATCGGTGGTGATTGCCTTGAAATAATTGGTTGGTATCGCTTGCTGCTCCTGCAGGGCTTTGTCATACACATAGGCCGCGGCATCGTACCGGGCATTGGTAACGACCCAGTCTCTAACCAGGGGAAACACGGTCTGCCTGGTAGCAAACTGGGTAAAGGGGGCAATAAAGGATTGGTATAGCGTGTTGAACGTCTGGTTAATATCGCCGTTGAGCGCTTTCCTGAGCGTTCGCTTCTGAGTGTTCTCGTCGGGCTTGTTTTTGATTTCAAACACTTTGTACTGGGCAAACTGCTGGTTTACCTGGGCGTTTACACCGCCGAACTGAAAGGGAATGGCCGCTACGTACAGCGAGTCATTGTCAAGATCGATCGTCAGATTACCGGCCGAAGCCAGAAAAGGAGTGCTGGCGTCACCAATAACAAACTGCATTTCTTCCTGCGGATACACAATCGGCACGGCCACCCGAAACCGGCCATCGGGCTGGAGTGGCGTTGGAAATGCCTGTTCAACGCCTCCCCGTACTATGTTTGTCCGGGTAACCAGCACCGTCGGCGATTGCCGGTACAGTTTCGCCGATAGCCGACGTACCTGACCCGACACAATGACCGAATCGACCGACGATTGGGCGAATGTGGTGGTAGCCGTAACTAGCAGGAGAAAAAATAAACGCAAACGAGTCATAAGTCAATTATCGAGATCCAGTTAGTGGTCAACCGTGGTTCGTGTTGCTAAGCTATCATATCACCTGATAACGGGTTACTGATAACCGTTATTTCGTTGAAATGCCGTGGTATCGTTCAGGTTCCTGGTAATCGCGGCGGAGTGGGTGTCCGTCCCAATCGAGCGGTAGCAGAATACGGCGTAGGTCGGGGTGCCCGATAAATCGAATGCCGACCAAATCGAAGGCTTCCCGCTCGTGCCAGTCGGCGGTGCGCCAAACGGCACTCAGGCTGGGTACGTTGGGCAGCTGATCGGGCGCATCCGGGTTAGGGGGGGCCGGCTCCCGTCGCGGCACCGTTAGCTTCAACATCAGATCGTGTGCGTAGGGAATCGACGTCAGGTTATACACCACATCCATCGTATTCACGTCCGGTCCGTTGTCGATAGCTGTTATGCAGGCCAGCAGGTCGAAAAACAGCCGATCATCATTTCGTAGAAACTGGCAGATCGCTACCAACTCGTTGGCCTGTACGGTCAGGTATGGCTGCAGTCCGGTTGTCACGGCAGTCACTGCAAACCGGTCCTGCAAGCGTATGGTGATGTCTGGGAACGTCATCTTTTTTGTGTTTGCTGTTTGCTGTTGCGCTGCTAAACTACAATCAGGTACGTTAGCAGGGCAACAGCAAACAGTAAACTCGTTTAGACTTCCATTTTCACCAGTGACCCGCCGCGTAATACCGGAACAACGTCATACAGGTCGTGCTGGAGGCAATAGGCGATATCTTTCTGGATACCGAGCCGCTGTAGCCGCCGTAGGTGCGACGCATTGGCCAGATAACTAACCAGGTTGTCTTTGCCGTCGCAGTAAAGGCGATGGGCCATCAGGGCGCTGTCTTCATGCATGGCGTAATCGTTGCGGAGGCGGTGGGCCAGGGCACCGGCAAACAGGGTATCTTCCAGGTTGACCCGCCCTTTCCAGCCCGCACACAGCACCATGACGTCGTAGGTCTGGGTACGTAGGTAGCGGGCAATGGCATCCAGGTTCAGGAACGAGCCAACCAGTACCTTCACCGCTGATCGTGACCGGGTGATGGCCAATGTGCCATTGGTGGTGGTCATCGCAATGTCGGTACCCTCGAGGCGCTCATCCATGTAACTGAAAGGCGAATTGTCGAGGTCGAACCCTTCTACCGTTTGGGCATTTCGTTCGGCGGCAGCCAGATAACCCCGCTGTTGCAGGGCGCGACATTCGTCGACGGTGGCCACTGGAATAATGCTGCCCACACCATAGGCAAAGGCCGTAACCATGCAGGAAGTAGCCCGGAACACATCAGCCACTACCACAATCGTATTATCAATGGTGTGCAGGTGCAGCAGATCCGGGGTCAGGCAAACGTCAATTTGTTTCATTGGAGTATCATTTACCGCGAAGACGCAAAGGACGCAACTAATTTCTTTTAGCGCCCTTTGCGCGTCTCTTAGCGCCGTTGCGGTAAAACCATTATTTTTTCAGAAAGGGCAATTTAACGACTTCGGCTTTGAGCAGCTTATCGCGGACGTTGACGAAGAGTTCGGTACCCGGTTTGCTCAGCGCGGTAGGTACGTAGCCCATGCCAATGCCTTTACCCAGGGTAGGGGATTGTGTGCCCGACGTAACTTCGCCAACGACGGTGCCGTCGGCCGCGCAAAGCTGGTAATGGCCGCGTGGAATGCCCCGATCGATCATGCTGAAACCAATCAGCTTCCGGTCGATACCGGCTTCTTTCTGCTGTTTCAGCGCTTCCGAATTCACAAAATTGTGCGTGAATTTGGTGACCCAGCCCAGGCCGGCTTCCAGCGGTGATGTGTTGTCGGTGATGTCGTTGCCATAGAGGCAGAAACCCGATTCGAGGCGCAGCGTGTCGCGGGCGCCCAGACCAATGGGCTTGATGCCAAAGGGCTTGCCTGCTTCCATGATCGCGTTCCAGACTAGTTCTGCCTGATGATTCGACACATAAATCTCGAAGCCCCCCGCGCCCGTATAGCCCGTTGCCGACACAATGACATTGGCCATGCCCGCAAAATCGGTCTTCTCGAACGTATAATAAGACATCGATTCGAGCAGGGCGTTCGTTAGGGGTTGCAGCGATTTGGCCGCCAAGGGTCCCTGAACGGCGAACAGACACATATCGTCGGAGATATTGGTCAACTCTACGTCGTAGTCGGAAGCATACTGGTTGATCCAGTTCCAGTCTTTCTCGATGTTCGAGGCGTTCACCACAAGCATGTATTCGTTGGCGTCAAGGCGATACACCAGCAGGTCGTCGATGACGCCACCCCGGTCATTAGGAAGGTACGAATACTGAACCTTACCGTCGAACAACACGCTGGCATCATTGGCCGACACCCGCTGAATCAGGTCGAGCGCGCCGGGACCTTTCAGAACGAATTCGCCCATGTGCGACACATCGAAGATACCCACGGCGTTACGGACGGTATGGTGCTCGTCGAGATCGGAGCTGTAACGAACGGGCATTTCGTAGCCCGCAAAATTGACAATTTTGGCACCCAACGCCCGGTGTACGGCGTCTAACGGAACTTGCTTCAGCGACATGTTGACGGTTTTCTTGCCGCAAAAGTACGGTCTTTCGGCCGGAAAGCGTAGCTATGACAGCACGCAGGTTTGGCCTGTTACGACAGGAGCAGATTCGCCCCCCTTTTACCGATACATGGTCGACGTTGTTGCCATCTGAAAAGAAATCGGAATGTTATACTTGACCCGAACCGGTTCGCCCCGTACAGAACCGGGCTGCCAACGGCCACTCGACGCTTTAACGACCCGGGCTGCTTCGGCATCTAACGACCTATCCACGCCCTGTAACAGCTCGAAATCGCAGAGGGTACCATCGGTACAGACGGTGAAGGCCATAAATACCTTACCCTGTATCCCGTTACGTGCGGCGTCGGCCGGGTATCTGATGTTTTGTGCCAGAAAAGCGTACATCTCTTTCATGCCGCCCTCAAACTCCGGGTTTTGCTGGCTGGCAGTATAGGTGATCGTTTTCGTTTTATTGATAATGGCCGAGCCACCCAGCGGTTTGCCGTTTTCGAACGATTCCTCGTATGAATACGAGCCGTCGCTGTAGGCTCCCTTCCAGACGCCATGCTTCAACCCGTTGACCCAACTACCCCATTCAACGAAGTCAACCTCTTGTGTGTCAACGGATCGCGACATGACTTTACTCGTCAGGCTTGCCTGGCCATGGCCATCAACCACCAGCGGAGTTGCCATACTATCCCAGACCGATGTTGTCCGGTACGGCGACTCACCAGCGAGCTGATTGATGGTTTTATCAAATAACTCGATCTGCTTCAACAGTCCATTGGGCTGCCAGTGGTAGTGCGAGCGGTCGGCTGTTTGCCGAAAAGTAACCAGCCCGTCGGGGCCATACGTGGTGGTCTCACCGGTTATTTTCTGATGGCGATTACGCAGCCGGTTGGTGCCGTCGACCGTGTACACGTAGCCATACCAGGTGCCGTCTGCGTGTTTATGACCCATCGTATAGGTGATTGGTTCGCCAGCACCAGTCGGCTTGTTTTCGACCCTGGCGAACGACAGCCGGACCAGTTCGCGCAGTTTGCCCGACGACTTTATCTCCGACAAAACCAACTCGCCATTGGGCAGGCCCGTAATGGAATCGATAGCCGTTGTTTGCTGGAAACGCGCCTTCCGGCTGTCGGTAGTCGGTCTTTGGTTACCGTCGAAAAACTCGATCAGCTTGCCTGCTGCGTAAGTCAAAGGCTCATTCGCCTGAAAAACAACCGGGTACGTTACCAACTGCCGAACGGGTACACCGGCTTTCTGCGCGGGCTTCCAGGCGTTGAACAGGCGCATGGCCCGCAGTGCTTCCTGGTCGCAGTCGGGGCGGAGGCTGCGCATGATTTGTACATCCGATACGTACCCGTTGGTCTCAACTACCGCCGTGACAAACACCTTGCCCGTTACGTTGGCCACTTTTGCCAGGAACGGCTTTTGCAGATTAGCGGCCAAAAAAGTCTCCAGCATCGACTGGCCACCACGCGGGCTGGCCACTGAATCAACTTCGAAGGGTTTGTAGACCGCTGATTGCGCAGCCGCTCTATCTACATGATTGAGAAGTAGCGAGAGGGCAAGTAAGAATCGGAATGGCATACAGAAGAGTTAATGAGTGAGGATTAGAATAAGCTCAGAAGCGGATACCCGGCAGGAGATCAAGTTGAAACATGAAAAGCAGCTGATGGGTCGTTGCAATAGGTTCACCACGCACCATAGCAGGTTGCCAGCGTCCTTTTGATGCATCTAGTACGCGTACGACCTCGGCTTCCAAATCAGGGTGAAGTGTATGTGAAAAACTGTAGTTCGATAACGCGCCGGTAGGGCTGATCAGAAACTTAACCCAGGTTGATCCACGGATACCGGTTCGCTTGAGTTTAAGCGGGTACATAAGCTCGGTTTTAAAAAATAGCTCCTGAGCCGCGAGCCCATCTCGAAAAACGGGTGCCTGATAAGGGGTTGTGTAACGCACAGTATCGCCAGTTGCGTTGACCGAAAATCCGCCCCGACAAATACCGCTATCATAGGTTTCGGTATAGCGGTATGAGCCGTCTACGAAGCTGCCAGTGCCTAAGCCATTTTTTAAACCTTGTTTGTAACCGGCTTGCTGAATAAAATAAGTAGAAACAGACGTGTCTTTGAGCGACGCCACAGTCTCAACCCAGCGAAGGAGACCTACACCATCGCGGATGGTTTGAACTCCTGTACTATCCCAATAGTCAGTCACCAGTGTTTCATCGTAGTCTGTTTTGGGCTGTGCGTTAAAGTATGAAACTTGCTTCAACTGCCCGTTTGGATACCAGGTAGCCACACGAATAAGTTCACCCTGACGTTCACGCAGTTCTTCCACCAAACCGTTGTCAAAAAAGGTTCGCTGCTCATACAACTGGTAGCGGTTGTACCAGGCGCTACTACGTATTCGTCCGTTCTGAGTGCGCGTTAGTACTTCGCCATGCATAGAACAAGTTGGAGTGGTTAGCGCTGATTGAAACGCTCTGACTGTTTGACTGGTACTAGGCAGCTCGTGAAAGCGGAAATAATAAATGGAATGCGTTTTACTGCCTAAAGGACCACGGTTTACCACCTTAGCGTCGCCGATGGTATGACCAAAGGCATCTACTGGCGTAGTGATAATGACTAACCGTTCTGCTGGTAAATTGGCTGCATCGAGCCCGCTCAGCACATTGCCTTGCCAATCCAGATACTGGGTTACCCAAAATCCACCTTCTAAACGAGGCTTGGCATCGATAGGTAGGTTGGCGTAAAATGGTACGGCATAGGTGATGGTTTGCCGAACGGGAACACCAGCTTTCAGCGCGGGCCTCCAGGCGTTGAACAGACGCATGACACGCATGGCTTCCTGATCGCAGTCGGGGCGCAAACCACGTACCAGTTGAACGTCGGTGAGTACGCCATCCGCCTCGACAGTAGCTTTAACGATAACTTTTCCCGTAGCGTTAACCAGTTTAGCCATAAAGGGCTTCTGGAGGTTAGCCAACAGAAAGGTTTCCAGCGTCGACTGGCCACCTCGCGGGCTGGCTACCGAATCAACCTCGAAGGGGGCATAGACCGGCGATTGAGTATACCCCTTCGATACACTCAGAAGCGTAGCCAGCAATAAGCTAAAAAAGAAACGGCGACAGGGCTTCATAGAGACAGGAAATCGTACGTGTCAAATATAGAAAAAATGGTTAGTTGGTAAGGCTGCGATTGTGCCCAATCGAGCTGGTGGTAACGAGCCAGGTGCGTCACGTAGGGTAGTATGCCGCTGGATCGACCGTTTAAAAAATATAGAAAAAGGCCTAAGTAGTCGTACATATATTAGTAGGTACACCTGTTCATTCAACCAGCTATATATGCCGATATCTACTTCTAGGACAGCTACCGATAGTCAAGTAGGCCAACCATCCATAGAACCCAATAATTTTCCAACCGACTGGCCCGGCCCCGGTCCGCTGAACCTGGCGGTTCACGATCTGCCCCACGCCTCGTCTACGATTGAATGGTGGTATGTAAACAGTCACCTGACCTTATCCGACGGACGAGCCTGTTCGCTGTTTGCCTCGTTTTTTCAGTTAGCCGTCGGCCGCGATGAACAGACGGGCGCCTTGCAATTCGCCCACTCGATGACCTGGGCCATAACAGATGCCAGTGCCGGCACCTACCACAGCGAATCGCTGGTAGACCCGCTGGCTCCTGAAATTGGGCTGGAAATGCTGGACCAGGGCGACGAAACGACTGACCCCCTGCTACAACGGGCGTTGCGCGAGGTGCTGGTGAAGAAGAACGTACCCAGCCCCGACCGGCTCATGACCCGTCCGGCCGTGCTAAGCGGGGGGACCCTGTCGCTCGATTACGATGGCAACCGGTTTGTCAAACAACCAGACGGCCGGTACCGCCTGACGATTATGCATGCCGACGGACAGACGGGCTGCGATCTGTTCTTCGCGCCGCAAACGGCTCCTGTTCGGCACGGCGACGATGGCGTAGTGCGTGGTACGTCGGGCGAGGATATGTTCTACTACTTCATGCCAAACTGCATTGTTGAGGGGGAACTTACCCTGGCAGGCCAGCCTACCGCCGTGGCGCAGGCATCGGGCTGGTATGATCACGAGTTTGGTAAACCAACGACCGAAACGCCCCGGAAAGAGCTGCGGCACGACATTGCCTGGAACTGGATTTCGGTGCAACTGGTCAACGGCTACCAGATTAGTGCCTACGACCTGTATGATAACCTGGCCGACGGAGCCAGCTGTGGCCACTGGATCGTTGTGGTTGATCCTGCCGGTGCTGTGCAGCAATACGACAAGTTTACGTTGCTGCCGTTGCACAACTGGACCAGCACCCGAACCTTTACAACGTACCCAACGGCCTGGCAACTGGACATTCCGGCGGCGGGTATCAGCCTGTATGCCGACGCGGAATTTGCCGCCCAGGAGTTTGTGACCATGATTTCAAAGCCAGCCTTCTGGGAAGGTCGGATGCGGGTCAGCGGCACGTTTCAGGGCGAATCGGTCGTGGGCATGGGCTATGTGGAACGGAGCGGCTTCGGTACTATGGAGCAACTAAGTGATTTTTTCCGGGCCGTCACCAAAGAGACCCGTAAGGCCGTTCAGGCCCTGCTGCCCCTCACGCCGTCCGACGATCAGCTTTACAGCCTGGTCGCCACGAACCGGCACCACCATTACCTCGACGGGCTGAATCGCGACCAGTATAGCCGGACGTTGCTTAAGCCCATTCGGGAGATGGTGGATCGGGGCGGTAAGTCATGGCGATCCTACGCGGCGCTGGCCTGTATGGATGCGGTGGGTGGCAATTCGCAGTTGTTTGTGAACTGGCTGGCCTGGCCCGAACTGCTGCATACGGGTTCGCTGATCGTCGACGATGTGCAGGATCGGTCGGTGATTCGGCGGGGCGATGCCTCCTGCCATATGATTTACGGCGAAGCAACGGCGATCAATGCCGGCAATGCCTGCTATTTCCTCGGTGAACTGTTGCTGGCCAACTCCGCATTGACCGACGCCCAGAAGCTGGCCATCTATGCCATGTATTTCGAGATGATGCGGGCAGCTCATGCAGGCCAGGCAATCGATATCGATGGCTTCGACAGCCTGATGCCCGAGGTAGTGGCTTATAGTCGGGGTAGTCAGCTGGAAGAACGGATTCTGGCCGTTCACCGCCTGAAATCGGCAGTCCCGGCCCGGTCGTTGGCCGAGCTGGGTGTGGTGATAGCCGGTGGAAGCACCGCGCAGGCGGCTGCTTTGGGCGACTTCTTCGAAGCGCTGGGCCTCGCTTTCCAGATCATCGACGATGTGCTGAACCTGCGGGGTTTTGAAAACGACCTGAAAACCCTGGGCGAAGACATCATGTGCGGAAAAGTGACCATGCCTGTGGCCAAAGCCATGAGCCGGCTGCCCCTAACAGCCCGTCAGTCGCTCTGGCAAACGATTCACCGCAAGCCCCAATCGCCTGAGGTTGTGGCGGATGTGATTGCGACGCTGGAAAACTGCGGTGCCATTGATGCGTGCCAGCAACAGGCCAGCGAACTGGTCGAAGCTGCCTGGGCCCGACTCGATGAGCTCATCCCTGATTCGGATGTGAAGATCAAACTGCGGGCTTTTGGCTGGTATGTCTTGGAGCGACATTATTAAGCAGTCGTAGGCTTCTCGTCATTAAGCGGTCATTCATCGCAAAAGCAGTTCCGGCCAGTGAATGACCACTTAATGACGAGGAGCACCTAACCCACTTCACTATGACACTACACGTACCTGACGCCACCGTTGTCTGGGGCCTGTTTGTGCGGGCGCTGGGCGTGGTCTACCTGATCGCCCTGGCGCAACTGTACCAGCAGGTGCTGCCGCTGGCAGGGGCGCGCGGCCTTGCGTCGGTTGCCCAGAAACTGGCGCACATTCAGGCGCATTACCCCGGCTGGCGACGGTTTGCGTACTTCCCGACGTTGCTCTGGCTGAACGCCAGCGACCGAATGCTGAAAGGGATGGTACTGGCCGGTAGCGGTGCGGCCCTGCTGGTCATCTACGGTGGCCCTTACGCCCTGCTGGGCCTGCTGATCTGCTGGCTGGTATATCAATCGCTCGACATTGCCGTGGGCATGAGCTACCCGTGGGACTGCCTGTTGCTGGAGGCTGGTTTTCTGGCCCTCTTTCTACCCAATCTGCCTCCGCTGCCTCAGGTCGCTATGGCAAGCGCCCCGTTGCCCCTTGTGGCATGGGCGTACCGCTGGCTGTTTTTCCGGGTGCTGTTTGGCTTCGGGAAGTATAAATTTATGGGCGGCAGCCTGCTCGATAAGGGCTATTTCCAAAGCTTCATGGTCAACATTCCGTTGCCAACGTACCTGGCCTGGTATGCCTACCGATTACCCGCCTGGGTATTTCAGGCTGTGCTCTGGGTAGCTTTTCTGGTCGAAATCGTGTTACCATTCGGTGTGTTTTTTACGGGCGATACACGAATCGTGGTGGCGGTAGCAACGGTAGGGCTCATGATTGGCATTCAGCTCATCAGCAACTTCGGCTTTTTCAATGTGCTGACCATCGTGCTCTGCCTCACCCTGCTCGATCGGTCGGCGTCGTTGTTCGATACGTCGCTGGCAACGGTGATCACGCACCCGGTCACCTACACCGTATTGGGGCTTTGGGCGCTGGGTGGGCTGATCAACCTGCCGTTCAACAGCTGGTGTACGTTCACGTGGCTGTACTGGCCTTCGCTGCAAACCATTCGCCTGCCCGGCGTTCAACCGGTACTGGCCTTTTACCGGGCACTGCTTCGGTTTCGGCTGGTGCATACATACGGGGTGTTTCCGCCTACCAGTGGTCCGCCCATTCGTTGGGTGCCGGTGATGGAAGGCTCTCCCGACGGAGGACGTACCTGGCTGCCCTACGAATATCGGTACACACCCACCACCGAAACATCGCCGCCGCGTTTTGTAGCGCCCTATCACCCCCGCTTCGACCACGCCATTTTCTATGAAACGTATGGAACGAACGACGCCAATTTCATTTGGTCGACAATGGGCGGCGGCAATCCATTCGACTTTGCCCACAGTTCGACCATGGATTGCCTGATGCAGCAACTACTGATGGGCGAACCAGGCGCACAGGCATTGTTTCGGAACAGCCCGTTTAAGGCCGAAAACCTGCCCACTCAGGTACGGATGATGTTGTACCGGTTTCAGCCAACCACCTTCGCTGAACGTCAGAAAACGGGTCACTGGTGGCACAAAACGCTGGTATCGACCCATTTGCCTGCCACGGGGCCGAACAAACGCAAGCTAGATCAACGCTGGGCAATTCCTGAGAACTTCCACCCCGACGCTACGATCTGGCAGCAGCGTACACCGACGCTACAGGCCTTATTGGCAAACGCCAGCGATGACTCCGTCTGGCCCGCTTGGGTGGCCGCTACCAACGGATTATCGGTGGGGCTCGACGAGTTCTGGAACAAATGGATTGAGTCGATACGGACCGAAGGCCCGGTTTGGGCCAACATGCCCAATGCCGTCAGCCGAATGCGGGCGCGGTACACGGCCCGTGAACTACAGGACCTGGAAACGATGCTGAACCGGCTGGCGCTGTTGTTGCTTGCCCGCCTAAAACCGTACCTGTCGGCCGATGCGTCATCAAAACTAGCTGAAGGCGACCCGTTCAGGTTAGCGCTTTTTGCCCATCATATTATCGGGAAAGGATCCAGTGCCTACACGGCTGTGTGGCTGCATCCGGCCGGGGCAATGACCCATGCCACTGATTTCAACGCCGAAGAGAGTTTTTATTACCTGGGGCTTTTCTGGTTCGATACGCTGGTGTTTCAGGCCCGGAAACTTCGACTGGCCATTCAGATCTCGGAAGTAAAAGCGCTAGACGGCCTCCCCGGTTTTCTGACGATGATACCCTTCGTCAGCCAGCAATTTTATGATCCCGCCGATGAACAGCTACCAACCATGTCTCGCCACCCCGCTACGGGCCAATGGGCCATTGTTGAGCCGGCACCGGCACAGCACCACCAATCATGAACAAGCCATTTAGCGCAGGTACGTCTATTGTGGTGGCTACCTATGGCACCCTGGGCGACGTGTATCCGTATCTGCAACTGGCGATGGCGCTGAAAAAACGGGGCCACCGGGTAACGGTGGCCAGCAGTGAGCTCTTCCGCGAAACCATCGAAGCGCTGGAACTGGTATTCAGGCCGCTCCGCCCGGATGTGGCCGCTTCAGGAACGTCAGTGCCTGAACTTGGCCGTCGACTGATGGACCCAAAACGGGGTCCCGAGTACGTGTACCGCGAACTGCTGATTCCGAACGTTCGGGATTGTTACGACGATCTGATTGCGATGACAAGGGGTACCGACCTGCTGGTGAGCCACCCACTGGTATTGGCTGCGCCGCTCGTGGCCGAGAAAACAGGCATTGCCTGGGTGTCTTCGGTGTTATCACCTATCTCGTTTTTGTCGGTCGATGACCCGTCCGTGTTTAGCATTTCCGACTGGCTGACGCCCCAGCGGCTGGGCGCATCCACGCTGGGTACGTTCCTGATCAGGTTGTTACGGAAAGGCGTTCGGCAACGGTTGCGCTCCTGGTCGAAACCGATTCAGCAGCTACGTGCCGACCTGGGTTTGCCATCCGCTGCTGATCCGTTGCTCGATGGGCAACATGCCCCTGGTTGTGTGCTGGCGCTGTTTTCTCCGCTGCTCGGTGCCCCCCAACGCGACTGGCCTGCGCAGGCCCGGGCAACGGGGTTTCTCTTCTACGATGCCGCGCCGCTGCTTCCGCCATCAACCGCGCTGGCTTCGTTTCTGGCGGCAGGCCCGCCGCCGGTCGTGTTTACGCTGGGCTCGTCGGCCATTTTCGCGGCCGGTACGTTCTATGCCGAAAGCCTGAAAGCCGTTGGTCTGCTGGGGTGCCGGGCGGTATTGCTCACGGGTGGTTTTCCGCAGGAAGGGCTAAGCCAGGCTGTCGACAATCCAGACGTATTACTTGTTGATTACGCCCCCCATCAGGCGCTGTTCGACCAGGCGGCGGTAGTGGTGCATCAGGGAGGCGTGGGGACCACGGCGCAGGTGCTGCGGGCGGGTCGACCCATGCTGATTGTGCCGCATGCCCATGATCAGCCCGATAATGCTGTTCGGGCAAGGCGACTTGGTGTGGGGCGGATTCTTACGCCCCCCCACTATTCGGCCCGTCGTGTTGCGGCTGAACTGACGTACCTACTGACTGACCCTGTTTACCAGCAACATGCTGATCAGGTGCGTATCCAACTGGCGGCAGAAGACGGTACTGAATCCGCTTGCCTGGCCCTTGAAAACCAACTAGTCCGTCATAACCAACAACCTGTTCGAGCCTGATGGCCATTGCCGAGATAAGCCTCTTCAATGAGGAACCCATTTATTGCCTGCGGCCCAAAGAGGCAACGTACCTGGCTGGCGAAGTCAACGAGTACCTGACACACGGTATTCGGCTGAAGCCCGGCGACACGGTTTTTGATGTAGGGGCCAACATTGGTATGTTTTCGCTGTGGGTCTGTCGCCAGTGCCAGAACGACGTGACGGTCTATGCGTTTGAGCCCATTCCCGCCCTTGTCGAGGTGTTGCGGCTCAATGCCCAGCGATTTGCACCCGGTCGGCTACACGTCATGCCTTTTGGCCTGTCGCATACGCCTCATACGGCCCCGTTTACCTTTTACCCGAAAGCCACCGTCTGGTCAACGGCCTATCCGGGACTGGCTTATCAGGAGCGCGGGCAAACCAAACAGGCCACGCTGACGAGCCTCGAAACAGCGCCCCGCTGGGTACGTTGGGTGCCCGTAAAAATCTGGTCAGCACTGATCGACGTTGTGCTGAATCAGGTGATGCGCAAAACGCAGACCGTTGTCTGCCAAGTACGCACCCTGTCGGAAGTGATTGATGAACAGCAGGTTGCTACAATCGATTTGTTGAAGGTCGACGTCGAACATGGGGAGTTGGACGTGCTGCGCGGTATGGCTGACAGACACTGGCCCATGATTCGGCAGGTAGTGATGGAAGTGCACGCCATTGAGGATCGCCTGGAACAGGTCACGACGCTCCTGCGCGAACAGGGATTCAGTCAGGTGATCACCGACCAGCAGGGAGTGCTCAAAGGAACAAACATTTACATGCTCTATGCCATTCGCTGAGAACGACATGAAACGCGTCGATCTGTTGTATTTCGATGCGGCATCGGGCCATCGATCAGCCGCAGCGGGCTTGCAATCGGCTTTGCAGGCGGGTTATCCACACTGGCCTGTGCGGATGGTGAATATCGTGGATATCTTCGATCATCATCCTCGAATGGGGCCGCTGGTTCGCCGGGGGATCGACCGCTTCAACCGGCAGCTTCAAAAAGACAAGGTGTTCGACCTGAGCGGGCAGATCAACCTGTCGCTGCTCTTTCATGACTTGCTGGGCGAAAAAGGCAGGACGCAACTGGCCCGTTTCTGGGGCAACACACCGCCCGACGTTGTTGTTTCGGTGACGCCCATGTACAATCCAGCCTTGTTTCGCAGCGTTCGGTTACTGAATCCGGCGGCGGTATGCATCACCATCCCGGTCGATTTTGACGAGGCCAAACCACGCTACTGGTTTACGCCGAAAGTGCCGCAGTATTACCTGAACGCCACTGACAGGCTATACGACCAGGCGCGCGCTCTGGGCATTCCCGACAGTCATAACCTGCGCATTTCGGGCATGCCCGTCGATCCGGCCTGTTACCAGCTGCCACCTACCGATCGTGCTGACACGCTGCGCAAGCTGGGGCTCGATCCCGCGCTGCCAACGGGTTTTGTCTCGTTCGGCGGGCAGGGATGTTCGCTGCTCACGGACATTGCCGAAGCGGTGGCCGAGGCAAAGCTAGCCGTTAACCTGCTGTTTATGTGCGGCCGGAACGAAGCTGTTCGGGAAGCGATCAGCGGCTTACCAACACCTTATCCGAAAGCGGTAATGGGTTATACCTCAGAAACTCCCATTCACTACCTGCGCCTGGCCAATTTCGCCATTGGCAAGCCGGGGGCCATGACGCTCACCGAGGCCATGTTGACACACACGCCCCTGATTGCGCTGAAAAGTCGAGGGATGCGGTTGGTTCAGCGCGGTAATGAAGACTGGTTGCTCAATAAACAGGTAGGGTTGGTAGTGAATGGCCCCCGGCAGGTTGCATCGGCAATCAAACAAGTTGTAGTTTCGCCAGAATACCGGCAGCGAGCGGCTAAGCAAAGCCACCGGGGCGTGTTTGAGGCAGTAACACAGATCGGTCAGTTGGCTAACCAACTGGCCATATCGCCTCGGCGTCCGGCTGTAGAATCCGGTAACACTTTATGAATTCGAGCCCAACTTCATCGGCTGATCTACTGCTCGTTAATGAAAAGGACGAGGTTATTGGCACATCCGAAAAAATGCAGGCGCATTATGATGGGGTGCTGCATCGTGCCTTTTCGGTGCTGATCTTCAACGACCGCGGCGACTACCTGCTTCAGCAACGGGCGCTTGAAAAATACCATTCGGGTGGTTTGTGGTCGAATGCCTGCTGCGGGCATCCAACCCAGCCTGCCAACACGGCGAAGCAGGCCGAGCAGCGCCTGGACGAAGAGATGGGTTTTCGCACCGAGCTGTCGCCATCATTTAGGTTTATTTACCACGCCTCCCTGCCCAACGGCCTGACCGAACATGAGTTCGACCACGTCTTCACGGGGCAATATGATGGGGATATTCCGTTCAACCCGGCCGAAGTGATGGCTGTTCGCTGGATTAGCCGGGAAGCCCTACTGCGTGAAATGGCCGATTCGCCCGAGACCTTTACGGTCTGGTTTCACCTGCTGGTCGATCAACTGGAAAAAGGCTCAACTCAGCGCGCGATCTGACGAATGCAGCAGGTACGTTTACCCAATGGCCTGGAGGTATATGCCCTGAACCAGACGGAGCCGGGGGTACTTTATCACGAAATTTTTTCGATGGAATCGTACCGTAAAAACGGCATCGACCTGGCCGACGGGGCCTGCGTATTCGATATTGGGGCGAACATTGGTATGTACGCGCTGTTTCTGGGGCACTCGGTTTCGTCGCTGCGACTGTTCGCTTTTGAGCCGATTCCGGCCATTTTCGAGGTGCTGCAACGTAACCTGAGCAAGCTGCCCGAGACTGTCAGCCATAAAGCCCTGAATAGGGGCCTGTCTGATCGCGACCGTTCCGAAACGTTCACGTTCGATTCGTCGCTGAGCATGACGGCGGGCATGTATAGCGACGAGGTAGCCGGTAGCGTGCAGACCACCGCCAGTTCGTATGCGTGGCTACAGGCCATTGTGCAGGATGCCGCCCGGGTGAATCAACTGCCCGCCCAACTGGCCAGCAGGCTGGTGCGCTGGCTCGATACCCCTTACCTGCGCGTACCCACCCGCCTGCTGCTCGGCCTGCCGCTAACGACGCTTTTAGCCTGGCAAAAACGAAACACCAAAACGGTGACCTGCTCCTTGACAACGCTCTCGGCGGTGATCGAAAAGGAGCAGATCAGCCAGATCGATCTGGCGAAGATCGACGTAGAAGGCAGCGAATGGGACGTGCTGATGGGCATTGCACCGGCAGACTGGCCTAAGATTCGTCAGTTTGTGGTGGAAGTGCACGACATCGACCAGCGTACCCAGCGCATCGCCGATCTGTTTCGCCAGCATGGCTACCGGGTAACCGTGGCGCAGGAAGACTGGTCGCTGCACAAACTCATGAACATCTACACCGTCTACGCCACATCGACTTGACGCGTCTCGGCGGCCTGCCCATCCTGCAACGTATCCAGCAGCGCCAAAACTGCCTCATAGGCTAGGTGCAACTGTGCCTTCGTGGTGCAATAGGGCGGCATAAAATACAGCACGTTGCCCAGCGGCCGCATCAGCACGCCTTTTCCCAGCAGAAAATTGTAGGCCACATCGCGGATAGTATTGAAGTACGACCGGGCGGCGTTCCGTGTTTGGCCGTTCGTCACCAGATCGAATGCCAGCAACGTACCCCGCTGCCGCACGTTGCCTACCACTGGTGAATGACGCAGTATATCGGCAAAAGCAGCGTGCTCGTTAGCAATCCGTTGGATATCAGCGTCTCGCTCGGGCGTTAATAGCAGATCAAGGCTGGCAAGGGCGGCGGTGCAGGCCAGCGGATTAGCCGTGAAGGAGTGACCGTGGAAGAGCGTCTTCATCTTGTCGGTCGACAGGAACGCGTCGTAGATGGCGGCGGTGCAGGTTGTTACGCCCAACGCCATGGTGCCGCCCGTAATGCCTTTTGAGAGGCACATCAGGTCGGGTTGCTCAGTCAGGTAATGGCTGGCAAATAGTTTGCCGGTGCGCCCAAAACCCGTCATCACTTCGTCGGCAATGAGCAGGGTGCCCTGGGTACGTGCCAGTGCGAACAACTCGTTTAGTACGGCGGGTTCATACATGTTCATACCGCCCGCGCCCTGCACCAGCGGTTCCACGATGAAAGCCGCCACTTCGTCGGTGAACAGCGTCTGGGCAAGTTCGAGCACCTCAGCTTCACGGCCGGGAACCGGCACGGGCAGGTACGTTACGTCGAACAGGAACGGTGCAAAAGGCGCGGTAAAGGCGCTGCGTCCGCTAACGGCCATGGCGCCAAACGTATCACCGTGATACGCATCCTCGAAGGCCACTACTTTCAGGCGTGGCTGACCGATATTATGCCAGTATTGAAACGCCATTTTCAACGCCACTTCGACGGCTGTCGAGCCATTGTCAGAATAGAAAACGCGGCGTTGATTGGTGGGCAGAATCGGTAGTAATCGCTCGGCGAGTTGTACGGCGGGTTCGTGCGTGAAATCAGCGAAGATGGCGTGTTCCAGCGTGTGTAGTTGAGCCGACACCCGTTCGGCAATATACGGATGCGCATGACCGTGGATATTCACCCACCACGAGGAGATCATATCGAGCATTTCGCGGCCGTCTTCCAGGTACAATACCGATCCTTCGCCGCGAACAACGGGAATGGGTATCGGCGCGGTTTGCATCTGCGTAAACGGATGCCAAATCACCGCCTGATCACGTTGAGCAAGTGTAGTCATTCCGCAAAGGTAATTATAGTGCCCTTGCCATCAGCTACAGCAAATTGGTCGAGTGACTAATTTCACTTATCTTTAAGAAATAATTCACAAGTACGTATGGCCACCCCTGCTATTGCTAAACCGATTTCTGCCCATTTCTCGCCGTTTAGCGTCGTCAGTTCATCTCGTCAGGGCATACCTCGTTCGCAGGTAGATGAAGTAGCTGGTCTGGTTGGACTGACTGATAAGGAAATGGCGTTTGCACTAAGCATGACGCCGCGAAATCTGCACCGGCTTAAAGAAGATCAACGCTTTGGTATTGAGGCATCCGAACGGCTCATCTTGTTGAAAAACGTGTTATTGCACGCTCTGGATACATTTGAAGGTCGCTCATCGACCGTTTTGACGTGGTTACGGACGCCAATCAGAGAATTAGCTAATCAGGCTCCACTGCAACTATTGGATACCGTAACGGGCTTTGGCTTGGTGGACGATGTATTGGGCCGGTTAGATTACGGCCTGCCTGCCTGATCGTCAACATGCCTACTGTTTACCGCATCATCAGGGACAAATTTCGGGATACGCCTTTATCGGTTGAAGGAAGCCGTCTATTTGGTGGACGCTGGAATCCCAAAGGAACCGGCGTTTTATATACCACATCAACGCCCGAGTTGGGTTTGGTTGAGACACTGGCCCATGCGCCGGGTATACGGTACGAAGAGTTGCCTACATACTGGGTCTTCTCAATCGACGTACCTGACGACATTCGCTATTATCACCGCGACGAATTGCCTGATTACTGGCAGGAGGATACCTACGAACGTACCCAGCAGTGGCTTATAGATTGGTTAACAAATCCGGATTGCCTAGGGATAGCAGTTCCGTCGGTGCTGGTCCCGCTCTCGTACAACATTATTCTGCATCCAGCTTATCCGACATTCCCGCAAGTCCGTGTACTAGCGCAGGAGATTCAGCCCATAGACCGACGACTGAGGCGGTAATATCGGTTAAATGATCTGTTACAAAAAAAGGGTAGCTAACCTTCCGATTAGCTACCCTTCCTGTATAACTGATAACTGTTTCCTACCGCTCGCCGATGGCTTTGAATTCGCGGAGGGTCGAACCGGTGTATATCTGGCGTGGCCGGCCGATGGGCTCTTTCTGCTCACGCATTTCTTTCCACTGGGCAATCCAGCCGGGCAGGCGGCCAATGGCGAACATCACCGTAAACATGTTGGTTGGAATGCCCAGCGCGCGGTAGATGATACCCGAATAGAAATCGACGTTGGGGTACAGCTTGCGTTGTACGAAATACGGATCGTTCAGCGCCGCTTCTTCCAGCCCTTTGGCAATCTCCAGCACAGGGTCATTTACGCCCAGTTTGCTCAAGACGTCATCGGCCGCTTTTTTGATGATCTTGGCGCGTGGGTCGAAGTTTTTGTACACGCGGTGTCCGAAGCCGAACAGCCGGAAGCCCGTTGTTTTGGCGTTCTTGGCCATGTCGATGTATTTGGCCACGTCGCCGCCGCCTTCTTTGATCTCCTCCAGCATCTCGATCACTTCCTGGTTGGCGCCCCCATGCAGTGGGCCCCACAGCGCGTTGACACCCGCCGCAATCGATGAGTAGAGGTTGGCTTGTGATGAACCGACGAGGCGCACCGTGCTGGTCGAGCAGTTTTGTTCGTGGTCGGCGTGAAGGATCAGTAATACGTTGAGGGCTTCGGCCACAACGGGATCAACTTTATACTCTTCGACTGGCAACGCGAACATCATGTTCAGGAAGTTGGCGATGTAGTCGAGTTCGTTCTTGGGGTAATTGGTGGGGTGACCCTGCGACCGTTTGTATGACCAGGTGGCAATGGTGGGTAACTTGGCCATCAGGCGGGTAATGTGCAGGTCTGTATTCTTCCCGTCCTGTGAATCGGGATAAAATGCACTCATGGCGTTCACCAGCGACCCAAGCACGCACATGGGATGCGCATTGACCGGAAAACCGTCAAAGATTTTCCGCATGTCTTCGTTCACCAGCGTATGCCGACGAATATCGGTAGCAAAGGCTTCGTACTGCTGTTGCGTAGGGAGTTCACCGTAGATCAGCAGGTACGATACTTCCAGAAACGACGCTTTGGCAGCTAAATCTTCAATGGAATAACCGCGGTAGCGCAGGATGCCCTCCTCGCCGTCTAGAAACGTAATGGCACTTTGAGTAGCACCCGTATTCTTGTACCCCCGGTCGAGGGTAACGTAACTTGTTTGGTCACGGAGGTTGGAAATATCAACGGCTTTCTCGTTTTCAGTTCCTTCCAGGGTGGGGAAACTATACGATTTACCGTCTACGATCAGTTCAGCGGTGCTTGCCATACGTGCGTGCGGGTGTAAAGAATGTCAGCGTTAATGGGTTGTATGCTTGTAAAAAGATAACGGGCGAAATTAGCACCAAAAGCAATCGAAAACCCTGTTCAATCGCCGAAATGTTCAAGGATGGGAGCGGTTGGTTATACAACGCCAAATGTAAGCAAGCGGTTTCTACACCCGGCATCAATACGGCGGTTTGCTACATTTGCTTCATGAATCTATTGCCCCGCGTAAAAATATGCTGCATCAGCAGCCCGCAGGAAGCACAACTGGCTATCTCGATGGGCGCCGCTGCGCTAGGGCTGGTTGGCCCGATGCCCAGCGGCCCCGGCGTGATCACCGACGAGCAGATTGCCGCCATTGCCCGGCTGGTGCCGCCGCCCGTTGCTACCTTTTTGCTCACCAGCGAAACCGCCGCCGACCAGATCATTGCGCATCAGCAACGCGTACAGACCAATACCGTGCAGATCGTTGATGCGCTGCAAACGGGCGACTATGGCCAGATCAGGGCTGCTTTGCCTGGTATCAGACTCGTGCAGGTGATCCATGTGAGCAATGAACAGTCGGTAGCCGAAGCCCTCCGCATTGCGCCCCATGTCGACGCGCTCTTGCTGGATAGCGGCAATCCGAACCTGACAATCAAAGAGTTAGGTGGAACGGGGCGTGTTCATGACTGGGCGTTGAGCCGTCAGATACGCGACCAGTCGCCCGTGCCGATTTTCCTGGCGGGTGGTTTGCGGCCCGATAACGTACGGCAGGCCATCGAAGCCGTTCAGCCGTTTGGCCTCGATCTGTGTAGCGGCGTTCGCACCAACGGACAGCTCGATCCGGTGAAACTGGCGGCTTTTTTTAAAGAGATAAGGGGCGAGAGCGTGAAAGAGTGAGTGGTGAACGAGCGAATGGCGCTCTGCTATATTCCGTTTCGTATGTCAGCGAAGCTCTTTCGCTCGTTCACCATTCGCTCTACTTCATCTTCACCAGCGTAACGCCCTGCCCACCGCGATCGGCGTGTTCATCGGCCATACTAGCCACCTGTTTGTACGAGCGCAGGTGATTGCGGACCAGCTGACGCAGAATACCATCCCCTTTGCCATGCACGATGCGTAGTTCGGGGTAGCCGAGCATCAGGGCGCTATCCATGAACCGGTCGAGTTCACCAAGCGCTTCTTCGCCCCGGCGGCCACGGATGTCGAGATTAAACGAGAAGTTCATCATCTTCTCGTTCAGGTCCATACCCTGGCTACGGGGCGTTTCCCGAATACCCACGGCTTCCCGGTACGCTTTGCGGCTCACCTTCTCCAGGCGGTTCAGCTTTATGTTCGATTTGAGATCACCAATGCGAACTTCGGCGTCTTTTCCCCGAATGGCCAACACCTCGCCAATCGTTGTTTGCCCGTCAATACGCACGAAACTACCCACGCCGATGGGGCTGGTATCATGCTCGAATTCCTCTTCCGGCTCTTTCGGCTTGGCTGGCTCAACAATGACCTCCGGTTTCAGCTCTTTCTGGTCAAACTGCTGTAGGTCGGCACGTACCTGGCGGGTCGCTTCCTTGTCGGCACTGGTCTCCTTAATTTCCCGAATCGTGTTCTCAATCTTCTGATTAGCCTCCTGGACCAGTGCCTTCGCCTTGGCTTTCGCCGTGTTGAGCAACTGTTTCTGCTCGTTGTCGAGCTTTGTTTTCAGGGCGGTGTATTCGGCCAGTTGCTGGGCTACTTTGCGCTGCTTGATGCTGATGTCGAGGTTCTTCTCCGAAAAAACGCGCTTCTCGATGTCCAGCTCTTTCAGCAACTTCTCGAAGTTCACCTGCTGGTTGCCCAGTTTCTCTTTAGCCCGGTCAATAACCGCATTAGGCAGGTTGATTTTCCGGGCAATTTCAAACGCGAACGATGAGCCCGGGCGGCCCATTTCCAGCTCATAGAGCGGCTCCAGCTTCTCACCATCGAAGCGCATGGCCCCGTTGATGAGCCCGGGCGTTTTATCGGCAAACACTTTCAGGTTGGTGTAGTGCGTATTGATGACGCCATACGCGCCCGACTTGTTGAGCTCTTCCAGAATCGCTTCGGCAATGGCGCCGCCCTGACCGGGTTCGGTACCCGTACCAAACTCATCGATCAGGAAGAGCGTACGTTTGTTTGCGCTGACCAGAAACTTCTGCATGTTGGTCAGGTGCGACGAATACGTACTCAGGTCGTTCTCCAGCGACTGTTCATCACCAATGTCGATAAACAGGTTCTGAAAGACGCCCATGTCTGAATACTCGGCCATGGGCACCAGCAACCCGCACTGCATCATGTATTGCAGCAGGCCAATGGTTTTCAGGGCAATCGATTTACCACCGGCGTTAGGCCCCGAAATAATCAGAATGCGTTCGGCAGACGTTCCGGGCTGTTCGTCGAGGCGAATGTTGAGCGGGACAACGCTCTTCTTCTGCTTCTGGTGCGAGAGGTACAGCAATGGATGGCGGGCGGCAGTCCAGTTCAATACGGGCCGGTTCATCACCTGCGGCATGCCAGCCTGTAATTCACCCGCCAGCTTCGCTTTGGCCCGAATAAAGTCGATCTGCGCCAAAAAGTTGATCGCCTTACCCAGATCGGGCAGAAACGGACGAATCTGATCCGTTAACGCCAGCAGGATCCGGTATACTTCGCGGCGTTCTTCATACTCCAGTTCGCGCACTTCGTTGTTGCCGTCGAACACTTCAGCCGGTTCGATATATACGGTCTTACCCGTGTCTGACTCATCATGGATGAAGCCGCGGATCTTCCGTTTGTGCTCGGCGGCCAATGGAATAACCAGGCGGCCACCACGAATGGTCAGGCCCAGGTCGTCGGGAATCCAGCCTTGTTGGCGGGCGGTGCGGAGCATGCCATCCAGCTTCTTGCGGAGGTTCGCCTGCTCTGAAATGATGCGCCGACGAATGCTGGCCAGCTCGGGAGAGGCGTTGTCGCGTACGTGGCCCCGGTCGTCGATGACGCGTTCCAGGGCGGCCAGCAGGTTCTTGTCGACCGTGACAGGCTGGGCCAATTCGGCCAGGTAGGGGTATTGGCCTTCTTCCTGATTGGCCAGGAAGCGCAGGCAATCCTGAATGGTTTTCAGCGCCAGTTTCAGGTCGAAAAACTCGTCTTCCATCAGCGTAATGCCTTCCACGCGGGCCTTCTGAAGCTGAGGGCGCACATCGAGGTAATTGCTCTGCGGAAAATCGGGTTCGTACTGAACAATCTGCGTAAACTCGTAGGTCTGACGCAGCAGTTTATCAATCAGTTGATGATTGTCGGAGAAGCGAATTTTCTCCACGTAATCCTGTCCCAGCGGCGAGATGCAGGCCTGCCGCAGCAGCTCGCGGATTTTGTCAAAACCAAGTTTTTGTTCGAGGGTATTGGGGTAAAGCATTCAGGCGTCAAGGCCTTTCGTTTGTGGGCCTTATAGTATAACAGCAGGGTAGGGGCAGGGGTTCTGCCTAGCATGAAGATTGGCGAAGTAATAATGCAGCATGGCCCTGCCGCAATACCGTTCAGTACCCAGCAGAGCCATGCTGCATTATTACTTCGCTATTTACTACTTCACACTCTTGCCCACATCGATCAGGTCTTCAGCCGACATATACCCGATGGCTTTTTTCACCACGCGGCCGTTGCTGTTGATGAACAGCAGGGTCGGGTAGGCTTCCAATGGATAGACCTGGGCAAGCGACGGGCCTTCGCCTTTTTCCATATCCATTTTCACATTGATGAACTTCTTGTTGAAGAGGTCACCGACTGTTTTCTGCGTGAAAACATTCTTTTGCAACATTTTGCAGGGGCCACACCAGCTGGCATACGCATCTAAAAAGATGACCTTATTTTCAGCTTTTGCTTTCTTCAAAATGTCGGCCCAGCGAGCGCTGGTAAACTGAATGCCCGCTCCTTTTTCATCATCACCAACCGGCGTAAATGATGAAGCAGTCAGGAGAACAACAAGGCACAGGCTAAATAGTCGAAGCATGATTGGGAAACGGTTATGATACGTACCTAACGAACAGACAACACACTTTCGTTTCTGAAACAAACGGGATCACCAAATTTACCCCATTGCCTGCCAGACAAAAAGGTTTTTCGATAGGATTTACAGCGACCTAATGGCCAGATCGCTGTAAATCCTATCGAAAAACCTTTTTGTCTGGCAGGCAACGATGTGCTTACTCTTCGGTGCTGCGATTCCAGTCGGCATCAGCCACATGGGTTGGCTGATTGGCGTCGTCGGCCTCGGCAATAACATCGTCGATTTCTTCCACGTCTTCGGCTACCGATGTACCATTGGCCTGGTCATTCAGCCGTGAAGGCAGCTCGTTATCCAGATTTTTATCGTTTAGCTGACTAACATTAGGGTCAGTGCCCATTGTGCTGTGCATTTGTTGAGCCGCGTGTGACTCGGTGCTTTCTTTGCGGATGTTGCTTGATACGCTCATGAGTTCGTTGAGTTTACGTTAGAAAAAAGTATGGTTTATTGGTGTAAAGCCAGAGTATAGACAGCAAACTAAGCTAGCCAACAGGGAGAAGTAGCGTCAGCTAATAGGTTGGCTGGTGATCAGTAGACGTACCTGTCTGTGCTACGTTTTCATCGATTTCATCTTGCGAAGCCGGCGAATCAACAGCATCTTTTTGGGCGCTCGACTCCCCGCTGTCCTGTTTTTTGGCTTCTTCCTGCGCGTTGGGAACCGCTACCACATCGTCTGAGGCATAATCGTCGGGCCCTGCCGTTGTTACGCTAACGGTTGATGTGTTGGTCTTTCCCTCGCTGGCGGCGGCGTTGGCCAGTGCTTCGTCAGGTACTTCCATGGTGCTGTTGTCCATATCCCCCATGCGTAGTACGCCGTTCTTACTATCCATATCCTGGCTTCCCATTCCGCGGATATTGCGGCCATTCTCTCCGCCGCGAACTTCAGTGCTGTCTAACCCGTTGGCTGAGTCTTCCTGCTCTTCCCGGTGAAGGTTGTCACTCTCGTAGTCTTTATTCGCTGCGTCGTCGCTACTGTACGACGTTCTGGTCTGATCTGTGTCCATAACGTGAGTCTGATTAATCTGGCAACTAAGTAGACAACTACGTTTGGCGTAAAAGGTTGGTTAATCTGACAGTACGAATTGCCCGTTAAATATCCTTTTAATAAATAATAACAGGGCAGTATGAGCAATGTACGGTATAAATACTGATATTTGGTAACTCAAAATATACAAGCGTCTTCATGTGTTAGTTAGTACATAAAGAATCTATAATTTATTGACAGGCTGCTCTATACGGCACCCTCTTCGATCTTAATAGTTGGATAAAGCGTAATTAAAAAGCGAGACGATATTTATCGACTCGCTTTTTTGTTTTCAGTAATAATCATTCTGAGCGCTGTTGACTATCATACCAGTTACCCAAACAAAAGGGCGCCCATATGAGCGCCCTTTTGCCTAATGTAGTAATCGACCGGTCATTAGTCGACGTCCCAGAAAATCTTAGTGCTAAATACGTCAATTGTACCTTGTGAACTGATGTTCGCCACATTTGAACCTGCTTCTGAGTTCGGATAGTACAGTCTCGTTGGCCGTTTGGCGTCAGGCACCTGAATGCTTTGGGGCGTAACAGGCAAGTTTGTACGGCGATATTCTGACCATGCCTCTAAACCGCTGAAGCCAGTCAGAGCAATCCATTTCTGAATGGCAATAGCAGCCAGTTTATCGGTCGTTACATCCCAGTCGTAGTTCTGGATTTTGCTTCCCTTGAAAGCAGTAGCCCCGGCGGTATTGGCGCCCAATAATCGGAACGACTGCAAAATACCCGCCTCAAAATAAGACTGAGCAGTACCTGGCAGGGTTACATCACTATACCGTTGTTTGGCCTCAGCCAGCAAAAACTGAATTTCAGCTCCAGTCATAAGAATAAATGACCGGTTGTAGTCACCCTTTACCAGCAGGCTCGGACCAACAGACGATGTATTGGCTGGCAAGTACCCAGAGCTAGCTCCGAAGGGAGTTCCTGAATAGTTGGCGGCAACTTCTGCTTTTGTGCTGACACCTGGGGTGCTGCTGTTTTCACCACCGGTGGCATACGCAATACGCTTCAGTCGCAAGGTATCATTCGAGGCTTTAAGGTTATTAATCAAAAACTGCGTTGGACGGGGGTAGTTATTCAAAGCCCGTTTTGCGCCCGTAGCGTCATAACCCCACCGGTCATAAATAGGATTCAACTGACCTGCTGCCGGCTGGTAGAAGGATGCCCCGCCAACCCCTACGTCTGCCCCCGTAATAAAGCCCGAGCCTTCGGTCACGATCTTGTTGATCTCCGTCTTTATGTACGTGTCACGGCCGGCGACTTTAGACTGCCGAATCAGAATGCGCATTTTGAGTGAGTTCGCAAACTGGATCCACTTTGTCAGGTTACCATTGAAGACGAGATCTGAGGAATTGACCGTGCTGCTGAATGGGTTTGCTTTCATATCAGCAATAGCCTCGTCCAGCGACGTGATCAGTGATTCGTAAACCGTTTTCTGATCATCAAGCTTGGGCGCCAGCACAGCAGCACCTTTAAGCGCATCGGTGTAGGGAATATTGCCATACATATCAACCAATTGCTGATACAGCATTGCCTTCATCACCTTTGCCGGCCCCTTTAAAAATTTCTGATTGGTAGCGTCTGCGTTGTTAATCACAAACTGATAATCTTCCAGATTATCATAGTAACTATCCCAATAGTTAAAATCACCGTTCGTGAAGTTGTAGGCAAATATGGTTGTCGAAATGATGTAACCATTCCCCTGCGACCATTGCCCTGCCCAATACGTACCTGTCTCGTTGGCATTGAGCATATTGACCGTCGTAACGTTCAACGCATTGGTGAACACATAGTTTGGCGACGCCGTCGGTAACTGGTTCGGGTTGGTATTAATGTTTAAAAAATCTTTGGTATTACAACCGGTACCAATCAGAGCCATCAAAGCGGCTATAAATAGTGGTTTGAATTTCATAGTAAGTCGAGGCTAGCTACTAAAAAGTGAGGTTGATGTTTACACCGTACTGGCGCACAGGTGGCGTTTGGCCGGTTGTGTTGATACCAATACCAACTGATGAGTTTGTGGTTGGCACAGAGGTGGCCTGGCTACCTGGCGTTGGGTTCCCCTGGTAGCTAAACTCAGGGTCCGTGTAGTAATTCAGCTTGTCGACGATTGTGAGCAGATTGCGGCCATACAGCGCGATGCTGGCGCCCGACAGGATCTTCGTCTTGCTTACCAGGCCTTGCGGTAGACGGTATGACAGGTTGATGTCGCGAAGCTTGATAAACCAGGCTGGCGTAACGAAGTTCTCAGAGATCAACCGGTAGTTGTCAACCCATAACGAATATTCAGCTTCCCGTACATTCGTTGTATTGGGTGATACGCTACCATCGGCGTTCAGAATAGCTGAGTTGGGATAGACGTGAGGCGCGCGATCTTCAGTCCATTTACCAGTTCCAGTGAAGGTCATCTGCCGCCCCAGATCACTAAACATGACGTTGCCACCCCGATACTCGAAGTTAAATGTAAAGCCGAAGTTGCCGTATTCCATTTTCGAGCCTAACCCTGCGATGTGACGGGGTAGTACACCGCCACGGGCCAGCAGTGAGGTATTACGGAGCGGGTAACCAGTTGTGGCGTTAACCAGCACCCGGCCTGATCCATCTGGAGCATATTGGTAACCATCCGTTTTCAGGACAGGGAAACGGCTATCCTTGATAACGTTTGTGTTGGCGTAGGAGAAACCACCAATCTGGAATTCATTAATACCAGGATACAGGTCGATTACCTTGTTATCATTGTATGAGTAGCGAACGCTGGCATCCCATGAGAATTTGCCACCACGAGCAATCAGGTATTTCAGTTCAGCTTCGTAGCCCCAGTTTTTGGTTTCACCTACGTTGATCAGCAGGTTGCTGAAACCCGTTGAGTTAGGCACACGCACAGTAATTACCTGACCTTTCGAGTTCTGCGTATAGGCTGATACATCCAGGGTAATGCGGCTATTTAGCAGTTGAAACTCACCACCTACTTCGGCCGAATACACGGTTTCGGGCTTCAGGTTGGGATCGGGCAGTGTGTTGCCTACCGTCAGACCAACCGTGTTGCCGTATGGGAAGTTAGCCCCGTTGGGGTACGTTAGGTCCAGGCCATAGAGCGGGATGTTGTCATTGGCGTTCTTATTGTAGTTTGCCCGTAATTTGGCATAGTTCAGGAACGAACTCTTGATGCCTGGGAAGGCGTCAGTGGCAATGAATGAGAGAGCGGCTCCATAATATGGATACGACCAATAATTAGATGGGCGATCTGGCTTGTAGAACTTCGACGTCTGATCGAAACGGAATGATCCATTCAGAATCAGCCAATTTTTGTAGTTGGCCGTATAGTCAGCGTAGTAACCCAGCCGACGCTCTTCCGTAAGAATCTGGCCACCTGTCAGGATACCCTGCCGGTTCGATACGTTGAATACCCCCGGCACCACGATTGAGCTCGACGCTTCAGAAATGTTATTGGTTGTGCGCTGATACAGGCTACTCCCTAAAACCAGTCGGTTCGATACAGTACCAATGGTTTTCGCCAACTGGATCTGGAATTCGTTGTTGATTACGTTTTCCGTGCCTGAATAATCCTGTACAGACCCTGGAATGTCTGAAATGGCCCGGTAAATGCCCGTGCCGTCACCATCCCGGAAGAATGGAGCCGGAATAAATGATTTGCTTTTAGCCCAGTCTGAATAAATGAACTTGCCCGTTGTGTTTTTGCCTGTCCGGGAGTTGTTCATAACCCCTAAACGCTCGGTGAATGTCAACCAGGATGTTGCCTTGAACGTCAGGTTTATATTACCATTCAGGTTCGCATCTTTGTAATTCAACCGGTTATTGTCAGCCTCAAAATAGGGGTTGTTGTAGTAGTCATTGTAGAATCCGTTCGGGTTGGCAAGCGGATTGTTCTGCCAATCGCGTAGGGTGCTAAGGGGCAGGTTCGCCGGCTGATTCAGTACGTTGTTATAAAAGTCAGACGACGTACGGTTATAAACCCCCTGGATGTAGGCCGCGTTGAAGCTGGCAATCAGCTTGCCATATTCTTTCGTTGCCGACAAACGGGCACTTGTCCGGTTACTCTTATCGCCAGGTACGATGCCATTGACTGACTGGTTCTCCATCGACATATAGAACGAACTGGTTTCATCGCCGCCTTGGAAATTGACCTGATTATTCACTGATACCCCTGTATCAAAAGCCTTCCGGCGGGCATCTGGAACAGCCGAATAGGGAATCAGAAGCTGACTGCCATCTTCAGCCGTACGACCCTGAATGCGGGTTGAGCCATCAAATGCATCACCATACTGCTGGTTTTCATACGAACGCCAGTTGTCTTTCATACGCTCCAGGTAATCGGTCTTATACCCTGTTGTACCGAAAGCGGTGGCATAGTGTGAGCCAGAACCGTATTTGTCCTGAATCTGAGGCAAAAAGCTGATCTGCTCAAAGTTTGTACTATTCGAATAAGCCACTTTCAAACGGCCTTTCACGCCTCTCTTGGTCGTGATAATCAAGGCGCCGTTAATACCGGCCGACCCGTACAGCGTAGCGGCCTGACCACCTTTCAGAATCGATACGTTATCAATATCATTCGGGTTAATGGTTGACAATACGGTTGATGTCGTCTGCATACCGTCGAGCACCACAAGCGCTTCGTTGTTACCTGTTAATGACCGATAGCCCCGGAGTACGATTTTGACGGCTGGGTCAACACTGTTGTTCACGTTGTAGACAGCCAGACCGGTCACTTTGCCTGAAAGAGCCTGTGCCAGTTGTGGTGACCGACCGACGATCACGTCTTCATTATCTACTTTGGAAACAGCATAGCCAATTTCACGAGGATTCTTCCGAATACCCTGTGCCGTTACCACAACTTCCTGTAGTTGCGAGGCATCTGCTTTCATCGTGATATTCAGCGTTGTCTGGCTACCGGTAATCACTTCCTGATTGACGAAGCCGATAAACGAGAAGATCAGGCGGGCGGTACCTGATGGAACGCTGATTTTATACTGTCCGTCAACGTCGGTTGTAACCCCACGGGTAGTGCCCTTCAGGGCAATATTGACTCCTGGCATAGCTGCCCCGTCCTCAGATGAGGTTACCCGGCCGGTGATTGTCCGGTCTTGCGCTAAAAGAGGAACACTCACTAAGCACAGCAATAGCTGCGCTATCAGTAAAAGTTTTCTCATTGGTTAGAAAGTTGATTAGTTTGATTAAGTATTAAAGAAAAATTAACATTTCATCAAAACTACCAGATTGTTGCCAAGTGAACAAATTGTTGGTCTAGGTTTTTATATCTTCTTTATTCTGGAATATCAGAGAATAGCTTTATAATATTCTGTTTATGGCGGCTTTTTAGAATTTTTGGCGAATTAATTGTCTTTAATCTAGTAAAATTCAATAGTAAGTATAATTAGTATAGTTAAACAGTAGAATAAGTGATATGTACTAAAGGATACCCTCATATCTGGTTTGTATTTCACGTAAATACACAAAAAACAGGAAGCGGTACCCATCACACTGGGCACCGCTTCCTTAAATTAGTTAAACATTTCAGGGCCTGCCGGGTTGGCCGAAGGCAACGAAGATGCTATTTCCGCGTTAGCGTTTCATTAATCACCCGATCGCCCCCGGCACCAGCATATTTGTAGTTCAGCGTATATGTTTTGGTCGCCGGGTTGTACCGGTTCACGCCAAATTGAACAGTACCCGTGTTGGCGGCTCCTTTCGGGATCAGCGTAACCGTATTGTCGGCATTCACCCGCAATTGCATCAGCCAACCGCTGCCTCCTAAGTCAGCGAAGTTGGTCTGCACCGTGTTCAGGTCGACAGTTTGTAGCTCTTTCTCTTCGTTGATATTACGAGGTCCATTCACGGGGTGGTTAAATACACCGGTGGCCAGGTACGTGCCATCGTACTGATTTTTTAGTTTCAGCGAGATAATCTTGTACCCATAGTTGCTGCTTACAGCCAGGTTGTTGTTCGTTCCAGTAACCCGGACGGCCAGCGCGTAATTGGCGTCATTATAGGCCGTCGGGTTGGTGATCTTGTCGGCACCTGAGTAAAACGTGATCGACACAGGCGCGAGCCGTTGACCCGCTTTGATGGTCGTACTCGTCGTGGATAGCTGATAGAGTGTCGACGGAAGGGGCTTATAAGCAGTCCCGTTCGCGGTATTGTAGGCAGTTAGTACGGCGGGGTCGACGGCCAGATTCACCGTCACATCCTGACCCAGGGTTTGTGGCCCCGACAGGTTGACGTTGAAGGAATAGCTGAGCGGTGTACTCTGAATGGTCAGCCCGTTATTGGCTACTACGCCATAAAAGGCCGACGTGGGAATGTCGATCACCGAGGCGGCCCCGGCAAAATCGACATAGTGGGCGTCGTCTTTGAGGCAGGAGGTCAGGCTTAAGGCAAGGCTGCCGATAAGCGATAAACTGATAAGTCTTTTCATGGTATTTGATGTCTTGAATTACTTGATCCAGAAGATCTTGGTCTTGTCGAACTGGCTGTCGGCGCCCTGGGCTTTCACGGCCGTTTCGTTGTACTGGGTCTCAGTCTGCGGATACAGCAGGCGGGCCGGGATCTGTTTCACCGAGGTGCTGGGGTCCTGCGAGATGGGGACGGCCGGAATGCCGGTGCGACGGAAATCGCTCCAGGCTTCAAAGGGCGCGATGCCGTTGAGTGAATTCCATTTCTGGGTCAGAATCAGGGTGAGCTTGTTCGTCGCTGCATCCCAGGTGGCATTCGGGTTGCCACTATCGAGGAGTAGCCGGGCATAGTCTTCCGCTGTTCCTGAGTCATCGAAGATACCCAGGTACGTATACGACTGGATAATGGCCGTTTCGTAGAGTGTTTTGGCATTGCCTGTAATGTAGCCTCGTTGCACTGCCTCGGCCTGTAACAATAACGACTCCGTACTTGAGAGAAGGATAGCGGCCTGCGTTGAACCTTGAAGCAGTCCGGGCCCAATGCTGGAAACCTGGCTATTGACCAGGGGCGAAATGGTGCCGAAGAAAGTCGCGTTGAAGCTGCTGCCGCTCACCGGGTTGTAGAAACCAAACACACGGGTGTCCTGGGTGCTAATCAGGAAGTTCAACGCGTAGCGACCTGCCCGATAGATGTTGTTGTTCTCTACCGGCTGACCGTTCACCCCGT
This sequence comes from Fibrella arboris, assembly GCF_041321095.1. Taxonomy (NCBI): domain Bacteria; kingdom Pseudomonadati; phylum Bacteroidota; class Cytophagia; order Cytophagales; family Spirosomataceae; genus Fibrella; species Fibrella arboris. Next base: position 95,790 of record NZ_JBGGWE010000015.1, on the reverse strand, counting down.
TACCGTAGGTGGCATAGAACGGATTTTGCTGGTTGGCCGAATTGGTGTAACCTGGATTGACCGTGGCATACTCGTCGGCTTTCAGGAAACCATAGGGCGATGCTTTTAACGTGGCTAATGCAGCCTGGACGAAGGCCTGCCGATCAGCGCGCTCGCTCTGGCGCAGGATCATCTTCAGCTTCAAGGTGTTGGCAAACCGACGCCACTTATTGATGTCGCCTTTAAACATGATATCATTATCGCCCGGATTGGTGATCGTCTCGCCGGCGCTGGCTCGTTTCTCGCCACTGGCAAACAGGGCCAGGGCCGCATCCAGCTGCTTGAAGAGATCTTCATACACCGCCACCCCGTTGTCGTAGGTGGGCTGAGCCACCGTCAGCCCCTGCAGGGCATTGGTGTAGGGGATGTTGCCATAGGTGTCGACCAGGATCTGAAAGTGGAACGCCTTCATGATCTTGGCCATCGCCTGCAGGTTGGGCTGGTTCTGGGCCGCCGCCTGCTGCTCGATGTAGTTGTAGTTCTTTAGGTTGGTGTACGCATTGTTCCAGATGCCCTGATTGAACGTGTTGGTGAACTGGTAGTTCTTATCCGAGGTAGCGATCGAATAGTTCCCACTGTAGTTCCAGTAGCCCATCCACAGGTTCAGAAAGGTGAAGCTGGTCTGGTAGTAGGTCGCCGTGTTGGCCAGGGCGTTGGGCAGCACCAGCTCGGGCGTAGCCGCCGTGACCTGGTTGGGGTTGTTGTTCACATCGAAGAACTCGTCTTTACAGCCCGATGCGGTCAATAACAGTAAGACCAGTGATCCAAGGACTAATTTTGTATTGCTCATGATAATGTCTTGGTTGGAAGTTAGAAACCGATACCTACGCGGAAGCCGTAGAAGCGGGTAGGCGGTGTCTGGTATTCGTCGGTCGTACCCTGGGCGTTGGAGTTGTCCAGCGAGTACTCGGGGTCGGTGAAGACGTTGGTCTTGGGCCGCAGCATCAGCAGGTTGCGGCCCGTCAGGGCGATGTTGAAGGTCTTGACAAACTTGGTGAAGCCCAGGATCGAGGCGGGGATGTCGTAGCTGATCGACACTTCACGCAGCTTCCAGAAGTCGGCCGAGGTCACGTAGCTCGAGCCGGCATTGTGGTAGCCCGAGTTGGTCCAGAACTCCAGGTTACCATCACGGGTCGTTACGCTGCTATTATTAACGAAGCTGTTGCTGCCATCTGCGTTGGCTGTGGCCAGCACCGAGCCGGGGAAGATAAAGTTCTGCCGGTCGTTGTAGGTGGTCCGAATGCCGGCTCCGGTGAACTCCAGGGCGTTGCCGATGGCATTGTAGATCACCGCCCCACCCCGATACTCGATGGTGGTATTCAGCGATACTCCTTTGTATGCGAACGTGTTGGTCCAGCCGAATCGGTGCTTGGGCTGAGTCGTGCCCTGGTATTTGAGTTCTGTATCCAGGATAGGGTATCCGGTAGTGGGGTTCACCACCGGCCGTCCCACAAACTGACCGGAGGCGTCGTAATAAGCCCCTGTGGGGTTAGTGTTCTGCACCCGGGCGATGTCGGTGGTGTAGAGGGCGGGGTAATTCTGCCCCTTGGCTGCATACACATCTGACCCCGCGCCGTTCGAGAGCGGAATGTTGATGCGGTCCAGACCGGGATACACGTCCGTCACCACGTTGTTGTTGTAGGTGTAGTTGAAGCCCACGTTCCAGCTGAAGCCACCAGCGTTTACCACCGGACGAGTTGATTTCAGTTCTACTTCAATGCCCTGGTTCTTCATGGTGCCCGTGTTGATCAGGGCGGTTGAATAACCCGTCGAGCGCGACACCTGGATGGGCACCGTCTGGTTGGTGGTCTCCGTGTTGTAGACCACCACCTCGGCGTTCACCCGGCTGAACAACCCGAACTCGATGCCGGCTTCGATGTTGGTGGTGAACTCGGGCTTCAGGTCCGGCGAGTTCAGGCGGTCGCTGAGCACAAAGCCCGGCTGGCTGCCGAAGGGGAAGAAGGCCCCCACCCCCGTGCCGGGGTTGAAGGTGTTCTGCAGCTGGTAGGCCGCCACGTTGACGTTACCCGCCTTGGCATAGCCCCCCCGCAGCTTCAGGTACGTCAGGGTGTTGTTGCCTTTCAGAGCGGGGATGGCCTCCGAGAGCACCGCCGAGACGTTGGCCCCGGGGTAGAAGAAGGAGCGGTTGGCCGGGGCCAGCAGCGAGGTCCAGTCATTGCGGCCCGTCAGGTTGACAAACAGGAAGTCTTTGTAGCCCAGCGTCAGGTCGCCGAACACGCCCACCAGGCGGCTTTGCGAGATAGACTCCGAACCCACCAGCTGGCCCAGCCGGTTGGCTACGTTATAGACGCCGGGCACCACCAGCTGCCCTGCCGAGGTGCTCACCTGGCGGGCGTACTGGATGCGCGTTTGCTGGCCCAGGATGAGCCGGGTGGTGAAGTCGCCGAACTTGGGGGAGAGCGTCACCAGCAGGTCGCCCGTAAAGCGCGTACTGATAAAGCTCTGATCGGCCACGTTGCCATTGACCTGCTTGACCGACGAGGCGATGTTGCCCGCGCTCCAGGGGTCGGACTTAGCGTAGTCGCTGAACGACACCGCCGAGAGGTTGCTCTTGAACTGGCTGGCGTTGATCTGGCCGCCCAGGCGATACAAGACGTTGAACCAGGGCTTGACCTGGTAGGCCACATCAGCAAAACCCTGCACGGCGTAGGCATCGGTTTTGGCGCGGGAGTTGTTGCCCGACACCTGCCACCAGGGGTTGGGGTAGTAGGCATTGAAGTAGCCGTTCACGTCGCCATACGGACCGTTGATGTCCATGATGCGGGGATCGCGCAGGGGGGCGTGGGCGGGCTGGTTCAGCACGTTCCAGTACACCGGACGGCCTTGGCCAAAGTCGCCATTCTCTTTATTATAGTTCGAATACGTGAAGTTGATCTTGCCATTGGCCGAGAACTTACCGATGGTGCGCCCCCCGTTCATCAGGAAGTTGGTCCGCGAGTACTTGTCGTTGGGCACTACCCCGTTCTGGTCCACCCGCTGGATGCCCAGCCCGAAGTACTCCGAGGCATCCCCGATGCGGTACGACAGATCATGCTGCACCGTACTGCCCGTGTTGAAGAAGGCCCGCCGCGGGTCCACTCCCGTCGAGGCGAAGGGCACCTTCAAGGTGTCGAGCCGGATGGAGCCATCCGCGTTACGGACCTGCACCCCGTAGCCCAGGGGCTGGATCGAGCCATCGTAGCGAGGACCGAACTGCTGGTTTTCGTAGGGTACGTACAAGCGGTAGCCATTGGCATCCAGGAAGGGGTTGCCCTCTCCGCCGTTGGAGCTGAAGGTACGCTGCAGGTCGGGCATGTAGGAGATGCTCTCGAACTGGGTGTTGTTGGTGTAAGACACCTGGGCCTTGTTCTTGCCGCCCCCCCGCTTGGTGTTGACGATCAGCACCCCGTTGGAGGCATCCGAGCCGTAGAGGGCGGCGGCTGAGGGTCCCTTCAGGATGGAGGTGTTGTCGATGTCGTTGGGGTTGATCGAGCTCAGGAAGGAGATGTCGGTCAGCACACCGTCGACCACCAGCAGGGCCTGGTTGTTGCCCAGGAAGGAGCGGTTGCCCCGGATGGTGAGCCGGGGGTTGGCCCCCACCCCGTTGTTGGTGAGGTTGACCTGCAGACCGGCCACCTTGCCGGTCAGACCCGAGGCGATGTTGACGGGGGCTGCCTGGACGATCTGCTCGTTGTTGACCCGGGTGACGGAGGTACCGATCTCGCGGGCGTTACGCTGGATGCCGAAGGCGGTGACGACGACCTCGTTGAGGTTGGTGGCGTCGGGAGCCAGGGTGACGTTGAGGGTGGTCTGGGTGGAGGTGACCACTTCCTGGGTGACGAAGCCGATGAAGGAGAAGACCAGCCGGACGGTACCGGCGGGGACCGAGAGGCGGTAGTTGCCCTCGGCGTCGGAGGAGACGCCTCGGGTGGTGCCCTGGATGGCGATGTTGACGCCGGGCAGGGGGGATCCGTCTTCGCCGGAGGAGACGCGGCCGGTGATGGTGCGGTCCTGGGCCAGCAGCGGCAGGCTGACAAGGCACAGCAACAGCTGTGCGATCAGTAAAAGTTTTCTCATTGTTAGAAAGTTGAATGGTTTACATGAAAAAATACAATTTAATAGTACTAATCTAGTGAGTAGTTGTACATGAACAAAAAGTAGTAAGCCTTTTTAATTAATTATAATCGGTATTCTATTCGTAGAATAATGACTAGTATGGTGAGTAGTTTACAAAGGTTGCCAGTCTGCAATGGAGAATCGATTTTATTTATTCCTGTTAGATATACTCGGGTCCGTACAAGTATGGTTACCTAACACGTGTAAGTCACATGGGCCAGTGTATAAACCGGAAAGCGGTGCCAGATCTGATCTGGCACCGCTTTCCGGTTTATACACTGGCCCATGTAATAGGTACGTTGCTGATTACTCAATGGCAACGTACCTGAACCGTTCGCTTTGCTTGGTTAACACATGTATTGTCAAATTTCAATGAGCTGTTGTGTCAACTACCTACCGAATTTATGGCCTATGTATCCACCCGACCGAATAGTCGTAATGGACAGACTACGCTATACAATGTACTGCGTAATTATTGCCATTATATTAAACTTGACCTTACCGATACAGATCGGACAAGTAGCGGAAGTTGGATCATACTAACTCGATATTCGGAGCTACTCGACACAGTATGTTGGCTTAAGCCTACTCATACAAACAGAAAGCGGTGCCAGATCTATTCTGACACCGCTTTCTGTTTGCAGACTATGCGTGTGATTAACACATACCGGGTAGTTGCCGATGTACATGAGTGGCAACGTACCCAACCTGACTATTCTATTCCCGCGTCAGGGTCTCAGTAATTACCCGGTCACCACCTGCGCCTGGGTATTTGTAGTTCAGCGTATATGTTTTGGTCGCCGGATCATACTTGTTCACGCCGACCTGTACAGTGCTTGCATTGGCGGCTCCTTTCGGAATCAGCGTAACCGTATTGTCGGCGTTCACCCGCAGTTGCATCAGCCAGCCGCTGCCGCCCAGATCGGCAAAATCGGTCTGCACTGTATTCAGATCAATCGTCTGAAGCGTTTTCTCCAGATTAATGGCTCTGCTCGAGCTAGGCGTGGGGTGCGTAAAGTATCCTTTAGATAGGTACGTGCCATCATACTGGTTCTTGAGCTTGAGCGAAATGATCTTGTAGCCGTAATTGCTGCTCACGGCCAGGTTGTTGCTGGTTCCCGTCACCCGGATGGGTAAGGCATAGTTAGCATCATTGTACGCCGTCGGATTGGTGATCTTGTCGGCACCCGAGAAGAAATTGACCGTTACCGCAGCCAGGCGCTGACCCGCTTTAATGGTCGTGCTCGTCGTGGTAAACTGATACAAGGCAGCAGGCAGCGGTTGATAGTTTGTGCCGTTGGCTGCATTGTAAGCCGTTAATGCGGCGGGATCAACGGCCAGATTTACCGTCACATCCTGACCCAGGGTTTGTGGCCCCGACAGGTTGACGTTGAAGGAATAGCTGACTGGTGCGGTCTGGATAGACAGCCCCTGGTTGGCTACTACGCCATAGAAGGCCGACGTGGGAATGTCGATCACCGAGGCGGCCCCGGCAAAATCCACATAGTGGGCGTCGTCTTTGAGGCAGGAGGTCAGTCCGAAGGCCATGCCTGCTGCGACGAATAGACTAAGAATTTTTTTCATGGTCTTTGATGTCTTGAATTACTTGATCCAGAAGATCTTGGTCTTGTCGAACTGGCTGTCGGCGCCCTGGGCTTTCACCGCTGTTTCGTTGTACTGGGTCTCAGTCTGCGGATACAGCAGGCGGGCCGGGATCTGTTTGATCGACGTACTCGGATCCTGCGAGATCGGTACGGCCGGAATACCGGTGCGACGGTAGTCGCTCCAAGCTTCGAAAGGAGCAATGCCATCTTCAGAAATCCACTTCTGGGTTAGAATCAGGGTGAGCTTGTTCGTCGCCAAATCCCAATTGACGTTGGCACCTCCGTTTGACAGGAATTCACGTGCATAGTCTTCTGCTGTGCCTGCTTCATCCTGAACGCCCAGGTACGTATACGACTGAATGACGGCCGATTCGTAGAGCGTTTTGGCGTTGCCGGTCAGATAACCGCGCTGAACCGCTTCAGACTGCATAAACAGCGACTCGAACGCGGACAACAGAACGGCATCCTGCGTTGAGCTTTGGAGAACACCGGGCCCAATGCTTGAAACCTGGCTGTTCACCAAAGGCGAGATCGTGCCGAAGAAGGTCGCATTAAAGCTGTTCCCGCTCACTGGGTTGTAGAAGAACGATGTACGGTAATCCTGATTGCTGATCAGGAAGTTTAATCCGTACAGACCAGCCCGATAGATATTGAAGTTCTCTACCGGCTGACCATTTACCCCATTACCAAACGTAGCATATAACGGATTTTGCTGATTCGTTGAGTTCGTGTAACCCGGGTTCACCGTTGCCGCTTGATCAGCCGTCGTAATAAAACCATAAGGCGACGCTTTCAACGTAGCCAGCGCGGCCTGAACAAACGTCTGCCGATCGGCGCGCTCACTCTGGCGCAGGATCATCTTCAGCTTCAAGGTGTTGGCAAACCGACGCCAGTTGCCGATGTTACCCTGATACAGGATATCGTTAGCACCCGGATTGGTGATCGTCTCGCCAGCCGCGGCCCGCGTTTCGCCACTGGCAAACAGGGCCAGGGCCGCATCGATCTGCTTGAAGAGATCCTCGTACACCGCTACCCCGCTGTCATAAGTAGGTTGTGCTACGGTCAGCCCCTGCAACGCACTTGTGTATGGAATGTTGCCATATGTGTCGACCAGGATTTGAAAGTGGAACGCCTTCATGATCTTGGCCATTGCCTGCAGGTTGGGCTGGTTCTGGGCCGCCGCCTGCTGCTCGATGTAGTTGTAGTTCTTTAGGTTGGTATAAGCATTGTTCCAGATGCCCTGATTGAACGTGTTGGTGAACTGGTAGTTCTTATCCGAGGTAGCGATCGAATAGTTACCACTGTAGTTCCAGTAGCCCATCCACAGGTTCAGAAAGGTGAAGCTGGTCTGGTAGTAGGTCGCCGTATTGGCTAGGGCGTTGGGCAGTACCAGTTCGGGCGTGGCCGCCGTCACCTGGTTAGGGTTGTTGTTGACATCGAAGAACTCGTCTTTACAGCCCGACGAAACGGCGAGCAGCAGAGCGAGGGACCCGATGGCTATTTTTTTGCTAAACATGATCTTGTCTTGATTGAGGTTAGAAACCAATGCCTACGCGGAAGCCGTAGAAGCGGGTAGGCGGTGTCTGGTATTCATTCGTTGTACCCTGGGCGTTGGAGTTATCCAGCGAGTACTCGGGGTCGGTGAAGACGTTGGTCTTGGGCCGCAGCATCAGCAGGTTCCGGCCCGTCAGGGCGATGTTGAAGGTCTTGACAAACTTGGTGAAGCCCAGGATCGAGGCGGGGATGTCGTAGCTGAGCGACACTTCGCGTAGCTTCCAGAAGTCGGCCGAGGTCACGTAGCTCGAGCCGGCATTGTGGTAGCCCGAGTTGGTCCAGAACTCCAGGTTGCCGTCGCGGGTCGTTACGCTGGTGTTGTTGGCAAACGAGTTGCTGCCATCTGCGTTGGCTGTGGCCAGTACCGAGCCGGGGAAGATGAAGTTCTGCCGGTCGTTGTAGGTGGTCCGAATGCCGGCTCCGGTGAACTCCAGGGCGTTGCCGATGGCATTGTAGATCACCGCACCACCGCGATACTCAATCGTCGTATTCAGCGACACACCTTTGTAAGCGAACGTGTTGGTCCAGCCGAAGCGGTGCTTAGGCTGTGTGGTGCCCTGATACTGCAACGTCGTGTTCAGGATGGGGTAACCCGTGGTTGGGTTCACAACGGGTCGGCCCACAAATTGTCCCGTCGCATCGTAGTAAGCCGCATTAGGATCCGTGTTCTGCACCCGGGCGATGTCAGTCGTATAGAGCGCAGGGTAGTTCTGACCCTTAGCCGCGTACACATCCGAACCCGCACCGTTCGAGAGTGGAATGTTGATCCGATCAAGACCTGGGTATACGTCCGTTACAATGTTGTTGTTGTAGGTGTAGTTGAAGCCAACGTTCCAGCTAAATCCGCCGGCATTTACCACCGGACGGGTGCTTTTGAGTTCTACTTCAATCCCCTGGTTTTTCATCGTGCCCGTGTTGATCAGGGCGGTTGAATAACCCGTCGAGCGCGACACCTGGATGGGCACCGTCTGGTTGGTGGTCTCCGTGTTGTAGACCACCACCTCGGCGTTCACCCGGCTGAACAACCCGAACTCGATGCCAGCTTCGATGTTGGTGGTGAACTCGGGCTTCAGGTCCGGCGAGTTCAGGCGGTCGCTGAGCACAAAGCCCGGCTGGCTGCCGAAGGGGAAGAAGGCCCCCACCCCCGTGCCGGGGTTGAAGGTGTTCTGCAGCTGGTAGGCCGCCACGTTGACGTTACCCGCCTTGGCATAGCCCCCCCGCAGCTTCAGGTACGTCAGGGTGTTGTTGCCTTTCAGAGCGGGGATGGCCTCCGAGAGCACCGCCGAGACGTTGGCCCCGGGGTAGAAGAAGGAGCGGTTGGCCGGGGCCAGCAGCGAGGTCCAGTCGTTGCGGCCCGTCAGGTTGACAAACAGGAAGTCTTTGTAGCCCAGCGTCAGGTCGCCGAACACGCCCACCAGGCGGCTTTGCGAGATAGACTCCGAACCCACCAGCTGGCCCAGCCGGTTGGCTACGTTATAGACGCCGGGCACCACCAGCTGCCCTGCTGAGGTGCTCACCTGGCGGGCGTACTGGATGCGCGTCTGCTGACCCAGAATCAATTTAGTGGTGAAATCGCCGAACTTGGGCGAGAGCGTCACCAGCAGGTCGCCCGTGAAACGAGAGCTGAACGAGCTTTGGTCGGCTACGTTGCCATTGACCTGACGCACCGACGAGGCGATGTTGCCCGCGCTCCAGGGGTCGGACTTAGCGTAGTCGCTGAACGACACCGCCGAGAGGTTGCTCTTGAACTGGCTGGCGTTGATCTGGCCGCCCAGGCGATACAAGACGTTGAACCAGGGCTTGACCTGGTAGGCCACGTCGGCAAAACCCTGCACGGCGTAATTGTCCTGGCGGGCGCGGGAGTTGTTGCCCGACACCTGCCACCAGGGGTTGGGGTAGTAGGCATTGAAGTAGCCGTTCACATCGCCATACGGACTAGTGATGTCCATGATGCGGGGATCGCGCAGGGGGGCGTGAGCGGGCTGGTTCAGCACGTTCCAGTACACGGGACGACCCTGAGAGAAATCACCGTTTTCCTGGTTGTAATTGCTATAGGTGAAATTGATCTTGCCGTTGGCCGAGAACTTACCGATGGTGCGCCCCCCGTTCATCAGAAAGTTGGTCCGCGAGTACTTGTCGTTGGGCACTACCCCGTTCTGGTCCACCCGCTGGATGCCCAGCCCGAAGTACTCCGAGGCATCCCCGATGCGGTACGACAGATCATGCTGCACCGTACTGCCCGTGTTGAAGAAGGCCCGCCGCGGGTCCACTCCCGTCGAGGCGAAGGGCACCTTCAAGGTGTCGAGCCGGATGGAGCCATCCGCGTTACGGACCTGCACCCCGTAGCCCAGGGGCTGGATCGAGCCATCGTAGCGAGGACCGAACTGCTGGTTCTCGTAGGGTACGTACAAGCGGTAGCCGTTGGCATCCAGGAAGGGGTTGCCCTCCCCGCCGTTGGAGCTGAAGGTACGCTGCAGGTCGGGCATGTAGGAGATGCTCTCGAACTGGGTGTTGTTGGTGTAAGACACCTGGGCCTTGTTCTTGCCGCCCCCCCGCTTGGTGTTGACGATCAGCACCCCGTTGGAGGCATCCGAGCCATAGAGGGCGGCGGCTGAGGGTCCCTTCAGGATGGAGGTGTTGTCGATGTCGTTGGGGTTGATCGAGCTCAGGAAGGAGATGTCGGTCAGCACCCCATCGACCACCAGCAGGGCCTGGTTGTTGCCCAGGAAGGAGCGGTTGCCCCGGATGGTGAGCCGGGGGTTAGAACCTACCCCGTTGTTGGTGAGGTTGACCTGCAGACCGGCCACCTTGCCGGTCAGACCCGAGGCGATGTTGACGGGGGCTGCCTGGACGATCTGCTCGTTGTTGACCCGGGTGACGGAGGTGCCGATCTCGCGGGCGTTACGCTGGATGCCGAAGGCGGTGACGACGACCTCGTTGAGGTTGGTGGCGTCGGGAGCCAGGGTGACGTTGAGGGTGGTCTGGGTGGAGGTGACCACTTCCTGGGTGACGAAGCCGATGAAGGAGAAGACCAGCCGGACGGTACCAGCGGGGACGGAGAGGCGGTAGTTGCCCTCGGCATCGGAGGAGACGCCTCGGGTGGTGCCCTGGATGGCGATGTTGACGCCGGGCAGGGGGGATCCGTCTTCGCCGGAGGAGACGCGGCCGGTGATGGTGCGGTCCTGGGCCAGCAGCGGCAGGCTGACAAGGCACAGCAACAGCTGTGCGACCATTAAAAGTTTTTTCATTATTAGTTGACCAGTTTATATGAAAAGATAACGAACTATATCCTCTATAGAACATATCTATAAGACTCACCAAAATTACCTGATAGTTGTCAAGCGAACAAATCGTTTTTACATGTATTTAACTAAGATTTGTATGGTGATCAGTAAAATAATCTATATAAAATTCTGCGAATAGATTAATTAAGAATAATACTCAGAATAAAAAAAGCTTCGCAAAAAAATACGAAGCTTTTTTTAGTGCTATATACTTGGGTTAAACTACTCCCGCAACTGATCGGGCTGCCACGCGTCCACCAGTTAACTCAGCTAGTAGTTCGTCGACGTTGACAGTCGCGAAACTGCTGGCGTAATCCGACATGGCGTAGGGGATAATGAGGGTGTTTCCGTGGACCTGTCCGCCGCAGCTGTATACCACGTTGGGTACGTATCCCTCCCGTTCGTTCTCGTCGGGGCTTAGCAGTGGTTCTTTGGTTCGACCGATCACTTTTGAGGGGTCATTGAGGTCTAATAAAAAGGCACCGATCGCATACTTACGCATAGGGCCTACACCATGACTCAGCACCAGCCAGCCGGCCGCTGTTTCGATGGGCGAACCACAGTTTCCCAACTGGACATACTCCCACGGGTACGTTGGTTTGGCGATCAACTCTTTAGTCTGCCAGAAGTACAGATCGTCGGAGTACATTAAGTAAATATTTTCTCCATCCTGCCGCGACAGGGTCGCGTAGCGCCCGTTGATTTTGCGCGGAAACAGGGCCATGCCTTTATTCTGCACTTCGGCACCGTTCAGTGTGCTAATTGAAAAGTGCGTAAAATCCTTGGTCTCCAGCAGTTGTGGAAAAGTTACCCGACCATTGTAAGCCGTATAGGTTGCATAGTAAGTGATCTCACCATCATCATCGCAGAACTCCACAAACCGGGCATCTTCGATGCCATTTGTTTCGTTGGGTGAATGTGGGAAAATGCAACGTTCATCAATGCTCTGATCGTCGTCGAAGTGCATTTCGTAGTTCGACCGTGCCAGGGCCAGCAGTCCACTGGTAATGGTTTCGTATTCGGCATTGTGCCGAAACTGGCTCATTACCCGTTTTACCTGCGCGTCGATATCCTGCAAGGTAAACTCATCACTCAGCCCCGCCAGAATGCCTTCCGAAATACTGTTGATCAGCCGGAGTTCATACAATTTCTTCACAAAGGTGGCCTTGTCGAACTTTTGACTGACAATGGCTTCGGGTGAGGTAACGTACCTGGAAGGCTTTTGCAACACTACCTTGCCTTCCTCATCAATGTAGCCTGTTCGAAACGAGATCGACGAAATATGGCCTTCGCCCGTCGCGCGCAGACTGAGCACAAACCGCTTATAACCCGGTGGCAGATTTGTCTGATCGGGGTGCCAGACCATCGATGGGTTGAACAACGCCGCCGATTCCAGCGAATATTCCATGGTGAAATAGGCCCCCAGCAGCAGCTTCCGCTCATCGGTCAGGGGTTCGTCAGTCAACAACTGTGATTTGACCTGATCGAAACGACCGAGGAAAAAGGTGTTCAGTTTATGGTGACGATTGCCAAACTCGCGGATTACCTCTTCGAGTTTTTGCTGCACCTCTTCTTCGGTTAGTGAATTAACCCGGGCAATGATTTTCAGGGTGCGGGTACTGTTGCCCAGGTCAAAAGGACGAAACAGTACACGAGCTGGGTCGGGACGTAATACAACGCCTGTACGGGTGGCTTTTAGGCTCATAGGTCAGTAATCAGTGAACGGTAATCAGCTATCAGCAGCTACCAATAATCAGCCAACGGGCGCGTTGGCTTTATCAATATGATTTGCCAGATGAACGATCGAACAATGACAACTGATAACCGATTGCTGATAAAATCTACAGATTAATGTAGCTAAGATAATACGCTGACCACGGAACGGGCTATGGATTTCTCAATTGTGGGCTGAAAGGCCAGTTGCAATTCAGCCAGCGATAGCAAATAAGCCAACGTAGATTCAGCTCCCTGGTTCTGGTTAACGCGGTCGATGTGCAGACCGTCCCGACAGCCACCCGTTAGCGAATCATAAAGCGGTAAACCCAGGTCGTTCAGGCCAGTGAACCAGCGGAAAATGCGCATGGCTCGCCGTTGCCAGTCAATGTCTCCGGTAATGCGCCAGGCCGCCAGGCAGGCCGAAATGGAACTGTAGGCCTCAAGTGGCTGCTGATCGAATTCGGCCCTGTGTTTACCTTTTTCATGAAAACCATTTGAGCCAATTGGCTGAAAATGGGTCCGATTATCGGCTGGCAAATTGGTTTTTTGAGTGTCTGATACCGGTTTCGAGGTTTGCAGTTCCATCAACCAGGTCAGGGCCTTCAGGCCCACAGCAACGGCGTCTGAGTCGCCGGAAACGATAAGGGCATGGCATAACACCCCGTTATCGTAGGCCACCGTGTTTTCAAACCACTGCCAGTCTGGGGTCGCTGTCTCGTTGAAGCGGAACATCAGGTTAGCCACCAGTTTTGTGCGGATGTTCTTCGCCAGCCGGTCGTCGCTGAACCGTTTCAGGTATTCGTGAATGCCCAGCAAGGCAAAGGCCCACGCCCTGGGCGACTGCATCGTGAGCGTGGAGGGCAACACTTGTTCCAACAGGCTCATAGCCCACACCAGCGAATTTTGCTCGTCGGTACGCCCAATGCACGTACCCAGCGCCCAGATTGTACGGCCGGTGCTGTCTTCTGATCCCACGTCTTCGAGCCAGCGCCGGTCATAACTCATGAAGTTTCGGAACTGACGATGCTCTTCCGAATAGGCATAATTCAGGAAAGCCATGTATGTATCGGCCAGCTGATCGATGTGCCGGTCGTGAACACCCGATTCTTTCAGGAGCAGGGTCAGCATCAGGGCCCGTGCGTTATCATCGGTACAATAGCCTTCCTGGTAGAAAGGCAGGTGATACCGGGCGTGCTGCACCATCCCCGTTGAATCGGTCAGGCGGTACACATGATCGAGCTTGATGGTAGGCAGGTGAAGCCCACCGCTCAATCCTCCCGGATACAGCCCCGGCGTATAGGTTGCGCTCATCCGCTCATGCCGGGCCTGCGCAAATGAATCGGCATACTGCCCTATCACGTGCTCCCAGGTCATACCGCGACCCATCAGGTAGGCCCGTTTGCGCATGGCATGCCGGGCAGGCTCGTCGCTCAGGAGATCAATGACTTCGCCGGCAATGGCGTCGGCATCACCAAAAGGAACCAGCCTGCCCCGATCGTCGGCCAGCAATTCTTCGGCATGCCAGTAAGGCGTCGACACCACCGCTTTGCCTACACCTACCGAATAGGCCAGCGTACCCGAGGTAATCTGGGCCGGGTTCAGGTAGGGAGTGATATAAATATCGGCCGCGCCCAGAAACTCGAGCAAATCGTCGAGTTCAACAAACTGGTTATAAAACTGGATGTTGTTCCGCACACCGTTTTCCTCGGCCAGTTGCTTCAATCGATCGCGGTAAGCTTCGCCTTCATGCCTGATCAGATGCGGGTGCGTGGCGCCCAACACCATATACACCACATTGGGGAACTGCTCGACGATGCGCGGCAGCGCGTTGATCACGTTCTCAATGCCCTTGTTAGGCGATAGCAGGCCGAAGGTGAGCAGGATCTGTTTGCCTTCCAGCCCAAAGCGATCTTTATAAAAATGCGGATCAACGAACGGCATATCGGGGATGCCATGCGCAATGACGTCGATCTTTTCGTCAGGAATTTCGTAGATGGTTGTCAGGAATTGCCGCCCTTTCTCCGACATGCAGACTACCCGCGCCGATAGGTCGGCAATGGCTTTCAAGGTCAGTAGCTGATCCTGGTCCGGGTTTTTCAGGATGGTATGAAACGTGGAAACGATGGGCATCGTCAGCCCGCGAAGCAACGTCAGAATGTAGTTGCCGGCGGGCCCACCATAAATGCCATATTCATGCTGAAGGCAGACAACGTCAACGTTTTTAGAATTCAGAAACTCAGCGGCTTTCCGGTAGGCCTCAAGGTCATGCTGGTAAAAGTCGTACCGGACTTCTTCCGGGTAGTCGTATCCTTCAGGCGTATCATTAACCGAAACTACCCAGGGTGTTGCCTCCGGGATGAACCGGGCATAGGATTGGTACATGTCGGACGTAAATGTGGCGATGCCGCATTGACGGGGCAGGTAGTCACCGATAAAAGCTACGTTTTTCGGGCTTTGTTTCCGGGGTAATAGGGGTGAAGAAGTTGACACCATAACTGATTGAGTAGCGAGTGTTTGTTGATGCATCAACCTAATAGGGTGGGTCCATGTTTGAATACTTTATAAACTGGCCCAACGCAAAAAGCCAGCACGATCGTGCTGGCTTCGTAAGGGCGTAGGTACGTTTGGCAGCCTACTGTTTGAGCAGCCGAATCGTTTTTGTCTGGTTGCCGGTCTGGAGCTGATAAATATACACCCCGGTAGGCAGGTTGGCCCCGTCGACGCCGATCCTGTGCACGCCGGCCGACTGAACATCCGTGGGAGTATCCTGGCGGAGTACCGCACCGCGGGCGTCTGTCAGGGTATGTTTGACGGTGCTGTTTTCTGGTAAGCTATATTCAACCGTTGTCTGATTCTGAAATGGGTTGGGCCAGGCCGAGAGGGTCAGCACTGAACTGGCCTCGGCGGACCGGGCCGAAACAGGCGCGATAGTTGCCGCGAACACAGAACCCGCCCGTGCCTCAAAACCAGGCTGAAGCACGATGGCTTTGCCCGCTGTGTAGGTAGCCGTCGCGGCACGTTCGACAACGTTTGTCGCCGTGATCTGTTCAACAGCCTCAACGCGAGCAGGGGCGGTGGCTTTTATGGCATCGACAACAACGGCCGACGTGTTGCTAAAGACCGATTTGGGTGCTGTCTGCTGCACAGCATTCTGCGCCCGGACGGCCACAGCGGTAAGGCAAAGGGAAAGAAGAAGTAGCGTCTGTTTCATGGAAGCCAATCGTTTTAACAAGTTTACAGAATTTCAGGCACATGTTTAGTTATTGCTTCGAAAAACGATTGTAGGGATACAACTGATTTTACGAACAAGGGGTTATTTTTAACCAATCAATAGTGTCATTAACAGACCTGAATACCCTGTCATGAAAGTAGAACACATCCGCGAACAACTCCACCTGCTCATTGAAGAGGTCGATGATATTTATGTCCTGAATGGGCTATACCGCAACCTGCTGGCCGATAAACGGCAACGGGAAGCCTATGAGCAGGAGCAGGTCCGTAAGGCCAAAAAGAACGAAAAATAAGGCATTGAGCAGGCTAAAACGGACCGGAGCGAGCTAGCTGTTTCGCTACAAAAATAGAGCCGGAAAAAGATGGCACGATGCCCCCCTTATCTTGCCGCTTTCACCCCCTGCCTGCCAGCTGCATAGGGCGTAAATTTGATCTGTAATCTTAAAACAACAACTACTTTATGACACAGATCAATGCCTACATGCACTTCAACGGCAACTGCCGGGAAGCCATGACGTTCTATCAGGAATGCCTGGGCGGGGAGCTAACGCTGTTGCCGGTTGGGGAATCGCCACTGGCCGACCAGATGCCTGCTGCTCTGCATGGCTGTATTCTCCATGCCTGCCTGAAACGGGGCAGTCTGGTACTATTGGGGTCGGATATGGGCGTCGGTCAGGAGCCCGCGATCGGTAACTCGGTCTCTATGGTGCTGAATTGCAGCAGTGAAGCCGAAATTAATCGACTGATCGACCAGCTATCGGCCGGTGGTGAAGTAGTTCATCCGTTAGAGAACACGTTCTGGGGAAGCATTTTTGGGGATGTGGCCGATCAATATGGCTTTCACTGGTATCTGAATTTCGACAACGTACAGCCTGCCCTGGCCACTCACTCGTCTATCGCTGCATTAGTATGAAAACTATAAACATCCTCTATTGGGCCTTTACGGGCCTCTTTGCATTTTTTATGCTTGGCTCGGCTATTCCCGATATACTAATTATGCCGATGGCCGTAGAAGGCTTCAAGGGAATTGGTTTTCCCGCTCACCTGGTTCCTTTTCTGGGTTGGGCCAAGTTGCTGGGCGTGATTGGTATTCTGGTGCCAGGGTATCCCCGTAGTAAAGAATGGGCCTATGCCGGGTTAATGTACGATATCATTGGGGCGATCTACGCGGTGGCCTTCGTAAAACCCATTAGCACCTGGATGCCTATGCTGCTTATACCGGCTATCGGGGCTGCCTCGTATAGCTATTATGTCAAACGCCAACAGGCGCTGGCAACAGGTGCATCAGTAGCTGCTTAGTAGTCATAAAATGGTCATTCGCTGCGCTGTCGTTGATCGTCATTAGTTGTCATTGGTATTCTTTTGATGAATGACAACTAATGACGATCAACGACAGCGCAGCGGATGACCATTCATTCGTTCACTCCTTCGATCTCTTCGACCAGCTTGTCGTACCAGGGCTGGCCGTAGGCACGCACAAGGGCTTCCCGAACGAATTTATAAACAGGTACGTGTAGCTCTTTGCCAAACCCACAGGCGGGCGCACAAATGGGCCAGCGGTCGTAGTTCAATGCGTGGTACTGCTCATACTTGGTGACCCGAATGGGGTACAGATGGCAGGAAATAGGCTTTTTCCAGTTGACTTTCCCATCGTTATAGGCGGCTTCGATACCACATTTAAGAATGCCCTGCTCGTCGTAGATCGCATACACGCACTCGCGGCCACCAACCGTTGTGGTGACGTAGTCGCCATCTTCATCCGCTTCGTAAAGGCCTTGTGCCTCAATGGCCTGGATGCCCGCTGCCGACAGGTATGGCTTCACCTCGGGATACACTTCCCGCAGTTTTTCCAGTTCGCCCATCTCGAGTGGTGCCCCGGCGTCGCCTTCTACGCAGCAGGCGCCTTTGCACTTATTGAGGTTGCAGACAAAGAACTGTTCAGCAATGTCGTCGCTGATCACGGTATGGTCGATCAATATCATGGGCGCTACTGGCTTACTTTTAATTTTTGACCCTCTTTCACCCCCAGGTCAGGCAGGTTGTTCCACTGCATCAACTGTTCGATGGTGACATTATAGCTTCTTGAGATTCGGTACAGGGTCTCGCCCTTTGCCACAACGTGGTACGTTGGCTCAGCAGCGGGTGGAGCTACCGTAGCCGGTGGCGTTGACCGGGTCGAACCGGCGGGCGTAGGGCTCGTTGTGGGCTGGCCCGCAGGATAACCGACAGGTACGTTCGGTATGGTCAGCGTTTGCCCGACAGAGAGCTTGCTGTCAAGCGTCAGGTTGTTGGCCGCCAAGAGATCGTCAACAGTTACACCATAATACCGGGACAGGCTGTAGTAGGTCTGACCCGCTTCGATCGTGTGCTTCACCGCCCGGCCTTTGCTCGGTTCGGCCGAAGTGGGGTCTGCCGTAGTCATAGGCGGCAAGGGCGGAATCTTCACCGTTTGGTTACGCGGTAAAGGCGTTCGGTCGGTGGGCGGCTGCTGAGGCTGTTTTTCGGGCAGGCTGGTCTGAACAGGCCGTGTGTTTTGGTTGCTGGCTGTGCTGGCTACCGGGTCTGGCGTTTCCTGGAACGTACCTGATAGCTGCCGGGCGGGAGTAGTCCGTTCACGAACGGCTTCACCTTCCGAGCGAACAATGATCGTGCGTTGGGGTGAACCTGCGTCGCGCGGAGCGGCGATGGGCACTTCCACCGTTTCGCCCGGATTCGCCCGATCAGGCGTAACGGCTGTAGTCACTGTGGGGGTAGGCGTAGCGGCAGGGGCCCGGTTTACGGGACTACCCGTTGACTTCGATGACGCCGGACTGGTATCGGTTACGCGCTCTTCGTCGGACTGGCTCGTAGGTGTTGCGCTGCCAACCAGTTTGGGCTGGTACCGCTTGCGTTCTGAAGCATTGCGCGGAATGGCATTGGCCGTTTGGCCCCCAGCTGGTAAGTCGCGGCCTGGGCGCTCAGCAACCGGGCGTGTAGCCGGTGTAGCGGGTGAGTTATCATAAACGGGTGGGGTAGGGGCCGTCATGATTTCGACCGGTGTTTTGGCCGGGCGACGTTCGCGCAGCCAGAGAACACGCCCTACCTGGAGCTTCTGCACCCGGTCCATGCGGTTGTAACGGAGCAGCTTTTTCAGCCGGAGGGCATAGCGTTGCGAAATGCCACGCATGGTCTCGTCGGGGCGTGCGGTATGGAAAGGGACCAGCGCCTTCTTGCGTTTTTTGGCCAGGTAGTACACGTCGCCAGCCGTGATTGCGTCGCGCTCACCCAGATCATTGTAGCGCAGAAAGCTCGACAGGCTGATCTTCGCCTTACGTGCCAGCGAACCCGCATTATCACCGCCCTGCGCCTGAATGCCGGGCAATCCGTTGATCTCATACAATACCGGGTCATTCACGGAGGCCGTGGCCAGCGTCACGCGTTTCAGAACCGGGAAGCCGATATCGTCGGTCACGATGGCTTTAATGGGTTTATCTGTCGTTTGAGCAATGCGCTGCCGCAGGTCGTTGATCTGTCCGTTGGGCGTGGGGATCACCAGGACATAGGGCTTGTCGATGGGCACGTGATCGATCAGGAGCCAGCGGTTGTAGGTACGTATGTCGTTGGCGTTCAGGCTTAATTCGCCCGCAATTTCGTCGATGGTTTTGCCTGCACCGCCCGAGTATTCAACCAGCGAAAAAGTGTTTACGGGCTGGTATGTGCGAATGGCGTACTCAACGGCTAGCTTATGGGCAAAGAACCGGAGCATGTAGCGGTCGGTGCGGCCGTCGAGGGTAATATCCCGAGCGTTGGCCCAGTCGGGCGAGACAATCTTGCTAATGCCGCCGGTTCCCAGGTAAAATGAGAAGAGCGACGACAGCCAGTTGGTGTACATACCATTGCTACGACGCAGATACCGGGCCGCCGCTGCCGTTGAGGCCGATATGTTCTTCCGCTCATCCACCTCTTCATTCACCACCATGCCGTAGTCCTGCGCTGTTTCGCGCTTGAACTGCCAGAACCCAACGGCCTGCGACGACGATACGGCGTCGGGCGTGAGTGAGCTTTCCTGCAAGGCCAGGTACTTGAAATCGGTCGGTATTTTCTCCGTCAATAAAACCGTTTCGATGATCGGAAAATACAGCAGCGCCCGGTCGAGTTTGGCGTTCCAGTATTGCCGGTTGCTCATCAGGGCATTCACATCCTGCTGGATCAGCCGCCGGGCGTCGGCATCAAAACGGACCGTCAGATCGGCAAAGGTTACCTGATCAGGAACGGTCGGTGTGGGTAAAGGCTGGGCCGTAGCCGCCAGGGAAAGCCAGAAAAAAAAGAAGGACAGGGCGTGTTTCATAAGTTATAATTTGCGGGCAATGAGCACGCCATCACGAACGGGCAGCAGTAGGTTCTCGACGCGCGGATCACTGTGAATTTTGTGATTGAAGGCAATAACGGCCTGTGTGTCTTTGTCAGAAGGTTTCACTGGTTCAACTACTTTACCGCTCCAGAGTACATTGTCGGAGAGAATAAAGCCACCGGACTTAACTTTATCGAAGACGAGATCATAATACAGCGCGTAGTTTTCTTTGTCGGCGTCAATGAAAACCAGATCGAACGTCTCGTCCAGGGTGGGAATAATGTCACTTGCCCGGCCAATATGCAGGTCGATCTGGCTGGCGTAGGGGGTTTCGGCCCAGTAGCGGCGGGCGATCGACTCCAGTTCTTCGTTCTTGTCGATGGTGATTACCCGGCCACCGTCGGCCAGGCCTTCGGCCAGGCAGATGGCCGAATAGCCAGTATAGGTACCGATCTCGAGTATCCGGTTCGGCCGGATCATGTGGGAGAACACAGACAGCATCCGCCCCTGTAGATGACCCGATAGCATGCGCGGGTGTAAGACGTGGGCGTAGGTGTCGCGGTTAAGCCGTTGTAGCACACCGCTTTCGGGCGACGTGTGCGCATCGGCGTAGTGGGCAACATCGGTCGGCAGGAAGTTCATTCAGTGCGCTGCAAAGAGGAATTAACTATAAAAGTACGGTTTTATCCAAAAACGGCAGAAACTGATTGATACGTATACCTGGTTCGATACGTCCTGAGTGGGAACGTACCTGATGGCCGTGAGGCAGGCTACGGTTTTTGGGTGTCGATGATGATCGTGACGGGCCCATCATTGACCAGCGACACCTGCATATCGGCGCCAAACGCGCCAGTCTGAATCGGATGACCAAGCGTTGCCGATAATTGGGTGATCATCTGCTCATAAAGTGGAATGGCCACCGCTGGCCGGGCGGCGTCAATGAAACTGGGGCGGTTCCCCTTTTTTGTGTCGGCATGCAGGGTAAACTGACTAATCAGCAGGATACTGCCGCCTACCGTGGCCAGGTCCAGGTTCATTTTGCTGGGGCGGCCTTCTGTAGCTTCGTCGTTGAAAATGCGCAGGCCGGTAATTTTTTTCGCCAGCCACACTACGTCGTCTGACGTATCGGTATGGGTTATGCCCAATAACACTAAGAAGCCGCGCTGAATCTGGCCATGTACCTGTCCGTCAATGCGCACAGCCGCCTCGGTAACCCGTTGAATAACTGCAACCATATAAAAGGCATTAGATGAATAGTACGCCAGGCTGCCATGCCGTGCCTGGCTATTTCTTTGCGAAACAGGACCCGGAACGCTCGGGCAGCGTACTGACGACAAAACTAACCCTTCGGCTGGCCAGTTCTGGTATCAATAGCGATCATTATCTTCATATCACCCAACCGACTAACTGTCCCTCACTATGGCTACGCTCGCTGCTCTTCGCGACTTCCCTCAGTTTGAGAACGTACCTGACGCCCAACTGGTCTGGCTGCTCGAACGCGTCGACGAGGAAAATTTCCCGAAAGGGCACGTGATCAATGAACCCGGCAAACCGGTTGACTCCCTGCGGCTGCTGCTCGCCGGGCAGATCGTCATAACCGGTCAGGCATTGGAAGACATGATCACGTACCTGGCACCGGCGGTGCTGGGCTTGCTGCCGTACTCCCGGATGGCGGAAGCGCGGTTTCCCATCGTTGCCGAAACCGATGTGCGCACGCTGGCCCTGCACCGGGACCACCTCCGCGACATGACCAGAGACTGTTATGAACTGACCGAAACATTCGTACAGCAGATGACTGACCGGGTGCGCACGTTTGCGCATCAGGTGCAGCAGGAAGAGAAAATGGCTTCGCTTGGGCGGCTCTCTGCCGGGCTGGCACATGAGCTGAATAACCCGGTTTCAGCAATCGTGCGCAACGCCGAAGCACTAAAAGGGCATATGCGGGCCACGCCCGAACGATTTAAAGAAATAATGCGGCTGTCGCTCACTGATGAGCAAACCGACACGGTGGATGAATGGCTTTTCGACAAGCTGGACCACCGCGCCAAGCCATTATCGCTGCTGGAACGGAGCAGCCTGGAAGATGACCTGACCGACTGGCTCGACGACCATAACGTCTCGGTTGATGATCCTGGCACGGCTGATCTGGCCAGTACGCTGGCTGATTTTAGCTTCTCCGAGGCCGATCTGGATCATATTCTGGAGCAGGTGGGCGATCAGAATCTGGCGGGCGTGCTGTCGTGGGTGAGCAACAACCTGATAACCGAAAAGCTGGTCATCGATATCGGTGAAGCGTCGGGCCGGATGGCTACGCTGGTGGCGTCGATCAAGTCGTATACGCATATGGACCGGGGCACTGGTAAAGAATCCATTGACCTGGCCGAAGGTATTCGGAGTACACTCACGCTGCTGGGCCATAAAGTGCGGGCCAGACAGGTAGCCGTCTCCATTGATATTCCTGCCGATCTGCCCGGCCTATGCGGCTGGCCCGGTGAGCTGAATCAGGTCTGGACCAACCTCATCGATAACGCACTGGATGCGATGCCGGAAAGAGGAGGTACGTTGGCCATTCGGAGTTATGTTGACAGCGAACGGTTTATCTATACCACGTTCACCGATAATGGTTCGGGCATTCCCGAGGCGATCCAGAAGAAGATCTTTGAGCCTTTCTTTACCACCAAAGGCATCGGAAAAGGCTCCGGCCTGGGCCTCGACATTGTACAGGGTGTGGTCAAACACCATAATGGCAGCATCAACGTTCACTCAAAACCGGGTGAAACGACCTTCACCGTCTGCCTGCCGATCGAATAAGGTGTTTAGTGTCAGGTTTCAGGCTTCAAGTTTCAAGTTTCAAGTTTCAAGTGCTTCGCTGATCTACAACACCATAGACCAGCGAAGCACTTGAAACTTGAAACCTGAAACTTGAAACTTGAAACCTGAAACTTTCCCTACTTCACCACTGCACCGCCTTTCATGACCAGACGTACCTGGCGAATGGCGTTGATCTGGCGGGTTGGGTCGCCTTCCACGGCAACGAGATCAGCCAGCAGACCCGCTTTAATGCGCCCCCGGTCGGCCAGATGAAAAACGTCGGCATTGACCGAGGTGGCCGATCGCAGCACGTCGGTCGGGGTCATGCCGTAGTCAACCATCAGCTCAAGCTCGCGGGCGTTTTCGCCGTGGGGGAACACGCCTACGTCGCCGCCGGCACAGATGGTCACGCCTGCCTGCAATGCCTGTTTCACCGTTTGCCGTTTCTGGGTGATGCGGGCCGGCTCGGGGCTGTTTGGGTCGCCCTTTTTCCAACCCCGGTATTGCGCCACGGCGTCACCAGCGGCAATCGTGGGGCAGAGGGCCGTGCCGTGCTGCTTCATGAGGGCAAAGATTTCGGGGGTGCCCGCGTCGCCATGTTCAAGCGTTTCGCAACCGGCCAGAATGGCCCGCCGCATACCCTCGGCTGTGCCTGCATGAGCTACAACGGCCCGACCGCTGCTTTTGGCTACATCGACAATAAGCTTTAGTTCTTCGATGGTGTAGGTTGGGCGGGCGTCGGCCATCAACCCCCAGCGGTAGTCGGCGTAAACCTTCACCACGTCGGCTCCTTTGCCAATCTGCCGCCGCACCGCCTGAATCAGCTGGTCGTGTCCATCGGCTTCTTCGGCTCCCTGCGGAATTTCGATATCCGGGCTGAATCCTTTTGGGGCATAGCTGCCCGTAGCGATAAGCGCCCGCGTGGCCACAATCATACGCGGCCCCTGAATAACCCCCTGGTTGATAGCCTGTTTCAGCCCCACATCGTCGTAGTCGGCTCCTTCTGTACCCAGATCACGCACGGTGGTAAAGCCGGCACGGAGCGTCTTTTCGGCATGAACGGTGGCGCGGGCTACCCGCAACGAACGGGCTTCGCGCAACACCTGATCGTCCCAGGGTGTTTCGTTGTAAGGGTGCAGCAGCAGGTGCGAATGCCCTTCAATGAGGCCGGGGAGCAATGTTGTGTTTGGAAGGTCAATGACGGTTACCGATACACTGGTTCCACCCGTTAAACTGGCAACAGGCCCGGCGGCGTCAATTTTATCGCCCCGCACCCGGACGGCCCAGCCTTCGTGCATGGTTTCGCCATCGAAGACGCGGGCGGGCCGGAGGAGCGTAACGGGTTGGGCAACAGATGGTAAGCTAAAAAGAAAGGTAACTAGATAGCGGTAGATGAAGCGCATGGGCTATTGGTTCAGAATCCAAAGCCTAATGTAAGGAACAGCGGGCATATTGCCGTTGCAGGCAAACAACCTATCTACCTCGGTTTGGCCCGTTCGTACTGAACAGGCCACGGTTGATCAGCACCCAGCCGGGCGGCCGCATGAAGCGGAAAATAAGGGTTTCGCAGAAACTCACGCGCCAACAGAATCAGATCTGCCTGCCCACTGGCCAGAATGTTCTCGGCCTGGGCAACGTCAGTGATCAAGCCAACAGCACCGGTTAAAAGGGCGGTTTCGTGTCTGATGCGCTCGGAAAAAGAAACCTGATACCCAGGGGCGGTCGGAATTTTAGCGTTGGGTACGTTGCCCCCCGTTGAACAATCGATCAGATCAACCCCTTGCTGCTTCAGCAGAGCGGCGAGCGCTACGGAGTCAGCGGCCGTCCAGCCACCGTCGGTCCAGTCGGTAGCCGAAATACGGACGAAAAGCGGGTATTCAGCCGGCCATATCGCCCGGAGGTCGTCAACGATTTCGCGTACTAACCGGACCCGGTTGTCAAATGAACCGCCATACTCGTCGGTTCGCCGGTTGCTGAGCGGCGATAGGAACTCGTGAAGCAGATACCCGTGTGCCGCGTGGATTTCGGCCACCACAAAGCCGGCCAATAGAGCTCGTTTGGCCGCCGCCCGGAAATCGGCCCGCAGCTGTTGAATGTCTTCAATGGTCAGGGCAGTAGGGGTGGGCTCGTCGGGTGTGAAGGGTAAAGCACTGGGGGCCACGGTCTGCCAGCCGGTTGGTTCGTCAGGTTGGATGGCTTTGCCGTTATCCCAGGGGCGCTGATGACTCGCTTTTCGGCCGGCGTGCGCCAACTGAATGCCCGGCACAGCTCCGTTGGCGGCTATAAAATCGGTAATACGTTTCAGGCCCGGAATGTGTTCATCGGTCCAGATACCCAGATCGTGCGGGGTAATTCGGCCTTCGGGTGAAACGGCCGTGGCCTCGGTCAGGATCAGGCCGGCCCCGCCCACAGCCCGGCTACCGAGATGAACCAGATGCCAGTCACTGGCAAAGCCATCGATGCTCGAATACTGGCACATGGGCGACACAACCAGGCGATTCTTTAGTTGAATGCCGCGCAGCTTGAGGGGTGAAAAGAGGAATGACATCATCAGGTATGTGTTTCAGGCGTATGAGAACTGTGAATAGGGCGCCAGCGCAAACGGTCTGTTTGCGCTGGCGCGTCTGGTTAGTACCACTAACGCAAAGATTCGATTAACGTTTGGGGACTGGAGGATATATGCTTAAATAGCGTTATCAGGATCAATCTGCTTACCCGTTCAGCCCATACCCCCGTATTAATGACCTTTCGAGACCTGTTCAACTATGCCGCTGCCCAGCCAGGTGTCATGGCCTGTTTCCTGCTGCTCTGCCCCGCCCTTGCTTTTCTGTTGAATCGATGGGCAGGCGATACGCCGCAGGACATTTGGCCGTGGCGCTACGTCTACGCCGGCCTTGTGTATGCTGCCTGTATCCCCGGTATGTTTGCCGTTACATTGGCCATCTACCTGTTTCTCTTCGAGCGGCAGAGCATCTGGACTATGAACCTTGTGTTGCAGGTATTGCCTGTACTGACCATGGTTGCCACGCTCATGCTCATCAGGAAGAAGCTGCCCTTTCAATACATTCCCGGTTTTGGTCGGCTATCGAATTTTCTGACACTGATTGCCGGACTCATTGGTGTGTTGTGGTTCGTTGATCGGCTACGGTTGGTGGCGTTCACCTACGTGCCGTTCAGCTATATCCTGATTGGTTTCGTTGCCCTGTTGCTTATCATTCGCTTTGCCTGGAGCCGCATTTTTTAGGCATAGGCTCGCGCCAGACTGGCGATAAAACGTCTGCCCTCTACCAGCCAACAACACCTGTTTCTAGTTGTATAAACAGGATACCGACTTAGCGACGCATGAGTGACGATGGAATACAACTTCTGATTACCGGGATTCTGCCTGAAACCAGCGCTGCTGTCAGCTACTTCCTGGAGCCGGTTGGAGGTGGAGATATATCGTATCGGGCAGGTCAGTTTCTAACGCTACTGATCGCCCGGCAGGGTCATGTTGTTCGCCGTTCGTATTCGTTGAGTTCAGCGCCCGACGAGCCTCTTCGGCTGACCATCAAGCGAGTGCCAAACGGGGAAATTTCGCGCCATCTGCTTGATACCCTTCGGGTTGGCGATGTGCTGGCCACGCTGCCGGCGGCAGGCCGGTTCACGGTAGCGGCCGACCAGCCCGGCGATCTGGTGCTCCTGGGAGCCGGGAGCGGCATAAATCCCCTGTTCAGCATCCTGAAAGATGTGCTTCGTCACCAGCCCGATCGGCGGGTCACACTGCTATACAGCAACACGAGCGAAGCCGATATTATTTTCTATAACGAACTGGCTGACTGGCAGGCAACGTACCCGGCGCGGTTTCGGCTGATTCACCTACTGACACACCCGGTAACCCGCCACGTTGGCCGACAGGGGCGATTGAATAACCTGCTGCTCGAAAGCCTGTTACCCGACCTGATTGGTGCGTCGGATCGGGACGCGCTCCGGTTCTACATCTGTGGACCGGGCGATTACATGCGGATGGTGCAGTTCACGTTACTGGTCAATGGCATTCAGGCCGATGCCATCCGAAAAGAAAATTTTGTGGTCGAAACCGCTGTTGTCGACGCCGCGCTGGGTACGTTGCCACCCGAAGCTACCGTTGACCGAACGGTCAGACTGGCCTTCCGGGGGCAGCCTATCAACCTGAACGTACCGGCCCGAACGTCTGTTCTACAGGCTGCGCTCGCGGCTGGTGTTTCGCTGCCCTACAGTTGCCGGGGTGGCCGCTGTTCTACCTGCCTGGCCCGTTGTGTATCGGGTAAGGTATACATGACGATCAACGACGTACTGACCGACCGGGATCTGCGCGAGGGCTGGGTGCTTACCTGCACTGGCTATCCGCTAACCGATACGGTTGAGTTGGCCCTATAACTCCATGTGATGAAACTCCCCATACTACTTGCCATTGATGACGACGAGCAGGTGCTTGACGCCCTTCGCCGCGACCTACGGGCGCACTACCGTAAAGATTACCGGATCTTAACCACCTCTTCGGCCAATGAAGCACTGGCCTCACTGGCTGAATTAAAGAAGCGGGGCGAAACGGTTGCCCTGCTCTTGTCTGACCAGAAAATGCCCGACATGCTGGGCGTCGATTTTCTGCGCGAAGCACGCACCATCTATCCTGCGGCCAAAAAAGCGCTACTGACCGCCTATTCTGATATCGACGCGGCCGTTCGGGCTATCAACGAAGTTCAGCTCGATTACTACATTGCCAAACCCTGGGACCCACCCGAAGAAAAACTCTATCCGGTTCTGGATGGGCTGCTTTCTGACTGGCGCTCCAACTACGTACCCGACTACGTGGGACTTCGCCTGATTGGTTATCAGTTCTCACCCAGCTCACATCAGCTTAAAGATTTTCTGGCCGGTAATCTGTTTCCCTACTTATGGCTCAATATTGAAGCCGATGAACGGGCGAAGCAACTCCTGGACCTGCATAACCTGACTGCGGCCGACCTGCCCGTGGTTGTCTTTGAAGATGGATCGATACTGAAGCAGCCGTCTATTCAGGAATTGGGCGAAAAGCTGGGGCTAAGCCCTAAAGCTGAAGGAGATCTGTATGATCTGGCTATCATTGGGGCTGGGCCGGCAGGGCTGGCGGCCGCTGTATATGGTGGTTCAGAGGGCCTGCGAACGATCCTGATCGATAAACGCGCACCGGGTGGCCAGGCAGGTACGTCGTCGCGAATAGAAAACTACCTTGGTTTTCCCAACGGCTTAAGCGGCTCCGAACTTACGCAGCGAGCTATTTCCCAGGCCAAACGCTTTGGGGTCGAATTCCTGGCCCCGCAGGAGGTAAACGAAATCCAGTCGGAAGGGCAATACAAGCGTATCAATATGGCCGACGGCAGCGCCATCACAACCCGCGCTATTTTGCTGAGCACGGGCGTTTCGTACCGGAAACTACCCAACGACAGCCTGGACAAGTTTACAGGGGCCGGGGTCTACTACGGTGCTGCTACCACTGAAGCGTATGCGTTTAAAGGCCAGCCGGTATATATCGTTGGCGGCGGGAACTCAGCCGGTCAGGGAGCTATGTACCTCTCCCGGACAGCATCAGAGGTGTTCATCTGTATTCGCCGCCCGAGCCTGTCGGAGACCATGTCGCAATACCTGATCGAACAGATTGAGCGCACACCGGCTATCAAGATACTACCCTGTACGGAGATAGTGGAAGGCAAAGGCAATGATAAGCTGGAGTCGCTGGTGCTTGAAGACCTGAATACAAACCAACAACGCGAAGTGCAGGCGGCGGCCGTTTTTATCTTCATCGGCGCCAAACCACTCACCGACTGGATTGAGATGGACATCATTCGTGATGATAAAGGCTTTATTCAGACGGGCCGCGACCTCATCAAGCATCCACGATACCGCGACATCTGGAAACAGAAACGCGAGCCCTATTCGCTCGAAACCTGTAGTCCGGGCATTTTTGCGGCAGGTGATGTTCGTTCTGGTGCGATGGCCCGTGTGGCCTCGGCCGTAGGCGAAGGGGCAATGGCCGTCAGCTTCGTCCACAAATACCTGGCCGATAGTTGACCCAGGTACGTTGATTGCTGAGCAGCCTGCTCGGCAATCATTGGCCGTTCGGGCAGTAAATAAATAAGCTGAAATTTTACCAGGACTGCGTTTTTGTGTATAGGTAGATTTATCATATACGGGTTTTTTATGCCCTTATATGTACTTATACGCAACAGCAGCATGGTAAAGCATGGCTTCATATTATTGGTGCTGTTGGCGGCTCAGGGCCTTTGTGCTCAACCCTTCACGCTTTCCGGTACCGTCCGGGATTCGACTAGTGGCCAGCCTTTGAGCCGGGCGGCTGTTGTTATTGATTACGACAGGTTTGCTTCTGGCACGTTAACGGATGCGCAGGGGCACTTCTCCATTACACTGGGTGCAGGCAATCACATCGTTGTTGTCCGGTACCTGGGGTATCTGTCCTTCCGGCAAACCATCAGCCTTGCTCATCATAGGGAGCTCGACATCAGGTTGTCGGCTATAGCTGGGCAACTGGAAGAAGTGATCGTGACGAGTAAGGGGTATGACCGTAACGTGCAGCAACCGCTACTGGGGGTGAGTCAGGTTAATATCAAAACTATAAAGCGAATGCCTGCCGCGCTGGGCGAGGTCGATATTTTGCGAAGTCTGCAGTTGCTGCCCGGCGTAACGAGTGTGGGTGAGGCCGCCAATGGGGTGAACATTCGCGGAGGAAATACCGACCAGAACCTGATCCTGCTGGACGATACCCCCATTTTCAACCCCACCCATATGTTCGGCCTGTTCTCGGTGTTTCCACCCGATGCTGTCAGTGGGCTTGATCTCTACAAAGGCAACGTACCTGCCCGCTATGGTGGGCGCGCTGCGGCGGTGCTGGATGTGGCGCTGCAAAACCCTAACCTCGAGCAGTTTCGACTGGCTGGCGGGGCCAGTTTAGTGGCCAATCGGCTAACCCTTGATATCCCGATCAGCAAGGGTAAGCTGGGCGTACTGCTGTCGGCCAGGGGCGCGTTCAATGATTTTCTACTACCCATTGCCTCCCAAAAGTTAGAGAATATTCGGGCCAGGTTTGGCGATGGGGTCATTAAAGCCTTCTGGCGCGTAAACAGTGCCAACACGGTAGTGGCCATGGGGTATGTAAGCAACGATTTTTTTCAGACCGACCTGCTGGGCAGTATAGCCAATATCAACGCCACCGCTACGCAGTACGACCATCAGACTACCAATGCCATGATTCGTTGGTTCCACGCGTTCTCGCCCCGTACCAATCTACAAACCACCGCCTTAGTCGCTCACTACACGCCAGCTATCCTGTCGGTGGAGCCTTCGGCCAATAAAGTCAGGCTTGAGCAGAGCCTGGTACAGCGACAGGTAAAATCGAACCTGAATAGTCAGCGCGAGCGCCATAAACTGGAAGTGGGATTGAGTGCGACGCAGTACCGACTCAACCCCGGCGATTTGCTGCCAGGTAGTAGTACCAGTGTCAACTACCGCAGCACGCCGCCCGAGCAGGCACTCGAACTGGCCGCACACACTGAAGCGGAATGGAGTATCACCGATAAGCTGGCCGTGTCGGCCGGATTGCGGTACAGCCGCTTTCTAAACCTCGGTCCGGCTACGGTACGCCAGTACGCGCCCGGCGAAGGGCCAGATGAAGCGTTCATGACCGATTCGGTGCGCTATGGCGCCGGGCAGGTAACGGCGCAGTATGGCGGATTTGAACCCCGGCTTGGGGTGCGGTATGCTGTGGGCGCGAATGCTTCTGTCAAAATCGGCTATAACCTGATGCGGCAATATGTACAGTCGGTGACCAACACCACTACCCCGCTGCCTACTGCGCGCTGGAAAACAGCCGATGCGTACATCCAACCTCAACTCAGCCAGTTGATTTCGGCAGGTTGGTTTCAGAATCTCAAAAGCAACATCTACGAACTGTCAGCGGAGGTGTACTGGCGCAGTACCCAGAACGTGGTCGATTACAAACCAGGGGCTGACCTTCTCTTACAGCCCTATCCGGAAACACAACTTTTGCAGGGACGTAGCCGGGCTTATGGCGTTGAACTGATGCTGGCCCGTAAAAAAGGCGAACTGACCGGCTGGATTAATTACACCTATGCCCGCACCCAGAATCAGGTGGCCGAAGGAGCCAACTTTCGGCAGCGCATTAATGGAGGCGACTGGTATAACGCCAATTACGACCGACCTCATAGCCTGAACGCCAGTCTGAACATCAATCAGGGGAAGCACCATGCCTTTGCCTTCAACTTTGTGTATAGTACCGGAAGGCCTTACACTGCTCCTGAAGGCTTCATCCGTTATGGCGGACGTACCTACCCCTATTACGACGAGCGTAATCAGTATCGGCTGCCCGATTATCATCGGCTCGACTTTTCCTGGACGATCACTAACGCGACGATGAAGAATCGCCGTTGGCAGGGCCGATGGACATTTACCGTTTATAATCTCTACGCCAGAGCCAACGCCTACTCAATCTTCTTTCGTACAGAAGGACAGGCCACCAAGCCCTATAAACTCACCGTATTTGGCTCGCCTATTCCTAGTTTAACGTACAATTTCGACGTCAAATGAAACGCGCTGGTCATTCTGTTGTCTTGCTGGCGCTGCTTGTGGCAGCCTGCGTTGAGCCCGCTGAACCGGAGTTTAACGCAACGGTGAATGTGATCGTGGTGGACGGCACTATTACGAATTTGCCCGAAGCACAGATTGTGGCGATTAACCGCTCGAAAGCTGACTCATTGACGGGGCGGTTTGGCAGCCTACCCGTGACAAAGGCTCGCGTTGAGGTCGTGATTGACTCGAGCCGGGTGATAGCCTACAGCGAAATCAGGCCAGGTACGTATCAACTACCCGATGGGTTTCGGGCAGAGCCGGGTCATGCCTACCAAGTGCGGTTTACTACGGCGGAAGGAACCCGGTATCAGTCAGACCAGCAGGTGATGCCAGCGGCTGTGCCCATCCAGAACTATACGGTGCAGTTTAACGCCAATAGCCTACCGGGTACGCAATATGGTGGTTTGCAAGCCGGGCATGACGTAGCTATCGATACGCAAGACCCCGCCGGTGTTCGTAATTATTACCGCTGGGACTGGCTGCTCTATGAACGGCAGGACTGGTGTCGTAGCTGCTATCAGGGTGTGTACGCCGTATACGGCATACTGCCCAGAACCTATATTTTCGGGTCATACTTTGTATCGGGCGATAAGTTATATGAGAACTGTTTTGTCCCGCCTTTCACCACCGATCCGTCGGCTCCCCAAGTGTCTGGTGGCTATTGGTATTATGATTATGAATGCCGAACCCGCTGCTGGGAAATTATCCGAAGCTACTCGCTCAATCTTTTCGACGATACGTTTAGTAATGGTGGTTTAATCAGTAGTCGCCGGATTGCACAGCTACCGTTTTTTCAACGAACAGGGGCATTGGTGCAACTTCGACAGGCATCACTGACGAAAGAAGCGTATCAGTATTACAAACTGTTTCAACAGCAAACCCAGAATACAGGTGGTCTGGCCGATACACCACCCAGCGCCATGGTGGGGAATATTCGGAATGTGGCCAACAGTCGTGAAAATGTAGTCGGTTTCTTTACGGCCTCGGGTGTGGCAGTCGTTACTCATTGGCTCGACCGGAAGGATGCAACAGGGGCAGCACCGGGCCTGTTTCAGGCGTTGAGTAGCCGTGATCCCTACCCGGAGCCATCCCCACCTTATACGGGAGAGCGACCTCAACCTAAAGTTTTGATCTGGGGTGGACCGCCCCGCGTTCCTACTGCAACCTGTGAACTGAGCGACAGCCGGACGCCGTTCAAGCCTGAGGGCTGGCGGGATTAATGGTAAGTGCCGGAGTTTTGGTAAAGCGGATCAACTGCTAATAAACCTGGTGCCGCTATGGCACATAACGGGCTGGTCACTGGTAGCTGGTTATGCGGTCTGTATCAAGCCGTTCAGGTACGTTACCGGCAAAAGCAGAGGCCCGAGTCGGTAACGTACCTGAACATAAAAAAGCCCTGCTGATGGCAGCAGGGCTTTTTTATGAATCGAAACTTGGTATGACCTAGTAAAACTTAGCGCGACGGTCGGTGATGTTCGCGGCATCTTTGATCGCCTCGTTCACATAGACTGTGGTACGCTGGCCCTGATTCTGTTGGATCGAGGTTTTGTACATCGCGTAATCAGCTACGTTTGGTGCAGGTGTGATGCGGGTAGGCTCTACAATGAGAACACCACCTTCACCGGCAAATGGTTTTGAGCGCTTACCTGCTTTCAGGCCAAAGGCACGGCCCAGGGCTACAGGGTCAACACCGGCACTGCGCATGAAACCAGTAGCGAGGTTGATGTCTTCGGCCGTTTCAACGATAGCGCCAGCCCCATATTTCTGAGCAATGGTTTCAAGCGGGCCGCTCGGGTTGCCCAGTTTCGCCATGATTTGCTCGGCCTTCTTCTGGTTACGCACTTTAGCGGTTAGCTCGGCCCGATAGTCGTCAACCTTCACTTCGTCTTTGGCGGTGCTGCCCGTCAGAACGGCCACTACGTATTGGTCGCCCACCTGGAACGGCTCCGATACGCTGTTTTTATCCGTCTTGTCATCGAATGCCCAGCGAACAATAGCGCGCGCGTCGGTAAGGGCGTTGATGTTCGATGCCGTTTCAGGAATACGATCTGCGTTGGCAATAACCAGCGCCTTGTCCTTTTTAACATTCTCGTCGAATGCGTCTTTGGTGCGGCTGTTGGCCGCAAACTGGCTGGCTTTCTGATACGCTTCGTTCGTGGTAGCTTCACTAGGCGTAATGGTTTTGCCAATGCCGGCTACGCGGTACAACTGGTTGGTTTTAGGCTCGGTAATTTTGATGATGTGGTACCCGAAATCCGTTTCAACCACCCGCGGGATCAGGCCTGAACCGGCGAATCCGAAAATGGCTGACTCGAAAGGCTTCACCATCCGGCCGTCGTTTTTGAAGTAACCCAGGTCACCACCCTGCTGTGCTGAACCATCTTCACTGTTGCTTTGCGCCAAGGCTTCAAAGCTGGCACCACCCTGAATCTGCTTCAGGATGCTTTCGGCCCGGCGGCGGGCGTCGGCCTTCGCTGAGTCGGTTTTAGCCGTGGCACGGATCAGGATGTGGCTGGCCCGAATGGTAAAACTGGTGTCTTTCTTGGTGCCACCGTACTTATAGATGAAGTACGTGTTGCCTTCCCGGAATGGACCATATACGCCACCCGGCGAGAAGGTTGGAATAGCCGCACGGAGTTGCTCGGGCATCTCACCGGCCGTCAGGTAGAGCGGCACAGGTACGTCGCTGTTCTGACGGGCAAACGTTGAGTCGTTTTTAGCACCACCCAGGCCACGAGCCAGTGTTTTGATGTCATTATACAGCGACGCGCTATCCTCTTTCGATGGGTTCACCGCAAACGATACGTACTGGATCGAACGGGTGTCGGCACCGGGATACTCGTCTTTGTGCTTGCTCAGGTAGTCGCTCAGTTCCGAGTCGGTAACCTTCACCGTCGTATCGTTCACTGAGTAGTAGGGAACGAACAGGAATTTTACGTCGGCCTTTGTGTTCTGCGCCTGATATTCTTTCTGTGCCTCAGCGGTAGTCGCGTAGTTCGACAGCCGCATCAGGTTGTCGAACTTCTCGCGGAGACGGTTCGTGCTGATCTGCTGCTCAAACGACGCCCACTGGGCCTGCTGAGCAGGTGGCACGTTCCGCAGGCCTTTCAGGTACTGAACAACCTGATTTTTGTCGAACACACCGGTCGAGGGATTGGTGAATGCCTGCCTTACTTCGGGGCTGACATTGTTTCCCTGCACCATATCCACGAGTTCTTCGGGCGATACAGTCAGGCCGAGCTTATCGAATTCTTTCTGGTACGCCGTTTCAAAAATGAGTTGATTCCAGGCCTGTTCCCGAATCTGAGTCATTTCCTGTTCACCTGGTGCGCGTCCTGTCTGTTGTTCATACTGCGCCCGCACCTGCTCCACTTTTGCCTGGAAGTCCTGGTTATCAATGGTTCGTCCATCAATTGTTCCGATTTCCTGACTATTGTTGCCAAACAGCGTACTCTTGCCGCCCAGCAAATCGCTCCCCACAATGAACAGAATCAAGCTAACGGCGATTACGCCAACTGCTAATCCGGAGCGTTCACGGATTTTGTTAATTAATGACATCTCGGTTTATACACGAATTTAGCCCGCAAAATAACAATCTTTCCGGCAGGGATACAAGAATAGGGCCAAAATGGGCGGCAGTTTAATGTATTCCGAAATCCTGCTAAGGTAACCGTGGATGATGGCCCGTAAGTGCCTGTAGCACAGATAATGTTGCAGATCGACGGCTTAAAAATCAACCATTTTCAGGACCGTGAAGCGGGCAAAAAGCTCTTCACTGTACCACTTTCGCTGCCGGGTTTTCCTGACAATTTCCCGGTGTCCGCTCTGTCGGTAGGCAAACATATCGACCAGCGACGCGTTGCGCCACACGCTGATCGTGCATTGCTGGACCAGCGGTTTTTCGCCTGCCCCCAGGGCCAATAACAGGTTATCACCCTGTTCGTCGATGCGTTTACGGGCTTCAGGTACGTTGCGCCAGAAATCGAATAGGGCACCGGTTCGGATGCTGGCCCGCGTTAACACGGCGATGGGCAGGTTGTCGGGTAACGCCTGAGCTGGCCAGGGATCAGGTACGCTGGCATCGGCCTGAAACGGATCAACGCCATCCCAAAGGCCATGCGATTTGATCGGCTTCAGGTATAAGGTCGGCGCCACTTTTTGTGGCGACCCGGTCGCGGTAGGCAGAAAGGGTTGCCAGGGCGCCGAGCCGAAAAAGTGAGTCGCCTCGGCTTCAGATTCCCAGACACCCAGGAATACATAGCGCGACAAATCGGGGATGAGGCCAAAGTTCTTGCCGGTGCCCAGCAACTTCTGAAAACGCAGGCCCGGTGCGTTGAACGGCTTCATCAGCCATCGCCCCATATTTGCGAAAGCCCGGTAGCGCTGCCCAGGTGGGAAATTCAATACAGTTACAGTAACAAGCGACATGGACGTACGAAAGACAACTTCATACATGTAAACGCCAAACAGTTCGCAGGGGTTTGGGGTACTTTCCCTGATCGGCTACCTTTGGTTCGTAAAGTAGCCTGAAGCTCCAGCTTCGGGAGTAATTAATTGCTACTATCCGTCCCGAAGCTGGAGCTTCAGGCTACTACTGTCGCTACCGGTATGCCCCGCCTTTTACTCGCCCTTTTCTGCTTCATAACTGTTACCTCAGCACAAGCCCAGCAGCCACTGCGCACGCTTACCTGGCAATTTCCGCTGCCCCGTCCGCACACGGGCGTGCTGCTCGGCAATGGTACCCAGGGGATCATGGTTTGGGGGGGTGGCCGAACGCTGCATTTTACCATTAGCCGCAGCGGTTTCTGGGATCACCGTGGCGGCGTTGAGTTTACGACCAAAATCACCTATGCAGAGCTGAAGGCGAAATTACAGGCGGGTGACAAAGCCGGTATCGATGCGGCTTTTGCCGCCCCCAGACTGGACAAGCCATCACTGGGGCATCCGCAGCAACTGGGTGGTGGACGGCTAGACGTGACGCTACCTGAAGGCTGGCTGATTCAGTACGGCAACCTCTTCACCGACCGGGGCCTGTTGCAGCTCATTGTGCGTGACCCACAGCAGGTGAGCCACGTGATGAACGTTCGGCAGGCGGCCAGCCTGGAAGTGACGGAGCTGGAAATTCCGAAAGATTTACGGGGGAAACTGACGTACAAGCTCATTCCGCACTACACGTTTGTGGCCGAGGCGCTGCGGGCAGCCAGTATCGAAGAACCACAGTGGGTACTTAAAGACAATAATGGCAAGGGCGCTTTTATTCAGCCACTTCCAGAAGATGATCCATTGCTGGTAGGCTACGACCTGATCAATGAGCAGCACCTCTATATTCAAACGAGTAATCTGTATTACAATCGCAAAACCCGCCGGTTCGACTACCCCGCTATGCAGGCTTTGCTCGACCGGGCGCCCTCTGCTGTAGCCAGTGCCGACACATTCTGGCAGAGCTACTACAAAGTTGTTCCCCAGATTGCCCTGCCTGATCCGCTATTGCAGGAGATTGTCGACTATGGCCTGTACAAGCAGGCCTGCGCCACGTCGCCGAACGGGCTGGCCTGCACCTTGCAGGGACCGTTTATGGAAGATTATCAGCTACCACCCTGGAGCAATGATTACCATTTCAACATTAACGTGCAGATGATCTACACGCCAGCACTGGCGACCAACCGACTGGCGAATTTCAAACCACTGTGGCGAATGATTGGGAGCTGGATGCCACAACTGCAAAAGAACGGCGAAGCGTTTTTCGGGCGCAAAGGGGCCTTGATGTTGCCGCATGCCGTAGATGATCGGTGCCACGTGGTAGGTACGTTCTGGACCGGCACTGTTGATCACGCCTGCACCGCCTGGATGGCCATGATGGCGTGGCAGAATTACCGCTATGGGCTTGAACAACCCGATGCGCCACAGTTGTTGAGCCAGACAGCCTGGCCACTGCTCAACGGAGCGTTTGAAGGGTATTTTGCCATGCTGGAAGAAGTATCAGCTGGCGATGGCACGAAAAAATACAGCCTGCCACTTTCGGTCAGTCCTGAATACCGGGGCGCAGACATGAACGCCTGGGGGCGCGATGCCTCGTTCCAACTGGCAGCGCTGCATCGAATTTGCCGGATTTTGCCTCAGGCCGCTGCCGCACTGGGTCAACCTGTTGATCCCCGCTGGGCCGATGTAGACAAACGATTGCCTGCCTACACGACGTACACAGGTACGTTCGTGAATGAATCCAGGCAAAGCAATGAACGTATTGCGTTATGGGACGGTATGGACCTGGTAGAAAGTCACCGGCACCATTCCCATCTGGGCGGTATTTATCCGTTTGCCACGCTGGCTATGAATGACCCCGCGCAACGTAAACTGATCGATAACAGCCTGCAAGCCTGGCGGTATAAAGGAGCTGGCGGTTGGGCGGGCTGGTCGGTGCCCTGGGCATCGACGATCCTGAGCCGGACGGGGCAGACCGGCGCGGCCATTAAGTGGCTGCATTACTGGAAAGAAAATTACACCAATGAAGGTCGGGGCACGTTGAGCAACGCCAACACGAACGGCACGAGCCTGCTGGGTTCGCCAGACTGGGAACTGGAAAAGCAGAACCGCGAAGTGATGCAACTCGATGCAGGTTTCGGTGCCTTGAACGCTGTGCTCGAATTGCTCGTACAAAGCCGCGACGAAGCGATTTATGTGCTTCCCAACCGACCACGTACCTGGCAGAATTTACGATTCGATGATGTCAGGGCCGAAGGGGCTTTCCTGATTGGCGCCACTGTGAAAGAAGGCAATGTCACGGAGGTGCGGGTGCGCAGCCTGGCGGGTGGCAAGCTAAATCTGGTGCATCCGTTTGGCCGCAAAGCCATAGTGAACGGGCAACCACTTGAATCTGAGCAACTGGTCCGCGACTGCAAGCCGGGCGATGTGCTGATCCTTAAAGCGATGTAGGTGATTTTCCACAGAAGTGGGGATAATTTTTAATGCATGACGACCAACGGCTCTGCCTGGGACTCAGTCAGTCCCAGGCAGAGCCGTTGGTCGTCATGCATTAAAAATTAGTCGTCTTTGCCGTCGGGGTCAACTTTGTCTTCGGCTTTATCGAAGGCTTTGCCAATTGATTTGCCGGCCTGCTTGAACCCGCCTTTGATATCTTTCCAGGCGGCAGCTGTAGCGTTCTGCGCCTTGTCCATATCATCGCCCAGTTCTTTGCGTTCCTGCTCTAATTCAGCGAGTTGCTCTTTCGACTTGTCCTTCGCTTTAGCGCCCTGACGCTTGATGTCGGCCTTCATGTCGTCGATTT
The DNA here is from genome assembly GCF_041321095.1 of Fibrella arboris. Taxonomy (NCBI): domain Bacteria; kingdom Pseudomonadati; phylum Bacteroidota; class Cytophagia; order Cytophagales; family Spirosomataceae; genus Fibrella; species Fibrella arboris. The sequence goes on along the minus strand of NZ_JBGGWE010000015.1, from coordinate 57,162 downwards.
TAGCGTCGAGCTTATCGCGCTGCACTTTCATATCGGCAACCATTTCGTCGCGCTCCCGGCGGAAATCGGCAGCCGCCTCATCGCCAGCGGCTTCAGCTTTATCACCAGCCTTGTCCAGACCTTCGCGAGCATCAGCCGCAGCGTCTTTAGAGTCGGCTTCAATAGCATCGCCAGTGCGCTCCGCAGCATCCTCAGTACGGGATTCTTTTTTACCGTCAGAGCCACAGGCCTGCAACAAAGTCATGGATGTAGCCAGCAGGCCCATACAAAAAAGAGAAGCGAAAGATCTTGTGTGCTTTTTCATCGCGTTGTGTATGTGTTTGGTTTAACGCAAAATTAATTTGCCAAGACCGTGCCAACGAGAAGCCGCAGGGTAGGAGAGTGCTAAGTCCTGACAGTCGTAAGTCGCCTTGCCTGGGTAGGCCTGGTTGGTGAGCGAAGCTGGTACGACTGTCCAGGCGCAGGATTTATTTCATTTTTATCGCACACCCGATGGCCTTTGTGAGGGGAGTAACCACTGGCTTACCGGCCAACAGACTGGTCACGGCGTCATCGACGTAGGTACGTTGCACGTTAGCGGCATCTTGCGGACTATCATCGATGCTACCGATGTACTCAACCGTGAAGCGTTCGCCAGCGCGTTTCAGTACATACACTTGCGGGGTACGGGTGGCACCGAATGCTCTGGCCACCGTCTGGGCCTCATCGAGCAGGTAGGGAAAGGGGTAATTCTTGGTTCGGGCGCGTACCTGCATTCGGTCAAAGCTGTCTTCTTCGTACAGGCTGGCATCGCTCGAAAGCAGCGCAATGACCGGGAACCCCTGTGGCCCAAATTTCCGGTCGAGGTTAATGATCCGATCTTCATACGCTTTCGAGAACGGACAGTGATTGCTGGTAAAAACAACAATTACGCCTTTCTGATTCTTATACTCATTGAGCGAAATTGTACGATTGTCGACGTTGGTAAGGGCGAAAGAGGCCGCTACATCGCCTAATGTGTAGCCGCTGGCTGGCCGTTGTGCCGTTGCTGGTAGTATAAGCATACCCAGCAGCAACGCCAGGAGGAATGGTTTCATGGTGATCGTGTTCACAACAGTTAGACAGCAATTAGGAGCAAAGTATTAACGAAAGAGGAGAAGACATCATGTCTATTGCCTGCCATGCATAATCTTCCTGAGCCTACATGCCGTTTACTCAATACAGCCAGTTAATCAGACCCGTATTTTTGATTTACTAAACACTGTTCAGTATGTTTGAGCCGTTAATCAGTCAATATGGGAATTGTTGAGCGGAAGGAGCGGGAGAAAGAGGAAATGCGTCGGCGGATTGTAGACGCTGCTCGTCATTTGTACGTAGAGAACGGGTACGAGAAGCTAAGCATTCGAGCCATTGCGGATGAAATTGAATACAGCCCGGCTACGATCTACCTCTACTTCAAAGATAAGAATGAAGTGTTGTATGCGATACATCAACAGGCGTTTGGCAAAATGATGGCTGATTTTCAGCCAATTATGAACCTGACTGATCCGTTTGAGAAGCTGGTGACAATGGGCAGGCGGTATACACAGTTCGCTGTGGAAAACCCTGAACTATTTGACGTGATGTTTATCATTACTGCGCCCATGGAAACACTGGAGTGCCGCGAAGACATCTGGACCGAAGGCCGGATATCGTTCAATATGCTGGTGCAAGTGGTACAGGAGTGCATCAACGCGGGAATTTTTCAGCCGCAGGATGCCGAGGTCGCAGCCATGATGATCTGGAGTACCATTCACGGGTATACGGCCCTGTTTATTCGTAAACGGATGAGTATGTTCACCGACGAGCGGCGGGCGGAGCTGATGGATAAAGCCTTTACACTCTTCTGCGATACGCTTAAAAAAGGGCTCTGATATTTTTTTGCTCTTTTACTAAACACTGTTCATTAACTATGATACGATCATGAATCAGGTTTTACTGTACATCGTAGCCTTTCTTCTCTGTTCGCTGCCTGGATGGACGCAACCTCAGTTGGCCGGGCCGGGTACGTTGTCCCTGCTGGATGGGTACGTGCAGGAGGGGTTGCAAAATAACCTGGCTTTGAAACAGGAAAGGCTGGACATGGCCCGGGTGACCGAATCATTGAATCAGGCACGGTCACTGTTTTATCCACGAGTGGCGTTCAACCCGACCTATTCAGTCGCGGCGGGCGGGCGTCGGCTCGAATTTCCAGTGGGCGATCTGCTGAATCCTGCTTATGCAGCCCTCAACAAGCTGACCGGGTCCGACAAGTTTCCTACGAATATCCCAAACGTCGATCAACTGCTGGCACCCAACGATTTTCACGACACGAAAATAGCCGTTCAGTATGCACTTTATAACACGGATATTCAGTATAATTACTTGATTCAGAAGAGCTTGTTGTCGGCGCAGGAAGCCCGCAGGCGGGTGGCCGAAAACGAGGTTCGCTACACGATCCAGACGGCTTATTACCAGTATCTGCAAACACTCGAAGGGCTACGTATTTTCGATAACGCCCGTAGTACGCTTCGTGAACTGGCTCGCCTGAATGAGAAGCTGGTGACCAATAATGTAGCCACCAGAGAGGTAGTGACACAAGCCCGGTATGAACTAAGCAAGATTGATCAGCAGGTAGCTATGGCTGAACGTAACCGGGAAGCGGCGCATGCCTATTTCAATTTCCTGCTCAATCGTGATCTGATGACGCCCATTCAGATCGATTCTACGTTGGCAGTGGTGACAGCTACTTCCGAACAGACGCCCGTGGCACAATCAGCAGCGGGGTTGAATAGCCTGCAACAGGCTGCCGTGCGTAACCGACAGGAGGTGAGCCAACTGGGCTATTCACTGGCAGCGGCACAAACGGCGGTGAAGCTGAACGAGGCAAACGCGGCCATTCCTACTCTATACGTTGGCGGTAACGTTGGTTTTCAGGGCTACGGCTATACGTTCCGTAACCAGGGCTATGCGTTGGCGCAGGTTGGGTTGCAATGGGACCTGTTTCGCGGGTACGAAAAACGCTCGAAAATTCAGCAGGCCAAGATCCAGGCTCAACTGTTGCAGACACGGCAGACAGAGCTGGAACGACAGATTCAGCTACAGGTTGTGCAGGCGTATTATGATGTAAACGCGGCTCAGGAAAGCCTGAAAGCAACTCAATCTGGTGCGGCCAATGCCGAGCAGACGTTCCGTATCCTGGATAGCAAATACCGAAATGGCCAGGCTCTGCTTATTGAATTTCTGCGGGCGCAGAATGATCGGCTTACGGTGCAACTGCAACAGTCGCTGGCCCGTATGGACGTGCTTATCAAACGCGCAGCCCTTGATCGGGTGGTAGCCGTAAACTAGACCAGCATGATACCTGCTTTACTGAATACCGCGCTTCTGCTCACGATCAGCGGGCTTCACCTGTACTGGGCGTTTGGTGGAAAATGGGGTGTCGCCGTAGCCATTCCGGAATTGGCAAAGACGCCGGGTGCTAAGGTCGTCAGGCCGGGCCCCGGTATGACGCTGGCCGTCGCGGTTGGCCTGGCCTGCATGGCTGGTCTGCATCTGTATAAAATTGGCTGGCTGGCGGTCTCGCTACCCACCTGGCTTGAGCAATACGGGTTGTGGCTTGTCGGCGCTATTTTCTTTCTGCGCGTTATCGGCGACTTCAGGTACGTTGGTTTCTTCAAACGAGTCACCGACACGCCCTTTGCCCAAATGGACACCGCCTACTACATCCCACTCTGCCTTATTATCAGCATCAGTGCCTTCTGGACGGCTGTTTCAGCGGCCTCATAACCCATTATCCCGTTACTACCCCTTTCCGGGGAAAACCCCAACTGACTACCCACATGAAATGTAGCTACTCTCTTTATTCACTTCTGCTAGCCATTGCGCTTTGGAGTTGCGGCGGCAAGCAGCCGGGCGAATCGGCCGCTTCGTCGCCTGCCGATTCAACGGGCGCGTCTGAAGCCTCAGTTATACCCGTGCGGCTGGCGGCGGTCCAGTCTGTTGAACGAGCCGAGCCGGTAGTGGCGTCAGGCCTTGTTTCGTCGTCGGAAGAAGCGCGGTTGTCATTTAAAGTCGGTGGCATCGTCAATAAATTGTCTGTCAACGAAGGGCAGGCGGTTCGGAAAGGACAACTGCTGGCTACGCTGAACCTGATCGAGATCGATGCCCAGGTAGCCCAGGCACAGTTGGCCCAGGAAAAAGCCGAGCGTGATTTGGGGCGTGTCAGGAAACTCTATGCCGACACAGCCGCCACGCTCGAACAGCTTCAGAATGCCACCACAGGTAGTAAAATAGCCAGTCAGAACCTCACTATCGCGCAGTTTAACCGTGGCTATGCCCAAATTCGGGCCTCGGTCGATGGCACCGTAACGCGTAAACTGGTCAATGAAGGGGAGTTTGTGGCCGCTGGCGCTGGCGTATACCTGATTTCGGGCAACCGCCGCTCTGATTGGGTTGTCCGTGTAGGAATTTCTGATAAAGACTGGGCACGCCTCAAACTGGGTGATCGCGCTGCTATTCGCCTGGACGCATACCCCGATCAGGCGCTTGCCGGTACCATCAGCGAACTGGCGCAGGCCGCTGACCCTACGACTAAGCTGTATGAAGTAGAAGTTCGGCTGGCTGGCAGTAGTGTAAAACTGGCTCCCGGCCTGTTCGCAAAAATAACGCTGACCCCCGCCCGGCAACGTACCTACAGCCTGGTCCCGATCGAAGCTATTGTGGAAGGAAACGGTAAAGATGGCTTTGTGTACCTGCTGGAAACCGACCGTCGGCATGTCAGGAAACAACCCGTTCAGATCGGGTATATCAATGGCGAGAACGTACTGCTAACCAGTGGACTGACGGCTAGTAGCCAGGTAATTACGGCGGGGTCGGCCTATCTGACAGAGGCTTCCTTGGTTGCCGTGAAATGACTGTTCACCACTAAATAGAACACAGATCAAGCAGGCAGGACAGATCGGCGCCAATCGAGTGTAGTTCGCTTCTCGATTCATCGGCGTAAATCCCGTCAGATCCGCTCAATCCGCGTCCCATCCATTATGTCATTAGCCGAATTTTCCGTCAAGAACTGGCAATTTATGCTGGTGCTGTTTATTGCGGTAGTGGCCCTGGGGGCCAATTCACTGCTGAATATGCCGCGGGGCGAGGACCCCGAATTTACGGCGCCTCAATTTGCCGTCATTTTCGTGTATCCCGGTACCGATGCCGAGGATATGGAAGAACTGGTGGCTGACCCCGTCGAAGCCCGGTTTAATGCACTCGATAACATGGACCATGTGATTACCAGCATCGAAGATGGGTTGGTTGTGGCGCGGGTCGAGTATGAATATAGCCAGGATCCGGACGAAAAATACCAGGAAATGGTCCGCGAGGTCAATGCCCTGCGCGCCGAACTGCCAGCCGATATTTTCAGAATCGAAATCAGGAAGTTCTCGCCCACCGATGTCAGCATCGTACAGGTGGCGCTCCAGTCAGAGGTGGCCTCAGATAAAGAGCTGGGCGAACAGGCCGACCGGTTGAAAGAACAACTGGAGAAAGTGAAATCGCTGAAAAACGTTGCCAGCTGGGGTTTCCCGAAAACAACCGTGCGGATTTCACTGAACATCGAAAAAATGGCGCAGGCGGGTATTGCCGTCAACCGGGTACTGGGCGCGTTGCAGGCCGAAAATCTCACTATTCCGGCTGGTAGCCTACAGGCAGGCACGCGTAAGTTCAACGTGAAAACCTCGGGCGATTATCAGTCGCTGGATGATATTCGAAACACCATTGTATTGACCACCGGGCAGAAGGCGATCTACCTGCGCGATATTGCCGACGTAGACCTGAACAATGAAGACCAGACCTACATCACACGGCTCAATGGCCACCGGGCGGTGCTGGTCACAGCGGCCCAGAAAGCAGGGGCCAACATTGAGAAAGTAGGCGATCAGCTACGACCGGTCATCGAGCGGTTCAGCAACACCTTACCATCACACATCGTACTGACCAAGAATTTCGATCAGGCTGCCAGCGTCAGCACGCGGCTGTCGCGCTTCGCCAAAGATTTCGGTATTGCTATTCTGCTGGTCTCGCTGACGCTGCTGCCGCTGGGTTTTCGGGCCGCTTCTGTCGTGATGATCTCTATTCCGCTGTCGTTGGCGATCGGGCTGGCGTTGCTGGGTACGTTCGGGTTCAGTATCAATCAGCTGAGCATTGTTGGATTCATTGTTGCGCTCGGTATTCTGGTTGATGACAGCATTGTGGTAGTCGAAAATATTGAGCGTTATCTACGCGAAGGTTACCCCAAACGCGACGCGGCCATTAAGGCTACCAGCCAGATCACGCTGGCCGTTATCGGGTGTACGGCCACCCTCGTATTGGCGTTCCTGCCGCTTATGTTTTTGCCGGAGGGGTCGGGCGATTTCATCCGGTCGTTGCCCACGGCTGTGGTCACCACGGTCGTAGCGTCGCTGGTTGTGTCGCTGACAATCGTGCCGTTTTTAAGCAGCCGCCTGCTAAAACACAACCACAACCCCGAGGGCAACTGGTTTCTGCGGGGGCTGAAACGGGTCATCAGCGTATCGTACCGCCCGTTGCTCAATACCGGTCTGCGTTTCCCGAAACTAACGCTGCTGATGGCGGCCTTGCTGTTTGCTGGTTCGCTGATGCTGTTTAAACAAGTAGGTTTCGCGCTGTTTCCCGCCTCAGAAAAGCCACAGTTCATGATCAACATCGAAACTGGCGATGGCAGTAGTTTGCCCGAGACCAACCGCGTGGCCCGTTACGTGGAAGACGTGCTAAAGCGCGAGAAAGCAGTCCAGTATTTTACCAGCAACGTGGGTAAAGGCAATCCCCGTATCTACTATAACATTGTTCAACGGAGTGAGTCGGCCAATTTTGCGCAGCTGTTTGTGCAACTTCAGCCCAGCACAAAAACCGTGGCCAAGCAGCGTGTCATTGATCGGCTTCGCGAGCAGTTGGCCAGTTACCCCAATGCTAAAATCGAAGTAAAAGATTTCGAGCAGGGGCCAGCGCAGGAAGCGCCCGTTGCCATTCGGATTTTCGGCGATAACCTCGACAGCCTGCGTACCCAGGCCGCCCGCGTGGAGCAGGTGTTCCGGCAAACGCCTGGGTTGATTTACATCAATAATCCATTGGCTACCCGGAAAACGGATTTGCGCGTGCGAATCAATAAAGAGAAAGCCGGGCTGTTAGGGCTATCGATCGCTGACGTGAACCGGACAATCAGGCTGGCGGTGGCTGGCTTGAACATAGGTACGTTCAAAGACCCCGAAACGTCGGATGATTACGTCATGAATGTAACGGCAGGTGGCAACCGGCTAGCCAGCGGGGCTGTAACGCAGGAGGCGTTGAACAACCTGTATGTAAACAGCCTGACAGGGGGAGCCGTGCCGCTTCGCCAGATAGCTGACCTGCAGTTCGAGACCGGCACCAGCCAGATCCGGCATTACGATAAAGACAGGTACGTATCGATCACTGGCTTTGTTAAAACCGGTTATCTGGTCGACAACGTCTTTACCGACGTGTTGAATGAACTGGGCACCATGTCGTTTCCGAAAGGCTTTTCGTACAAGGCGGCTGGTGAACTGGAAAGCCGGGAGAAATCGTTCGGTGGGCTGGGCACCATTATCCTGATTACGGCTTTTGGCTTTCTGGCCGTGCTGGTACTTGAGTTTGGTACGTTCAAAAGTTCACTGATTGTACTGTCGGTGATTCCACTGGGCGTTATCGGGGCCATTGCGGCCTTGCTGGCAACGGGCAATCCCTTCTCGTTCGTAGCCATTATCGGCCTGATAGCCCTGATTGGCATTGAGGTGAAAAATTCGATTCTTCTGGTCGACTTCACCAATCAACTGCGCGAAGAAGGTATGCCCCTCGAGGCGGCTATCCGTGAAGCGGGCGAGGTGCGTTTCGTCCCCATTGTGCTCACGTCACTAACGGCCATTGGTGGTTTAATTCCACTGGCTATCGAGCAAAACCCGCTCTACAGCCCACTGGCCTGGGTGCTCATCGGTGGGCTGATTTCCAGTACGTTATTGTCGCGCATTGTCACGCCAGTGCTGTATAAACTGCTTCCGCCGAAGGTAGAACAGCCAGTGAAGCAGGAAGCGCTGGTGCTGGCGTAGGGCTGGGTACGTCACCGCTTACAACGTACCCGTCAAGGTTTTACCGGCTGGGTACGTTAGTTCGGTAATACGCCAGCGGCCTGCTGTTTGGGCCAGGTCAACGCGCACTTCGGCTGGTTTGCCTGCGCTCAGGTACGTTACGTACACGATGGCCCGCGACCCGCCCACGGCCGCTGGCTCCACCCACGTTTTGGAAACGGTGGCATCGGGTGCATTGAACAGTGGATTCACATTGGGGGCCTTATAACCCGGTTGTGAAACGCGCTTCCAAATCTTATCGGCCACATCCCGGGCAAAAAACTGGTCGATGATCGTACCGTCTTTTGTTTCGCGGAAGGGGTTATCGGTTTTGTTATGTTCGAAATAAAGGGCGCGCACCAGCCGATCGGCAGCCGAACGGGGCGCATCGGGGCCAGGTCGTTTGGCAAGGGTGGCTGCGCTGTCAGCGGGGACTGCGCTGTTCTGACCGGCAGGCTTTTTGGAGTCGCAAGCGAAAAGGACCGTTACCAGGAGGGCCGTCAGTAGAAAAGGCGTTTTCATACAGGTGCTGTTTAGGAGCAGAAAGGTACAGAATGTCGGCTAAAATTGGCCGCGTAGTCCGGGTAGCCAACGGGCAAAAAAAGCCCCGTCCAGCAAACCGGGCGGGGCATATCATGAAAGGTGGATCTATCGGAAAGCCTTACTACCAGCGGCGGCCAGTGGGTGGTGACCAGTCGCGGTCTGAATTACCGCGGCCCTGGGCATAACTGCCCTGATTGTAGGACCGGTATTGTTCAAAAGCAAATAATCGGTTCCGCTGGGCGGGCGTCAGGATCTGGAGCACGTCCTGGCTTTTCTGCCAGAGTATTCGTTGCTGCGCGCCCGGGTTGCGGAAAGCCTGGCTCATTTCACGGTCGTAATAATTCTCGATCGTCAGCAGGTCTTTTTTCTGCCGCCGCGACAAGTCAACGATCCGGTCGAGTTCACGCACCTTGAATAGATCCTGACGGCGATCCGCATCGTATCGGCCTCCGCCCTGGTTCCCGTAGCCGGGTCCGTTATAGCGGGGGTCGGTATTGTTATATGGGGTATGGTCGTAGCGAGCGTTGGGTTGTTGTGCTAACGTTGCTCCGCCTGTCAGCGTGACCAGTATGGCGGCAAAAAGCAGGGGACTGTTCATGAGAATAAGCGTTTATCAAGTGATGTAAAACAGACAAGCAGATCGTTGCAACGGAATCTATGGATTAGAGAGACGCCGCTGACAAAGGTTTAATGACCGCTTAAAAAGTTTTGCCAACACGCCGATCGGCTACTTATTGTCTTGCGAAGCCGGTATACGCTAACAAAAATCTTTGGCTATTTTCCGTATTTGTGGAACCTTATCCAAAAAATGCCGTTTTTTGTACGATGCTTCTTTTTTCATTTGTGGGAAGCTACCACACTGTCTGACAAATTGCGCTCAGTTGCTTACCAAGTACTCTTGTTTGCGTCTTTGGTTCCCTGTTTTGCATCTTTTGTAGAAAAGTGTTTTTTTTAAGTTTTCAATTTTTATCGTTTACAATCATGCAAACAGGAGTAGTAAAGTTCTTTAATGAGAGCAAGGGTTTTGGTTTCATCGTCGATGACGAGTCAAAAAAAGACATTTTCGTACACATCACTGGCCTGAACGGGCTGACCATTCGTGAGAATGACCAGGTGTCATACGAAATCGTTGATGGCAAAAAAGGCCTCAACGCCGTTAACGTGAAGAAAATGTAGAGAAGCGGGGTAACCCGTTCTTTCTATAAATCATAAAAACCCCACTCTGTCTCAGAGTGGGGTTTTTTTATTGCCTGGTAAACGTGGCGCTACAGCACCGGGATCAGCCCTTTACCAACGGCGGCGATGAGTCGAATAGCAGCCAGCACACAGGCGTCAGAAGCGCCTGTGTCAATGGTGTGAACGCACACACATTTCGCCGCCGTTAAGCGCCGGTATCACGAGGCTCGTCAGCTCAAAAAACGTCAGGAGAAACGACAGCACCAGGCCAGTGCTGTTGATCCGCAAACCAGCTGGTACAGATCAGATTTTATTGGTAATCACGGCGATGGTCAACCGGCTGATACACACCAGCCGTTCCTGTTCATCGGTGATGCGAATATCCCAGACATGCGTAGTACGACCAATATGAATGGGTGTGCATTTTCCGTATACCCACCCCGAGCTCACCGATCGGATATGATTGGCATTGATCTCGAGGCCAACAGCTCGTTGTGTGGTTGGGTCGGGAAGCCGAAGTACCGACGCTATGCTGCCCAACGATTCGGCCAAGACGACGGACGCGCCACCATGTAAAATGCCGAAGGGCTGATGGGTACGTTCGTCGACTGGCATGCGTGCCGTCACATACTGATCGGTAGCTTCCAGAAACTCGATGCCAAGGTGACCAACAAGCGATCTTTTATTGAGCTCAATAAAGTTCTCTAGTGTTAAGGTAGGCTTCATATTACGCTGATTTATCTGTAATTTTGCGGCCAAATTAGTCTAGCTTCAGGTAACAACAACCGCTTTGGCACATAAAGACATTTACATAATTCGCCACGGTGAAACCGATTACAACCGCCGGGGTATTGTGCAGGGCAGTGGGGTCGATGCCGATCTGAACGAGATGGGCCGTGCTCAGGCAATGGCGTTCTTTCAGGCCTATCAACATGTGCCATTCGCCAAAATTTATACGTCTACGCTGGTACGTACCTATCAGACTGTTGAGCCGTTCATCGAGTTGGGAATCCCCTACGAAAAACTGTCGGGGCTGAACGAGATCAGCTGGGGAATTATGGAAGGTAAAATTCCGAACACCCTCGCCGATGATTATTTTCGGAACCTCATCGAAAACTGGTCGGCGGGTAATACGTCTATGCCAACCGAGCAGGGTGAAAGCCCCGAGGATGTTGTTGCCAGACAACGCCCGGCAATGGCTCACATACTGGCTCAGGCCGATGAATCACCAGTACTGGTAGCTATGCACGGCCGGGCTATGCGTATTTTGCTTTCCTGGTTGCTAAACAAACCGTTGGCCCGAATGGACGAGTTTGAACACAGCAACCTGTGCCTCTATAAGCTGACTTACCGCCCCGAAACGGCTTCGTTTACGCTGGATATTGCGAATGACACAGCGCATTTGCTGGCTGTAAACACGTTTTAACGGGTTAAAGACGCAGGCTGTCTTATCAGCAAGCTTTCGCCTCTCTTTTCGACCGCTTATCCAGACATAAGGCGGTTTCCCACAAAGCGCACCCGTTTTAGGGCTTTGTTACGTAGTTTCGTTAGTAGGCCTGCTATAGGTTTACTTTCTCTTGCATGTCGAAACAACGTATATACTGGTTTTGCCAGATCGTCGGCTGGACACTGCTCATCATGGTTGATTTCATCATCTACTGGATCGATGATGGCTTCAAGCCAGAGGTGTTCTACCTGGCCATTGCCGACATTATGCTGGGTATAAGCCTCACTCACCTCTATCGCCTCACTATTCAGCGTTGGAACTGGGTGCGTTTACCATTCATTCAGTTAGTACCCCGCGTGCTGGCGTCGGTGATTGTGCTGGCGTTTATCATGTCGGTCATCAACGTACCTGTAGACCTGGAGCTGATCATGAACCAGCAACTGCATGGGCTGTCGTTTTTCATGGCTACCATGGTCAGTTGGGTGAAAACGATGTTAGCCTGGGTACTCAGCTACACGGCTTACCATTACGTAGAACGTACCCGGCAGGCCGAAATAGAGAAGATTCTGTTGAAGTCATCCATTCGCGAAACGGAGGCAAAAGTGCTGCGGTCGCAACTTAACCCGCACTTTATGTTCAATGCGCTCAACAGCATTCGGGCACTGGTGTATGAAAATCCGCAAAAGGCACAGCAGGGCATTACACAACTCTCGAATATTTTACGCAATTCGCTGCTGGCCGATCGCCGGAAAACAGTTGAACTGCGCGAAGAGATAAAGACTGTGCAGGACTATCTGGCGCTGGAAAAAGTACGCTACGAAGAGCGGCTCGACTGCCGGGTAACGGTTGACCCCCAGGCAAGCTACTGGCAGGTGCCCCCCATGATGTTACAGACATTGGTTGAAAATGCCATAAAGCACGGTGTTTCCAAAGATGTGAACGGTGGTTTCGTTGAGCTTGTTGGCCGCATTGTAACCGGCACATCGGGCCGCGATGAGCTGCATATTCGCATTCGGAACACAGGTACGTTGTTGGCCGAACCGGGTGATAAACAGACGTCGGGCGGCTTTGGACTGAAGAACACCTCGCAACGCCTCGACCTGCTATACGGTCCCGAAGCCTATTTCACTATTGAGCAGGAAGCTCCCGGCGTAGTGGTTGCTAACGTACAGATTCCTCAACACTCAGACAGTATTTTTAAACCCGAACGAGACACCATACACCAGTGAACAGCGATCAGTTATCAAGTATCGGCCTTGCTTAGGTATGGCAACCTCGCCTCTGCGTAAAGAAGCCTGATACCTGCTGCTTGTTCATTGACACCTGTTTTTATGAGAACCATAATCATTGATGATGAGCGGCTCGCCCGCAGTGAACTGCGCCGCCTGCTCGAAAACTTCCCCAAGGTCAATATCGTAGGCGAGGCTGCCAATGCCGATGAAGCGCTACCCATGATTGAGGAACTTCAGCCAGACCTGTTATTCCTGGATATTCAGATGCCGGGCAAAAATGGGTTTGAACTGTTACAGGCAATTGAAGGGAAAGCACCAGAGGTTGTGTTTACCACAGCCTACGACGAATACGCCATTAAAGCGTTTGAATTCAATGCGCTCGATTACCTGCTAAAGCCAGTCGACCTGTCGAGGTTGAGCGAGGCGATCCACCGGGTCGAAGAAGAATTGCACCAGAGCAGTATAGCCGAACGCCCCGGCACGGTTAAAGATCACACCAAACTACTCGGGGAAGCCGATCAGGTCTTTGTAAAAGACGGCGAGAAATGCTGGTTTGTGAAACTGGGTAAAGTGCGGCTTTTTGAGTCGATGGGTAACTATGTGCGCCTGTACTTTGATGATCAGAAGCCGCTTGTGCTGAAATCACTGAATGCCCTGGAAGACAGACTCGACCCAGCCACTTATTTCCGGGCCAATCGTAAGCATATTATCAACCTGCAATGGATCGAAAAGATCGAGCCCTGGTTTAGTGGTGGGCTGCTGGTTACGTTGCGTGGCAGTAATGATAAGATCGAGATCAGCCGCCGTCAGGCCATCCGGTTCAAAGAAATGTTGAGTCTGTAAAGGATTGTTACTGGCTAAGAAGCTGTTTGAGTTCAAAATCGTCGCGTAGCCGCACCGGCGGACCGGACCTAATGTTTGTAGTCAATAATTTTCTTCATAATGATTTCCGTCGCGTAGCGACCTAACAATCTAGCGTTTTGTTGGGTCCGGTCCGCCGGTGCGGCTACGCGACGATTTTGCTAACCCGAACAGCTTCTAAAGTCGCGCACGGCACCAGCCGTGCGTGTAGTTAACTTCTATCACCCTGTAAAGAGGAGTAAACCAATCAGCCTGGTTTTTCTGACGACACGGCTGGTGCCGTGCGCGACTAAAAATAAAAATCCCTGCGTTCAAACTGACGCAGGGATTCCGTACCCACCGTAACTTGTACTTAACCTAAAATGAAACCATAAGAGCGAACTCTTACCAAACCTAAACGTACCACTATGTTTAGAATCAATGTTGAAGTGGCCTGTTCGATTAGTGAACTACGCTAGCGGCAGATGCCTCAAACGCCACGCCCACTAATCAGCCGAAACAGTACCGCTATGATCGCTATAACTAGTAGAGCGTGAATCAATCCCCCCATTCCAAAGCTACCGAATCCGAAGAAACCAAGCGCCCAGATGATGACTAAGATCACCGCAATAGTGTACAGCAAATTTCCCATAACGTTCGTGTTGTTGAGTAAATCAGAAAGCGAATAACTTTCAATCTGTATACTCCTTTTGAAAATTCCGTGCCAGTTCACGGCAGACCTCAATCAGAAAGATAAAAATAGGCGCCCATTGAATGAAAATGAGGCACATAGGCTGATTATCGCGTTTTTCAAGCCACGTCTGCTTTCTGGCGGGCCAGTGTGTATTGTAGAATATATTCCCCAATATGGCGCCACCTGATAGGCAACAAATCCACACTTTTCCCCAATGGGGCCGGGAGGTGCATCAGTCAGGTATTGATGTTGCTTTGTGCGAAGATAGCTAACTGCTTCAATACGGGTCATTTACCCCCACCGCTGCTGCATATTACAGGGCAAACGTAATTTAGGCATCATATTTTATAGTAAGAAGCTGACAACGAAGAGTTACAATTTACGTGGACATACTATGAATGGGGCACGAATAGGAGGGGCGATAACAAATTATACCTTCAGATCAGCCATTAATACCAATATGACAACTACGAAGCATGTATTGATAGTAGATGATGAGGCTGATATTTGCCTGCTGCTATCTGGGTTGCTTCGTCGGCTAGGTTACCAGCCTACATGCGCGCATTACTTGGAAGAAGGTCGGCAGTGTTTGACTCGTCAGCATTTTGACGCTATATTTCTTGACCTGAATTTGCCGGATGGCATTGGGTTTGACCTATTGCCAACCATTAAGGCTGGCTTTCCACTGACTGAGAGTCCAAAAGTGGTAATGATCAGTGCGTTTGATGGTATGGCCGAACGGAAGCGGGCCAGCGATCAAGGAGCCGATTATTTCATGGGTAAGCCATTTACCCGTAAGACAGTAGAACAAGCATTGGAGTCCATACAAGTTTAGCTGCATCTTTGTAGGTATTCTGTTGTTATAGTTCGTGCGAGAATAGTAACGCTCTTCTCAACAGCACGCACAGACTTGTCCACCATTCTTCCTTCGACCCCGAGACGGTGCTATACCGAATCGGGTATTTTCTATGGAAAAAATCCTGATCATCGACGATAATAATGACATATGTGTGCTGCTGGAGCGCTTTCTGACCAAACAGAAATACAAAACAGCTTCAGCGCAACGTGGTGAAGACGGGCTGACGCTGCTTCGTAGAGAATCGTATGATCTGGTTATATGCGATTTTAAACTGCCTGATACGGATGGGTTGGAAATGCTTCGTCGCATCAAAGTGCTTAGCCCTAACACCGCTGTTATCATTATTACCGGCTATTCCGATGTTCGCATTGCAGTGCAGGCTCTGAAATATGGCGCATTTGATTACGTCACGAAGCCACTCTTGCCCGATGAAATTCTGTACACGATTAAAAGTGCTATAGATAAGAAGGGCGCCACTGTTGTTAAAGCGGCGGCTCCTGCGGTTGCTGAGGCAGAAAAAAGCCCGGTTGTTAAAGCAGCCAAAGCGGGCAGAAATGAATTGGCGCCTCAGGGGAAGCGGTTTATCTTCGGAAAAAGCAGGGCCGCCGAGCAGTTGCAGAAACACATTGAGCTGATCGCCCCAACCAATATGTCGGTCATTATCACCGGCGAAACAGGAACGGGGAAAGAGTTTGTCGCCAATGCCATTCACCTGAGCAGCAAGCGGGCTGAAAAGCCATTTGTTGCCATAGACTGCGGTGCACTGTCGAAAGAACTGGCCGGTAGCGAATTGTTTGGGCACGTGAAAGGCGCCTTCACAGGGGCAACATCCGACAAGATGGGCAGCTTTGAGTATGCCAATGGAGGTACGTTGTTTCTCGACGAAATTGGGAACCTGTCTTACGAAAATCAGATCAAGTTATTACGCGTTCTGCAGGAGCGTAAGATCAAACGGGTGGGTGGTAACAACGACATCAATGTCGATGTTCGCATACTCTGCGCCACGAATGAAGACCTGCGCGAAGCTGTTCGACAGGGGCGTTTTCGCGAAGATATCTTTCACCGCCTCGACGAGTTTCGTATCGATCTGCCCGCACTCCGTGAACGCCGGGCTGACATCATGATGTTTGCCGAACATTTTCTGGATGTAGCCAATCAACAACTGGAAAAAGAGGTGTTGGGCTTCGACGAGGAGGCAAGAGAGAAGTTCAAGGATTATTACTGGCACGGGAATCTGCGTGAGTTGCAGAACGTAGTGAAGCGAGCCGTCCTGCTGACGCAGGGCGACTATATCACCCTGGATGTGTTGCCCCACGAGATCGTATCGCCTACATACATATCCGCTGAAGAGTCGGCTGGTTTCGTCGTCGATGCAGTGCGGCCGGGCTCCCCACCGATTATGCAGCACCCTTCGCAGGGAGGGAACCTCAAGTCGGTCTCTGAGAATGCCGAACGAGCTGCCATTCTGAAGGTCTTAGAGAAAACTGGTTACAACAAGACTAAGGCGGCCGAGGTACTGAATATCGACCGTAAAACGTTGTATAATAAGCTGAAAGCGTACGATATACACCTGTAAGGATTCTACAGTTGGCTGTCTTTCGTTTTCCATTGTTTTTCCCTATCCGGTATGGAACGTATGTAGAGCAACAGAAAACGAAAGATAGCCAGGTAGTAAGACAAACTTAGTTGAAGCTATAGCCGATTGATAGCAGACCTACTCCATTTTTGGCATTGTCGAAGATAGCCCGCGACGCCGTTGTGTTCGCAATTTTTTGTAGGCCCTGCGAATACCGTAAGCCCAAAAGTACCTGACCAAAATAGACGTTCAGACCACCAGCCAAGCCATAGTCGACCCGGTTAAATTGGTCGGCGCTCAGATTGATGGCCGAGTTGCCCACAACGCCACTTGTGTTGCTTACGCCTGAATTGAGCAGATACCCGGCGTAGGGACCCGCCTGGATCTCGACGGCATCGCCCAGTTTGAAGGTGGCAAGAACTGGAAGGTCAATGTAGTTGAGGTTGAAGGAAGCTTGACTATCCTGACCCAGGAACCGGTAATTGGTGGAAGCACCTTTGTTTACGTAGAGTAGCTCAGGCTGAATGGCGAACGCTGACCCTACGGGAATTTGCGTAAAGATGCCGGCATGAAAGCCAATGCGTTCTTTGCGATTTGAAAAGTCGACTTCGTTGAATTGAAGTGTACTGGCTGAAAGGCCACCCTTGATACCAGTGCGTGCCCGACTTTGCGCCTGCGCTTCTGTACTGTTCGACAAAATTCCTGCGGCAGTTACTAATGCCAGGGCGAGTGTTGTGATTGATGTTTTCATGACGTTGTTAGATAAGTACTTTGACAGTTGGATAAAGCGTATTGAACCCAAAATCAAAAAGGTAAGGAGATAAATCTGTGCCAGTTTAGGGATTCTAAAAGTTCATTACCGTGTAAGCCGCTGTTTATTAATGAGTTGACCTGTGTGAAAATTGCGCTTCACTTGCGCCGGAGGACTTATTTTTTGCCCTCCATTGCGGACGACATTCCACACTTTCGGGCTATGTGGGCAACAGTGAGGCTTAGGGATGGCTATTAATTGTGTTTAATGCATAGCCAATTGACATGCGGTTTGGTTAACTTAGCTTTAAAATAAGTAACTCAGACTCACTCTATTATTTTGCATGATAAACGCTGCGTCAACTACCGTAAAGACAATCCTTATTGCAGACGATGATGCCGACGACCGGTTATTTATGATCGAAGCACTGCGGCACAACGGTTTTCGCCATGAGGTGAAATTTGTTGAAGACGGGGAAGACCTAATGAATTACCTCACGCATCAGAATGGCTTTACAGCAGACAATGCACCACTACCCAGCTTGATTCTGCTCGACTTGAATATGCCCCGAAAAAATGGCTTTCAGGCGTTGGCTGAAATTCGTGGCAACGTAGGGCTACGTCGCTTGCCCGTAGTGGTCATGTCGACCTCAACAGCAAACGGCGATGTGGTTAAGACCTACGACATCGGCGTTAACTCATACATCGTAAAGCCACATAATTTCAACCGGTTAGTAGAGGTAGTCAGCTCGCTGAAATATTACTGGCTTGAAACCGTGCAATTACCAGATTAACACGTGACCTCTCCTGATGTGCATTCGTCTTTACGGAGTACGCTCACGTTCTATTTACCTTTTGCTCAACAAAATTTATGAATACTGCCGTCATCCTGCCAAATACTGACGTATCTGATAAAGCAGCGACCATTCGTGTACTGCTGGTTGAGGACGATGAAGATGATTACATCCTAACGCGCACACTCATGAGCGCCCCTGAAAACCGCAATCTTCGACTCGATTGGGTAGAGGGGTACGACGAAGCGTTCGAGCGAATAACGGCCAATGATTATGATGTATACCTGATTGACTATCGCCTGGGCGAACGAACCGGCATTGAACTCATTCAGGAAGCAACAGATGCTGGTTGCCAGGCCCCTATGATTCTGCTAACAGGTCAGGATGATCAGTCGATTGATTATTCAGCCATGGCCATTGGCGCGTCTGATTACCTGGTTAAAGGCCGAATCGATGCACAACTGTTGGGACGAAGTGTGCGTTATGCCCTTCGGCAAGCTGAATCACTGGCTAAATCAGTTGAACAGGAGAAAAAATATCGGTCGTTATTTGAGCGGTCATTCGATGCCATTTTCGTGGCCGACAGCCACATGCATTTTCGGGATGTAAATCCATCGGTTGAAAAGCTGCTGGGTTATAAACGCGACGAACTACTACAAATAAATCCCGCTCGCCTGTTCGATCGGCTCGACGCCTTGCGGCAGTTGCGTTTTTCAGTACGGGAGTTTAACCAGATCAAAGATTTCGAGACCACTATCGTCAGCAAAGAGGGGCGCAAGCGAATCTGTCTGATATCGGTATGGGCTGTTGACGATGCTGCCGGCCGGCCGGTTTGGTACCAGGGTATTGTTCGGGATATCACGGAACAGAAAAAGGCGCAGCAGGAACTGATCATTGCCGAGAAATTGACAATGACGGGTAAGCTGGCGCGTAGCATTGCTCACGAAGTTAGAAATCCGTTGACGAACCTAAGTCTGGCGTTGGATCAACTGTGCGATGAACTAGGCGATAACCAGGAAGATACCCAGTTGTATACCGACATTATCGGGCGAAATGTAGACCGGATCAGCACGTTGATAACCGATATGCTGAATTCATCGAAACCCCGCGAGCTGGATCGTAAGCCGCAGGATCTGAACGATGTGGTTCGGGATACACTTGGCTTTGTCACTGACCGTATTAAGCTGAAACAGATGCAGCTGACAACGAACTATACTACGCAGGATTGCATCGCTCCGTTAGATCGTGAACAGGTACGTATGGCCCTGACCAACATCCTGATCAACGCTGTAGAGGCTATGGAACCTGGCCAGGGTAAACTATGGGTCGATACCTTGTGTATTGATGATACGCAGGTGTGCGTCATTATTCGGGATAATGGAAGTGGCATTGCACCGGAAAATATCCAACGGCTGTTCGACCCGTTCTTTACGGGTAAACAAAGCGGCATGGGATTGGGCCTGACCGCCACCCAGAATATCATCACCAGCCACCGCGGTCATATCGAAGTAGACAGCGAAATGGGGCAGGGAACTACGTTCAAAATTACTTTCCCTAAATAAGAACAGGGCGCAGATTAGCCCGCATAAAAGGGATTCGCGCGGCTTGTTGGGTTTAACCGGGCTAGTTCCGCTTGTATGCAATAATGGGCGCGAATCTCTTTTATCCGACTAATCCGCGTACCATCATTCTGCTATTTTATCGTCAGTTTCAGGCCGAAATCTTTACCTTTTGAGACGTCTTTCAACACAACGTTCCCACTTTTCCAGGTGGACATGCCTGCGCTGACTGAGGCCGTTCCGTAGCGGGCATTCAGGTACGTTGTTAGCTCCTGTTGATAGGTTTTCACGGCATTGGCGCTATTGAGGTATAGATCAACCTGAATAGCTGTGACTTTATTATTGGCCTGGAAATACTGATAGTCAACCGACTCCAGATTGTCGAATTCCTGCGAGTAGCCAATGTGACCGGCGTCCTGTTCAAACGCTTCGGCCTTTTCAGTCGCTTTAGCTGCATTAAACTCATCGCCCAGATTCACTTGCCGCCAATCGTGGTTGGGCGTCAGGCCCAGGCCCTGTAGGGCGGCAGAAAGCTGGAGAGCCACCGATGCGGGAGCAGCAACCGAGTCAACGACGGCTGTAGTGCCGCCGGTGGTGGCATCGGTGTGCTGGCGGCTGGTACAGGCAGCAGCAAAGCTGGCGATGCTTAAAAAGATAAGAAGGCGTTTCATGATGCGAAACTACAACTCACGCTGGATGTTGAGGAAAAAACCCGTTTCGCGTTGCGCATTCACCACCGTACTGAATCGGAAAACCATGTTGTAGTAGGTGACAACATCGAGGCTAAGGCCAGCACTGTACAGCCAGCGATTAGCCAGGCGACTCTGGTATTTCTCGGCGATGTTGCTGGAGATGTACCCGGCGTCGGCGATTAATGATAGATAAGCGGCAATAGGTACAGTACTAAACTGCCGCAGGGGAATCCATTTCCATTCCTTCTTTACGTCGAATAGCCGGAAACGAATATTATTCCTGAATACACCGTAGCGATTCCCCTCAATAACATAGAGTTCATAGCCCCGAATAACGTCATCGCCAACCCCCAGTCCCCGGATACCATAATAGGGCTGACGGTTGGCCCAAACGTTTCGGAAACGGACTGTGTTGGCCGCAAAGAACCTTTTCCCCAACGGATAGTACCGACTGACGCCCAGTAGCAGATCGGTCTGGTGCAGGTCGGCATTGGGCAACCAGCCCGACTGCGCAAACATGGCAGTCAGCAACGTACCCTGAAGGGCATAGGCTACGTTATCGCGGCGATCGTATCGGTAGTTGTAAGTCAGGGTTACGAACTGCTGCCGGGTACGTCCATCCAGAAAATAGTCGGGATTCAGATGGGCTACCGTATCGGCAATGGTATTGCTGGTATAGCGCGCCTCCAGTTCGTGGAAATGGTAGAAGCCATCGCGGCGGGTTACGGCAACACTGGTCGTGAGTCGGGTCCGTAGAGTTGTGAGGCCCGCCGGACGAATGTATTCCCATTTGTCGAGGAACGGACGGTAAGCAATTTCGCGATTGGTAGCGTAATAAAAGTCAGCGTTCACACCTATCCGTTGGGCTTTATCGATATAGGGGCGATCGTAGGCCAGGATATATTTGGGGGTAAAGCCTGTCTGTGCCACGGCCGTCAGCTTGTCATTCCGGCCGGTAAAATTCTTCCAGTCGAGTCGCAGGCCGTAGTTGGTTCGGCGCAGATCGTGGCCCCGGTCATACCACCACTCGTTCAGGTTCCGGTCGGCCAGCTCGAAGATTGGTACGACAAAGATGTACCATCGTTCTTTCATGGTTACGATCACATCGACGGGCCGATTTCCCTGCGGGCCGGTCGTGTCTTCGGCCGTTGCCACATCGACAGAAATGAACAGGTTTGTGTTCCAGATTTTTCGCTGATCCCAGGCTACTTTCTTTGCCAGTTCGGCGCGTCGCAGTGTATCGCCGGTACGGAGGGCCATTTCGCGCAGCACGATGCGGTCGCGGGTACGTGCATTGCCCACCAGTGTCACCGACCTGACCACCACGGCCGAATCGGCCGGAGGCGGTGTGGCCGCAGTGAGCTGCCAGAGTGAGAAAATGAACGTAAAAAGCGACATAACGAGCGGGTAAACAGGAAATAGGCTATCAATAAACGAAATTCAGCAGCGCTTGGATTAAACCTGTTCCCAGAGAATAAAAAAGATAATCGTATCCTCTAAGGTAAGAAAATAACCCAACTCCTTCGCCGAATCATGCAATGGTCTGTGTATTATTGTTCTTTATTTCGTTACCATATCAGCGCTGTCGACTAGTCTTGTTTTCGGCTGAATAGATCGGTGCTGATCAACACACAAACCTATGCAAACTGAACGCGCACCGTCTACCGCGCAGGCATCCGCTAAACCAACGCTGAGTTTCTGGCAGATCTGGAACATGAGTTTCGGCTTTCTGGGTATTCAATATGGTTTCGGACTGCAACAAGCCAACATGAGCCCCATTTATCGCTACCTGGGGGCCGATGAATCGTCGATTCCCGGCCTGTGGCTTGCCGGACCGCTCACCGGGCTGTTGCTACAGCCGATCATCGGGGCCGTATCGGACCGGAGCTGGTCGCCTACCTGGGGCCGACGGAAACCGTTTGTGCTGGTGGGGGCGCTGGTGGGTAGTATCGCCATGATTCTGATGCCCAATTCATCGTCAATCTGGATGGCCGCCGGCCTGATGTGGATGCTCGATGCGGGCCTGAATTCAGCCATGGAGCCATTTCGGGCCTTTGTAGGCGATATGCTGAATGATAAACAACGGCCAACCGGCTTTGCTGTGCAATCGTTTATGGTGGGCTTTGGCCAAACGCTGGCCAATGTCATGCCTTATCTGCTTCCCCTGATTGGCATATCCATGGTCATGTCTGAATCACAACTGACCAACGGCATTCCCAACTCCGTACGGTATCCGTTCTACATCGGTGGGGCATCCATCCTGATTTCGGTGTTCTGGACCATGCGCACCACGAAGGAATACCCACCGGTTAACGAAGATTACAAAAAAGCACACGTTTTTACTGACGAAGAGAAAAAGTCGATCTCATTCTGGCATCTGGCGTTGACTGTGGGAGCCGCTGTGCTGGCGTTTTGTTTTGCTTACGGAGCCGGCGGTTTTGCCAATGGCCTGAAGTGGGCGCTGGGCGTAATGGCAGGTGGCTATCTGGTGCTGATGCTGCCCGTTTTCAAGGAAGTGCTGGCGTCGCTTTCGTCTATGCCGACAGTGATGAAACAGCTCTGGTGGGTCAAATTCTTTACCTGGTATGGCCTGCCACTGATGTGGCAATACCTGTCGCTGGCCGTAGCCAAATACGCGTTCGATGCGCCCAATGCTACCTCGAACCCGGCTGGTTTTGAAGCGGGTACAAAATGGGGTGGTCTCTGTTTTGCCATGTTCAGTATCACCTGTGCCATTATTTCGGTCTTTATTCCGCGTATTGCCAAAGCAATTGGCAGTGCACGGGCTACCCACGCGCTGTTCCTCTGCCTGGGGGCGGTTGGCTTCTTTTTAACGCTGACCTCAAACGATAAACTGGTCTACCTGATCGGTATGTCGGTAATCGGTTTGGCCTGGGGATCAATCATGTCGATGCCGTATCTGCTGCTGGCGAGTGCCGTTCCCAAAGAGCGAATGGGGGTGTATATGGGCATCTTCAACGGCTTCATCTGCGTGCCGCAGTTCGTCGGTATGCTCACCGTGCCACTCTTCTACAAGACATTACTCGGCGACGACCCGCGAAATGCGCTGGTACTGGCTGGTGTCTGTATGCTGGCCGCGGCGGCTTCCTGCTTCCTGGTCAAAGAGAACCGCGCGGTATAGGTTTCAGTCAGTGCAAGGTCCTAAAAAAAGAGCCTGGTCAACCACCAGGCTCTTTTTTTAGGACCTTGCACAACTCACCAATTGATACCGAACAGCCGGATAGGCCGGTGTTGGAAATTGGTTTTCACGAACCGCCCTTTTCGGGCAACGTACCTGTAATACGTTGTTCCCAACCGCACAAACGTATTGTTGGAAAGCTGATCGAGTTCAATATCGTCATCAAGGGTATGCAGGCTGCCTTTAGTCTGTTTGGCAATTTGAAATTGGTCCGGTTCAAACGCGTAATCGTGGCCGACTTGCGTGTCGCAGGCGATCACATGGACAGGTACGTCGAGGCCAGGCAATAAAGCCATATCCTTCACGCTGCTTCCGTTATCTGCGATGAGAATAAGGTGCTGCGCCTTGGGGAACTCCCGATGCGCAAACTGCAGGGCCTCCACTACGTTTTCCGGCCCAAACTGGTTGTTGATCGTGTTGCGGGCGGCGGCCAGTAACGTGGGCAGGGCTCGACGCGGATCACGTTCGCGGGTAACGAAGAACATGCCCGCTGGCCCGTTGGGGCGTGTCTCGTGGCCCAGGCTATCGCAGTCAGTGTAAAAGACTGTGCCCTGAACCTGTGGACTTTTGCTATTGTGGCGAAACCAGGCGTATATCTGCGCGGCGAAGGAATCCATGCTGGTGGTCAGGTCACAAACCACCACTGCATTAGGCCAGCGCCGCAAATTGCGGGTCAGCGCTGCAAACACGGTCGAATCAGCCCCGGTATTGCCCGATAGCAGCTTCTCTTCAAGGGCCACTTCACCTGGTGACAGCGTATGAAAAGTAACCGCTGGCCACTGCCAAACGGGTTGCACGACTTGCTGGATGGGACGTACCCGGATGGTCGGTGGAAGGCCCGTCACACTTTGCCGAGAGCGGGTAACGGCGGCCAATACTCGTGTAGTGCCCGGCAGCGTGTGTGCTGGTTTCGTGGGTGTGGTGCTGGCTACCTGCCGTTTTGGGGAAGATGCTGCGAGGTGATTTCCTCGGCTTGGTGAGCAAACGGCGTCTGACGTACTCGCTTGTTGACTGGTTCGGCTGGTGGCTGGATTATCCACCGCCTTCAAGCTAATGACATACCCGCCGCCCGCCAGTAGCAACAGGCAAACTACAAGTATCCCCGTGCGCCACTTTCGCCGACGAAGTTGCCGCCGGAGCAGAAGCCAGTCCTGAGGGTCATAGGCTGGCTGGTATCCGTCCAGCGACTGACGTACCCAGTCGTGCAATGGTTTATCGTCGGTGCTGTTCATGGGCGTGGTTCGTTTGTGAAGTCAGCGTGCGGCGCAACAACCGGTTGGCTTCGGTGAGGTGGGCACGCGAGGTACTTTCGGCGATGTGCAACTGACTGGCAATGTCGCGGTGCGAAAAACCTTCCAGCACATACAGGCTAAAGACCATGCGGTAGGCCGAGGGCAAGCGGTGGATCACGTCTAGGATATGTTCAGCAGAAAGCTGGGCCAGAATGGCTTCATCGTTCTGATAGGGCTCGGCCACAACCTGTTCAATCTGGTCGGTCGACACGGTGGGGGCCTGCTTCGTTCGTCGGTACTGATCAATGGCTGTGTTTACCATGATTGTGCGCAGCCAGGACTTCAGCGAGGCTTCGTTCTGTAAGTCCCCAATACGCCTGAAGACCTTCATGAACCCATCGTTGAGCAATTCACGGGCATCTTCGCGGTTGCCAGCGTAGGCCAGGCAGACTGACAAGGCATACGGATAGAAGCGCTCATAAAACGCGCTCATAGCTGCCTCTTGCCCCCGTCGGCATCCATCAATCAGGCTGGCTGTCGTGGCGTTAGTCACAAGATCCGTCGTATGTGTACATCGTCGTGGTCGTAAACTGGTTCAACACCACACCCGCTTCGTTCTGATACGTAGTTGTCGCCTGATCGGACGATTGCAGATAACCGGCACCCGTCAGCTTGTGCTGAACCTGCGTACTGCTCGACCTCATCAGCACGCCCGCAGGCGTACTGTTATAGTAAGCCGCCGTACGCATTACACCCGCCACGCCAGCGGTATTGGTCACCGTTGGGAACCCTTTAAAATGGCCAGGGGTCAATCCGGGGGGTAACTTATCCTGCGTATACGTATATTCTGTATAGGAATTTAACTGCCCATTTACCCAAAACTCCTGCTTCACCGAATGCCCCTGGCTGTCGTAGGTGAAAAGGGTCCGATAATTAGACCCCGTTTGTGTCTGGAGAAAGCCATTCTGAAATGTGTATGGACGTACATCTACACCGCCATCCAGCTTTTCTACATAGTCAACCGCCTTGCCATTCTGATACGTCCACACAGCAGTAATGCCATTCGGGAAAGCAGGCTTTTCCGGTGCTGTAGCCGGAATAGCCGGGTACGTTGTTTCATCTGTCCGGGTTGTTAACGAGCCAGTTGCATCATAGGTGTATGTGCTGACGATTTTGGTCTGCAAGCCATACCGGTTGGTCCGAAGATTGACCTGCTGGGTCAGTCGGCCATTTGTATAGGCATAGGTAGACTGCAACGTATTCGTATTGGTGCTTGCCTGATTATCGACGGGTTGCCAGCGGGCTTCTGATGATTGAGCAGTCAGGAAGCCATCCTTGTCATACGCGTAGCTGCTGGTTTCCGCGTAGCTATACACAACGGCAGACTGTCCGGCCAGGTGTTTTTCGTAGCGGCGGGCCATCAGACTAATTCGCCCCAAGGCATGGTAGTCATACGTGGTCTGATCGGTGTTTTCTTCGAGCGTTCTGGTCCCCTGGCGCGCCGTTTCTTTTATGTCGACCTGCCTGATTCGGCAAGGGCCGTCGGCCTGCTTGTCTACTGCCTGCTGTGTGCAGCGACTGACCAGCCCCACCAGCAGGCTCAGTATAAGCACCCGTTGCATACGGGGCAATAATCGGTGTGTCATCTTCATAATTCTGCTGAGTAAATCGTAGTATAGACAAAGACGATTTCTTGCCCGAAAACGCTGGGTACGTTGCTGTATATTTTTTCGGAACGGGACATGTTCGTTAAAAACAAGTCTATTTTCGTACCCTCAACTTCACGTGTGTGCGTACTTTGTTCCGGCTCTACCTATGACCCTCACATCGAAACAACTCATTCTATCTGTCGGTGAACTACTGGCTGATTTCATTGGCCAATCGTTTTCAGAAAGTCTGTTCGATGCCGCCGATTTTTCGCGCTTTCAGGGTGGGTCGCCTGCCAACATGGCCGCGAATATGGCCCGGCTGGGTAATCAGGCTGCGTTGGTGGCCTGCGTTGGTGATGATAATCTAGGGGCTTTTCTGATTCAGAAAGTGGCCGAAACAGGTATTGACGTCAGCCACATCGCTGTTCACGACAGCGAACCAACAAGCCTGGTAGTGGTGTCGCGTACAAAAGGAACCCCCGATTTTATTGCCTATCGAACGGCCGACTGTCAGCTTCACCCCAACCACTTGTCTGACCAGTTGCTGGATCAGGTAGCGTTGTTCCATACCACCTGTTTTGCCCTGAGCCGGAAACCTGCTCAGGACACCATTGTCGATGCGGCCCGTCGTGCTGCCGTTGCTGGTGCACAGATCAGCATCGACGCCAACTATGCGCCCAGTATCTGGCCCGACCGCGACAAGGCCTGGCAGGTCCTGACCGATTATTGCTCGCTGGGTACGTTGGTGAAACTAAGCGAAGACGATGCTGAACGCCTCTACGGCTCGCCACAAACGCCCGAACAGGTACGGTCCGATTTTCATAAGCTGGGAGCCAAACTCGTTTGCATGACCCTGGGAGCCGAAGGCAGTATTGTATCGACCAACAACGGGGACAGTGTAGTGCGAATACCCGGTAAACCGTTGGCTGTAGTTGATGCCACGGGGGCAGGAGATGCGTACTGGGCTGGCTTTTTAACCGCCTGGCTCGATGGATGCACGCCTGCCGAATGCGCAGGTGCCGGGGCCAGTCTGGCTGCCATGAAGTTGGTGCGCCGTGGTTCGCTCCCCCCGACGGTGGACCGGAAGATGCTATACGACGTATAAAGCATTGAGTAGTGCAAAAGAAATTCTGAGTATTTACAGCAGTCTGGCATGTAAGTTGGAGTAGCCGTGCAGGTACGTTGGCCCGTAGGGCTGACCGGGCTGGCTGCCATCGTGTATAGTTGGTAAACAGCCCTATCAATTAACCTGACCAGAGCTGTGGCTTATCCAACTGAATGGCTGTTTTAGATCCGTATACCGTTCCGCTAACCCGCGTTACGGCAGCGCACCTACTTCGCCGGGCCACATTCGGGCCAACACCCGCCGAAATCACGGCATTTGTGGGCCAGACTGCTGCACAGGCTGTTCAGACGCTTATCAGTAACGGTAATTACAATCCGCCGCCACCCGTAGAGGTAGACGCCGACCAGCCGGGGGCCGGCCAATCGTTTCTGGATAAACCGTTCAACGGCGGACGTAACTTCCAGTTTGGGTATGCCATCAAATACTGGTGGCTGGGGCTGATGAGCCAGCAAACCGGCGGCCCTGCGCTGCTCGATAAGCTGACGATGTTCTGGCAGAACCATTTCGTAACCACCCGCACCGTGGTTGATGATTACCGGTTCGTTGATCGGTACCTGCGGCTGTTGCGGAACAATGCGCTCGGTAATTTCCGGAGTTTGGTCATTGCCGTGAGCAAAGACCCGGCTATGCTGCGTTTTCTGAATGGAAACGAGAACGAAGCGGGTAAACCCAACGAGAACTACGCCCGCGAATTGCAGGAGCTATTCACGGTTGGCGCCGTTGACTTCGCCGGCAATAAAAACTATACCGAAGACGACGTGAAAGCCGCTGCCCGCGTATTGACGGGCTGGAACTACACCAACTTCTGGACGGAAGGATCAACGTCGTTTACAACCACGTTTACCATCGGTCGGCACGATACGGGCAGCAAAGTGTTTTCGAGCCACTACAGCCAGACAACTATTGCCGGACGCAGCACCGCCACCGCCGGTGACGATGAACTGACCGACCTGGTGACCATGCTGCTGGCTCACCCGCAGACGGCGAAGTTCATCTGTCGAAAACTGTATCGCTGGTACGTGAACCCACACGTAACCCAGGCCGTCGAAGACGCCGTTATTGCGCCGCTGGCTACCTTTTTCGCCTCGCCATCCAATGATTTCGCCATTCAGCCGGTAGTGGTGAAACTGCTGACGAGCCAGCATTTCTTCGATAACACAAACCGGGGTTGTATCGTAAAATCGCCGGCTGAATTGATCGTTGGTTCGATTCGGTTTTTCAATCAGCCTGTTCCCAACAGCACGACCGACTACGTGGCTTTTGGGAAGCTGATGGATTTTATGCAGTGGCGGATGGATCAGCTGCAAATGAACACGCTCGACCAACCCACGGTATTTGGGTATGAGCCGTATTACCAGACAGGCTTTTCGAAAAACTGGATGAATACCACGACCATCGCCATGCGCAACGAGTTCACTGATTCGCTGATCTGGCGCTGGTTCGAGGTGAAGCCCGGCTACAATCTGGGCATCGATGTGTTAGCCTGGGCCACCTCGTTGCAGACGAACTTCAACAACGTACCCAGCGCAACAAACCCGACAGGAACCCCCGCCATTAGTTGCGAAACGATTCTGACGGCGTTCATTGCCGACCTGTTTGCCACCGACCTGTACCAGACGCAGAAAGACTTTCTGATCGATACGATTATGATGCAAAGCCTGCCGCGAACATCCTGGGGATTTGAATGGAATGCCTACCGAACGGCCCTGACAACGAATGCCGGTGACCTGAACTGGCGCCGTAATACCGTAACGTGGCGGCTGCAAAACCTGATGCGCTACACCTTACGCTTGGCTGAATACCACGTATTTTAAACTAGTCAGTAGTCGGTAGTCGCGCTGCCAGACTCAATACCGTGCCTAGGCAGCGCGCCTATCGACTACTGACTATCGACTACTGACTATGACTCGCAGAGAGTTTCTGGCCGCTTCAACGGCGTTTACGGTTCCTGTCAGGCTGAATGGGTTTGGCCTGAAAGCCATGACCCGGCAGTCGGCGCTGGTGCAGTCGCTGATGCGCACTGGTGCTGTCAAGACCGACCGCGTGCTGGTGATCGTGTACCTCAACGGGGGGAATGATGGGCTGAACACCGTAATTCCCCTCGATCAGCTATCGACTTATAACACGCTGCGAAGCAACATTGCTATTCCAGAGAACAAGCTGCTTACGCTTCAGGGAACAGACAGGATGGCGTTTCATCCGGCCATGACGGGCCTGCGAAACCTGTATAACGACGGGCGACTGACGGTGATAAACGCCGTATCGTACCCGAATCCAGATCAATCCCATTTTCGATCGACAGATATCTGGATGACGGCCGCCGATGCGGATGTTAGCCTGACCACGGGATGGGCCGGCCGCTATCTGGAAGATCGGTTTCCAGGCTACCCGGTGGGGTATCCCAACGTCCAGATGGAAGACCCGCTGGCCATCCAGATCGGGTACCTGACCTCAACGGCGCTCCTGGGCAGTCAGCAGTCGATGGGCGTAGCCATTAACGACCCCGAGGCCTTTTATCAGTTGGTAGGGGCTGGTGAGCCAACATCGCCGAGCGACGTACCCGGTGGCGATGCCGGGTCATTGATCTCCTTTATCCGACTGCAGCAGGCGCTGGCTGTGGGCTATGCGGGCGAAATCAAGAATGCCTTCGACGCCGGACAAACCCTGGGAACGTACCCCGCCCAGAATGCCGGTAACAGTCTGGCCGAACAGCTTAAAATAGTAGCCCGGCTCATTCACGGTGGCCTGAAGACCAAGATATTCTTCGTGGCGCTAGGCGGCTTCGATACCCACTCCGGGCAGATCCAGAATAATAATCCGCTGATAGGTACCCATGCCGAATTGCTGGGCAAAGTGTCCGACGCGATTTATTCATTTCAGGAAGATCTTCGGTTGCAGGGAACACAGGACCGGGTGGTGGGCATGACCTTCTCTGATTTCGGGCGACGGGCCAACTCCAACGCCTCTTTCGGAACCGACCACGGTATTGCCGCGCCGCAGTTTGTTTTTGGCTCGTCGGTGCGGCATCAGCTCATTGGCACAAACCCGAACCTGTCGGACCTGATCGAGAGCTATGGCGGTAATAAAGACGTGAAGATGCAGATCGATTTCCGCCGTATCTATGCCGATATTCTCAACGATTGGTTTGGGGCGGGCCGCTCCAAAACAGACAATCTGTTGCTGCATAACTTTCCTACCATCTCCCTGTTCTCCGATGCCTGCGAAACGATAGCGTCAGGGGCCTGGAATAGCCCCGCCACCTGGACGGTTGGCCGCGTACCGGTGGCCAGCGAAAAAATTCGAGTCAATGCCGGCCACGTCGTGACGCTCAATGAGGTCGTTACGGTGCGTTCAGTTCAGCTGCAGGGCGTAGTCAAATATGCTCCTGGTGCACGGATACGGGTTACAGGCTAGCGAAACGACGGGCCAGTCAATAGTGGTCCTGCGGTCCCCTGATCACTTCTATCATGCCGGATGATGCTTCAGCTTTAGGCCAGGCGTACAGGACGTCACCTTCTTTAATCGGCTCCATGGGTTTAACGAAGGCCCGGATCTGCGCTCGAAAACCAATATCGGCTTTGTCTTCGCTGCCGACAAATATAGGCCCCTTCCACGAGCCATCGGCGTTGACGTTTATCTCGGGCTGTACCCAATAGCGAATTGCCTTACTGTTGCGCACAACGACCCAGACATGACTGGCATTTGATACCCTGCCTTCAGCGAATAGCTGGCGGGGAACTACGTTGTTGTGGATGGGCCGGGTAATAACCAGATCACTAGCCGGTAACTTTGTCTGACTCTGACCGACTAACGCATAAACGACAACCCCACTCAATAGAGTAATCCCGGCTACAACCGGCCATCTCGTCAACGGCCAGTTGGTAAAAGAAAGGCGGGTGGCCGAGCTGTTCATTGACTGATGAATGGGCGCCTTGTCTTCATCCGTAGCTACGGGTGCGAAATAATCTCTCGTTTTACCACGGGCGTAGAGGTAGCAGGTGTCAATAATTTTAGCTTCTCTGAGTATATAGTTCTCGTGGAATATTTTCGCAAAAATTCGGGTACTCGGAATCGTGGCAGCTATCTGTGGACCATCCAGTTGTCCATATTTCTGTAATTCCTCTTTGAAAGAATCCTGAAGGGGCAGGTAAGCAGCGGGGTAACTGTTGAACTTGATTTTAGGATACTTGCCGGGCTTGTCTGCATGATAGGACTCGTATTTTTTCTTGATGTCGTTTCGTAACGCCTGCATTTCATCCTCAGTCATAGGGCCTTTTCTTTTGCGAAGGAACAATTAACGAATACGTAAGGAACAAATGAAGGAACAAAAGAGGAATATGTCAATGGACTCCTATGTGGCCATGACGGATACTTTTGTAGAGATGCGACTGACCCAGGTTGCCATTGCAAACCTGCCAGTACGGCTTTCCGCTCATGTCCACACCTGTTCTGATCAGTGATTGCGTGTTTGTCGTCACGGCTAATCAGTGTTACGAAAAGATTGCTAAAAACGACATTCTGTATGTACAGGCTGAAGGAGCCTGGGTTGATATCATTACGGTCGATAAAACCTTCCGGTTATCAACCAACCTCGGCGCAGTTGAACTGCAACTAGACGCTGCCCAATTCACGCGGGTATCGCGTAAGCATATCGTGAATATTCATCACATTGGGGCTGTGCAAGGGAACGATCTGCGCATTATGAACGAGGTACTGACTATTGGTCGGCAATATCGTGACGCGTTGATGCGCCAGCTGCCCATTCTCTGGACAAACTACCGCGCTGACAAAACCAGCAAAAAAACGGGCAGCAGCGTAGCCGAATAACCCTTAGTCGGCTAGTCGCAGAATTCGGCCGGCAGCGTGATCGCAGATATAAAGCTCGCCAGCCCGATCTTCACCAAAGGCAGATACAGTGCCTACTCTTTCGGAAAGGAGCTGGTTGGTAGCCTTGTTGGTGCCGGTGGGCGTCAGCGCCCAGACCCGACCACTCACATAATCGGCATAAATGTATTTACCAGTCAGCGCCGGTACTGCCTTTCCCTGATACACGTACCCACCGGTTATAGACAGGTCACCGTTGGCATGGGAGTAGGTATGAATAGGGTCGATGAGCGGATCAGCCGCTTTTTCGTTTGGTTTGTAGCCTGCATTCCCTTCCCGGATACGCCAGCCATAGTTGCCGCCTTTCGTTACTACATCCACTTCTTCGATCTCATTCTGGCCCACGTCGCCCGCCCAGAGTTTTCCCTGCCTGTCGAAGCTGAACCGCCACGGATTGCGTAACCCGTAGGCGTAAATTTCTTCCAGGAAGCCGTCTTTGTTGCTCTTATACGGGTTATCAGCCGGAATCCCGTATTGACCCTTGTCTTTTCCGTTTACATCGATCCGCAAGATTTTGCCCAGCATACTTGCCCGGTTTTGCGCGTTGTTTTGCGGGTCACCGCCGCTGCCTCCGTCGCCGGTTGCGATGTACAGGTATCCGTCTGGCCCGAAAGCAATTTTTCCGCCGTTATGATTCGAATAGGGCTGCTTAAACGTAAACAGCACCACCTCTGAAGCGGGATCGACCTGACGGGCGTTGGCTGAACTGGCTTTAAACCGGCTAATTACCGTTTCGCGCGGATTATTTTTTGTGTAGTTGACGTAGAAATAGCCGTTCTCTTTGAACTTCGGATGGAAGGCCAGCCCCAGCAGGCCCATCTCGCCACCATAGGCTACCTTATTTTTTATATCCAGGTACGTGTCGGCCGACTTGGCTCCCGTTGCCTGGTTAATTACTTTGATCTTCCCAGCCTGCTCGAGCACAAACATCCTGCTGGTACCGTCATTGGCGTAGGTATACTCAACAGGCGCGTCGAAGGTCAGGCCGGGGTGTGCATCTGCCGTAGAAATGGTAATGGCCGTCGGCGATGCGGCCGTTTTTGTGGTCGAGGCATCCGTGGGTGACGAGCAGGCCCATGATAACAGGAAAGAGAAGCCGGAGGTGGCCACCAGTGAGTAAAGAAGGGTAGTGATGGTTTTGTAAAGCATGACAAAAGCAGTTGGAATGCACGGAGACCCAGACAAAAGGCAGGCCATTCCGGGAAGTCGAACTATTTGGCCTACCTTTTGTTCGCCAATCAGTTAATTAAGGGTATTTTGCCCCACTTAACGACCAACGCCATCAGTATGGGATTGTTGGTGAGTTGCCTCAGATTGGGGCAGATTAGCCACTATACGTATGTCTACCCCGCTCATTGATTTCTTAAATCGCCTTACTGCGCAGCAAAAACGCTATCAATACCGGTTACCTTCCCGCCCCGACGCAGGTCGGTTCATTGATCAACTGATGCGTCTGCTGTTTCCTGTAACACAGGACTGTCAGTCGGCTACGGCCAATGTGGGGGAAACCTACCAGCGGCTACATGAGCAACTGTTGTGTCTGTTGAGTCCGCTTCAGCCCAACCTGAACACCCGAGCAGAGGCCGTAGCCATGCGTTTTTTTGATGAGCTGCCCGCCATTCATGAAAACCTGCTGCTCGATGCCCAGGCCATTGCCGATAACGACCCGGCGGCAATCAGCATTGAAGAGGTGATTGCCGTATATCCCGGTTTTTATGCCATTGCGGTGTATCGTATCGCCCATGCGCTGCTACAAGCTGACGTACCTTTGCTCCCCCGAATGTTGACCGAATACGCCCACGGGCAAACCGGCATCGATATTCATCCTGGCGCCACCATTGGACCGTCCTTCTTCATCGACCATGGCACGGGCGTTG
Organism: Fibrella arboris; assembly: GCF_041321095.1. Classification (NCBI taxonomy): domain Bacteria; kingdom Pseudomonadati; phylum Bacteroidota; class Cytophagia; order Cytophagales; family Spirosomataceae; genus Fibrella; species Fibrella arboris. Next base: position 22,889 of record NZ_JBGGWE010000015.1, on the reverse strand, counting down.
TTATTGGCGAAACCACCATCATCGGGGCCTACGTGCGTGTGTATCAGGGCGTGACCCTGGGGGCTACTCATGTGGCCAAGTCGCTGGCGCAGAAGAAGCGGCATCCTACCATTGAAGATAACGTAGTGATCTATGCCAACGCCACCATCCTTGGCGGGCATACGGTGGTGGGTCACCATTCGGTTATTGGCGGGAATGTATGGCTGACCGACAGCGTGGAACCCCATTCACTGGTGTATCACCAGAGCCAGATCGACGTAAAGCCGATTCTACAGTAGGGTATTCGGCAAAAAATGGGTCAACGCCGAGGCGCCGTGAATGCAGAGTTTTTGTCATCAAGAAAGGATGCTGTTTACTCGGTGCTTCAGTATTGACCGTTAACCGCTATAATTCCGAAAACTTCCGTGCGCCTTTGGCGAAATAGGCCCAGACCACGCTTTTAGGAAACAGCGGTACCTCCTGCGTTGCTACGGTCGCCAGGGCTTGTCGTTGCCCATATAACGCCGAAGCGTCGGACCGACCCAACCGGCTGTAAAAAGCAAAGTGTGCCCGAATGATAGCCCAGATAGCCGCCCATTCGCCACGGAGCAGAAGTGGCCCGGCCGATAACCCGTCGACAACCAGTCGAAGCAATAACAATCCCCAGAGCTGTTGACCAGGCAGGTTTTTGTACAGCATGACGAGGCTATTGCGGTAATTCAGGTACGTCTTCTTCGGGTTTGTCTTGGCCAACGTACCTGCGCCGACATGATGAACGGTGGCCTCACCGCAAGTCCAGACTTCGTAGCCCTGCCGTTGCACCCGCCAGCACCAGTCGATCTCTTCCATGTGGGCAAAAAACGTCGCGTCGAAACCGCCCGTCGCGTGAAAAACCGACGCTCGGACGAACAGGCAGGCGCCCGACGCCCAAAAAACCGCCCGGTTATCGTTGTATTGGCCGGTGTCCGTTTCGACGGTATCGAACAGGCGCCCCCGGCAAAAGGCAAAGCCCAGCCAATCGAGATAGCCCCCGGCCCCACCCGCATACTCAAACTGCGCTGGCTGGTCGTAGGCCAGAAGTTTTGGCTGGCAGGCAGCCACTTGCGGTTGGGCATCGAGCAGCGCCAGCATGGGGCGGATCCAGCCAGGCGTTACAGCAACATCTGAATTGAGCAGGCAGTAGTAAACCGGTGGCGCCTCCTGCTGACGGATGTGTTGCAAGGCGGCATTGTAACCGCCCGCATAACCTTCATTCGCTGGCAATTCAATGACCCGTACAGTTGGGAAATGCGTTTGCAGCAGCGCCACCGAACCATCGTTACTGCCATTGTCTGCTACATAGATGATAGCCCCGTCGGCATGCTCAATAACCGTTGGTAAGAACCGGGAGAGAAACCCACGGCCATTATAATTCAGGATAACAACAGCAAGGGTAGACATGAACAAGGCAAAGAAATAGATCGAGATTCCAGACTTACGACTCCGTTCGACCTTTGCCTCATCCCATCATACTGCCTAGATCGAGGCCTGGAATATTGGGCAACAACCCTTCAGTAGCTTGCTGAAGATGCGATTTAATGATCGGCTCAATATTTTCCATCGCCTTATTGGTAGCGGCCACCACCAGATCCTGAAGCATCTCGCGATCATCCGCCGATTTCAGCAGGTCGGGATCAATGGCTAGGGCGGTGAGTTGTTTCTGGCCATTCACAGTGGCCCGAACCAGGCCTGCCCCCGACTCACCGGTTGCCGAAAGTGTACTTAAACTTTCCTGAGCATCTTTCATACGGGATTGAATTTCCTTCATTTTCCCCATCATGCCCATCATATCGCCAAGGTTACCAAACATAGTAGTGTATCTGCTAAAAGATAATTAGATCGTTGTAGGGCCACGCCGTGACCCGATAACCTACTAACCGCAAAGGACACCAACCAGTTTACCGAATAAGCAGTACCTGCCCTGTTCGTTCGTAGCCTTTTCCCAGCGCATCCGTGATCCGTATCCGATAGCTATAGTAGCCCATCTGAGCCGGAGCGCCATTGACCTCCCCGTTCCAGCCGGCCGTATGTTTATCAGTGGTGTTATAGACAACATCGCCCCACCGGCTGTAGATCGTCATCTCGAACGTTTCCCAGAAAGCCAGCAGCCCTTTAGCCATAAACGATTGGTTCTGCTGGTCACCATTGGGGGTAAAGGCGTTGGGCACGAACACCCGCAACCCAAGCTCGACCTCAACGGGATTTGAATAACTTTCAATACCGGCACTGTTCACGGCAGCAATCTGATACTGGGTAACCTGACTGTTTGGGTCGGGGGTGAAGGTGGTCACTTTACCAAGATCCCGTTTATCCGATGCGCCCGTGGCGGGATCAATAAAAATTACCTGATACGACTGCGGGGGGGCGTTGGCATACGGCGAATCGGGCGTCCAGCTAATGGAGCCGTTGGCATTCTTGGTCAGTAAAATAGTGCAGGCAGGCGACGTGGGTTTCGATAACACACCGCATGAGTTGCGAATAGCCGTCTGGTAGCAGTAGTTCTGACTGGCGGTCTGGGCGGTAGCGTCAAGGTATGACCGGTCACTGCTCACACCCAGTGGAGAGAACGGAGTGCCTACCCCTGTAGCTCGGGTAACAATGAGCGTATACGGCGACGGTAACCCAACAGTCGGTAAGGTAGCCTGCACGTTAACGCCATTCGGTTGAACGGATACGTAAGCCGATGTGGGCGAAACAACCGAGCCATTATCGAAACCAGATACGCAGGTCGACATAGACCGAACCACGGTTGGCGACACAGTCGTATTGCGTATGGTGGCCTCCAGCACGTAACAATAGTTTTTACTGCAAATGATGTTGTCAATGTCGGTGTATGTGGATACCTGCCTGTCGCGGGCCGAAAAAATAGGCGGCCCTCCGTTTTTGTAGACCCGGTAGGTATCGAATGTGCCGCCAGAGCCGCTGTAAGGTTGCCAGCTTAGCACATTCTGCCTGTCTTCGGCCGTTCCTGTCAGCACCAGGCTGCACACCTCGGTTGATCGCCGCTCGGAACCACCGCATACATCTTTGGCAACAAGTTGAAAGCAGTTGACCGACGCTGGTGAGGCAGGTATCGTAAAATTACCGCCCGACGTACCGGTTAACCCTGTGGGCGCATAAACCCCCGCGGCATCTTTTTTATATAATTCCAGGTTAAAGCCATCGGGACCCTGAAAATTAATAGTGGCCTGGGTGGCATCGGAAGTCAGCGTAAGAATGTTTGGGTCAATGGCTGTGGTTGTCTGTACCCGCACATTCTGTGCGGCCGGGTTGCCCGTACAGGCGTTGGTGTAGGAGCCCGACACCTGAACGATGTAATTGGCGGCTGTTCCTGCATACGTATGTTTGACCGACGCTGTAGTCGTTGTTCCGTTCAGGGCAACAAACTGCGTAGCGCTACCGTCGCCCCAGTTGATCGATAGCTGGTTGTAGCGGATCGTTTCGTTGTCGAGCGTGTAGGTAAGCGACACCGTGCGGTTTGAGCAACTGGCCGTACTAAACGATACCGCCTTCACCGGCAGCACCTCCACGACCCGGCAGGCGAACGTACCCGTCGCGTTTGACCCCGCTGCAACCTGAAGAATCGTATAACTACCTGGTGTTGTGTAGATATTACTGGTGCTGGCTACCCCGCCGGGTATACCATTACCACTATATTGATAAACATACCTGATGTTTACCAACGAAGCGGGTACGCCTGTAACGGTAACGGGCTTACCGGCGCATACCTGAGCGGGCACCGAAAAACCGCCTGTTTCGGTGGCGGTTGAGGTAGGGCAGAAGTTCTGCGCCAGGCTAGGTGATGTGCTAATTAACAGGCTGATAACTAGCGCCATAAGGTGCCACTGCCTGCTCCAGAATCCATTCACGATGTAATATTGTTTCGTAGCTACTTCCTTGTTGATCTGAATCCTTAACGCAATTCCCGGCGTTTTCGCGCATCCGAAGAAACGTATCTTTGCCCGACAGAGTTTTGTAAATGGATGGATAGCGGTGATAGAAACGGAGCAAATAACCCGCCAAAAACGCTACTGATCTCAATTACCTATGAACAAAGATACGGGCACTAGCCAGTTAGATCGAATAGAAGAAGCCATCGCCGATATCCGTGCCGGTAAAATTGTGCTGGTAGTCGATGACGAAGATCGTGAAAATGAGGGAGATATGATCTGCGCGGCCGAATTGGTCACTCCCGAAATGGTTAACTTTATGGTTAAAGAGGGGCGCGGCCTGATGTGCGCACCACTAACCGATGAACGGTGCCGTGAGTTGGGCCTCGATATGATGGTCACCAGTAACACATCGGTACACACCACGCCGTTTACCGTTTCGGTCGATTTGCTGGGCCACGGCTGCACCACGGGTATTTCGGCCGCTGACCGGGCAAAGACCATTCGCGCCCTGGTAGATCCGGCCACCGCACCGGAAGATCTGGGCCGCCCCGGCCATATTTTTCCGCTTCGGGCGGTCGATGGCGGGGTTATCCGTCGGGCAGGCCATACGGAAGCGGCTATTGATCTGGCCCAGCTGGCTGGTCTGAAACCGGCTGGTGTGCTGATCGAAGTATTGAATGAAGATGGAACGATGGCCCGCCTGCCGCAGCTTCGGATCATGGCCGATAAGTTTGGCATGAAGCTGGTCAGTATTCAGGACCTGATTGCCTACCGGTTGCGTACTGAAACCCTGATCAAACGCGAAATTGGCGTTGATATGCCCACGGAATGGGGCCACTTCGAGCTCATCGCCTACAGGCAGAGCGATACTGAAGACACCCACCTGGCGCTGATCAAAGGGAAATGGGAGCCAGGGGAACCTGTGCTGGTTCGGGTGCACTCATCGTGCGTAACGGGCGACATTTTTGGTTCCTGCCGCTGCGATTGCGGGGCTCAGTTGCATGCTTCCATGGAAATGGTTGAGCGCGAGGGGAAAGGGGTTGTTCTGTATATGTTTCAGGAAGGGCGCGGCATTGGCCTGCTCAACAAACTGAGAGCTTATAAGTTACAGGAAAGCGGCCGCGATACCGTTGAGGCCAACCTGGACCTCGGGCTGCCTATGGATGCGCGCGACTATGGTGTGGGCGCCCAAATTCTCCGCGATCTGGAGGTGCATAAACTCCGGTTGATTTCCAATAATCCTAAAAAGCGGGCGGGCCTGATGGGTTACGGCCTGGAAATTGTAGAAACTCTACCGCTCGAAATGCCCAGTAATCCGTATAACGAGCGGTACCTGGCCACTAAACGCGACAAAATGGGGCATACCATTTTGAAGGGGTAACGTTTAGTTTTCTGTTTACAGTTTACAGTCTTCCGTTGCGCTGCATCTTAGCAACGATGGTGATATAGTAGCGCAACGGAAGACTGTAAACTGTAAACAGAGGACTTAAGACAGAGGATAACTTTTCTACCTTAACTTGGGGCCTGAAAGCGTTACGCCTCTATGAGTTTCCTATTTCCGTCCTTTCTATGGGGATTGCTGGCCCTTGCGGTTCCGATTGCCATTCACTTATTTAATTTTCGACGTACCCGGCGGGTCTACTTCACCAACGTAGCTCTGCTCCAGACGGTACAGACCACCACCCGTTCGTTTCGGCGCCTGCGCGACTGGCTCATTCTGCTGGCGCGATGCCTGTTCCTGGCGGCGTTGGTGGCGGCGTTTGCCCAGCCGTTCATTCCTTCGAAAAGCACCCTGGGCCTATCGAGGCAGGGCGCTACCAGCCTGTATATCGATAACTCGTTCAGTATGCAGAACGAGGAGACAAACAACGCCCCCCATCGCCGGTATATCGACATGGCCGTTGGTAAACTTGATCAGTTGCTGACGCTGTTCAAAAACGCTACGTCGCTGCAACTGCTGACCAACGATTTTTCGGCCGACGAGCAGCAGACCGCCACCGCCGAAGCGATCCGCGACCGGCTGGCGTCCGTTAAACTGGCCCATACGCCGCGTACGCTGGAGGCCGTGTACCGCCGCCAGCGGAACCTGCTGGCCAGCACCGGCCGGGGCGGCACACATCAGCTATTCTGGTTCTCTGATTTCCAGAAAAGTACAGCGGGTGATATCAGTCGGCTGCGCATTGATACCGCCGATCGACTGTTCATTGTGCCCATTGCCGCCCAGACAGAGCGAAATGTAGCCGTTGATTCGGTTTGGCTCACCACGCCTTTTGTGCGCGAAATGCAGAACAACAGCCTCAATGTGCGCCTGCACAACAGCGGTCGGGAGGCCGTGCAAAACCTGCCCATACGTCTCTACCTCGATGATGTTCAGGTATCTACCGCATCGGTGAATTTGCCCGGGCGCGGAACGGGCGATGTTACGCTGACGGTAAACGTAACCAGGAAGGGGTTTCATCGTGGCCGCGTCTTCTTCGACGATCAGCCCATCACCTTCGACAACGACTATTATTTCGTTATCGAAGCCTCGCCTGCCATCCGGGTCCTGCATCTATACGGCCAGAAAACGAACGGTCCCGCGCTCGGGCCTGATTATGTACAGGCGGTGTTCGAAAACGATAGCCTGTTCACGTTCCGGCAATTTTCGGCGCAGAACTTCGACGTCGGTCAATTAAAAGGCACTGACCTGGTCGTGCTGGAGGGCGTTCCTCAGGTGTCAGGTACGTTACGGACCGAACTGGATCAATTTGTGAAGCAGGGCGGCAGTATGCTGGTGGTTCCCCCGGTTCGGCCCGATGCGGCAAGCTACGGACCGTTTCTGAGCAGCCTGAACGTACCTGGCATTCAGGTGAATCCCGTCGATGCGGCCCCCATTCCCATTACGGAACCAGATCGGCGTAACCCATTTTTCTCCGATGTATTTCAGCAGGGCTTTCGGCAGGAAGCGCTGAATATGCCTCAGGCCACGGCCGTCTGGCAATGGAATGGCGGCGATCGGTTGTTGACCCTACGCAGCGGGCAGTCGTTTCTGACCCAATCGCGCGTTGGTGGGCAGGCGGGCAAACAGGGGCAGCTCTACATCCTGGCCAGTCCACTTAGTACAGATTACGGTAACCTGGCGCAGCACGCGCTGTTTGTGCCGGTCATGTACAAGATAGCGGCGCTGAGCGTACGCCCTCAGCGCACGGCTTATTCATTCGATGAAAACGTACTGACGTTCCCCGCGTCGGCCAATGCTGCCGACGCAGCCGACCGGGCGGTATATAAACTGAAGACTAAATCGCTGGAAATTATTCCGGTACAGCGCGTGGTAGGTAATCAGTTGGTACTTGAGCTTCCCAAAGCCAACCAACTTACGGCCGGGCAAACGGTAGAGGCAGGGTATTATGAGCTTCAGCGTACCGGTGCCGATGGAAAAGCCCAAACCGAACGGATTATCGCCCTGAATCACGGACGGGCCGAATCGCAGATGGACTTTTACAGCGCCGCCGACTTGCGGCAGGCATTTTCCAGCCAAGCCAATGTAGAGGTTTTTGATAGCATCCGGGACAGCGACTTCGGACAGGCCCTGGAACGCGAGAATCTTGGCACTAATCTGTGGCCGTACTGCATTATGGCGGCACTGGCTTTCCTATTGATAGAAATCATACTTGTACGGGCGCTTAATCAGCACTAGAATGTTTATTAACTCGGTTTGGTTTTTAAATTCGCCCTGTCTTATTTGAAGAGACCCCATTTCGTTAATCATCTTGTATGTCAAGGGGTTATCATTCACTATTTTTACTATAACGAAACGCAAGCTCGATATGAATTTCTTTGCTAAAGTGGCGTACACAACGCCCGACGAAACGATTCAGAACGTGAAAGAGGCTGTGTTGAACAACCTGGTTGTACACCTGTCAGACTTCAAACCCGATCTGCCCGTTCACGATTTTTATAGCCGCCTGTCAGAAACCATTGGGAAAATCCACGCTGCTGATGAGGATATCGCTACTGGGCAGCAAACAGGGAATCGCTGGATCGACATTACCTACAACCCCGAAATTCCTGATCGGTACCGGTCGAGCAATACGCGGCAACCCATGCATACCGACGATTCATACGTTGAGCTGTATGACGAAGTAGCCGTGAACTTCTTTTACAGTGCCTCGCAGGCTAAACTTGGCGGAGCCACTACTTTTATTGCGCTGCCAACGCTGGTTGAATGCCTGAAGCTCGATGGAGCCACCGACCTGCTCGACGAACTGATGCGCACCGACGTGGTTCACTCGAAAGGAGGGATGCGTAAGGTGCGGAAACCACTTTATGAAGACGAAGCAGGTTACCTGGCCAACTGGAATTACTACTGCCTTGATCGCGAAGAGAACTCGCCCGAAGTACTCGATATGTGCGAGCGCTGGCAGAAGTTCCTGGAGACCCGGATCATTGAATCGGGGATCGTGATGCCAGTTACCCTGAAGCAGGGCGAATGTGTTTTCTTCCACGATGATCGGGTTATGCACGGTCGTAATGCCTTCTTTGCTGAATATCCTGGTCAGCGCAGCCTGATCAAAGGAAAAATTATTCTGTCGGAAGCCAATCAAACCAGTGATTCGGCTGCTGTAGCCGCATGAGCGATGCCATTACGGAACCAATCGCCCGACTAGGTATAGGTACGTGGCAATTGGGTGGCCCCAACTACGTTGGCGATAAGCCAACGGGTTGGGGTGCCGTTGATACGGGCGCTGCTATCCGGGCTGTTCACCGGGCCATCGATGAAGGCGTCCGCTTCATTGACACGGCCGATAGCTACGGGGCCGGACAAGCCGAAACCCTGGTTGGTGAGGCACTTGCTCAGGTAACGTACCCAGGTACGTCTTCGGTCGAGATCTGTACGAAATTCGGAAATCGTCGCGACGCGGCCGGACAACCCACTCAGGAGTACAGTCCAGCGTACCTGACCGAAGCCGTCGATGCCAGTCTGCGCCGGTTACAGCGCGATGTGCTCGATGTGCTCTTGTTGCACAGCCCCCCCGACGCTTTCGACTGGACTACTTATGATCCCGAACCATTTGATGCGTTGGTGCGGGCTGGTAAGATAAAGGCTTATGGCGTCAGTTCACGGTCAGTCTACGGGGCTAAACGTGTTATGGATGCAGGTTTCGGATCGGTGCTGGAGGTAATCTACAATGCGTTGGACCGTCGCGCCGAAACGGTTCTGTGGACGGACCCGGCTTCGGCATCGTACCGATTCATTGCACGGGTACCCCTGGCTTCGGGCTTTCTGAAAGCAACGTACCTGGCGGAGGACCCCGTGTTTCCTGCCGATCAATACCGGCACTACCTGCCCGACCGCGACCGCCAGTGGTTACTCGATTCTGTTCGCCAAGTAGCTTTTCTGGATGAGCTGGAAGGGGGGATCAGCGCTTCCGCCCTGCGGTTTTGCCTGAGCCATCCGGCGGTGTCGGTGGTTATTCCGGGTATACGATCCGAAGAGCAGGTCATACGTCATGTACAGGCGGCCAAACTAGGCCCGCTACCTAATGAAACAAGGCAACAGATCAACGTAGCCGTGCCCGATGTTCCATCACACTGGAAACCAGCGTAACTTTACAGCGTCACCCAATTTTGCTTATGAAGCTAAGTGTAGTTATCCCTGCTTACAACGAAGAAGAATCGATTTCGGAAACGCTCCGTGCGTTGTATCAGACGCTTGCCAACTATGGCATCGACCATGAGATCTGCGTAACCAACGATAATTCGAGAGATAACACGCTGGCCGTTCTACAAGGATTACAAACCGAAATTCCCTCGCTGGTTGTCTTCACCAACCCCGGCCCCAATGGCTTCGGGTATGCCGTTCGTTACGGTCTCGAACGTTTCTCGGGCGATTGTGTGGCCGTGTTTATGGCCGATATGTCGGACGATCCCGAGGATCTGGTAAAGTATTATTTTAAAATGCGCGATACCGGTACCGATGCTGTCTTCGGCTCACGTTGGCAGAAAGGCGGTAAGGTGATCGATTACCCAGCCCTGAAAAAAGTCATCAACCGGGTCGCCAATCTGATCATCCGGCTGATGATGAATACCCGGTACGACGATACGACCAACGCTTTTAAGCTGTACCGCCGCGAGACCATGGAAGGGCTCAAGCCCTTCTTATCGCCGCACTTTAATCTGACGGTCGAATTGCCTTTAAAGGCAATGGTGCGTGGGTATAGCTACGAGGTGGTGCCCAACAGCTGGACAAACCGGAAATACGGCGAATCGAAATTGAAAATCAAGGAGATGGGTAGCCGCTACTTCTTTATTCTGCTCTACTGTTTGATCGAGAAGCACTTCTCTCGCGGCGATTTCCGCAAGAAAACGGCCAAGCCAGCCGTTGAAGTAAGTCGGTAGGAAGGTCAGACGTAGTCGAAAACGGTCAGCCGCTGCGGGCATCAGTCTGGATAGTCGTAGGTCGATAGTCGCGTAGCTTGATCATGCTCCTGTTCGTTGGCGCTTGCCTGTGGCGAGTGACAGCGAATGGTTGTAGTATCACTTGTCTGCGATAAGCGCAACGCTTACTTGAACAACCCCGGTATCTGGTACATGCCCCATGAGAGCACTACGCCCCAAAAGCTGCCACTCATCAGCATGGCCAGGATTATCCGTGGCATAGGCACGCGAAACGATATAGCGAGGGCTGTGCCGCCAATGGGCGTCAGTAAGATGGGGGTGAGCAGGGCAATCCCCGCCAGACCCGATTTTTGCCAGATGCGAACGGCCAGCCGGGTACGCTTCGAAAACAACCGGGGCACCGCTTTCTGATACCGAGCCTGTAGCTGACTGATGGCTGAGCCGGCAAACAACACCAGCAGCACGCTGGCCATCATGCCTATGGCCGAGCAGATTGCCGTTTCGTGCCAGCTTAATTTCAGGGCCAGACCAGCCAGCGGTCCACCAATGAACTTGAGCATACTGGCCAGGGCTACCGAGATATATTTGGCATAACTCATTTTACAGAGGAAAGGTCATCGGGTAGTCATTGACTGGTTGTTGACTGGTCAGGCGTGGGCGGCAGGCAATGTGCAACCGCAAATGACCACTTACTGACTATACATAACTACTCAAAGCCAGCAAAGCTTACTACCGCTTTCAGTTAAACACGGATTTATCACCAGAAGTTAATGCCTGTTATTCCGTCGGCCTATACTGGCCCGCCTCGTTTTCAGTATACTGCTCATCTACAAACGATTATACCCAGCGTTACCCGGCGTATTCCGGGGGTATTTTATCAACGGGAGCGTTTCAACTTAGCAGACGGCGACTTTGTTGATCTTGACTGGCTACGTGCCCCCCACAATAAGCGCCTGGTGGTGTTGACCCACGGCCTCGAAGGCGACAGTCAGCGGCACTACATGCGGGGAACGGCCCGCCTTTTTCACGAACAACAGTATGATGCGCTGGCCTGGAACTGCCGGTCGTGCAGCGGCGAAATGAACCGCGCCTTCCGTCTCTACAACCACGGCGAGATTGGGGATATAGGCGAGGTGATCGGGTATGCGCTAAGGCAGAAACAGTATGATGAGGTTGTGCTGGTGGGGTACAGCATGGGCGGAAACATTTCGCTGAAATATGCGGGTGTACACGGAGTAGACCTGCCAGCGGCTATCAGTCGGGTGATTGCCATTTCGGCCCCTGTCGATCTGAAGGCCAGCGCCTCGCTGCTCGATTTGCCCCGTAATCGATTTTACCGGAACCGGTTCATGAAGAAGCTGGCCGCTAAAATGGCGCAGAAAGCGGCCCTCTTTCCTGGTCGGCTCGATATGGGCCGGCTGAAGCAGGTACGTGTCTGGAAAGATTTCGACAATTGGTTTTCGGCCCCGGTAAATAGCTACCGCGATGCCGATGATTTTTATGAGCAGGCCTCGGCTGTCAATTTCATGCCAGGCCTGACCGTGCCAACCCTCTTGCTCAATGCACAGAACGATCCATTGCTTTCGCCCGAATGTTCGCCGGTCTGGTTGACCGAACACCTGCCCCACTTCTTCCTGGAAACGCCGCGCCTTGGTGGGCACGTTGGTTTCATGACGCCCCATAACCTGTTCAGTTACGCCGAACGCCGGGCCCTGGCTTTCGCGATGGGTGAGGGGCAGCCAGGTGGTCAGTCATGATCATCAGCACGTATTCGTTGCTAACCAACGATCAAACGACTGCCCGTAAGAGCGAGACAATAAGAAGGGTCTCTGGTATAGCACCAGAGACCCTTCTACGTACGGGATGTAGTCTGAATACGATTAGGCGGCAACCGAAACATGCTGGCATTCCAGGTACGTTAGTACGCCACCAAAGGTTACCAACTTAGGATAATCCTCGTCGGGGATGCGAATGCCAAACTCCTGTTCCAACTGCATGATCAGGTCGACCGTGTCCAGGCTATCAAGGCCGAGGTCGCGGGTGAAGTGGACGTCAGCAGTCAGTTGAGACTCTTGAATACCAAAGTTTCTGAGAATATTGATGACCTGATTGTTCATAGAGTTAAGCGTTTGTCTATTGTGAATGGAAATAGTACGTCTTGAAGAAGGTGTTTGCTCCGATAACGCCCAAATGCTTGATTTTGTTACTTATACCATAAACCGCTAAATCATAATTTAGGAGTTTTTAATGATCGCGTTTACAGCGGTTCGCCCATTAACCGCTTCAATTCCAATTGGTTCAACACCAGCTGATACTGAAAAGACAGCTGTCCCAGCAAGGCTTCTTCAATACCAGTTTCGGCACTTTCCAGCTCCACGGCGGTAATTACGCCATTGCGGAGGCGAGTTTGAGCCAGTTGAAGGGCCTGTCGTGCCTGCAATACCTGTGTATTCAGGTTCTGTAGCCGGGTCTGGTTGGCGACAATGTCGGCGTTGAGTTGGGCCAACTGCTGACGGAGTTGTGCATTGGCATTGTCAACGGCATAGCGACTGGCATTCAGATTCAGTTTGGCCGCCTGCTGCTGCAATTTGTAACGCCCACCAGCATAGAGCGGGGCTGTAAACGATAGGCCCGCCGCCACGTTGAACTTCGGCGTGGTTACATCAGGTACGTACCCATTCCTGAAACCCGCCGACCCGAGCGCAACGAGGTTGGGACGGCCCGATAACTCATCGATGCGAACGTCGGTCTGGGCTAGCTGAACGCGGTCCTGAGCAGCCAACACTTCTTTATTGCCAGCCTGCGCCAGCTGCACCTGCCCGTCGAGCGCAAAGGGTTGGATGATACCGCTGAACTGCTGGGCGTCGACACCAACAACCGGGTCGGTATTGCCAGTCAGGTACGTTAGCAGCGCCCGTTGCCGGTCGAGCTGATTTTGCAGGTCGATCTTCCGGTTCTGTGCCGTTTTCAGCCGTACCTGCTGTGTAATGACATCGTATTGCAGGGCATCGCCATTTTGCAACCGGGCATTCAGAATGGTTACGTTGTTGGCGGCTGTGCGGATGACCGAATCCTGAACAACGATGCTCCGGCGAATGAAGCCGATACCGTAATAGGCCGCCGCCACCTGATACGCCAGGTTATGCCGGGTCAATTCCTGTTGCCGTTGCGCAATGCGCAGGTTATCACCTGCTCGCTGTATGGCGGCACCTGTTCGCCCAAAATCATAGATCGACTGCGAGACCGATACATTACCATTCACGTTATGGTTGGGCTGAAACTGGAGCTCAACATTTCGCCCATCAACGGGGAGCGTTGCTTTGGGTACTGGATTGATGTACTGGTAGGTACCATTAACGGATACCAGCGGTTTTAAGGCCGTACGGGCCAGGTCGGCCTGCAAACCCGCCGCCTGAATTTGCTGGTCCTGCTGTTTCAACAGGGGGAAATTGGCCGATGCCTGCTGCAACAACGTACTCAAATCGCCCGGAAGCGGCTGCGATTGCTGCGCCAGCGCCAGCGAAGGCAGGATCAAAAGAAGGAGTGTATGGATTGGTTTCATCGATTTGGAGTTTACTGTTTGCTGTTTACTGTTGCTCCGGTGCAGAACAACAGTAAACAGCAAACAGACCAACAGTTTTAGTGTGCTGCATCAGCAGCGGCTTTGGCTGTAGCAGCGTCCATTTTTACAGAGCGAAGCAGGAGAAGCAACGGGAACGAGACCACGAAGAACATACCCGCCAGCCGGAAGGCGTCCAGATAGGCCAGCAGGAGCGATTGCTTCTGCACGGCTAAATCGAGTGTGCGGTAAGCACCCGTAACCGCATCGATCGCGTTCATGCCTTTCGCCGCCAGGTTCTGGGCCATGCCGTTGATCCGATCCGTAGCCAGCGGGTTTTCCGACGTAATGTTGGCTACCAGATCGCCCCGGTGAGCAGCAACACGCTGAGCAACATAAGTGTTTGTGATGGCTACACCGAAAGCACCGCCCAGTTGCCGCATCATGTTGGTTACGGCAATACCCATGGGTAGTTGCTGAGGTTTCAGCCCCGCCACCGACGAGTTGATCAACGGTACATTGACGAACGCCAGCCCCACACCCCGGATAAGCAGTGCCTGCACATAATAACCATCGGAGGTCTCGGTCGTAAACGTCGACATGATGAAGCAGAAGGTGGCGAAGAAGACGTACCCAGCCATAACGATGTATCGCGGCGACACGCCTTTCCCTAATAACCGGCCGACGAGCGGAAAACAGATAGCGGCAATGGCCCCCCCCGGAATCAGCAGTCGGCCAGTTTGCGTAGCGGTGAACCCCGCCACCCGCTGCACCATTAACGGGTAGAGCAATACCGATGTGAACAGACCGTAGCCGACGATAAACATCAGCACAGCCCCCACGGCCAGGTTACGGCTTTTCATCACACGCAGATCGAGCACGGGCGAGCTTGTACCGCGCAACTGCGACCAGATGAACCACGGAAGGGCAACCACCACCGCACCAGTCAGGTAACGAATGGTCTGGTTATCGAACCAATCGTCAGCCTCGCCCCGCTCCAGCACATATTGTAGGCTACCCACACTGACCGCCAGCAGAAAAATGCCCAGCCAGTCAATTTTGATGGCCTTCCGGTCGATACTGAACTCGTCAGCTTTCTTATCGATAAACCGGATGCTGAGGAACGTAGCGGCTATGCCCACCGGAATATTGATGTAGAACATCCAGCTCCAGTGGTAATTGTCGATTATGAATCCCCCAAGCGTTGGCCCGAACGTTGGCCCGAGTACAATGCCCAGGCCAAACAGGGCCGAAGCAAGCGCCCGTTGTTGCGGCGGAAAGGCATCGAACAGCAGCCCCTGCGATGTTGACAGCAGCGCTCCGCCGCCTACACCCTGCAAAAAGCGGAAGAAGACCAACGTCCAGAGGTCGGGGGCGATACCGCAACCATACGACGCAACAGTGAACAGAATAATGGAGGCGATGTAGTAATTCTTGCGACCGAAATAACGCTGCAAAAAACCCGTCATCGGAATCACGATGACGTTGGCGATCCCATAGGAGGTAACCACCCAGGAGGCGTCTTCGATGGTGGCACCCAGGCTACCGGCAATGTCGGTCAGCCCTACGTTAACGATCGACGTATCGATCAGCTCCATGATCGCTGCCGTAACGGCCGTGATCACGATGACCCAGCGCCGCAGCCCCGTTGGTAAGGCCGGGGCTACAGGGGCCTTTAGTGTAGTTTCCATAAAGGCGTTGCGTTTAATCGGCCACCCGTACGGCTGCATCGACGCTCAGACCAGCGCGGAGTTTCCCTTTGAATTTGTCTGGATTCAGAATCTCGATCTTCACCGGAACGCGCTGCGTGATCTTCACAAAGTTGCCCGACGAGTTATCGGGAGGAAGCAGGGCAAATCGGGCACCGGTTGCTTCAGACAGCGACGCCACGCGACCTTTCACGTCCAGGTCCGGGTAGGCATCGATCTTGATATCAACAGGTTGGCCAACCACTACTTTTTCCAGCTGTGTCTCTTTCATATTGGCAATCACCCAGAAGGTGCTGTCGTTTACGATGGTCATCAGCGTTTGGCCGGGTTGCACATACTGCCCTACTACAGCGTTTTTCTTGCCAATCTTGCCGGTAATCGGAGCCGCCAGTTTAGCATAGCTCAGGCGAAGTTTGGCGTTCTCAACGGCAGCGGCTTTTACTTTCAACACAGCCTGCATTTTCTGAATGGCGGCCTGTGCTTTCTGAATGCCAGCCTGGGCTACACCCTGCTGGGTACGTGCCAGGCCAATCTGTTCCTGGCTGTTCTGGTAGGTTTGCGCCTGCACCTCAACCGTATTGCGCGAATCGTCGAGCTGCTTGCGGGTCAGCGACTGGTCGTTGTATAAGTTCTGATCGCGTTGCAAATCGGCCTGTGCTTTGTTGCGCCGAACGGCCTGCACAGCCGCCGCCGATTGCGCTACTTTCAGGTTCTGGGCCACATTGCGGCTGTTGGCCTGGGCCGTAGCCAGATCAGCCTGCGCGGTTCTGATGTCGGCTACTGTAGACTGATAATCGGCTTCGGCCTGTTGCAGGGCTACTTCGTATTCCTGCGGGTCGATGGTAAGCAACGGCTGCCCGCGTTTTACCGTAGCATAGTCATCGACGTTGACTTCCTGAACGTACCCGGCTACGCGCGCAAGCACAGGCGCCGACGTGCCTTCAATTTGTGCATTATCCGTTGATTCGTACTGCTGGCCACGCTTATAGGCCGTGAACCCCCAATAGGCGGCGGCCACAATGACAACCAGGCCAATCAGCCTGGGTAAATAGGTTTTTAAAGGAGACGTTGATTCAGTTGCCATAGGTTTAATTAGATGAAGCGAGCGAACTTTAGTTGTGAATAGAAAGAAAGAATGTGCTCGTTTAGTGAACCGGACAAAGGTAAACTGAGTTGACTATTAAAGTCAAGTGAGTTGACTATATTTGCCTGTTAATTAATCATTAATCAGTTTGCGAGCCGTAAAAGTTCGCCACAGCCATGAAACCTGTAGATAGTAAACTCTTCACTTTTGAGATGTTCCGGGAAATTAGAGGCCGGTCGATGGGTCGGCTGGCGTGGCGGCTCAAACGTTTTCTGGATGAGTTTATGGAACCTCGTTTACACCAGCGTGGCTTCACTGATTTCAAGCTCAGCTACCTACGGTTGGTCGCCAATATCGAGGAGAACGGTATTACCAACAACGAACTGGCCCGTAAGGCCGATGTGACCAAGCAGATGATGAGCAAGGTGGTGAGCCTGTTGGAGGCGGGGGGCTACATTTACACGAAGAAAGATGAGATCGATTCCCGCGCCAGCCGTATTTTTCTGAATGAACGGGGCTTTGAACTGTTGATGGGGGTGCATGAGTGTATGGAAGAAGCCCACACCCACTTCAGCACCATTATTGGTGCCGATCGCCTCGCCCGCCTGATCGACGATATGAAAGATCTGGTGAACGGTCTGGACGGCGGGGATTGCTAAACCTGTTTACAGTTTGCTGTTTACTGTTGCTCCGCTAAAGCATGAATGGTTGTCGTTAGCAGCGCAACAGAAGACAATAAACAGTAAACAGTAAACAGATCTAAGCCCACACCATCGTCAGCACGCCCATCAGCATAATAAGCTTGCAGAGGTTGCTCAGGTAGCTGTATTCGCGGCGTGTGTCGGCCAGCACGAGGCGATACACCAGCCAGGCAACGGGAATGAGCAGGAGCATGAAAATCCAGCCCAACCGCGGGTTCTGCCAGGATTCGGCGGTTAAAAAGAGCGTCATAATGAACGCGGCGATAATCACGTAGAGGAGGTATTTGGTGCGCCGTATTCCCCAGACAATGGGTAGTGTCCGGCAGCCATACCGGGCATCGCCGCGCACATCCTCCATGTCTTTGATGATCTCCCGGACCATGGTGACCACAAAAGCGAAGGCGGCATACACAATCAGCAGATTTTCATTCTGCTTGTAATAAACGGCCATCACAATGAGCGACAGGGCCGTTAGGAAAGAAACTACAAGGTTGCCGATGAAGGGTTGCCGCTTCAGGTTGGCCGAATAAAACCACAGCAGCGATACCGACAGTACATCAACGGCAAAGACCCAGCGGTTCAGCAGCAAGCCTAAAAAGCAGCCAATCACATTCAGGGCCTGATGCGCCGTAATGGCCCACCGTCGTTTCAGGTACCGCCCGATGATAACCCGTTCAGGTTTATTCACGATATCGATCTTGACATCGAAATAATCGTTGATGATATAGCCCGCCGCCGCGATGCACACCGTTGAGAGGGTGAGAATAAGCAGATGGCCATCGAGCAGTAAGCGCGGCCAGTTCTCGCGGGGGCCGATCAGCGCAACGCGTGCCAGGTACTGCGTGCCGACTACGATCAGCAGGTTCTGCACCCGGATCAGGCGCAGAAATCCTTTGAGGTAATCGGTAGCTGTAATGGGACGTGTCATATGTAGGTTACCTCACCCCCGACCCCTCTTCTTAAAACAAGGAGAGGAGGAAATGCGCTGCACTGGCGAAGCGTAGGGGTAACTCCTTTCGCTTTGAAAGCGAGTAAATAGAGCCATCTGCCAAACTGGCGAAGCTACGCTGAAGCTACTCCCCTTTCCTGATTTTCAGGAGAGGGGCCGGGGGTGAGGTGAGATTTTTACAAACTTATAACTCCCCGCGTTATAAACCGGAATGTATCCAAAGTCTATAGCATTACTTTCAGTTACCGGTAGCGGAAGTCGCTCAGGTACGTAACGAATCCCCTCATCGGGATGGAGCCAAAACTGCTGCGGGAGGGTCTCGCCGGTCCGGTCAAAACCCAGCTTTCGGTAACTCGCCCCGTCCGACCAGTCACGGTCGGCGTAGGTCATCAGGTCATCGGCGGGGTGGTTGGTCAGGTACGTCTTCACCAGTTTGTCTAGCCCGCCAACGACTGTTGTACCAATCCGGCTGGCTACGCGCAGGAGTTCAGCAGAGCGGTGTGGCAAGCCGTTGCGCTGCTGGGTACGTGGCTGGGCGAAGGTAGCGACGGCGACCAGTAACTCATCAGCGGGGCGCTCGATCAGGTACGTATCCGGCACTCCCGCCGGGGGCACTCCTGCCGGGGGCAAAATTCGGTAATATCGTTCGGGCAGGTACAGGCCGTAGCGAACCTTACCGGGTAGTGGTGCCTGTAGATGATGCTCATCCAGAAAGGCCAGCGCTGTGGCTTTATCAATCCGCCGTGCCTTGGTCAGCCGCCCCGGAATTCGGATGGATTGCCCCTGCAAAGCCGCCAGCCGCGAGGCGACCACTACCGGTTTTTGTTGCGCCACATCTTCCCACAGGTGAATGACGCGTTCACCCTGTTGGGCAAGCTGATCAGTCATGTCGCGGAAGAAGGACGCAACATCCTGTTTTCGCCACAACGACGCATACGTACCCAGGTCGATCCGGTGCAGATACAGGCCCGGTGCCAGGTACGTTAGCGGGAAGGGGGTAGTCATTATGGTTTGCTTTCTTTGGCTCTGACGTAGCTGGCTTCGCGTGCTAGAATTCGTTATAGGTTGCTTCGCGCTCTAGCTCGCGTCAGCAACACAACAGCGCGAAGCAACCTACACCAATAAAACCAAAACAGTTGTTACTCCCCAACAGCGCGTTGGTCGCCTTTTGGCATGGGCCGCGACTGAACGGGCGATTTCTTTAACTGTTCCTGCACCACTTCAATCGCCTTTTCCAACTGTGGATCGGCCCCGTTCTGACTGAGTTTAGGCGTCATCTCTACCTCTACGTCAGGGGTTACCCCTTCGTTCTCGATCTCCCATTTGCCTTCCGGGCTGTAGATACCGAAACTGGGTGAGGTGACAGAACCACCATCGATCAGCGGGGGGTAGCCCGAAATGCCGACCAGGCCACCCCAGGTACGTTTCCCAACGATGGTACCCAGATTACGGCGACGGAAAAAGGCGGGTAGTGCGTCGCCACCCGAACCGGCGTATTCGTTCACGATCATCACCTTCGGGCCGTAGATCGACGCGGCGGGGCTGGTAAACGGTTTGCCTTCGCGGGGTGCCCAGTAACTCAGCAGGGGCCGGTCGAGCATATCCACGATGTAGTCGGCCACGAGACCACCGCCGTTGAAGCGTTCATCGACAATGACGGCCTGCTTGTCGACCTGGCTGAAATAATAACGGTTGAAATTGTCGTAACCCTGCTGACCGGTGTTGGGCAGGTACACATACGCCACCTTCCCGCCAGTGGCAGCGCTCACCTTACGGCGGTTGCCTTCTACCCAGTCCATCAGCCGCAGCCCTGCCTCACTGTTGATCGGGACAACGGTGACTTTCCGCGATCCCGTCAGGCTGGCGTTAGGGCCTACCGTCAGGGTGATTTGCCGGTCAACGGTGTTTTCGAGTTGCTGGTACACGTTATCGTCGGCGGTCAGCGGTCGGCCGTTGATGGCCAGCAGGTAGTCGCCCGCTTTCACACTGACGCCGGGCTCTGTGAGTGGAGCCCGAAGGGTCGGGTTCCAGTTTTCGCCGTTGAACACTTTCCTGAATCGGTACAGGCCGTTGCTCAGTTCATAGTCGGCACCGAGCATACCAACAGGAATTGGTTTGCTGTCGGGGATATCACCACCGCTCACGTAGTTATGGCCCACCACCATCTCGCCCATCATTTCACCGATCAGGAAGTTCAGGTCAGACCGGTGCGCCACGTGGGCCAGAAACGGCGTGTACTTGGCTTTGATCGCGTTCCAGTCGGCACCGTGGTAGTTGGGTACGTAGAAATAGTCGCGTTCGATACGCCAGAACTCGCTCAGCATCTGCGCCCACTCATGCCGTGGGTCAATCAGCGCCTGCAAGGTGCTCACGTCTACTTTTCCCTCGGTCACGCTGGGTTTGCCCGACACATCGGCGATGTTCAGCTTGTCGGAGCCGGTCATGAACAGCATTTTCTTGCCATCGGCCGAGATTTCGTACTCACTCACGTCGGCCAGCAGCGTTTCGGCTTTGCGTTCCTTGAAATCGAATCGGTAGAGCGTGGGTTTGGCGGCGGCGGGGGTGTAGCCGATGTAAAATAACCGGTCGCCATCGGCCGATTTAAGCTTGTCGATGCTGCCTGCCGGAATGGGCAGGGCCACAATGCGCTGACCAATATTCTCCAGGTCGATCACTACCCTGGGTGCTTTGCCAATGGCAACCGTGGTGGTGGTCGTCGAAGTAACAACGGGCTTCTTCACGGGCGCTTTGCGGGCCGTGTCGGCCGACGGTGGGGCCGGGGCGTCTTTTTCATCGTCCGACTCGGGAGCGAAGGGGCTCGGGTCTTTAGCGTTCAAGACCACGGCGTATAGATTTTGCGTCACTAAGCCACGACGGTCCAGGCCTGCCATGTCGAGCCACGCAAACGAAGGGCCAACGTTGGTGCTGGCGGTGAAGATCAGGTACTTTCCATCGCGGCTAAACGTCAGCGCGTCGGTATGGCTGGCTCCATCGGTGACGGGCGTGGTGGTGCCCGACGCCAGTTCGTACAGGTGAATCCGGTTCAGGTAATTGTCCATCTTCCGCGAAAAACCAATCCATTTTGAATCGGGCGACCAGTCGGCTTCGATCGTTGAATTTGGCCCGAAGGTATCGGTAGTGACTTTCACCGGTTTGCGGGCACCCACCGACAGGTCCATGTACCAGAGGTTCAATTTCTTGTCGTGGTAGAGCAGCTTTTTCCCGTCGGGCGACCATTTATCGAGCCGGTAGAACGAGGGCTCACCCAGCGAAATGGCCTCGGCGGGTTTCTCGCCTTTGGCGTCGCGCACCAGGAGCATGTACTCGCCCGACGCGTCGGATACGTAGGCAATGCGTGCCCCATCGGGCGACCAGAGTGGGTTCCGCTCGTGCGCGCTATCGGTAAGGGTCAGGTTACGCCAGTCGCCTTTCTTTGCTGGCAGCGTGTAGATATCGCCCCGCGCTTCTACTACCGCCCGTACACCCGTCGGCGACAGATGAAACGACCGCATCATGCTGCCCACTGGTTTCCAGGTAGGGCGTAAGGCCAGTACATCGGTATTGCCCGCCAGCGAAAGTTTGATAGGCTGTCCCTTTCCGTCCGAAGTGGCGGCCGCATCGAGCAGGTGCAGGCGGCCCGCTTGTTCGTAGACAAGCGTTTGCCCGTCGGAAGCCAGGTTTTTTACGTCGAAATCCGTGTGGTTCGTGATCTGACGGACCTGCTTGCTGGCCCGGTCGTAGGCAAACACGTTCATGGTGCGGGCGCGGTCAGAGAGGAAATACACGGTGTTCCCGGCGTAGACTGGCTGCACATCCGACGCGTTAATGTGCGGGATCACCTCAAAATCGAGCGTTTGTAAGTTGAGTAATCGAATGGGTGTTGTCATGCCGCCCCGGTAGCGTTTCCAGGTCGCAAACGCGTCGGTGATGATGCTGTAGGCCAGTTCCCGGCCATCGGGCGAGAGGGTAGCCCAGCTACCGGCCATTGGCACTGGTAATTGCTGCGGCAGTTCTCCCTTCGTGGAGACCGTAAACAGTTTGGGCGACCGGGTGACCGCCGATCCGCTGTTCGACAGGAACAGTACCCGCTGCCCGTCGGCCGACCAGCCTTTGGCGGTTTCCGGGCTAGGGTGGAAGGTCAGTCGCCGGGGCATACCGCCGTTGATGCCAACCAGATACACGTCGGTGTTGCCGTCATACGTAGCCGTGAAGGCGATGGTTTGGCCATCCGGCGAAAACTGCGGCCCACTTTCAGCGCCCGGCCCTACCGTGAGGCGGCGCGGTAATGAGCCATCGCGGTTGGCCACCCAGAGGTCGCCGCCATAGCTGAACGCTATATGCGTTTTAGAAAGCGACGGCTGCCGTAACAGCAACGTTTCGCTGGGTACGTTAGGCTGCGTCTGGGCCGACAAGGGAGCTACTGCAAGGGCAAGGAATGTTGTGAGAAGGTATTTCATATGTATCGATGAGGGTTATTTATGGGTGGTTGTTGCGTGTATTGCTGGGGCGTATTGCTGACGCAGGCGTAGGGCGGAGGCGAGCCCCGCCCCTACATTGCCGCGAATGTGGGCCGTGATCATGTAGGGGCGGGGCTCGCC